>JAEXZY010000076.1 GCA_023404955.1 Actinomycetes bacterium
GTGTTCGGCAGTGGCCTCGGTGAGCGCGGTATCCCAGGCACTGCGGTCCGCGTAATCGCCGAGCCGCACGGTGTAGGACGGCACCCCCGCGGCTGCGGCGATGTCCACTGCGGCGCATCTGCGGTCGGTGCCGACTGCGACGACGCGCGCGGGATAGTCGTCGACCGCGGCCTCCAGCAGCGACGCGAGCAGCGAGCCGGTGCCGGAAGCCAGGACCACGAGCCGCGACGGCACGCTCGGGGGGACCCGGACCGGTGGCTGCACGGCTGGAAGCCTAGTGGGTGGTGCCGTCGCGATCCGAACGCATGTCGTCGTCGGCCACGAAATGGTCCTCGGGGTCTGCAAGGTCGTCCAGGTCCGCGGCCGCGACCTCCTCGCGCACCGGCACCGGCTGAGCGGTCGGCGCTGCGTCGGGTACGGGTTCTGGGCGTTCCGGGGCGATCACGACGGTCTCCGGATCGGCCTCGCTGTGGGCCGAATCGTCATCGGCGGCTTCCGCCGTCGCCGCTGCGGGCCTGCGCACCCGGCGCGCAAACCCGCCCGACATGGCGGTGGTCAGCGCGCCGATACCGGCGAACCACACGAAGACCGCGGGTCCGAACGTGGCCTGGTCGACCTTCACGTCGCCGAAATTGCCGAGCGGACCTCCGCCGGCGTAGCCCAGCAGCGCCATCACCGCGGCGCCCAGGGCCGCGGCCACCAGCACTTTCGCCAGGGCCTGCGCAGGTGGCAGCGCCCGGCGTGCGCACTGCTGGCCCAGCGCGACACCGGACACCGCGCCGACGATCAACAACGCCACCCAGACCGGTCCCAGCGGGGGTGTCGGCACGGCGGCCAGCACTGGTAGCGCCGGCACGTCACCGCCCAGCACGGTGAAGGCGCTGAAGGTGGCCAACCCGACGTGGGCACTGGAGCCGACGGCGACGGCCGCGGCACCGACGACGACGTTGGGCAGGTACAGCAGGGAGAGCACCGTCAGGCTCAGCTGGCCGAACAGCGAATCGGTGATCGAGTAGAGGTCGTGCATCGTCGACCAGTGCACGATCAGCGATCCCGCCACCACCGCCGCCGACAGCGCCGAGAGAGCCAGCACACCGACCGCGGCGGCACGGAACGCGTCGGGTAGCCACGCGGGCAGCGGCGGGGGCAGCAGCCGCCGACCCAGCCGAGACCCGACACCGAGCGCCGCCCCCAGCAGATGCACGGTCAGCACACTGGCGAAGGCGCGCGAGGCGTCCGGGGTCTGCAGCTGCGTCAGCACGGACGCGGCGTCGTGGATGACCGCCAGACACAGCGCCGCGATCAGCAGCGGCCCACCCAAAGCGGAGGCCACCACCCACCGGGTGACGAACCACGAGGTGTGCGTCACCGCGGCCGCGGTGGTCCGCGCCGTGCCGTAGACCATCGCCATGGCGGGCAGCAGAGGCATCACGCCCAGCGCGCTGCCTGCGATCGACACCGGCACCTGATGCACGCCGAGCCACATGCTCGCGATGGCTCCGAGCGCGCCCGTCATGTCGCTGTTGGCGATCAGCAGCTGCAGCAGGACGACAGCCGCGATGACAACCAACGCGACCAGTGACGGCCCGAACGCCACCCGGAGCAGTTCCCGCGCCTGGCGCGGGCCTGCTGGCGTGTCACCCGCGCGTGGGGCTGTGTTCACGGGTCGGGTCGCTCCTGGAAAGACGCTCTCGGACGCGCGACGGTCATGCACGCGCGCTTGAGACTACGACGCGCCTGGAATCACGACGCGTTCGACACTACGACGACGACGGGCCCGACTGCGAGGACGGTGAGGACGGCGACGACTGGTGTTGCGTGGGGACCTGCGTCGTCGGAGTGCTGCTCGCCGGCGGCTGCCCGTAGGTCGGGTAACCGGTGGGCGGGGTCGGCGAGCCCGACTGCGCGCCGGAGGGCTGCTGACCCGACGGCTGCTGTCCGGACGGGGACGTCGCGGGGAAACCGCCGGTGGACGGGCCGGAGCTCGGGTAGCCGCCGTACGGCGTCGGGTAGCCCGGGCGCTGCTGCTGAGGCTGGCCGTGCTGCGGTTGGCCCGGCTGACCCTGCTGGCCGTAGTAGGAGCCCGGGTACTGCCCGTACTGCGGCTGCTCGTACTTGGGCCGCGGCGCCGGCGGGGTGAGGATTCCGGAGTCGAACAGCAGAGCCGTGACGGCAACCGCGGCCTGCAGCAGCGTGAACGCTGTCACCAGCCACAGGCCCCAGGCGACGCTGGTGCCGCTGGGCTTGTTGAGCACCTCGGAAATCACCAACAGGAAGCCCAGCACGGACGCGACGGCGGCCAGAGCGACGCGGCTCTTCTGCTTGGGCAGCAGGCCGACACCGGCGAGAAGTGCGCCGACGAGCGAGGCGACGACCGCGATGCCGAGGCCGACGGAGCTGCCGCTGAGCTCGCCGAGACCCGGGAAGTCGGAGGACTCCACGGTGAACTGCGGCGCGAAGTACGACAGGTACGCGAGCAGACCGAGACCGGCGGTCGCGGCGCTCAGGTAATCGGGCAGCTTGCTGGGGCCGTCGGTGCCGGGGCCGGGCTCACCGACCCTGGCGAACTGCTGCGTCGGCGCGCTGAACTGCGTGGTGGGCTGCTGGCCCGGCTGGTAGCCGTGGCCTCCGGTCGGGCCTTGTGGGTACGACATGACCTCTCCTGTGGTGTGCGGGCCCCCGCATCGACAACCAACGATGCCAACGCAGGCGACTGCGATCCCGACGGACCGCCTGAGCGATTCGATGAACCACGCTAGCGCACATCGCTGGGGACCCCGAGGGGCGGAGGCGGCCCTCAGGCGGGGATCAGCACCGGCGTGTCGGCCGTCGACGCCTCGGCGGCCTCGATCTCGCGGACCAGCGGCAGCACCTTGGCACCGAAGTACTCGATCTCCTCCTGGAAGTGCAGGAAACCGCCGAGGATCAGGTCGACGCCGCGCTTGCGATAGGCCGCGATGCGCTCGGCGATCTGTTCCGGCGTGCCGATCAGCTGGGTGCGGAAGCCATCGTTGTACTGCACGAGGTCCTCGAAGCTCGAGTCTGCCCACATCCCGCGCTTGTCGCCGGTGGAGTTGCCGGCCTGCTGCACGGCCGAGCGGAACCCCTCCACGGCGGGCCGGTTGGCTTTCGCGACGATTTCCCTGAGAGTCTCCTTCGCCTCTTTTTCTGTGTCTCTGGCGATGATGAAGCCGTTCAGTCCGAATTTGACCTCACGTGCGACTTCGCGGGCATGGTCGCGGACGTCGACGATCTGTTCGGTGACGCCGTCGAAGTCCTTGCCGTTGGAGAAATACCAGTCCGCGTAGCGACCGCCGTTGCGACGGGCCGCGGTGGAGTTCCCGCCCTGGAAGATCTCCGGGTTGGGCCGTTCGGGTGTGTTGACCGGTTTGGGCTTGAGGGTGAAGTCGTGGATGCGGTAGAAGTCGCCGCGGAAATCCACATCGTCCTCGGTCCAGATCTTGCGGAGAACCTGCAGGAACTCGGCACTGCGCCGGTACCGCTCGTCGTGCTCCAGCCACGGCTCACCGAGGTGGGTGAACTCGTCCTTGAACCATCCCGATACGACGTTGACGGCGAAGCGGCCACCGGAGAGCTGGTCGGCGGTGGCGCCGAGTTTGGCCAGCACGCCGGGCTGCCACAGCCCCGGATGGGCGGCGGCGATCACCTTCAACCGCTGGGTGGCCAGCAGCAGCGCGAGGCTGAAGCTGGTCGACTCGTGCTGGTACTCCGCGCCGTAGCTGGCTTCGTAGCGCACCTGAGACAGCGCGTAGTCGAAACCGTTGTTCTCCGCAGTCTGCGCGAGTTTGACGTTGTAGTCGTAGTTCCAATCGGTGCGCTGCTCGATGTCGCTGACCACCAGGCCGCCACTGACGTTGGGCACCCAGTAGGCGAATGAGACGTTCTCGGCGATGCGTTCGGTCGTCATGGTGGCCATCGAAGCGCTGCGATGGCCGTCCGTCATCGGTATGGATCGCGCTGAAGGAAACGCGAACCGCCCTCCGGACAGTCGCCGAGCAGTGTGGTGTCGAGCATGATCCTGCCCAGCGCCACCCACGCCGCCCCGAAGTAGGTCGGATACTTCTCCTGCAGCGCAGCCGCCCGGTCCAGGCGGTGGGCCGCCGCGTCCTCGTCTCCGGCGGCGTGGTCGGCGGCTGCACCGGCCACCAGCGTCACCGGATGCTGCCACTGTGCGGCAGCGGAGCCGTCCAGATTGCGCACTGCGGGGATGTCGTCCGCGCCGGTCAGCAGGGGTCTCAGCGACGCCGCCACGGCGCGGTCCTCACGATCGCACGATTCGGCGAATCGGATGGGAAGGCGTGCGGCGTCCAGCCCGAATTGCACTCCCCCGCCGGCCGGCGAACCTGTCGGCACGGCGTGACCGACGTCGTCGACGCTGGCCCAGTCCGGCGGCAAGGTCCCCGCCCCGATCAGTTGCCAGCTCAGCACGCGTTGGGTGCGGCTGATGTCGGCCCAGCGCGGATCCGCCGACGCCTGCATGAGGACCTGTTCGGCGCGCGGACTGAAGTATCCCGGGTCGACGGCGTGCGGAGGCGCGCTGGCCCAGTTCCCGGCGACCGTGATCAGGCCGGTGCCGGCCATCCAACGTCCGGCGGGCACGACATCGGCCGGCGGCGGCGAGGCTGCGCCCACGGGCGCTGTCTCCGCAGCCAGGATCGCTTCGCCGAGTTTCTGGCCGTCGTGGTCTAGATCTGGGGCATCGAAGCGTTGGCCGGCCACGAGCAGCGAGCGCGCCGCGTCGAGGTCGGCGTCGGCCGCGCTGTTGCCGTCGCGGACCTGTCCGTCGGCCCAACGCCACGACAGCAACCCGTCGGGGCGGCGCAGGTTCGTACGTGTCCAATCCCACATCAATCGGAACCGGTCCTCGTCGCCCAGGGCGGCAGCGATCAGCATGCCGTACGCCTGACCCTCGCTGACCACGTCGCCACCCTCGTCGCGTCGCACCACGCGACCGTCGGCTTCCAGGTAGTCGTCGAGGAAGCGATCTCCGGCTTCACGTGCGGCGTGCTGCCGCATCGTGGAGATCTCCTCGGAGGAGACGCGGGGGTCGGCGGCGTGCGCCACTCCCCACCCTGCGCCGGCGACCGCGACCACAGTCACCGCCTGGACCAGTGCTGTTCGAAGTCGACTCCTCATCGTCGTTGCCTCCTCTGGTAGCGCGTGCCCGCCACGACGGCTCCGACGACGAAGACAGCGCACAGCACGACGGGGATCACCTGTCGCCGCGGGTCGTCCTGGGACGCGGGTTTGGCGGACACCTTGTCGGGCTCGCGCTCACCGGGGGGCAGCGCGAGAGCGGGCGAATCGAACGGCGCAGCCGCGCCGGCGACGTCGACGGTCTGGCGCAGCGTGGGGCCGTCTCGACCATCGGTGAGCACGAGCGTGGTGGGCGCATCGGTCGGCACGTCGACGGGCTGGTGCCATTCTTGGCCTTCGGCGGTGATCACGGCGTCGTACCGGCCGGCAGGTTGTGGGCCGTAACCGGTGATCAAACCGTAGGAGGCGTTGTCGGCCAGCACGGTGTGCGCGCCGTCCACCGCGGTGAGCGCAAGCTTCACCGGCCCCGAGTCGCTGGACGCCTGCATCAGGCGTACCGCTTGGGCGGGTGCCGGCGCGCCGGGTGCGGAGTCGGGCACGAGTTGTGCCGCCATTTCGCCCTTTTCGCCCGCCGAGAACAACGCGAGTGTGTAGCTTCCGCCTGATTCGACGGTGAACGCCTGGCGCATCACCGGCACCCCGTCGCGTTGGTCGACAGTGGTCATCACGTATGTTCCCGCCGGAATCGGGCGGTAGTCGGGGGCGTCCGCTGTCAACGGAAGAGAGGCTCCGGGCGCCCCGTCGAGGCGGACGAATTCCAGTCGGTCCGTTGGTGCGGCCCGCCGGACATCCGACACGCGCACGACGGCGTTTCCACCGGGTGTCTGCGGTGGCTCGCCCTGTAGTCCGACCGTAGTCGGAGCGGGGCGGAAGCGAACCGTGAGATCGGTGGTGCTCAGCGCGACCGACTCGGTGTCGAACGGACTCTTCTGCTTCTGCAGGAAAGTCGCGAAGGCTTGCAATCGATCCTGCGGCCCGCTGAGCCGGAACTCACGGCGGGGCGCGCCCGCGACGTCTTCTGCCGCCGCGACCGGCGAAATGCTCTGCAACGCAACGGGTTGTGTTGCCGAGAGAACTGCCAGGGTGGCCACGACGCGTTGGTCGACGGTGCCCGATTGCAGGGCCGCGAGCGCATCAGGGTTCGATGCGCCGTCCATGTGCGCGGCAACCTGCACCCCGAATGCAGGAGTCGCCGCGGTCGTCGGCGCGGATGCGTAACCACCTACACGCAAGACGTCGACGCGGTTCCCGCGTTCGCCGAATGTCGCGACGGTCCGCGCATGCGACACAGCGTCGTTGAGCACACCGGCATCGGGCATGTTGGCGCGCATCGACGGCGTCGAGATCACCCATTGGTAGTCGGACCAGCCCCGGGGCGCCCCGCTCTTCACCTGTTCGTCGGTGTCGACCTTGTAAGACCAGACGACGTTGCGTCGATCTCGGCCGTCGCGCACCAGGTCCACCCACATCGCGTCGTCGACGATCAGTCGGTCGCGAGGAGTTACGTTGTCCGAGACCCACTGCTGCGCCTGCTGCATCGGTGCATCGTTGTCGGCGCTGAGAACATCGCGATAGCCGGCGACCCACAGCGTCGCGGTCAACACACCGAGGAAGACAGCGGAAAGCGTTGCCGCGGTGCGGTTCCGATGGGCGCGCGGCGAGGGTTGTCGCGTCATGCTCCGCGTTCGATCCACGACCGCCGCGGCGATACCCGCCGCCACCAGCGCGATCAGGGGGACAGCCGAGATCACGAACGGCACCGGCAGATAACCTGGGCGCACCACGGCCAGGACCAACATCAGCAGTCCGACGGCGAAGGGCCGCAACCGTTCGACGAGCAGTCCGCCCAGCGCGACCGGCGCTGCCAGCAGCGGAAGTACCGGGTCGAGCCGCAGCCACTCGTCGACGGTGTGCCGTTTGAGAGATCCCGGATCGGTCAGCGATCCGCTCGACTCCCTTTGCCACAGTTGGAATTTGATGCCTTCCCAAAGGCTGACGTGGCCAGGCCCGGGAATCAGCTCGCCCCGGACCACCGCCATCAACACGTAGGTGCTGATCACCAGCGCGCACACGGCGCCGAAAACGGCGAGCGCGTAGCGGCGGGTGGCCGGCGCGGTCTTGCACCAGACCAGCCAGGCGACCACCGGGACGAACAACAGCATCGTCTCCTTGGTGAGCACCGCGACCCCGAAACACATCGCCGCGCCGAACATCGCCGACAGCCGGTGACGCGGTGAACAGATCAGCACCAGCGCGCCGAGAAGCCACGTGATCGCCAGATTGTCGAGGTACACCGATCGCCCCAGGGTGATCGCGAGCGGCGACACCGCCAACACCGCAACGGCAGCCGCGGCCGCCCAGCGGGGCAGTCCCACGCGGCGGGCCAACAGCCACAGCAGTCCCGCGCTGATCACTGCCGCGACGACCATCAAGTAACGGCCTGCAGTGACGGCATTCGGCCCGAAACCCGGCCCGGTCAGCGTCATCCACGCGGCGATCTGCAGCCAGCCTCCCGGCGGATGGTCGTACCAGTAGGTGTAGTGCGCAAGCTCTCCCCACTGCGAGACCGCGAAAGCCTGTGCCACATAAGTGCCCTCGTCGTCGAGCCGGATGGGCGAGCCCGCGATGTTGATCAGGCGCAACACGGCGGTGAGTGCCATCAGGGCTACGGCGACGGGCAGGGACGGGTTGATTCGGGTAAGTCTGGTCATGCGGCCATCTCCTTTCGCGGATCAGCCGTGCGGTGGGCGTTGGCGTGCTCTGTCTTCTCCCAGCCGCCGTGTCCCCGGCTCTCGCGCCAGACCGAACGCACGGCGGCGGCGGCCAGCAGCAACTGGTAGGGGAACGCGCCGAGAACCAGCCGCAGGTGGTCCCACCAGGTGATGCGTATCCCGAACTCCTTGCCGAACTCCCCGAGCGCCGCCGCTTCGACGGCCACGGTGACCAGGGTCGGGGCCAACGGCAGGAATGTCAGCAGCGTGACCGGCACGGGGACCTTCAGGACGAACATGCACACGATGGCGATCGGCACCAGGGCGCCGGTCGCAGCCTGCAGGAACGGCATGGCCAGCGTGTAACGGGCCAACAACCGCTGCCGTCGGGTGGGCAGTTTCCGCCACTCGCCCTTGCGATAGACCTGCATGAAGCCCTGGTCCCAGCGTGTGCGCTGTTTGACCAGCGCCCGCACGGTACCGGGAGTCTCCTCTCGGGTCACCACCTTGGGGTCATACGCGACGGCCACCCGCGCTCCCCGCGTCGACAATCGGACGCCGATCTCGCAGTCCTCGGCGAGACAATTGCGATCCCAGCCGCCGACGGAACGCAGCAGCGCAGTGCGCGCGAAGACAGTGTTCCCGCCCAGCGGGATGAACCGCTGATCGGCGTGGAAATGCAGCCGAGACCGGAACCAGAAGTAGTACTCCAGGCAGTTGCGCAGGGACCACCAGCTGGACCTCACGTTCATCAACTGGACCCCGGACTGCACGACGTCGGCACCGGACTCTTCGAAGCGCGCCTCCACCAGCCGCAGCAGGCCGGGATGCACCTCGTCTTCGGCGTCGAAGACGCCGACGTACTGGCCCCGGCAGGCAGGAAGCGCCGTGTTGAGCGCCTTGGGCTTGTTCTTGGGCACGTTGTCGTCGATGACGACCCGCACAGTCCTCGGGTGGCGGGCGGCTCCGGCCCGCGCGACCTGTTCGGTTTCGGGATCGTCGTGCCCGATGATCACGATCACCTCGTAGTGGGGGTGATCGAGCCGGGCGAGCGCGTCGATGGTGTCCCCGAGGACGTCCTGCTCGTGGCGTGCCGGCAGAAGCAGGGAGAACGACCGGGGGCGTCCCGCCGACCGGCGTCTGAACCCGGTGGAAGCCAAGGCCTCGGGGCTCCGCCAGGCATGCAGCATCCACCACAGCGTGGTGGCCGCCACCACGAACAGCAGTACGGAGATGGCGCTCAGCACCGCATACAGGATCAGCTGCGGCCAACCTGCGGGCTGGTCAGGCGCAACGGTGGGCGGTGGGCTCGGTGCATCGGCGCCCGACGCCGCCTGCACCCCTTGCGCCTGGGGCAGTTGTCCGCCGGAAGATCCGACGGATGTGGCGTTCGTGGTGGGCGCCCGTGGCGTTGCACCGTCGACCTGGGCGGTGTCCGAGGACGGCACCGAGGGTGGGGCGCCGGAGTTGCTCTCGCCGCCGAGTAGACGGCCACCGAAGACGAGTAGGACGGCGAAGATCGCCAGGGCAGCGCCCAGCGCGACGCCACCGCGTGTGAAGCGGGGCATGATGAAAAGCCTCAATGTGGTGGAGGACATCGACCGACGATCGGGTCAGATGTCGCGGCGGATAGCCCCGGCACGGCGTACCACTGAACCGGCGGCTTTCGTGCACAACGAAATCGCTCTTGAGTGGATTGTCGTTGCCCGCCGGGCATCCGTTACGGATATTTGCTGATTGGCCGGAACGTCCTCGTCAGCCCATCACGATCGGCGTGGCTTCGATGCCGTTGAACCGCGATGCGGTGACCGTGGTGTAGGCGCCCATCATCGGACTGACGAGGACGTCGCCCACGGCCAGGCGGGGCATCGGATAGTCCCGGGCGATGACGTCGGCGCTGTCACAGGTGGGCCCGGCCAGCGTCACCGGCTGCAGCGTCGGCTCGCCGTCCCCGGTCAACTCGGCCAGCGCGAGTATCGGCGCGTGCACGTCTTCGGTCATCACATTCGAATAGCTGCCGTAGAGCCCGTCATCGAGGTAGTGCCACGTCCGTCCGGCGCGCTCGGCGGTGCCCACCACCGTGGTCAGCAGCGTCATGCAGTCGGCGGCGAGGAAACGTCCCGGCTCGCACAGCAACGTGAACTCCGCGCGCCGCGTCCCGAGCACGTCGTCGACGATCTCGCCGATCTCAGAGATCGGCGGCTCGGGCTCGCGATAGCTGACCGGGAATCCCCCACCGATGTCGATCGTCCGGGTGGGCACGCCGAGGGTCGTTTCGATGTGATCGGTCAGCTCGAGGGTGTGCTGGAGCGCGCGGCGGAACGGTTCGGTCGAGCTGCTCTGGCTGCCGACATGAAAGCTGAATCCTGCGAAATCGACACCGCTGGCCAACACATGCTTGACCAGGAGCTCAGCGTCGGCCGGCGCCACCCCGAATTTCGTCGACAGATCGGATTTCGCCGCGGGGTTGAGGAACGCGAGCCGGACGAGCACCTCGATGTCGTCGGGTAGGCCTGCGAATTTTTCGATCTCGGTGGGGTTTTCGACCACGAATGTGCGGATCCCGGCGGCGTGGGCGTGCTCGATGTCGGCCGGCTTCTTGATCGGATTCGTGTGGATGGCGCGGTGCAGCGGCAGGCCGAGACGTCCGAGAAGATCCACCTCGCCCCGCGTCGCCACATCGAAGCCGCCGCCGCAGATGGCAACGGTGGACAGCACCACCGGGTGCGGTAGCGCCTTGACCGCGTAGTGCACGTCGAACCCCGGGAGCGCGGATTGCAGTTCACGCAGGCGCCGCGCGACCCGGTGGGGCTCGAGCACCAGCAGCGGTGTGCCGTGTGTCGTGGCGAGCTGCGTCCAGCGTGGCGCGGTGGCGCGCAACTGCTCACGCAGCTGAGACCGTCGGTGCGGGTTCATGACCGCTTCCCTTCTCGATCGGACGGCGATGCGCGAGCAGCGCGGTGAAACGTTCGTAACTGAAGACGGCACATCCGTAGAACGCCACGTCCGAGACCAACTTGCCGAAGATCCAGCCGGCGGCGACGTTGCCGAACAGGATGGGGCCGACGTAGAAGGCCAGAGGCCGCACAGCGATGCTGTCGATCAGTTCGGCGGGACCGAACTCGATCGCGACACTGCGTAGCGCCAGGAGAACGGATACGACGATGCGATCGCCGCGCGTCCGGTGGCAGTGATCGCGGTAGGTCCACCGCAGGGCGTTAAGGAACGCCATTGCGTAGTAGCCCCCGGAGGCGCCCACGGTCGCTGCGACCGCCGCGGCCGCCAACGAGCCGGTGGCCCCGTAGGCAAGTGCGGCGGCCCCGAATTCTGCTGCGGTGCCCGCTATCTCGCACGGCAGATAGCGCCGAATCCATTCCCCGATCCGAGACCGCATGTGCGTTCGTGCCTTCATGGGCACAACTGTCGCGCGACCGAATTGCGTGGTCTTGAGTAGCGCGCTACCCAACTCTGCCCGCGCGGTTGCGTTCCACTACCCAGGCACCCCCCTTGCGGACGCATATTGGAACACGTTCTAATTCTCGGCATGGACTTTGGGTTGGTGCTGTTCACCTCTGATCGCGGCATCACGCCTGCCGCGGCGGCCACGCTCGCCGACGAGCACGGCTTTTCCACCTTCTACGTGCCCGAACACACCCATATCCCGATCAAGCGGCAGGCCGCACACCCGACCACCGGGGACGAGACCCTGCCCGACGATCGCTACATGCGCACCCTGGATCCGTGGGTGTCGCTGGGCACCGCGGCCGCGGTGACATCGCGGGTCCGGCTGTCCACCGCGGTGGCGCTGCCCGTCGAACACGATCCGATCACCCTGGCCAAGTCGATCGCCACGCTGGACCACCTGTCCGGCGGCCGGGTGTCTCTCGGCGTCGGATTCGGCTGGAACACAGACGAACTCGCCGACCACAACGTGCCACCCGGGCGCCGCCGCACGATGCTGCGCGAGTACCTGGAGGCCATGCGTGCCCTGTGGACCGAAGAAGAGGCCGCTTACGAGGGCGAGTTCGTGAACTTCGGGCCGTCCTGGGCGTGGCCCAAGCCGGTGCAGTCGCACATCCCGGTGCTCGTCGGCGCCGCGGGTACTGAGAAGAACTTCAAGTGGATCGCGAAGTCGGCCGACGGCTGGATCACCACCCCGCGCGACTTCGACATCGACGAGCCGGTGAAGCTGCTTCAGGACACCTGGGCTGCCGCCGGACGCGACGGGGCGCCGCAAATCGTCGCCCTGGACTTCAAACCCGACCCCGACAAGCTCGCCCGCTGGCGCGAGCTCGGAGTGACCGAGGTGCTGTTCGGCTTCCCCGATCGCAGCCCCGACGAGGTCGCCGCATACGTCGAACGGCTCGCGGGCAAGCTCAGCGCGCTGGTGTGAATTTGGTGCGCCGGACCTCCCGGCGCCGGTTCTAGGCTGGTGAGAACACCGGTCTGGGGGCCTGATGTCCATCTCGATGATCCGCGCGCAGGAGCCGCAGCGCGTCGTCGACGCAGGCCGCGCCATGGATGGCACAGCGTCGGCCCTGGACGGACTGATCGGCGAACAGGTGCGTGCTGCGAACGCGATGCGGGAGAGCTGGTTCGGACGGGCCGCCACCGCCGCGGCCGCGAAGGCCTACCGCAACATCCAGCAGGAGTATCTCGAGCACGAGACGTTGGCGGCACTGGCTGCGGCCATGCAGTCGGGCGGCGGGGCGATGGTCGCGATCCGCGCGGTGCTGCTGGCGTGGGTGGACATCGCGACCGCGATGTTCGACGTCAGCGACGCCGGCGTGGTGACTCCCCGCCCGCCGAACGACACGGCGCCATGGGTGGCCATCGCGGCGGCTTACACCAGGATCATCCAGCAGGTCATCACACAGTTCCTCACCGCCGATGACACGACGGCGAAGGGCATCGGCGCGATCAACGCGGGCTGGCTGCCGGGCAACGACCCCGCGCCCGGCGGCATCGACCCGGACAGCCTGAACAGCGACCAGCTGACATGGCTGCAGAGCCTGGCCGGCTCGGGAGATCCGAAGACCGGTGACGGCGGAGTGGGCGTGCCCAACACCGACCTGTCGATCATGGGCATGACGCCCGACGGGCGCATGTTCACGATCCAGGGCGACACCGCCGAGAACATGGGAGAAGGCGGAGGCCCGGGACCTCGTACGGACCAGGGCGGCTTCAACAACATCATCTTCTGGAAGATGGACGAGCACGGTAAGTGGGTGGTGGACGACGTCGTCAACGATCCGTTCCCCAACACCCCTGGTGACGCGTCGACGATACCGACGTCGACGTTCAACGACGGCGACACGATGTACGCGTCGGTGATGAACGTCAAGAACTGGGAGCGGGGCACGTGGCAGACGCGCAGCTCTGAACTGTACAAATCCGTCGATGGCGGCAAGACATGGACGAAGGCAGGCCCGGCGTGGACGAACAATGCCGCGTCGAACAACCCTTTTCAGGTGCAGAGCTTCACTCCTCGCGACGATGGATACGTGTACATGTACGGCTCCGAGAACGGTCGGACCAACGACGGCCTCCATGTGGCCCGCGTACCCATCGCCGATGTCGAGAACCCCGCGAAATACGAGTACTGGGACGGCGACTCGTTCGCTGCGGGGGCGGCCGGCGCCGGCGGAAGCCCACCTGTGCTGCAGCCACCGGCGGGCTACAGCGGCGTCGGCGAACCCAACGTGCACTTCTACGCCAACAAGGCGCTGCTGACCTTCAACGACGATCGGGGCAACATCTTCACCAGCTCGTCGACGGACGGCGTGAACTGGTCCACGCCGCAGGTGGTCACGTCGCAACCAGGCGCCTACGGCGTGTTCCAGTCCCCGCTGTCCGCAGGGAATTCCGTCGACGCCTCCATATCGTTGTGGAACCCCTACGGGACACAATTGGTCACCATCGAGAATTCCGATACGAATGGGCTGGGCGGCTACTGATGGCCAGGTCTACCCCCACGAGGGACGTTGTGATCTGTGCGGCGACGCTGGCCTTCGCCGCAGCACTGGCAGCCTGCGGCGCCACTACAGACAGCCGAGCAGAAACGCCTACGCCCACGTCGTCGGCCGATGCGCTCCCGGCGGGCTTCCCCGACCTGTCGTCCATGACGCCGGTCGACCTCGCACAGTTTCAGCGGAGCTACCCCTACTTCCGCGGCGTGCAGTTCACGACACCAGATGGCCAGCAGTGCTACAGCAACGACATGAATTCGCTCAACGATCCGGCGATTCGGACGCTCACCTGCGAGGGGCCGCGCCCCGACAAGGGCCCGGGCTCATGGGAGATCGACGTCGCGACCAACGCACCGGCCACCAGCGAGCCGGCCGCCCCGTCACTCAACCCCAACTACCAACCGCCTGAGAACGAGAGCCCGAAACCTCTTCCACCGCAACACAGCATCGAATACAAAGGCATCCGATGCGGCGTCGACGACACAGGCATCACCGGGTGCATCGTCGGCGGCCACGGCTTCGTGCTCACCCCGACCGCGACCACGCTGTTCTAGCGCAGAACCGCCCTGTTTCCGTTGTCCGTGGGCGTGACAACGACTTTCGCGCCCAGCGGGTCGCCGTCGGACATCAGCGCGACTGAGGCCTCGTCCTCCGTGGTCGCCATGAAGCGGGAACCATCGGCGTCGAGACGCCCGACGATGATCCCAGTGCGCACCGGCCAGTCGTAGCGCACCGAGTACGTCTCGACGACGCCCGGCCCCTCCGGCTGCTTGGTTACCGGAACCCTCGGTAGCGCGGCCACCTGATCGGTGAGTTCCGCGCTGCGCGACGAACGCCATTCGACGGGTTCGGTCGAGTAGATGCCGGCCGAGTACTTGCTCATGATGCCGCCGTTGGCGCCCACGAAGCCGAATTGTCCCGGCCTGTCGCGCATCTCGATGACGGTCTCGGCGATCGCGTGCGCCGAATAGCTGTTGCCCGGCCCGCCGAAGTACGGCAGGCCACCTGTCAGCGTGAGGCCGCGGGGATCGTCGCCGGCGATCCCGAGCGCCTCGCACATCACGAACACCGGAAACGGGAAGCAGCTGTACAGATCGAATGTCGCGATGTCGTCGACCCCGACGCCGGCCACCCGCAGAGCTTCCTGCGCGGCATGGACTGCGGCCGGGCTGGCGCCCATGTCGACCCGGCTCAGCAGAGCCTGCTCGACCAGGTCCGAATGCCCGTGCACGAACACCCACTTGTCCTGCGGCACACCGTGACGACGGGCCGCCTCGACCGACATCATGAGCAGCGCGGCACCCTGGTTCACGGTGTCACGAGCGACGAGATAGCGGGGATAGGGATCGCAGATCATCCGGTTGTCGTCGGTGACGGTCTCGATCTCCTCGACCGAGCGCTCGACCGGAGACGACGAGAACGGGTTCTTCGCAGCCACTTTCGACATCGGCGCGAACAGCTCGGCCATGGCGTGGCGGTACTCCTGAACACCCAGTCCCAGCCGGGCCCGGCGGGCGTTGTCAAGTAGCCCGTATTGCACCGGCGCGCCGGTCAATCCGTGCGTCACGGTGTATTCGTCGATGTAGCTGTAGATCCCGTGCCCACGGTCCTCGAGCTGACCCTCGACGTGTTCGGTGAAGTCCGGCTTGTCGTCGCGGTCGGCGAAGTACTTGGCCGTCGACCCCGGTTCCGATCCCATGATCATCACCACGTCGGCGTCCCCTGCGACGATGGCCGCGCCGGCCTCAGCCACCAGCTTCTGGGGCCCCTGCCCGCCCACGGGTTCGAGCACGACGCGCGCCGGGTTCCCGCCGAGGCGCTGCATCACCGACCGCGGATAGTTGTTCGACTTGCCGAGTGTGGCCGGCATCGGACCCGAGATCTCGAACTGCCGCATCCCGAAGACCGTGTCGATGGCTCCCGCCACCGACGATGCGTCGGCACCGGTGTCGGCCAGTGCGGCCCGGGCGGCCTCGGTCGCCAGCTCGACGGCCGACATGCCGCGGTAGCCGGGGTCGTCGATGCGTTCGGTGAACTGACCGACGCCGACCAGGATCGGGGTTCGCGGATCAACCGGCATACAAGCCTCCTGACGGGTGTTAATTCGAGAGGCTAATAGACGCCCCGCCCCCAAACGAAACTGCGGCCAGATCGCCGATTCCCGAAGGATGGCGATCTGGCCGCAGTCTCGGCGTGCTGCGCTACAGGGCTTCGAAAATCTCCCGGGCCAGCTTGGCCGTCTCGGACGGCGTCTTGCCGACCTTGACGCCCGCGGCCTCGAGGGCTTCCTTCTTGCCCTGGGCGGTGCCCGCACCGTCGGAGACGATCGCGCCCGCGTGGCCCATCGTCTTGCCCTCGGGGGCGGTGAACCCTGCGACGTATCCGACGACCGGCTTGGTCACATTGGCCTTGATGTATTCGCCGGCCTTCTCCTCGGCGTCGCCGCCGATCTCGCCGATCATGACGATGAGCTTGGTCTCGGGATCCTTCTCGAACGCCTCGATGGCGTCGATGTGGGTGGTGCCGATGACCGGGTCGCCGCCGATGCCGATGGCGGTGGAGAAGCCGAGATCGCGCAGCTCGTACATCATTTGGTAGGTCAGCGTGCCGGACTTCGACACCAGACCGATCGGGCCCTTGCCGGTGATGTTGTTCGGCGTGATGCCAACCAGCGATTCGCCCGGGGTGATGATGCCGGGGCAGTTGGGGCCGATGATGCGGGTCTTCTGACCCTTCTCGACGTTGTAGGCCCACGCATAGGCGCTGTCCTGCACCGGGATTCCCTCGGTGATGACAACCAGCAGCGGGATCTCGGCGTCGATGGCCTCGATGATCGCGTCCTTCGAGAAGGCGGGCGGCACGAAGGCGATCGACACGTCGGCGCCGGTCTCCTTCATCGCCTCGGCGACACTGCCGAACACCGGCAGCTCGACGTCGTTGCCGTCTTTGTCGACGTGCTTGACGGTGGTTCCGGCCTTACGCGCGTTCACACCACCGACGACCTGGGTGCCGGCCTTGAGCATCAGCTTGGTGTGCTTGGTGCCCTCGCCACCGGTGATGCCCTGGACGATGACCTTGCTGTTTGCGTTCAGAAAAATGGACATGAGTCATCGCTCCTTTAGGACTTGTTCGCCAGCTCGGCGGCCTTGTCGGCGCCGGCGTCCATGGTCTCGGCCTGGATGACCAAGGGGTGGTTGGCCTCGGCGAGAATCCGGCGGCCCTCTTCGACGTTGTTGCCGTCCAGCCGCACGACGAGCGGCTTGTTGGCTTCGTCGCCGAGGATCTCCAACGCCTTGACGATGCCGTTGGCGACCGCATCGCAGGCGGTGATGCCGCCGAACACGTTGACGAAGACGCTCTTGACCTGGCTGTCGCCCAGGATGACGTCGAGCCCGTTGGCCATCACCTCGGCCGAGGCGCCGCCACCGATGTCGAGGAAGTTCGCGGGCTTGACGTTGCCGTGCTTCTCACCGGCGTAGGCGACGACGTCGAGGGTCGACATGACCAGACCCGCGCCGTTGCCGATGATGCCGACCTCACCGTCGAGCTTGACGTAGTTGAGGTCGTTCTCCTTGGCCTTGAGCTCGAGCGGATCGGTGGCGTCCTTGTCCTCGAATTCCGCGTGCCCTTCCTGGCGGAAGTCGGCGTTGGCGTCGAGGGTGACCTTGCCGTCGAGCGCCAGGATCTGATCGTCCGGCGTGCGGACCAGCGGATTGACCTCGACCAGCGTCGCGTCCTCGCCGGTGAAGACCTCCCACAGCTTCTGGATGGTCACGGCCGCGGCGTCGAGGACCTCGGCGGGCAGGTGACCCTTCTCGGCGATCTCGCGGGCGAACGCCAGGTCGACACCCTTGACGGCGTCGACGGGGACCTTGGCCAGGCGATCCGGCTTGGTCGCGGCGACCTCTTCGATCTCCATGCCGCCCTCGACCGAGCACATGGCCAGGTAGGTGCGGTTGGAGCGGTCGAGCAGGAAGGAGATGTAGTACTCCTCGGCGATGTCGCTGGCCTCAGCGACTAGCAGCTTCTTGACGACGTGGCCCTTGATGTCGAGGCCGAGGATGTTCTGAGCGTGGGTGAAGGCGTCGTCCGGCGTCGCGGCGTACTTCACGCCGCCGGCCTTTCCGCGGCCACCGACTTTGACCTGGGCCTTGACCATGACCGGCTTACCGATCTCCTCGGCGATGGCCTTCGCGTCCTCGGCGCTGTCGGTGACGCGGCCGGGCGTGGTGGGAACGTTGTGCTTGGCGAAAAGTTCTTTCGCTTGGTACTCGAAGAGGTCCATGGACTCTCAGACCATCCCTGTCTGTCGGCGGCTGGTAGGTGTGTGCCCGACGGGCTCCAGGGGGACTGTATCGACCTCGCGATCCGAAGTCGGCACCGCCTACCTGTCATGTGGTCGATCTCACCGGCCCCCTAATCGTGATTCAAGTCACAATCCCGGGTGGATTACAGTCACGGGTTGGCACTTGGATTGGATTTTGGTTAACGTCCTGTGGTCTAGATAACGGTCTGATCACGACGGCTCACGACAGATTAAGGATGCTTCAGGTTGGCTCAGCATCGATCGCCTCGCTTCTCCGAGGCCCTCGCGGCACCTGCAGCCACTGAAGTCACGGACATCATTCCGTTCAACGAGTTCGGCGCTCTGGGCGAGCTGCATGACCTCGATTGCCTGACCGCCGACGTGTTCGACCGCGACACCCAGGTCATCCACGCCCCCGAGCTCGACGATCTGCTCGACACCGACGATCTCCAGCCGCTGCGCCTGGTGCCGGCCGAATTCCGTGCTGAATCCGGCGCCGAATCCCCTTCTGACACCGGCTCGTTGCGCCGCTCGCGCGCATACCGCGACAGCCACACAGACCTCAGCGACGGCACGGCCAAAACCGACGTCATCGACATGCGCAGCCGGACGGGTCAGCACCGCAAACCCGAGGTCCCCGTCAAGGGCCGGCTGATGGTCGCGGCGATGGCGGTGGGGGCGACGGCTGCCGGCGCGTACAGCGTCACCACCGCCGCAGAGAAGCAACCTGCCGAGACAGTCCTTGCGTCCGACACGACCACGATGGGCGGCGCCGGCGTCGTCACCGGCTCGACGGACGGCATGCAGATCGTCAGCGTCACCCCGGCAGCAAACTCCGCCATCCATGCCGAAGAGATCACCAAGGCCGCCGCGTTCGCGCAGGAGCGGGCCGAACGTGAGGCGCGCCTGGCCCGCCCGCAGTTCGTGATGCCGACGCGCGGCGTGTGGACCTCCGGGTTCGGCTTCCGCTGGGGCGTCCTGCACGGCGGCATCGACATCGCGAACTCCATCGGCACGCCGATTCTCGCAGCGGCCGACGGTGTCGTCGTCGACGTCGGCCCGACCGCCGGTTACGGCGCCTGGGTCAAACTCAAGCACGCCGACGGCACCGTCACCCTGTACGGCCACATCAACACCTGGCTGGTCAGCGTCGGGGAGCGGGTCATGGCCGGCGATCAGATCGCCACGATGGGCAACCGGGGCAATTCGACGGGCCCCCACCTGCACTTCGAAGTGCTTCTCGGCGGCACCGACCGCATCGATCCCGTCGGATGGCTGGCCAAGCGGGGACTCTCCCCCGGCAGCTACGTTGGCTGAGTGGCCAGCGACTCAGGCGATCAACCCGAGCAGCACGATGACGCAGAGACACGGATCCTGCGCCGCGCACCGCTGAACACTGGCTCGCAACCCGTCCCGACGGCCGAGCCGGCCACATCGATCATCCGGCGTCACCCGACCGGCGAGTTCCCGGCCACGGCAGAGCCGGCCACCGGCTTCATCCCGCGCGCCCAGCCCGTCGCGGTCGGTCCGCCGCGCGCACCCCGTGTGCCCGCCCGGTCGGCGATCGCGACCGCCGTCGTCAGCATCCTGTCCGGATGGGCGACCGCGGTCATCGCGACCAACCTGATCTCCGGCTGGTCGGCGACCGACCCGCTGTTCTGCGTGGCCATCGGCTTCCTCGCCGCGATCTCCGCCGCAGCCACCATCGGTGGGCTGATCGCGCTTCTGCTGCGGCGCCGGATGGGCAGGCTGCTGGTGATCGTCGGCGCGGCGGTCGCACTGCTGATCTTCGCCGGGCTGTTCGTCGCGGGCGCCGCTCTGCCGACCCTGGTCTACGGAATGCCGGTGCTGCCGGTGGCCTCGATCGTGTTGGCGCTGCTGCCGGAGACGGCGCGCTGGGGCCGCGCCGGTTAGAGCTTGCTGACCGGTGCGTGGTTGTGCATGAGCTTGACGCGCCCGGCACTGCCGAAGTCGATCAGCGACATCGCCGACTCCCCCATGCCCTGCACCTCCTCCACGCGACCGAGCCCGTACTTGTCGTGTGTCACGCGGTCGCCGGGCTCGAGCACCAGCAGCGGCTTTTTACCGGCCGCCGAACGCGCGGGCGACGGGCGCGGCGTGCCGAACCGGCCCGCCCCGCTCACCGGCGCCGAGAAGTGCGACGTCGGCGCCTCGACCCGGCGCCAGTTGATCAGCTCCTGTGGAATCTCGCGCAGGAACCGCGATTCCGGGTTGAGCATCGGCTGGCCCCACGACGAGCGGACCTTGGCCCGGGTGAGGTAGAGCCGCTGGCGGGCCCGGGTGATGCCGACGTAGGCCAGCCGGCGTTCCTCGGAGAGCTCGACAGGATCACCGAGGGCCCGCATGTGCGGGAACATGCCGTCTTCCCACCCCGTCACGAACACCACCGGGAACTCCAGCCCCTTGGCGGTGTGCAGGGTCATCATCGTGACCACGCCGGATCCGTGTTCGGGGATGTCGTCGGCGTCGGCCACCAGCGAGACACGTTCGAGGAACGAGGCGAGGACCCCGGTGTCGGGGACGTCCTCGTCCTGCGGCTCGGCGTCCTCCTCGGCCAGTGCCCGCGCGTTGGCCAGGTCGATGCTGAATTCGTGCGCGACGCTGACCAATTCGTTCAGGTTGTCGAGCCTGGCCAGGTCCTGCGGATCGGTGGAGGACTCGAGTTCGGCGCGGTAGCCCGTGCGGTCGAGCACCGACTCGACCAGCTCGCCGAGCTCGCCCTCGAGGCCGCCCCGCAGTTCGTCGAGCATCTCGACGAAGCCGGCGATCGCCTTCTCCGCGCGGGTGTTGAGCATCGGCACCTTGCCCTCGGCGGCCGCCACCAGGGCGTCGCTGAAGCTCGAGCCGGTGTTCTCGGCGTGCACCGCCACGCACGCCTCGGCGCGGTCGCCGATGCCGCGGCGCGGGGTGTTGAGGATGCGCCGCATGCTGACCGAGTCACCGGGATTGTCGAGCACCCTCAGGTACGCGACGATGTCGCGGATCTCGCGGCGCTCGTAGAAGCGGACTCCGCCGACGACCTTGTACGGGATGCCGGCGCGGATGAAGACCTCTTCGAGCGCACGCGAGGAGTTGTTGGTGCGGTAGAACACCGCGACGTCGTTGTAGGAGAAATCGGCTTCGCTGTCGGCGAGGGCATCGATCTCCTGCGCGACGAACCGTGCCTCGTCGTGCTCGTTGTCGGCGACGTAGCCGACGATGAGCTCCCCTTCCCCGGCGTCGGTCCACAGCCGCTTCTCCCGCCGACCGGCGTTGCGCGCGATGACGGCGTTGGCCGCGTTCAGGATCGTCTGCGTGGAGCGGTAGTTCTGCTCGAGCAGAATCGTTGTGGCACTGGGGTAGTCGCGCTCGAAGTCTTCGATGTTGCGGATCGTCGCACCACGGAACGCATAGATCGACTGATCGGCGTCGCCGACGACGCACAGTTCCGCAGGCGCGACCCCATCGACCGTTTCGGTGCCGACGAGCTCACGCACCAGCACGTACTGCGCGTGGTTGGTGTCCTGGTACTCGTCGACGAGGATGTGCCGGAAACGACGCCGATAGTACTGTGCGATCTGCGGAAACGCCTGCAGCACGGCCACTGTCTCGCCGATCAGGTCGTCGAAGTCCAGCGCGTTGGCCGCGCGCAGCCGGCGCTGGTACTCGGCGTACACCTCGGCGATGATGCGGGCCAGGTCTTCGGCCGCCTCGGACGCCTCGGCGGCGGCCTGTTCGGGCCCGATCAGTTCGTTCTTGAGGTTGGAGATGCCGTTGGACAACAGCCGGGGCGAGAACTTCTTGGTGTCCAGACCCATGTCCTTGCCGATCATCAGCAGCAGACGGCGCGAGTCGTCGGCGTCGTAGATCGAGAAGTTCGAGTTCAGCCCGGGCAGCAGCGACGCCTGGTTGCGCAGGATGCGGACGCAGGTCGAGTGGAACGTGGACACCCACATGTTGCGGGCGCGCGGACCGACGAGCTGGGCGACGCGCTCACGCATCTCGGCCGCGGCCTTGTTGGTGAACGTGATCGCGAGGACCTGGCCGACGCCCACCTCACGCGCCGCGAGCAGGTAGGCGATGCGACGGGTGAGCACCGCGGTCTTGCCGGAGCCCGCTCCGGCGACGATCAGCAGCGGCGTGCCCTCATGGAGAACGGCCTGGCGCTGCTGGGGATTGAGCCCGTCGAGGAGCTCGTCAGTTTCGGTGGCGATCGACATACTGTTCCAAACTTACCGCCGAACGGTGACACTCTTTGCGCAGGCGCGGCAGGTAGTGGCACACTCGTTGAGTGCTTTGTCAGCAGCGGCGATTTTTCTACGGGTACCGGCCAGCGGTGCCCGTGGTGTAGCTGCTTCCCAGAGCCCCGCGGTCCGCTTCCGGACCCGGGGCTCGTCTGTTGTGTGAGGCCCGGAACCGGATGAGACCAGACCAGCCACACGACCAGAATCCGGAGAACGACATGACGACAGACACCGCACAGACTCCCGATATCGACGAGTTGCGGCAGGAGATCGATCGCCTCGACGCGACAATCCTCGAGGCCGTGCAGCGGCGCACCGAGGTCTCACAGATGATCGGCAAAGCCCGGATGGCCTCCGGCGGCACTCGCCTGGTGCACAGCCGCGAGATGAAGGTCATCGAGCGCTACAGCGTGCTGGGTCCCGAGGGCAAGAACCTCGCGATGCTGCTGCTGCGCCTGGGCCGCGGCCGCCTCGGCCACTGACCCACAGTCAGCGCTGCTTGACCGCGTCCACCAGCCAGGGCGTCAGCCACTGCACCGCTTCGGGCGTGGGGTGGACGCCGTCGGCGCGCACGACCATCCCGTTGACCTTCGTTTGGTAGTAGCCGTTGGGGCTGAGCTTGCTGTTCAGGTCCAGCACGGTGACGTTCCGACGAGCCTCGGCGACGCTGCGCAGCAGGCTGTTCCACGCGTTGACGCGCTTGGGCTGATCCTCGGGGTAGAGGCTGCCGTCGGCTTTCTCCGCCCGACGGTTGTACGGCTCGGTCGTGATGACGACGCGGGCCCCTGTCGACCCCAGGATGTCGAGCGCCCGGGTGAGCTCGCCACGCAGGTAGGCGTCATAGCCCGGCTCGCCGATGTGGGTCCACCGGCCCTCGTTCATCCGGTCGACCACCTCCCACCGACCGACCATCAGCAGCACCACGTCGGGCTTCTCGTACCCGATGCGTTGCGCCCAGCGGGCCGGCCAGGAATCGCATTCGGGTTTCTGCGGCAGTTCCTGACCCACGTACTCGTAGGGTCCGCCGCGGGCGATGCCGCACCCGATGGTCGTGAAGTCGGCGAAGTCGACCCCCGGGGTGTCGGGCAGGTACCGCATGATCGTCCACGCGATCGAGTCGCCGAAGACCGCGACCCGCACGTCCCCGGGCGCGCGCGCACGCACCGGTTGGGTGACCGCGACCGGAACTTCGGGTGCGACGAGCGCCGCCGAGTCGATCAGCGGCCCCGGGCCCGGCTTGGGGAACGGCACGCCGGAGGGAAGCACGGTCATCGCCACCACGGCGGCGGTGGCGGCCGTCGCCGCGGACAGCCGCAGCATCGGCACGAACGTCGGGCGCCAGTCCCGGATCGGTTGCTCGATCAGCCACCACGACACCGCCGCGATCGCGACCGTCGCGGCACAGCGCAGCGCGAACAGCTTCCAGCCCTCGGACCCGGTTCGTTCGCCGTTGAGCAGCAGGAAGATCGGCCAGTGCCACAGGTAGACGCCGTAGGAGATGGCACCCAGACCCACGAGCGGCCCCATCGAGAGCATGCGCGCGGCGGGACTGGTCTGATCCAGTGCCACCGGGGCGATCACCAGCACGGCCGCCACCGCGACGACGATCAGCAGTCCGCCCCGGAACTCGGCCGCCGTCCCGATTGCCAGGTGCGCTGCGGTGGCCAGGATCAGCAACCCGACGACCGGGAGCAGCCAAGCCAGCCAGCGGGCCCACCGGGAGCGCAGCGTCACGAGACCGGCGGTCATCCCGCGCCAGTCCCGCACCACCAGCGCCGCTGCGGCAGCGCCGACGAGCAGAGCCTGCATGCGGGTGTCGGTGCCGAAGTACACCCGATGCAGTGCGTCGTCGGACGCCAACACCACCGATGCGGCCGCCGAACCGAGCACGCCGACCGTGGCCAGGACGAAGACCGCGGCGCGGACCATGGTGGCGGTGACCGGGACGCCGCGTCGGTAGGCAACGGTCCCGAGTGCCGCGACGACACCGGCGATCAGCAGTGGCCACAGCAGGTAGTACTGCTCTTCGACGCCGAGTGACCAGGTGTGTTGCAACGGCGACGGCGGCGCGCCCGTCGAGAAGTAGTCGGTGTGCTGGGCGACGAACATCCAGTTCGACATCCAGAACAGCGCGGCGACGGCCTCCTCGCGCAGGCCCGCGACCGACTCGGGCGCGAACAGATCGCGGGCAGCCACCACCGCCAGCACCATCACCACGAGCGCGGGCAGGAGCCGTCGTGCGCGCCGAACCCAGAAGCCCCGCAGGCCGATCCGCCCGGTCCGACTTGTCTCCTCGATCAGCAGCGAGGTGATGAGGAATCCACTCAGCACGAAGAACACGTCGACGCCGAGGAATCCCCCCGGCAACCCCGGCACGCCCCCGTGGTCGGCGAGCACCAGCCCGACCGCGATGGCCCGCACCCCGTCGAGCGCCGGAATCCCCTGGCCCGAACCCACATAGCGGCGTGGGCCCACCCGGATCGGCGCCGCGCTCACGGCAGTCAACTCGTGTGGCCCTCCTTGCCTTCGAACAAGGAAGCCTAGGGAGGTTCGGGCGCCGGATGCAGAAGGCGCGCGCTACTTCGTCAGGGCAATGTATTTCGTGTCGAGATACTCCTCGATGCCCTCGCTGCCGCCCTCGCGGCCGAAGCCGGATTCCTTGACCCCGCCGAACGGCGCGGCCGCATCGGAGATCACCCCGCGGTTGACGCCGACCATGCCGGACTCGATGCCCTCGGCCACCCGCAGCGCGCGATCCAGCGACTGGGTGTAGACGTAGGCGGCCAGCCCGTACTCGGTGTTGTTGGCCGCAGCCACCCCTTCGTCCTCGGTGTCGAACCCGGTGATCGGCGCGACGGGCCCGAACACCTCCTCCTTGAGGATGCGCGCATCGGCGGGGACATCGGTCAGCACCGTGGCGGGATAAAAGTTCCCGGGGCCGCCCGGCGCGACACCGCCGACGGCGACCGTCGCGCCGCGGGAGACCGCGTCGGACACGAGCTCGGTGACGGTGGCGACCTGCTTGGCGTTGATCAGCGGCCCCAGCGTCGATTTCTCGTCGAGCCCCTTGCCGAGGGTGAACTCGCTCATCCGCTTGACCAGCTTCTCGGTGAACTCCTCGCGCACCGCGTTGGCCACGTGGAAGCGGTTGGCGGCCGTGCACGCCTCGCCGCCGTTGCGCATCTTGGCCAGCACCGCCCCGTCGACCGCGGCGTCGACGTCCGCGTCGTCGAACACGATGAACGGTGCGTTGCCGCCCAGTTCCATCGAGGTGCGCAGCAGCTTGTCCGCGGACTGCTTGACGAGTGCCTTGCCCACACCGGTGGAGCCGGTGAACGTCAATTTGCGCAACCGGCCGTCGTTGATCAGCGCCTCGGTGACTCCGCCCGGATTGCTGGTGGGCAGGATGGACAGCACGCCCTTGGGCAGGCCGGCCTCGTCCATCAGCTTGGCCAGCAGCAGCATCGTCAGCGGCGTCTCCTGCGCAGGCTTGACGATCATCGTGCAGCCGGCAGCAAAGGCGGGCCCCATCTTTCGGGTGCCCATGGCCAGCGGGAAGTTCCACGGCGTGATCGCATAGCAGGGGCCGACGGCCTGCTTGGTGACCAGGATCCGGCCGGTGCCCGCCGGACTCGGGGTGAACCGGCCGTCGATGCGGACCGCCTCTTCGGCGAACCAGCGAAAGAACTCGGCGCCGTAGGTCACCTCACCTTTGCTCTCGGCGACCACCTTGCCCATCTCCAGCGTCATCAACGCCGCGATGTCGTCGGCGCGTTCGGTGATGGTCTCGAACACCGACCGCAGGATCTCCCCGCGCTTGCGCGGCGCCGTCGCGGCCCATTCCCCCTGGACCGCGCACGCGGCGTCGAGCGCGGCACGCGCGTCGTCGGGGGTGGCGTCGGCCACCGACGTGATCACCGAATCGTCGCTGGGGTCGAGCACGTCGAACGTCGACGATCCCTCCCGCTCCTCACCACCGATCCACAGACCGGTGGGCACGGACTTCAGCAGGGCGGTGGTATCCATACCCACGTCATACACCCTCGGTCAAGTGGCACGCACTAGGGTTCATTCCATGGGCTCCTCCGACATCACGGCCACCCCGGCGTGGCAGGCACTGTCCCGGCATCACGAGCAGATCAGCGGCACCGATCTACGTCAGCTCTTCGCCGAGGATCCGAGCCGGGGAACGGAGCTGACACTGACCGTCGGCGATCTGTACATCGACTACAGCAAGCACCGCGTGACCCGCGAAACGCTGAGCCTGCTCCTCGATCTGGCGCGGGAGGCGGGGCTGCCGGAGCGGCGCGACGCCATGTTCTCCGGTGAGCACATCAACACCTCGGAAGACCGCGCCGTGCTGCACACCGCGCTCCGGTTGCCCCGAGATGTTGAGTTGACCGTCGACGGCCAAGATGTCGTGGCCGACGTGCACGAGGTGCTGGACCGGATGGGTGAGTTCACCGACCGGCTGCGCAGCGGCGAGTGGCGCGGCGCGACGGGTGAGCGCATCACGACGGTGGTCAACATCGGTATCGGCGGCTCCGACCTGGGGCCGGTGATGGTGTACCAGGCGCTGCGGCACTACGCAGACGCCGGCATCTCGGCGCGCTTCGTGTCGAACGTCGATCCCGCCGACCTCGTCGCCAAGCTCGACGGACTCGACCCGGCCGCAACGCTTTTCATCGTCGCGTCGAAGACGTTCTCGACGCTGGAGACGTTGACCAACGCGACGGCCGCACGACGCTGGCTGACCGAGGCGCTGGGCGATGACGCGGTGAGCAAGCACTTCGTCGCGGTGTCGACGAATGCGAAGCTGGTCGACGAGTTCGGCATCGACACCGCCAACATGTTCGGCTTCTGGGACTGGGTAGGTGGCCGGTATTCGGTCGACAGCGCGATCGGCTTGAGCGTGATGGCCGCGATCGGCAAGGAGCGGTTCGCCGAGTTCCTGGCCGGCTTCCACCTCGTCGACGAGCATTTCCGCACCGCCCCGCTGGAGGCCAACGCGCCGGCGCTGCTGGGGTTGATAGGGCTCTGGTACAACAACTTCTTCGGCGCGGAAACCCGTGCGGTGCTGCCGTATTCGAACGATCTGTCCCGGTTCGCCGCCTATCTGCAGCAGCTGACGATGGAATCGAACGGTAAGTCGGTGCGCGCCGACGGCACCCCGGTGACGACGAGCACGGGCGAGATCTTCTGGGGCGAGCCAGGCACCAACGGCCAGCACGCCTTCTACCAGCTGATCCACCAGGGCACCCGGCTGATTCCCGCGGACTTCATCGGGTTCAGCGAACCCACCGACGACCTGCCCACCGCCGACGGCACCGGCAGCATGCACGACCTGCTGATGAGCAATTTCTTCGCCCAGACGCAGGTGCTGGCGTTCGGCAAGACGGCCGAGGAGATCGCCGGTGAGGGCACGGCGTCGAATGTGGTGCCGCACAAGGTGATGCCGGGCAACCGGCCGAGCACGTCGATTCTCGGCACGAAGCTGACCCCGTCGGTGGTCGGCCAGCTGATCGCGCTCTACGAACACCAGGTGTTCACCGAGGGCGTGGTGTGGGGCATCGACTCGTTCGACCAGTGGGGTGTGGAGCTGGGCAAAACCCAGGCCAAAGCCCTACTGCCGGTGCTGACCGATGACGATTCGCCTGCGGCGCAATCGGATTCGTCGACGGATGCCCTGGTGCGGCACTACCGAGCGGAGCGAGGTCGATCGGCCTGAGCCGGGCGGAGCGAGGTCGATCGGCGTGAGTTCTCACCAGACGCGGACGTAGTCGATCAGCATCTCGGCCGGGTAGCTGCCACCGCTGGGGTCGCCGCCGCCGGAGCCCGCGACGGCCAGGTCGAGGATCGGGAAGAGCTGGTAGCCCGGCTCGTTGAACTGCCAATCCGGCAGCGCGTGCGCCGGTACGTCGAAATATGGCGCGGCGCCGTCGGTGTAGTCCCGCCAGAACCGCATGCCCGCGTCATCCCACTGCACCCGCCAGGTGTGCCAGGCGCTGTCCACGCTGATGGTCTGGCTGACGTGTTCGCCGCCGTTGAGCTTGGCGTGCACGGCGGTGCCCGGCGCCCAGTGGCCGTTGCCGTACCACTCCATGATGTCGACCTCGCCACCGTTGACCGGGTTGTTGTTGGCGAAATACCAGGCGGGCCAGCAACCGGGGGTCAGGCAGTTGAGCTTGATGCGGGCTTCCCAGTTGTGGCCGATGCCGCCGCGGAAGGTGCCGAAGATCTTGCCGCTGTAATACGTGTCACCGTCCTTGGCCGCGTGGAACACCAGGTTGGACTTGCCGTCGAGGTAGACGTTGCGACGGTCGTCCCGGTATTGGCCGACGTTGCCGGGCAGCTCCCAGTACGTCGGGTCCTCCATGGATTCACGCGCCGTGGCGATCTCCCACTTCGACCGGTCCGGCGCCGAGCCGGCGGGGCCGTCGAAGTGGTCCTCGAACAGGTACTTTCCCGCGACCGGCGGGGGCGGCGGTGCGGCTTGGCCGGTCGGTGTGGGAAGGGCCGCGCCTAGCAGGCCGATCCCGGACATCACCATCAGGCTCCGACGGTCGAGATTGCGCATCCGTCGATGAAAGCACGTGTTCCTGTGGGGTCAGGCGAAGCGCTTGGTGTATTTCGGCGGCAACAGCTTCATCACCTCGACCAGCGGCCACCACGGCCAGCCCGGCACGACGGCGCGACCCTTCTCCTTCTCGATGGCGTCCACCATTGCCCGGACGCCGGTTTCGTTGTCGACCATCAGCATCGTGGTGTTGGACTTGGCGGTCATCTCGGATTCGATGTAGCCGGGCTCCAGCACGGTGATCTTGATCGGACCCGAGGGGTATTCCGCGCGCAGCGATTCCCCGAGAGACGTGACGCCGGCCTTGCTCGCCGCGTAGGCGGCCTTGTGGCCCGGCACCCCGACGTTGCCCAGAACAGAGGAGACGAGGACGAGGTGACCTTTGCCGGCCGCCTTGAACATCTCCAGCGCGGTTTCGATCTGCACCAGTGCAGCAACGAGATTCGTCTCGAGAGTGGCCTTGTTGGCCCACAGCTTGCCGCCTCCGAGCGGATAGCCTTTGCCGATGCCGGCGTTGACGATCACGCAGTCGATGCCGCCGAGTTCGTCGGAGAGTTCGGCGAAGACCTTGGGCACCTGATCGTGGTCGTTGACGTCCAGCGCTGCGACGGCGACCGTGACGCCGGGATAGCGGGTGGTGATCTCGGCCCTGAGCTCGTCGAGGTTGTCGACGCGCCGGGCGCACAGCGCGAGGTCACGGCCCTTGGCGGCGAACTGGCGGGCCATTCCGGCGCCCAGCCCGGAGCTGGCACCGGTGATCAGGATCTTCTGCCGAGTCATGGCGGCAGGATAACCGAGTTAGACAACTCGCCGGAAATCACGGGTCGCTATTTCAACAGGCGTGACATGCGCCGGTCGGCGAGCACCTTGCCACCGGTCTGGCAGGTGGGGCAGTACTGAAACGATTTGTCGGCGAACGACACCTCTCGCACGGTGTCACCACAGATCGGGCACGGCATGCCGGTTCGGGCGTGCACGCGCAACCCGGATCGCTTCTCCCCCTTCAGCGTGGCGGCCTGCTGACCGACGGAGCGTGTCACGGCGTCGGTGAGCACCGAGATCATCGCGTCGTGCAGCGCGGCCAGTTGCGCTTCGCTCAGCTTGTTGGCCGTCGCGAACGGCGACAACTTGGCCACGTGGAGGATCTCGTCGCTGTAGGCATTGCCGATTCCGGCGATCACCTTCTGATCGGTGATCACGGTCTTGATGCGCCCGGAGTTGCCCCGCAGCGCGTCGGCCAATCCGTCGACGGTGAGCGCCAGCGCATCGGGCCCGAGCGACGCGATCTGCGGAACGGTCATCGGGTCGGTGGTCAGCCACACCGCCAACCGCTTCTGCGTGCCGGCCTCGGTGAGGTCGAAGCCGAGACCTTCCTCGCCGAGATGCACCCGCAGCGCAATCGGCCCCTTGCCCGGCTTCAACGGCGCGGCACCCAGCTTGTCCGACCAGCGCAACCACCCGGCGCGCGACAGGTGCGTGATCAGATGCAGGTCACCTGCCTGCAGCCCGAGGTACTTACCCCAGCGGTTCGCGCCGGTCACTTCCTGACCGTGCAGCGCGGACAACGGCGGGTCGAACGTCTTGAGCACCGACAGCGCGGCGACGTCGACACGGCGCACGATTTCCCCGACCGCGTGCCGGCGCAGATGGTCGGCGAGCGCTTCGATCTCCGGCAGTTCGGGCATGAGTTCAGTCTGCCCTGACGATCAGCGACAGGGCCCAACTCACGATCGACAGCACGATCGCCGCCCAGATCGCGGTCCACCAGAAATCGTCGATGAACAGACCCCAGTGGGTGGTGCGTTCGGTGATCGATGAGGTGATCCAGAGCATCAGCGCATTGATCACGATGTGGATCAGGCCGAGCGTGACGATGTAGAGCGGGATCGAGATGATCTGCACGATCGGCTTGATGATGGCGTTGACCAGCCCGAAGATCACGGCCACCACGAAGATGATGCCGATCCGCGCGGCCGTCGAATCGCCGCCGACGAATGCGATGCCGGGGACGACGAGGGTCACCACCCACAGCGCGACCCCGGTGAGCGCAGCGCGCAGCAGAAACGACGTCACGGTTGCCATCATTCCCTGCCGGCGAGCCCGTCGTCGACGTCTTGGACCGGTAAGACCGTCTCGGCCCGCGGAATCTAGAACACGTTCTAGTATTCGGTCAGCGACGACCAGGAGGCGATGTGCGGTTCACCTTTGCAGAAGCGATGACCGACCCGACGTATTACATCCCGCTGGCCAAGGCCGCCGAGGCAGCCGGCTACCACGCGATGACGATCCCCGACAGCATCGCGTATCCGTTCGAGTCGGATTCGACCTATCCGTACACCCCCGACGGCAGCCGCGAGTTCCTCGACGGGAAGGCCTTCATCGAGTCTTTCGTGCTCACCGCCGCGCTGTGCGCGGTGACGACCACGCTGCACTTCAATCACTTCGTGCTCAAGCTGCCGATCCGGCCGCCGGCGCTCGTCGCCAAACAGGCGGGCTCGCTGGCCGCTCTGTTCGACAACCGGTTGGGCCTCGGGGTGGGAACGAGCCCGTGGGCGGAGGACTACGAGTTGCTGGGCGTGCCGTTCGCTCGCCGCGGCAAGCGCATGGACGAGTGCATCGAGATCATCCGCGGTCTGACCTCTGGTGAGTACTTCGAGTTCCACGGGGAGTTCTACGACATCCCCAAGACCAAGATGACGCCCGCACCGTCACGGCCCGTCCCGATCCTGATCGGCGGTCACGCCGACGCGGCACTGCGCCGGGCCGCACGCAACGACGGCTGGATGCACGGCGGCGGTGACCCAGAGGAACTCGACGCGCTGCTGACGAAGCTGGCCCGTTTCCGTGAGGAGGAGGGCAGCGCCGACAACGGCGACTATCAGATCCATGTCATCTCGATCGACGCGTACACCCTCGACGGGGTCCGGCGACTCGAGGACAAAGGGATCACGGACGTCATCGTCGGGTTCCGCATCCCCTACATCACCGGGCCGGACACCGAGTCGCTGGACACCAAGATCCGCAATCTGGAGATGTTCGCCGAGAACGTGATCGCGAAGCTGTGAGGCCCGGTCGGTAGAGTTCGGCTGATGACACGCGGCGCCTACGACGTTCCCGACGCCTTCGATGCCGGGGCCGACGCATACGACGTCCTGGTCGACTCGAACCCGGGATACCACGACCACCTTCGGTTGTCGGCGCAGCGCATGGCTCTGCCCGATCAGGGGCGGGGTCTACGGCTGCTGGACATCGGCTGCGGCACCGGCGCCTCGACGGCCGCACTGTTGGACGCGGCACCGCACGCGGAGATCGTCGGGGTCGACGGGTCGGCGGGGATGCTGGCTCAGGCCCGGGCCAAGAAGTGGCCGGACTCGGTGAGGTTCGTGCACAGTCGCGCCGAGGGCCTCGCCGAGGCCGGGGTGAGCGGACCGTTCGACGGCATCCTGGCCGCGTACCTGGTGCGCAATCTGCCCGACCCGGATCCGGTGCTGCAGACCCTGCGCGGGCTGCTGACGCCCGGCGGCGTGTTCGCCGCGCACGAGTACTCGGTGCGCGATTCCGCGGTCGCGCGGGTGACCTGGAATCTGGTGTGCGCGGCCATCATCATCCCCAGCGGCAAGATTCGCTCAGGCGACGCCGGGCTCTATCGCTACCTGCGCACCAGCGTCAACGACTTCGACGGCGCCACAGCCTTCCGGGAACGACTGCAGCGCAATGGTTTCGTCGATGTGCGTAGCGAGACGGTGTCGGGGTGGCAACGCAACATCGTGCACACTTTCCTGGCTCACGCGCCGCGCTGAACGTCGGCGCGTCGACTTTCCCCGGTGTGACGGGATTAACACTGCCGAGGTTGGGGCACACACCGGCATGGCTTTCAAACTCACGTACTCGGATGGTCAGGAATCCTCGCACGACGACGACACCGTCTGGGAACTCGACGACGGTGTTCTGAAGTTGGGCCGCGAAGAGGGAAAGTGGTCGGTGCTGCTGTCGCCCAGTCACTGGGCGGTCCTCGAACTCGTGGCGTCCTCGTCGTCGGATTCTGACGACGACAAGAAGGACAGCGACGACAAGGATTCGGACAAGAAGGATTCCGACGACTCCGACAGCGAGGATTCCGATAGCAAGGACTCCGACGACAAGGATTCGGATAAGTCCAAGAAGTCAGACGACGACGACTAGTCACCGAATCCCCTGCACTCCAGCGACGTTCGTCGCTGCAGTTCGATGTCTAGCGTCAGGAGTCCGCGGATGAGTTCCCATGAGACCGCCGCGGCGGTTCACGACAGAGCCACCGCCCCAGGCCAGCTGACGGGTGCCGCGATCATCGTCGCTCTCGTCTCGGCAGTGTCGGGCATGCTGTACGGCTACGACACGGGCATCATCTCCGGGGCGCTGCTGCAGATCACCAAGGACTTCGGCATCGAGGAGTCGTGGAAGCAGGTGATCGCCGCGAGCATCCTGCTCGGTGCCGTCATCGGCGCGCTGACGTGTAGCTACCTGTCGGAGCGCCGGGGCCGCAAGGGCACGCTGGTGATGCTCGCGGTGGTGTTCGTGGTCGGGGCGATCTGGTGCGCCATCGCACCGAACCCGCTCGTGCTCTCCCTCGGCCGGCTGGTCCTCGGCTTCGCGGTCGGCGGCGCGACGCAGACCGCACCGATGTATGTCGCCGAGCTGGCGCCGCCGAAGTATCGGGGCCGCCTGGTGCTGTGCTTCCAGATCGCGATCGGCGTCGGCATCGTGATCGCGACGATCGTGGGCGCCACCGAACACATTCCGTGGCGATGGTCGATCGGCGCTGCCGCCGTCCCGGCCGCGATCATGCTCGTGCTGTTGCTCCGTCTGCCCGAGAGCCCGCGCTGGCTGGTGAAGAACGACCGTAGCGACGACGCGCGCGAGGTCCTCGAGCGGGTTCGCCCGTCCGGCTACGACGTCGACGGCGAGTTGGCGGAGATGGCGGAGCTGACGCGCAAGGAGCAGACCGCGAAAACGCGGGGCTGGCCCGGGCTGCGGGCGGCGTGGGTTCGCCCCGCTCTCGTACTCGGTTGCGGCATAGCGATTTTCACTCAGCTCAGCGGCATCGAGATGATCATCTACTATTCGCCGACGATCCTGACCGACAACGGGTTCTCTGAGTCGGTTGCGCTCGAGGTGTCCGTTGCGCTGGGCGTGAGCTATCTGGTGGCACAGCTGGTCGGGTTGTCGATCATCGACAAGGTCGGACGCCGACGGCTCACGCTGATCATGATCCCTGGCGCCGCTGCGAGCCTGTTCGTGCTCGGCACCCTGTTCGTCACCGGGAACAGCGGCCGGGATTCTGTGCCGTTCATCGTCGCGTGCCTGGTGGTGTTCATGTTGTTCAATGCCGGTGGACTGCAACTCATGGGCTGGTTGACGGGCTCGGAGACCTACCCGCTGGCGGTGCGGCCCGCAGGGACGGCGGTGCAGTCGGCGGCGCTGTGGGGAACGAATCTGCTCATCACGCTGACGCTGCTGACGTTGATCAGTGGCATCGGTGTGGGTCCGGCAATGTGGCTCTACGGGCTGTTCAACGTGGCGGCGTGGCTGTTCGTCTACTTCCGGATGCCCGACCTGACCGGCCGCAGCCTCGAGGACATCGAGAGCAAGCTACGCGACGGGAAGTTCCGGCCTGCCGACTTCGCGCGCTGATCTGACAGACTCTGCGGTCATGGCACTGCGCATCGACACGCTCGGCGTCGCCGATTCCCCATCCGCGTGGGTGGATGCCGGGTTCACCGTGGGCGCTGACGCGACATGCCGGATCGGCTCGGTCGGTATCGAATTGCTCGGGCGGGAGCGCGGATTCGGCATCGTCGGGTGGTCGCTCGGCGGCCTGCCTCCCGACGCGGGTGACGACGTGGACGGCATTCCGACAGCGAGATCTGATTCCGGGGCTTTCGATGCGGTGGCTCACCGTAATGGCGTCACCGCCATCGATCACGTCGTCCTGATGTCACCCGACCTGCACAGGACTGTCAGAGCGCTCAGTGACATCGGTGGCCAACCGCGTCGTGAACGCGATGCAACGCTCGGCGACCGGCAGATCAGGCAGATCTTCTACCGGTTCGGCGACACGATCGTCGAAGTGGTGGGGTCACCCGAGGTGTCCGACCCGGGTCCGTCGACGCTGTGGGGCATCACCTTTGTCGTCGCCGACATCGAGGAGTCGGCGCGGTTCTTCGGCGATCACACCGCTGCAGTGAAGCCTGCGGTGCAGCCCGGACGGAAGATCACCACTGTCCGGCACCACGAGCTGGGCCTGTCGGTGCGCACGGCGCTGATCTCGGCGCGGCCCGCCCGTCAGTGATCAGGACAGCGCTATACCGAGTTCGTCGGCGAAGACCTTGATCATGTGCTGAACCGCGATTTCGTTGCGACCGATGATCATATGGTCGTGCTGACCGTGGCGCACACCTGCCCCGCACTGCGGCAGCATCGCGAAGTCCTCATCGCGCACCGCGGCATGCACACTGTCGAAGATGGTGTCGTAGGTCGCGCGCATGTCGTCGTTCTGTGCGGGGACACGTGCCATCCAGCTGTGCCGAACAGTGCAGCGGGTCGGCTCGCCCGCGGGGAGCATGTCGATGATCTCCACTCCGACCGGACTGTTGGCGAGGATGAGGTTCGGGTAGATCCAGTAGATGACGCCCATGTTGGTCAACACCTCGCGCGGGGCCGCGGGGTCGGTGTCGAGGTTCGTGATCCAGGTGAATGGGAATCCGATGCGGTGGTGTCTGCCGTATTCGTCGTAGATCGCGGTGTTGGCCAACGTGTTCTGCCCAATCAGGCTCTCCCCGTGCACGAATGGGAAGTGGTAGCCCTCGGCGAAGGCCTCGAGCGCACCCTTCCATGAAACATCAGAGGTGAACTCGCGTTCGGCGTGATACCCGTACGACGGGTAGTTCCACCGCTCGAGTTCGGATGCAACCGGCCCGAGGTGGGCGTCCAGGTCGATCGTCGCGTCGGCCATCAGGACCGCCCAGATGAAGCCATACCGCTCTTCAGAGGGCAGCTCGACGAGGCCGTAGTCCTTCAGGTTCATCGAGTCGAAGCCTGCACGGCCGGGCACCATGAACAGCTCACCGGTGTTCTTGTAGGTCCACGCGTGGTAGGGGCAGACGAATCGCGAGGCGTTGCCAGATCCGCAGGCCGGCATCGCGCCCCGGTGCCGGCAGTAGTTCAACAGGACGCGGCTGGCGCCGGTGCGGTCACGGGTGATCAGCAGCGAATCACCGAGCACCGACCGGACCACGTAGTCGTTGACGTTGGGCAGCTGAGCCGACGGCACGATCGCGAGGGGGACCCGTCGAAGGATCTGGGACTCCTCGACCTCGGTGGTCTTCGGATCGCGGTAGTAGTGCAGCGGGACCCTCAGCTCACGGTCGGCCATGTCCGTGGTGCCGGCCCGCGCGTGGGCGAGAGCCCGCTCGGTCAGCACCTCGTCGTCGCAGGGGGCAGGGGTGTCATGGGCTAGCACCATTGCCTGACCATACATTCGCACGTGACTGTATTGTCAAGACTCGATCGTGCGTCGTGCGACGATCGCTGCATGCGTAGGCATGGATGGTCGGGCGACATCCCTCGCGATGACGAGGAGGCCGCCGGGCGCATCCTCGCGGCAGCCCGACGGGCCATCGACAGTGGGCAACCCGCGACGGTGTCGACGATCGCGCAGTCGCTCGGCGTGACGCGGCAGACGGTCTACCGCTACTTCCCCACCCAGGAGGCGTTGCTCGCTGCCACGGCGCTGTCGTCGATCGATGGCTTTCTCGATCGACTCGCCGACCGACTGGGCACCATCGACGAACCGACGCGAGCCGTTGTCGAGAGCATCGCCTACACCCTCGAACAACTCTCGCAGGACCGGTATCTGCGCCTGGTCGTCGAACCGGGAAAAGCGTCCGCGTTTACCACGGGGGTGACGTCAGACCTGGCGATCGGCTTCGGCCGTTCGATCCTGGAGCGCTTCGACATCGACTGGGCTGCAGCCGGTTTCGGTGACGATAAGCTGAACGGCTTGGTGGAGTTCATGCTGCGGACACTGCAGTCGTTCATCGTCGACCCCGGCGGTCCCGGCCGCCAGGGCGCCGGGCTGCGCGAGTACCTGGACGACTGGATCGCACCAGCCATCAGGTCGCGCGCCGGGACGACGACTCGCCGGTGACGCGGCGAGTCACCCTGCCGGCCGGTCACGCGATTGCCTATCCTCGGCGCATGCATGACGCCACCCGAGACGATGTCGTGGTGATCCACACCGATGGCGGCTGCCGGCCCAACCCCGGACCGGGCGGCTGGGGAGCGGTGCTGCGGCAGCGCCAGCACGTGCGCGAGATGTGCGGTGGCGAGTCCGGCGTGACGAGCAACAACCGGATGGAGCTGACGGCGCCGATCATGGCATTGGAAGCGCTGACGCGACCGGTGTCAGTGCACCTGTACACCGACAGCACCTATGTACGCAACGGCATCACCAAGTGGGTGCTGGGGTGGGAGCGCAACGGCTGGCTGACCGCCGCCAAGCAGCCCGTGAAGAACGTCGACTTATGGCAGCGGCTCCAAAAGGCATGCGCGCGACACGATGTCGAGTGGTTCTGGGTGAAGGGCCACTCCGGGGTCGACGACAACGAACTGGCCGACGTGCTCGCGACCCGCGGCATGACCGAGGCGATCGCGGCGGGCGTCGCGATCTAGCAGTCGGCTCTCCGAACACCGATGAATGGCGGCCGCTCTCAGGCGGCTTCGTTGTCGGGTGGTGCGGGTCCGCCGGGTTCTGACGGGTCGCTGCTCTCTTCAGTCCCCTCGTCGACCTCGGGTGGGCGGAGGAGTCGTTCTGGGGTGTGGTGGGTGTTGATCCGGGTTTGGCCGGTGTCGAGGTCGGGTGGTGGGGTCCATTCCACCTCGTGGCGGGTGTTCATCGACGTGGTCCAGCCGCCCTCTTTCACCGCGCGGTTGTCGGGTGGGCAGGCCAGGCCGAGGTCGTCGATGTTGGTCAGGCCGCCATCAGCCCAATCGGCGGTGACGTGGTGGACCTGGCAGCCGTAGGCGCCGACGGGGCAGCCGGGTTTGGTGCAGCCGCCCTCGCGCCCGATCAGCATGATCCGCTGCGCCGCCGAGGCCACCCGCCGCGTCCGAAACAGATCCAACGCGGCACCAGTGGCCCGGTCGAAGATCGCGAGGTAATGGGTGGCATGCGCACCCATGCGGATCACATCCTTGATGGGCAACCGGGTGCCACCACCGGTGACGCCGATCCCGGCCCGGGATTCGAGGTCTTGCAGGGTGGTGCGCACGATCACCGTCACCGGCAACCCGTTCAACTGACCCAGCTCGCCACTCATCAACGCGATCCGCCCGACCGCGACCAGCGCGTCGTGCTGGCGTTGAGCCAGGCTGCGGTGATCGTTGTCGATCTGCGCTTGGGTCGGGGTGCCGGAGGTGCAGGGTTCGTCATCGTCGGGGTTGCACATGCCCGGGGCGGCGGATTTGGCGAAGATCGCTTCCCACACCGCCGCGGCTTCCGGGGTCAGATCCGCCGTCCACGCCGTCATGCCGTCGCGACGCTGCCGACCCTTGGTCAGCGATCGTTTGCGGGTGCGTTCGGTGTCGTC
>JAEXZY010000053.1 GCA_023404955.1 Actinomycetes bacterium
GAGCTATAGTTATGCTTAGTAATTATAAAACTAAAAACTCAGATGAAAATAATGAGTTTTTTAATGAATTATATAGTGGATTTATACAAAGAATTAGTGCAAGTAGAATGATAAATTACTAATAGTAAAGGTAGAGGCAATATAATTGAAATACTAGTTAAAAATTATAAATAATATAAAAAAGCCACGATATTTAATCGTGGTATTTTTTTATATCATAATATATTTAATAAATATGAGATGAGATAAGAAAAATTAAAATAAGTAGAGTAAATAAATAATATAGAATAGAGGATTCTCATAAATTATATAGAAATATTATAGAAATTATTTTTTACATATTATTTAGATTATTATGGAATTTATGTAACTGAATATCGAATAGATGGTATAAGTTTTAATATAATCACTATTATTTAAATTTACTTTGCTTAAAAATAGCGCAAATATGCAGAATGTTTATGGCAGCGTAAATCAAAAATAAAGCTTATTATATAAATATAAAGCAAATAAGTATGAAAGGAGGAAACATAATGAGTCAACAAGAAAAAATAAATATAAGTAAAAATATTAGAGCTTTAAGAAGGAACTCTCACCTATCTCAGGAGATGCTTGCAGAAAAATTATTTATAAGTAGAGATACATTGAGGAGATGGGAAAAAGCTGAGGCAGAGCCTAAGGTAAGTGATGTCGTAAGTATAGGTAAGATATTTAAGATTGATATAAATGAACTACTTTTTAGTAATATAGAGGAGATAGGAATAAACTTTGTAAAGAGTTTTAAAGAAATGAAAGAATTAGATGGAATATCAACAAATACTGCAGAAACAGTGATTTCAGATACAGATAGAGCAATACCATTAATTAGCCCAGAAAGTTTACCTGGATATCAATTTTTCAAAAAAGCATATGATTTAAATGTTAATATGGAAAAAACAGGAGATGATTCTTGTTTTGTAGAGATGATGACTCTTTATGAAAGGGCATTTGACAATGGTGTTATCGAAGCAGGAATAAATATATTAAATGTTATAGTCGGTATAATGGTAGATATAAAAAGCACTTCTCCAGGTCATGATTTGATTTTTGATGTTCCGCTTAGAAAATATATTGAAGAATTAGAGGAAATATCTCATCCAGCTGGAACCTTTTTCAGAGCATATGCAATAGGAAGTGGACTACTTAATAACGATAAATCAGAAGAAGAAAGTTTAGATGAGGGAATTTATTTAATGAATTTTCTAGCTAATAATGGAAATAAATATGCTCAAAATTTTATCAACTATATTGAAAGATTGGAATTTTAATATGATTACTGAAAATAGATATATAAATTAAGTAATATTAAATATGTAAATGAACTAAAATGCTATATGTAATAGATACTTTACTATAAGGGAAAAGGAGAGTTAATATATAAATGAATTTAATAGAAGAGATGATTGATGAACAAGTATTAACTAATAATCCTATTTATGCTTTAAAAACTTTTATTGAGGAGCAAAATAAACTAGAACTTAGTAGAGAATTAAATTTATGGAAGTTTGTAGGATATGTGTTAGAGTTAGGATATGATTCAGCAAAAATAATTACATCAGATAGATATAGAAAGGCAGTGGGAGGAATACCTAGAGGTTCATATCTTATTATGATTCCAGAAAGAGAGAAAGAAGATAGAACACCGTATCATTTTAGTTTATTAAGAGTAAAAGATGTATCTGATACACCACTTTCAAATAATGTTCAACAAACACATTTTGAATTACATAAAAAATCTATGCCAGAGTTAGATGTTTTGACAGAAAGTGAATTGCAATTGGGGGCATTAGAATGTGATGTATTAGGTATGTTTTATCCAGATCCTAAAATTGTAGATAAAATTCATTTTTCAGGAGATGTTAATAATATAGTAAGTGCACATAAATATAGAGTATTTTCACCAAATGAGGAGTTATTAGATTTAATTGTAAATGGGCTTATAAAAAAAGAATATATTACTGATATAGGTAAACTAAGAACAACAGAGTGTTTACTTATGAATGATAAAAAAAATAGAGATATAGATATAAAAATATCTATACGAGATTTTCTGGGCTGTAGAACGGCTATGTTTGGAAAAACAAGACTAGGAAAATCAAATGTAGTAAAATTAATAGCTCAAGGAGTTCTAGACTCTACAGATACTGTAGGCCAAGTGATATTTGATTTAAATGGAGAATATGCTAATGATAATGAACAAGATGGAGGAAAATGTTTAAGGAGTATAAATGAAGATAGATGTGATGTCTATGCTTTGACTCCAAGAGCAGCAACAAAATCAAAACCATTAAGATTAAACTTTTATGAAACACCAAATGAATCTAAGCAAATAATTTCTGAACTTCTAGACAATGATAACAAAAAATCTGATTATATAACAGCATTTTCAAGTGTTGAATTGATGAATATAGAAGATATTAAGCGTTTAACTGATTATAGTAAAAAAGTGCATGAAGCAAGAAAAATACAAATATATTGGGCTATATTGTATATGGCTGGTTTTGAAGTAAATGAAAAAATTCTAAATACTACTAATTTTGAACATAAATATACAAAGGGCATTAATCCAGGATTTAAAAATGCGTATAGAGAAGCTATATATGGTAAAGGCAAGGTTCCAACATCAATAGATAACTTTACTCAGTTAATTAAAGAATTAAAATTAATGTACGAATATAGTAAAAATGATAAAGATGAAGAAATTTTTGATTCAGATGAGATAGCTATGTTAGGTATATTATTTCCAAAAAATAGTTCATATTCTGGAACAACAATATTATCACAATATAGAAGATATCATCATAAAGATGCAGGAAATTTCAAATTGGAAATATTAAATGCATTAGAACAAGGCAAAACTATTATACTTGATTTAGGTAATGCTACTGATGAAATAAGAAAATATTTTTC
>JAEXZY010000045.1 GCA_023404955.1 Actinomycetes bacterium
GGTGCTGGATCGGGAGGAATTGCAGAAATTTCTCATTCAGGCGCAGGCGGACGGGTACTACGAACTGTTCCTGCTGGATCTCTGCACCGGCCTGCGGCGTGGCGAACTGATAGCGCTTCAATGGGAGGATCTGAACTTCGAGACAGGCGTGCTGACCGTCAACAAACAGGCGTACTCGGTAAACGGCGAATTGCAGATCATTCCACCGAAAACAAAAGCGTCCGTTCGAAAACTGGTGCTGCCGCCTGCGGTGTTGGCCGTTCTGCGGGAGTATAAAAAGACGGTGGATTCCCGCTGGATGTTCCCGTCCCCGGTGAAGGCGGACCGACCGATCACACCCGGCGTGGCGCGAAGGCGGCTTCAGACGATACTGGAGCGGGCAGACTGCAAGCGTGTCAGATTCCATGATCTGCGGCACACCTTCGCAACGCTGGCGCTGGAAAACGGCATGGATGTGAAAACCCTCTCCGCCATGCTGGGCCATGTGTCGGCGGTGACAACGCTGGACATCTACACCCACATCACCGGTGATATGCAGCGCGCTGCTGCCGCCAGCATTGACCGGAGCATTGGCAAGGCAGAACCGCAGGAAGAAACGGGGCCGGAGCGGAAAGGCATCGTGGACTTCCAGCCCTATGTGGGGAAGAAAAGGAAACCAGGCACCGGATGCGTCACGGAGATCAATGACCACTTGTTTGAGGGGCGCTATTCTCCCGTGTGGCCGGACGGGACACAGCATTCCCGCAACGTCTACGCCCACACCCGCGAGGAGTGCGAGGAAAAGCTGAAAGCACTGATCGCGGAGATGAACGAGGAACGCAAAAATCTCAAGGAGCAACTTGCGGGCATCGCTCCGCCGGAAAAGCTGACAAAAAAACAGTGCAAGCTGTGGGACTACATGCGCCTCCACCCGGAGATCACGGAGTTCTCCACCCTCGCCAAGCGAACCGGCCTGGCACGGAATACGGTGAAGAAACATTATGGGATGATGGTGGCGATGCTGGGGAATAGATAACCACCGTTCGAAAAGGTAGGATAAAAATATGCCGACAGAGCGCAAAACTCTGTTGGCATATTTTATTGTTCATGGGATTCAGCTTGTGCAATTATCATATCAATTACATCAAGAAGTGGAATAAATCTTGAGAAGTCAATCGTCCGGTAGTTTTCATAAACATATTGTGAGAAGATTTCTTTGCCAAAGTATTTGTTGCTGTCGAATTTATCTTTGTGGCAGAAGGTTTTTCCTTCTAAATTGAGACTCAGCAGCTCATCGGAAAACAAATCTTCTATTTCGCACTCTTCTTTATCGCCTATAAGAGGTGGCGTAACCACAAATAACTTGCTGCTCGTGATCAAGCGCATATGCAGCTTCGCTTTGAGTTCTGCTTTTTGATCTACGGTGGCATGCACATCCTCACCTAAGAATTTTTTTAATGGTCTCTCACTCTTGGATTCATTGTCATACAGAAGTATGACAGGATTATGCTGCTCGTGACCACTTAACTTCTGGAAGTAACTGAGATAAGGAGGAATTCGTTTGTTGCTACCAATATGATAGCGATATAGAATTCTCATAGCATCGGCACCGTCTAAGCTGATTCCGAAGAAATACTTCCACCTTTTTGTTCGTCTGAAGAACGAGAACTTGTAGACGAATTTACCTTCAGCATCTTTTTGTATGAGCCGTGGATACTTGTTATAAAGGTTCTTCAGAGCGGCTTTTATATACCGTATATCAGTTTTTCCTTCTGTTACAATAACAGGGGTGTCATTGGCGAAAAGATATTTATAAAAAATAAATGCTTGGTACTGTTTCTCGCGGCCATTTAGATTGAAAGCGTCATGCTTAATTTCCTGTGGATCAAGAATATTATTGTAGTGATCCAGTTGATCGATAAAAGAAAAGCGCCCTTCGAGTTGCTTGATTGATCCTGGCACACCATCGATAAGATACTCACCAGTCGAGTAGAGCTGATGCGCCATCGCTCTCGTTTTACGCACATAGGAGTGATTGACATTTAGCTTTTTGTTCACAATTAGCCCCGTGACTTCTTGGCGTGAATCCCTAAATTGAAGCCGGGTTTTCTTTTCGTTGATAGAGAAACCAGCCTTTGTTATTGCAACGATGGCTTCTGCTAAGAATTTCTTCTGATTTTCAACAAAGTGCCTGTCGTTGGTAGAGAAAGTCAAATCATCAGCATATCTGGTGTAATCCAGCTTATATTTCTTGGCCGCCTTTAAAAGGTGGGCGTCAAGAGACTGGCAGATTAAATTTGTGATGATTGGAGAACTGGGAGCACCCTGCGGTAAACGGCCTTGGTAGCAGGTCAATTGTGCGAGGATAACGGCAACATCGTGAGGCAGTTTGAAGTGATTATTTTTTTCAAAATAGCCCTGAATGCGACCAAAGTGGAAACTATCAAAAAAACTTGCCAAGTCTAAGTTTAGGACATAACGCTTATTGCGATGAATTTTTGCATTGGTAATAATACTTTTTTCTTTCTCAAACCCATGAGAAATATTGGGTTTAATACCATTCTCATCCCAAATGTTTCTTTGGAAAAGGCACAGAATATTTGAGAGTTTTTTCTGCAGGACTTTCAAATCACCAGAAGGAGCGCAGATGGCACGAGTGTCACCATTACGTTTTGGAATTTCAAAGGTGGTGTAATAACTATCTGGTTTTTTGACATAAAGAATGTGCGTTAGCTTACTGCGTGGGATACCCAAATAGTCAGCCAACTCATTTCTTGATTGAATATCACAGAATTTTTTCATAGGACCCTCCCCAAAGGGAGAGCGTGTGGCAACTCATTGTGCGAAAGGATCAGTCAACATGAGTTAACACAGTTAACATCATGGAAAGAAAGGGCAATACGCTAATGTGCCACCCAGTTTAGTCAACACTTGCGAAACACAAGTACAAAATCTTGCCACACGCTCTTTACAGACATTGAGTCTGCAGACAAATTATACCCGATTTCAACCGCTTTTTCAATCTGAATATGTGCAAGAGCGCATTTGAGTTTACATTGTTTTTACGCCGAGGTCGCAGCTGCTGTTTTACCTCTCTGGCCGCAATTGGAATGTGGCCAAGTGTGTTCTGAAAACAAACTCTTAACGCAGAAAAACCGCCTCAAAAGGCGGTTTTTCCAAGTAAAGTGGTCCGAGATGGGAGACTCGAACTCCCGGCCTGATGGTCCCAAACCACCCGCGCTACCAACTGCGCTAATCCCGGATTTTTGGGTATTCAGTTTTGCTTTAACTGTGGTCAAACATGTGGTCACGGCGATTTTTTGACCACCTCGACTTGCGGGGGAAGTGCCTGTATCGCAGACGTATCAAGGGATTGCGGTCACGGTATTTTCCGGCTTGAAGGGGGAGCGACCCGCTCCCAAATGTCGCGCCCTACCAGTTGAGCCACACCCGG
>JAEXZY010000065.1 GCA_023404955.1 Actinomycetes bacterium
AACACCCCACACCGGCCGGGTTCGGACCTCTGGGCCCTCACCCGGCCGTTGACTCGTCAGTATCTAGCTGGCGACCACGTTCAGCGACACGGTCGCGGCCACATCGTGGTGCAGCCGGATCGTCACGGAGTGGGTGCCCACGCTCTTGATGTGCGCCTTGGGCAGCTGCACCGTCCGCTTGTCGAGGTTCGGTCCGCCGGCCTTCTTGATCGCGGCGACCACGTCGCTCGCAGAGACCGAGCCGAACAGCTTGCCCGAGTCTCCAGCGGTCTTCACCGAGAGCTCGACGCTGTCGAGACCCTCGAGTGCCGTCTTCAGTTCGTTGGCGTGCTCGAGGCTCTTGACGCTCTTGAGCTCCTGGGCGCGCCGGATGTCCTCGGCCTGGCGCTGCGCGCCGCGCGTCGCCACGATCGCCAGCCCACGTGGCAGCAGGTAGTTGCGCCCGTAGCCGTCCTTCACCTCGACCGCGTCGCCGGCCGTTCCGAGGTGCTCGACCTCGGCAGTCAGAATCAGTTTCATCTCAATCGTCCTTATCGCGTCGACGAGCTGAACGGCAGCAGCGCGACCTCGCGGGCGTTCTTCACCGCGATCGCGACGTCGCGCTGGTGCTGAACGCAATTGCCGGTCACCCGACGGGCACGGATCTTGCCGCGCTCGCTGATGTAGGTGCGCAGCAGCGCGGTGTCCTTGTAATCGATGTTCTGCCCCTTGCCCTTCTTGGAGCAGAACACGCACTTGCGTGTCTTGACCGGCTTTTCCGGAGCCGGACGCCTCTTGGTTGAGGACTTCGCCATGTGTCTAACTCTTTCTTGAAAATGTCTCGGATGTTTCCGAAATGTGTTGTCTCAGAACGGCGGCTCGTCGTCGGCGCCACCGAAGGACCCCGATGCGGGCGCGCTGCCCCACGGGTCGTCCTTGGGCGGCTCGGAGGGACGGGAGTTCCCGCCGCCACCGCCGCCGAAGCCGCCACCGCCGCCGCCACTGCGGCTCGCCTTGTTGACCTTCGCCGTTGCGTAGCGCAGCGACGGCCCGATCTCGTCGACCTCGACCTCGACCACCGTGCGCTTCTCGCCCTCACGGGTCTCGAAGGAGCGCTGCTTGAGCCGGCCCGTCACGATGACGCGCGACCCGCGGGTCAGACTCTCGGCCACGTTCTCGGCGGCCTCACGCCAGATGTTGCACCGCAGGAACAGCGCCTCGCCGTCCTTCCACTCCCCGCTCTGCCGGTCGTAGATGCGCGGGGTGGACGCAACGGTGAAGTTGGCCACCGCCGCACCGGACGGCGTGAAACGCAGTTCCGGATCGGCGGTCAGGTTTCCGACGACGGTGATGGTGGTGTCACCAGCCACGAGTTCCTCCTAGGTGAGCGGACGTTGGGCGCGAGCCTACGCAGCGGCTCCGACGATCGGCACTCTTTAGTGCTTGTCGGTCCGCATCACCTTGGTCCGCAGCACGGACTCATTGAGGTTGAGCTGACGGTCGAGCTCGGACACCGTCGCGGGCTCGGCTTTCACGTCGACCACCGCGTAGATGCCTTCGGCATGCTTGGCGATCTCGTAGGCCAACCGGCGGCGGCCCCAGATGTCGACCTTGTCAACGCTGCCACCGTCTTTGCGGATGACGTTCAGGAACGTCTCCAACGACGGAGCAACGGTGCGCTCGTCGAGTGTGGGGTCGAGAATGACCATGATTTCGTATGGACGCATAGGGAACCCATCACCTCCTCTGGTCTGACGGCCACGGCGTGTCCGTGGCAGGAGGGTCGCCTGCGTCGGCAACCGGCCCAGGCTACAGGACCAGGGAGGACAGCGCGAAATCGCTACCGGCGAACGGGCCAGTCCCACACGGACATGTCGCCCTTGGGGTAGTTCATGCAGACGTCGGTGGCGTGCGCGACGACGCCCTTGTTGTTGAAGAACAGCTTCGCCCAGTTGCCCCAGCGGGTGGCGGTCTGCTCGTAGAAGACGTTGGTCGCGGTGTCCTCGGAGTACTGGCGGCGAGCCACCGGGTCGAGGGAGAAGAACCAGTGGATGCGGTCGAAGGCCATCTGCTGGACATCGGCCGGCCGGTTGCTCCGATCGATCATGTACCGCTCGAAGTACACCGGGCTGGTATCGCGTGCGGCCAGCATGTACTGCTCGACGTCGCACTGGGTGACGATGATGCGGTGCGGGATCGGGTAGTCATCGGTCGCGTCGGCCTGCGCGGTGCCCGCGGCGCCGAACAGCGCACCCGCGGCTGCTGCCGTCGCCAGGGCGGTTCGCAGCACTCGACTCGCCAGTCCGCTCATTGATCGCTCCTACCTCGTCGAATGCCGGCGCATCTCACTCGCCGTGGGCCAACTATATAGCGCAGCTAGAAAGCTGTGCAGTCCGTTCTCAGCCGCCGTTGGTGACGGGGTTGGACGACAGCGTGATGAACTGGCCGTGCTTCCACACACCCCAGCGGCCACCCCACATCGACGTCCACACCACCGGCTCGCCGTTCCACATGTCGGCGGGTTTGCGCGGCGCCCAGTTCGGCACCGGCTCACCCGGCGGGTTCGGGGGGAACTCGGCCGGTCCGGGCGGAGGAGGCGGCGGTTGTGCCACCGACGTCGCGGCACCGAAGCCGAGCGCGCCTGCGACGACACCGCCCAGGATCACCGCGGCGGGCGCGGTCTTGCGGAGAAAACTCATGAGACGACTCCAGCCTGCAGACTGCATACAGATGCTTAGCAAATATAACCACCAGGTGGCACCGGGAAACACCCCGGTTTCGATCGTCGGGCCCGAGGGTAGAGCGCGGTGATGTCCCGGCCGCCGATCGTCGACCGGATTCTTGCCCACGGTGGCGTCCGCAAAACGGTGCGCGCCGGCTTCATCGCCAGCGGCTCGCTGCACTTCCTCATCGCCTACGTGATCGCGCGGATCGCGTTGGGCCGCGGCGGCCATGCCGACCCCTCCGGCGCCATGGCGACGATCGCCGCAGCCACCGACGGGGTGCTGATCCTGTGGGCGATCGCCGCGGCGCTGGTGCCGCTGGCCGCCTGGCGCCTCGCCGAAGCCCTGCTCGGTCTGCATCCAGGCGAAGGTGGCCGCGACCCGAGCGATGCCAGCCTCGGCAACCGTCTCAAGGCCCTCGGTCTGCTGGCTGTCTACAGCAGCGTGGGATACACGTGTGTACGGTTCGCCATCGGGCGTCGCGAACCCAGCAGTGAACAGAACTCCGGACTGAGTGCTGTTCTGATGCAATCGTTTTCCGGCCGCGCCCTGCTGGTGGTCGTGGGAGCCGTCATCGTCGTGATCGGTGGCTATTACGCCTACAAGGGCGCCTCCCGACGCTTCCTCGACGACCTGACCACCTCCGGCGGCCGGGTGGTGCGGGTGCTCGGCGTGTACGGCTACGTCGCCGAGGGCGCGGTCTACGCGCTGGCCGGACTGTTGGTCATCGTCGCCGCCGTCCGGGCCGATCCGGCGAAAGCCGCCGGACTCGACGCGGCTGTCCAGGCACTCGGGTCGGCGACGTCCGGCGACGCGCTCCTGCTGTTCGCCGCTCTCGGTTTCGCGTCCTACGGGCTGTACAGCTTCGCGTTGGCCCGCTGGGCGCGAATGTGACCGCGGGGCTGCAGCCAATCGGGCACCCACGGCGGATACGCATCCGGGGCGCGGTCGAACGGACCGCCTGCCGGATCGTCCACGCCGTCGGACCGCACGAGGTCCAGCTCCGGACGGTAGATCTGACGAATGATCAACGCGCACAACGTGACCACTGCGATGTCGCGGAGCAATACCGTGGCGGTGAACCACTGCTCGGGCAGGCCCTTGTTCTGTTCGCCGAACAGGTACAGCATCCGCGGCACCCAGACCAGCATGTCGATCGTCATCCAGGCCAGCAGGATTCGCCGATGCGGCAGGGCCAACACCGCCAACGGCACCAGCCACAGCGAGAACTGCGGGCTCCACACCTTGTTCGTCAGCAGGAAAGCTGCCACCACCAGGAACGCGATCTGCGCGATGCGCGGCCGGCGCGCAGCGGTCAGCGTGATGTAACCGATCGCGATGCAACACGCGGCGAACAGCGCGGCGGTGACGGTGTTGAGCACCACCGGCGGTTCCCAGAAGCCGAGGTTGGGGTCGAAGCCCTGCCAGCCGGTGAAGGACTTCACGACGTTGTAGAGCGAATCCATGTCATCGCCGCGACGGGTGTTGAGCCGGAAGAACTCCGACCATCCCCGGGGGAACAGCACCATGATCGGCAGGTTGACCACCAGCCACGTCGCCCCCGCGGCGAGCGCCGTCTTGGCGACCGCCTGCAGCCGCGACGTGCGAATGGCCAACAGCACCAGGGGAATCAGCAGCAGCAGCGGATAGAGCTTGGCCGCCACGCCCAGACCGATCAGCACCCCGGCCAGCACGGGCCGCCGACGCGCCCACGCCAGCAGTGCCCCGGCGGCAGCCGCGGTCGCCAGCGCATCGAAGTTGGTGAAGATCTGGAAGATCACCAACGGTGACGCCGCGACCAGTGCGGCGTCCCAGATGCGGCGGGCACCGGCCAACAGCGCGGTCGCCCAGACGGTCGTCAGCCACGCCAGCGCCAGCCCGAACGCGGAGACGTTGAAGAACATCACCACCTCGGCGATGATCGGCACCGACGTCAGCTTGGTCAGCGTCGTGTACGTCTTGGCCAGCGACATCGACAGGTACTGGTAGATGCCGGTGAGCACCGGATACTCCATGTAGCGCACCGCGGGCGAGCCGTCGTACTGGGCGCGCGGCATACCCTTCTCGTCGGTTTCCAGCCAGCTCGACTTGTACGGGAACTTCCCGAGGTTCAGCAGCTCTGCGGTGTAGAGCGGCACGGTGTCGGAGTAGCAGAGCTCGTAGTAGGCCCGGTTGTTGGCCCAGTTGCCGACACGCTGGTCGGCGGTGCCGGTGCCGGACGTCTGCAGGCATGCCGCCTTGGTGGAGTAGCCCAACGCCAGGAACACGATCGCGATGAGCAGCATGACCCGAAGTGGGGTGAGGAAACGGGTGCGGCCGATCACAGCGTGCCGGCCGACGGGGCCACCGATGGTGCCCGACAGCGCGGCACCGAGGGTGTCTGTGCGACTGGGGAAGTCGCGGTCGTCGAGGCTTCGGAGATCTTCAGCGAGAGGGGCTGGCGATTCTGCCGGAGCCAGCGGAGCCGGCGATTCTGGCGACGACTCGGTGGCCGGCGGGACCGGCGAGGTCACGGAGGCGGCGGCGGAGCGCCCGGCGCCACCGGAACCGGGGCACCGGGCTGCGGTGCGCCGGGCACCACCTCCGGACCTGGCGGCGTTCCTTCCGGCACGGGTCCGGGTCCCGCAGGCACCGTCGTCGGCGGGCCCCACGGGATCGTGATGCCGGGCGCGATCTCGAGCGTCGGCTGGATCACCGTGTTGGACGGCGGCGGTGCCACCGTGGTCGACGGCGGTGGCGGCGGCGCCTGCGGCACGCCGGCGTACCCGCCGATTTCCTCGGGCTTCGGGAACGACTCGTTGTCGGTGCCGTCGAGCGCGCCGTCCATCGTGGCCTTCCAGATGTCGCTCGGGATACCCGAGCCGTACACCGGTGAGCCCCACTGGTTCTCGAGCGGCTTCGTGCCGTCCACGGTGCCCACCCAGACCGCGGTGGACAGCGACGGCGTGTAGCCCACCATCCAGGCGTCACGGTTGGCATCGGTGTCACCGAGCTGGTTGGTGCCAGTCTTCGCGCCCGACGGGCGGCCGCCGGCCAGTGCGTGGCCTTTGGAGTAGCCGGCGATCGGCTGCATGGCCGCGATGACGTTGTCGGCGACGGCCTTGTCGATGCGCTGCTCGCCGGAGTTGTCCTCCTGGCTCGCGTCGAACAGGATGGTGCCCTCGGCGTTGACGACCTTCTGCACGAAGTGCGGCTTGTGGTACGTCCCCGACGCCGCGATCGTCGCGTACGCCGACGCCATGTCGATCACCCGCGACTGGTACTGACCCAGCACGACACCGTTGTTCGGCGGTCCGCCCTTGCCGTCCTCGGACAGCGTGTGCTCGACACCGGGGAAACTCTCGGCGATACCGGCCGCGTGCGCGGCGTCGGCCACGTCCTGCGGTCCGTTCTTGAGCTTCAGCATCAGCCGGTAGTAGCTGGTGTTGAGCGACCGCTTCAACGCCTCCGCGATGTTGCAGTTGCCGCAGCTGCTGCCCTCGACGTTCGAGATCTTGATGCCGTCGACGGTGAGGGGTGAACTGTCCACCTGGTAGCCCAGGCCCATGCCCTGCTGAAGCGCCGCGACCAACGCGAACACCTTGAACGACGAACCGGTCGGCAATCCGGCCTGGGCGAAGTCGAAGCCGTTCGCATCGTTGCCGCCGTAGTACGCCTTCACGCCGCCGGTCTTCGGGTCGATGGACACGACCGCCGTCCGCATGTCCGGGTCCTGCCCGTCCATGTACTCGCTGACCGCGTCTTGCGCAGCAGACTGCGCCTTCGGATCGATGGTCGTGGTGACCTGCAGGCCCTCGGTGTTGAGCTGCTGCTCACTGATGTTGAAGATGTCCATCAGCTCGTTGATCACCTGACGCTCGATCAGGCCGTTGGGCCCGGTCGTCTGGTTCTGGGTGATCGCCGCATCCGGCGGGATCGTCGGCGGGAACACCTGCGCCGCGCGGTCCTGCGCGGACAGCGCGCCGATGGACACCATGCCGTCGAGCACCCAATTCCAGCGCTCGTTCGCGGCCTCCGGATCGACGGCCGGATCGAGCGCCGACGGCCGCTGGATCAACGCGGCCAACAGCGCACCCTCGGCCACCGTGAGTTGCTCGACGGGCTTGTTGAAGTACGCCTTGGACGCCGCCGCGACGCCGTAGGCGCCCCGGCCGAAATAGATGATGTTCAGATAGGACTGCATCACCTGGTCTTTGGACCACTCACTGGACATCTTGGTGGAGATGACCAGCTCCTTGGCTTTTCGGACCAGCCCGCCCACACCGGAGCGGGCGTCGCCGACCAACGCGTTCTTGACGTACTGCTGGGTGATGGTCGACCCGCCCTGCAGGTCACCACCGAAGATGTTGTTCTTGAAGGCACGCAGGAACCCGGTGAAAGAGAAGCCCGGGTTCGAATAGAAGTCCCGGTCCTCGGCGGCCATCACCGCGTCACGCACGTGCACCGGGATCTGGTCGATGTTGACGTCCACCCGGTTGCCCTCGGGCGGGACGATCTTCGCGATCTCCGATCCGTCGCTCGCCAGGATCGTCGACACCTGAGCGGTCCGGATGTCTCCAGGCTTCGGCACGTCGACGATGAGGTAGGCCATGCCGAACGTCAACAGCGGTAAGACGATGAGGACCGCGGCGCAGGCGATCAGGCCGCGGCGCACCCACTTCCAGTTGACCTGGTCGCGCCACCCCGGCCGCCGATCCGACGGGCCGCCACCGCCCGGCCCGCCGCCACCCGTCGGGCGGCGCGGAGGGGGAGGCGGCTGCTTGGGCGGGCGACCGTCGAGCGCCCGCTTGACGTCGTCGATCGGATCCTTCAGATGGCGCGGCCGCTCCTCCCGAACCGGGGGCAACACCGTCGTCAACCGGTCATCGGGGTGCGGGCGGGCGGCATGAGCCGGCCCGTCCGACCGCCGGCGGGGCTGCTGGGGTCGGGGCTGGGGTCGCGCGTTACCGCCGTCGGCCGCCCTGCGCCCATCACGGGCACGGTCGGCGAAACGGTCGGGGCGCCCCGGGCTATTCACTGGCCGTCCGCGCGGTGCTGCGCGCGGTCTGCGTGCGGCGCGGACGGGATCCCTTGGGCGGCGGGATCGCGCCCAGCACGTAGGACTTCACCAGGTGATTCCAGCTGCAAGTCCGACATACCTCCACCACATGTACTGAGAACTCGTCGTAACGGGTCGCCAGTAGGACGAGTTCCTCCGCCGTGCGGGCCGATCCGGAGACAGCGCCGAGGTGATCACCGAACACCCACGAGACCAGCGTCAACTGTTCCTTGCGGCAGATCGGGCACATCACCGAACTCTGCTTGCCGTGGAACTTCGCGGCGCGCAGCAGATAGGGGTTCGCGTCGCAGACCTCCGAGACGCCGGTGCGCCCGGAATAGACCTCAGCCAGCAGCGACCGCCGCCGCAGGGCGTAGTCCACCACCTGTCGCTGCAATCGCACGCTGACCAGAGTACGTCGGCGCTGCAGCGGCGGAGGCGCGACCGGGCACCGGAGGTGACCTGGTTCGTGGCGGGCCTGCGGGAACCGCGCACCAACTCTTACGATCTCGTCGTGGCTCCCGGCAGCTCAGCGCGCGGAACATCATGGACGCGCGCCAAAGACAGTGATCGCACCGACACGTGCCAGATCCTCGACACCGCGCTGGCCGAAGGTCAGCTGTCGATGACCGAGCACGGCGAGCGGGTGAAGTCCGCCACCAACGCCGCCACCCTCTGGGAGCTCCAGGAGCTCGTGGCCGACCTGCAGACGGCCAACGCGCCGACCCAGCTGCGCAAGCCGCCCCGGCGGCTGCCGAAGCTGCCCGGCGGTGCCGGCATCCGGATCGCGATGGCTGCGGTACTGGTCGTCTTCGGGATCGCCATCGGATGGGGCCTCTACGGCAACACTCCTTCGCCGCTGAACTTCACGTCCGATCCGGGAGCCAAGGACGACGGAATCCCCGCGCAGGTCCTGACGCCGCCCCGGCAGCTGCACTCCCTCGGCGGACTCACCGGTCTTTTCACCCAGATGAAGCAGAAGTTCGGCGACACCATGGGCTACTCGACCACCATCTACGCCGACTACGCCTCGCTGGAACGGCAGGACCCCGCCGAACCGCGCCGCGCGCTGAACTACTCCTATCGCGGCGGATGGGGTGATCCGAGCGAAACCAGCGTGAGTTCCGACGAGCGCGTCGTGGACCTGGCCGCATTCGACATCCCGAAGTTGGTGGGCATTCTGCGCGGTGCGCCCGAAACGCTGGGGATCAACCCGGCGGAGGTGAAGACCACCTACGTCAGCATCGAACCCAACAGCGACATGACCGCGCCGCCCGACAGCATCCAGATCAGCATCTACGTCACCCCCAACTTCGGGGACAGCGGATACATGCAGCTCAACGGCGATTTGACCGTCAAGAACATGAACTACGCCAACGCCTGAACCCCGACTTCCGGTTCGGTGTGCGGCGCACCCGTGTGGCGTTCAATATATCGGCGCGATACTATTGCGCGAGGTGTCGAACCGTCGTAGCGGCTGATTCGTGGAGGAGGTGCCCGGATGCTCGAACTCGCCATCCTCGGGTTGCTCCAGGAATCGCCGATGCACGGCTACGAATTGCGCAAGAGGTTGACGGGTCTGCTGGGCGCCTTCCGCGCGTTCTCCTACGGCTCGCTGTATCCCGCATTGCGCCGGATGCAGGCCGACGGTCTGATCGTCGAGGACGCCGCCCCGGAAGGCACCCTCAAGGTGCGCCGCGCGCGCCGCGTTTACCAGCTCACCGAGGCGGGCAAGCTGCGCTTCACCGAACTGGTCGCCGACACCGGACCACAGAACTTTTCCGACGACGGGTTCGGCGTCCATCTCGCCTTCTTCAACCGCACCCCGGCTGAAGCCAGGATGCGGATTCTGGAAGGCCGCCGCCGTCAGGTCGAAGAGCGCCGGGAAGGCCTGCGTGAAGCAATCGCGCGGGCGAGCAACTCGTTCGATCGCTACACCCGTCAGCTGCATCAGCTGGGGCTGGAGTCGAGCGAACGCGAAGTCAAATGGCTCAACGAGTTGATCGCGGCGGAGAAATCGGCGCAGGGACGTGCTGAACAGAGTTGAGCTCGAGTACCACCCATCCAGCCCCTTACAGAAGTTGAAGTAGGACAAGAGGAGAAGTCGTCATGACCGCAAGCAATGACGTCCGGGTCGCGATCGTCGGCGTGGGGAACTGCGCGTCCTCGCTCGTGCAGGGCGTGCAGTACTACAAGGACGCCGACGAGAACGCCAGCGTGCCCGGCCTGATGCACGTCAAGCTCGGCCAGTACCACGTGCGCGACGTGAAGTTCGTCGCTGCGTTCGACGTGGACGCCAAGAAGGTCGGCTTCGACCTGTCCGAGGCGATCTTCGCGTCGGAGAACAACACCATCAAGATCGCCGACGTGCCGCCGACCGACATCGTCGTGCAGCGCGGTCCGACGCTCGACGGCATCGGCAAGTACTACGCCGACACCATCGAGGTGTCCGATGCCGAGGCCGTCGACGTGGTCAAGGCGCTCAAGGACGCCGAGGTCGACGTGCTGGTGTCCTACCTGCCCGTGGGCTCCGAAGAGGCCGACAAGTTCTACGCCCAGTGCGCCATCGACGCGGGCGTGGCCTTCGTCAACGCGCTGCCGGTCTTCATCGCCTCGGACCCGGTGTGGGCCAAGAAGTTCGAAGACGCCGGTGTGCCGATCGTCGGTGACGACATCAAGAGCCAGGTCGGCGCCACCATCACCCACCGCGTGATGGCCAAGCTGTTCGAGGATCGCGGCGTCACGCTCGACCGCACCTACCAGCTCAACGTCGGCGGCAACATGGACTTTCTCAACATGCTCGAGCGCTCGCGCCTCGAGTCGAAGAAGGTCTCCAAGACCCAGGCCGTCACGTCGAACCTGCAGGGCTCGCTGGCGGGCAAGATCGAGGACAAGAACGTCCACATCGGCCCGTCCGATCACGTCGCGTGGCTCGACGACCGCAAGTGGGCCTACGTCCGCCTCGAGGGCCGTGCCTTCGGCGACGTGCCGCTGAACCTGGAGTACAAGCTCGAGGTGTGGGACTCCCCCAACTCGGCCGGCGTGATCATCGACGCCGTGCGTGCGGCCAAGATCGCCAAGGACCGCGGCATCGGCGGACCCATCGAAGCCGCCTCGGCCTACCTGATGAAGAGCCCGCCCAAGCAGCTCGCCGACGACCTGGCGCGCGAGCAGCTGGAGAAATTCATCGAGGGGTAGTTCTCTCGCATCGAGACTGCGGGGAGATCGCCATTCCACCGGGATGGTCGATCTCCCCGCAGTTTCGTTTAGGGGGTCAGAAGCCGAAGCCGAGCTCGGCCGGTATCTCGCTGGCGAACGCCCTGTCGAGCGCTGTGACGACACGCGAATCGTTGCAGCGCAAACGTTGTGCCGCCGCGAACGACGACGCGCGATGCGCCCCGAGGTACAGGCTGCCCAGCACCGAGACATCGAGCTGCACATCGGCGGCGGCGGCGGTCGGCGTGCACTGCGCACGGCCGTCGCGGACCGTCAGCGCGAAACGTCCACCGCGGGCCAAGAAGTCGTCGGACACCTCGAGCACCACCTCGAGATCCGCTGAGTACGTGCGGGCCTGCAATACCGCGGGGATGTCCAGCATCCGCAACCACAACCCGTCGAACACCTCTTGGGTGCGGGCCAATCGCGGGTTGGTCAGCAGATAGCGCACCGCGTTGTCGGGATGGGTGTGGATGCCGACGACCTCCTTCAGGTCGAGCCCCACCAGCACCCGCCACAGCGCGATCTCCGCCTCCGCGGTGACCGCCGCCATCTTCGTCACCTCGGCAGTCGTCTTCTCGTCGTTGCCGTGTAAGCGGTAGAACGCGAAGCCATCCGGATGCAGCGCGCAGTAGCGTGGCGACCCACCGTTTCTCGACGACTCGCGGTCTGCCAGCACCTCGTCCCACAGCCGGGGGGACGGCGTGTACAGGCCGCCCGGTGTCTGCCGCCGCCACCGCTCCTCGATGTCCTCCAGCTGCGCGCGGTGGTCCGCGGGCCGCACGATCCGGACCCCACCGGGATCGGGCACGTTCGAGTGGAAGCGTGCGCCGCGACGGTGCACCTCGAGCCGTTCCCACACCGTCGCAGGCCCGTACCCGAAGCGGCCGTAGATCTCGGCTTCGCTGGCCTCCAGACCGGCGATCGGATAGGCACCCATCCGCCGGTGCAGCTCGTCGAGCATGCCGGTCAAGACGCCCCGCCGACGATGCGTGGGCGCGACCGCGACCATCGACACTCCAGCCATCGGCAGTACCGCTCCACCGGGCACGGTCAGCTCGAAGTCGAGAAACAACGCGGTACCCACCACGTCGTCGCCGTCGCACGCGACAACCGCACCGTCGGTCGCGATCAGAGAGCGCCAGGCATCGGCCGTCTCCTCGGGCTGCTGGGAACCGAACGCCATCTCCGTGAGCAAGCCCATCGCGGGCCAGTCGGCCTCCTCTGCACTGCGGAACGTGATGTCGGACATGGCCTCGACGGTGGCACACCCGGCACACCGGTCGCATCCCAATATCGGCGCCATGCGTAGGGTCCAACCATGGACGACAGCGACGACGAACTGGCCGGACTCTCCGAATTCGTCTTCCTCTCCGAGAACGCGCGGCAAGCCGGCGTGAGCGGTGAGCCGATGCCCGCAGCCCGCGTGGAACACGGCCCCGTCAGTGCGCTGAGGTTCGGCGACGATCCGGTGCGCGTGGTGTTCCTGCACGGCGGCGGTCAGAACGCGCACACCTGGGACACCGTGATCATGGGCCTCGGCCTCCCCGCGCTGGCGATCGATCTACCCGGCCACGGCCGTTCCGCGTGGCGCGAAGACGGCGACTACGGTCCGGTGCTCAATGCCCGAGCCGTCGAACCGGTGATCCGTGACTTGGCCCCCGACGCGGATCTCGTGGTCGGCATGTCGCTCGGCGGGCTGACCGCACTGCGGGTGGCGGTGGCCGCCCCAGAACTGGTGCGCCGGCTCGTGCTCGTCGACGTCACCCCGTCCGCACCCGAGCGGCACCAGCAGATGACCGACGCCCAAAAGGGGACCGTCGCGCTGGTCCAGGGTGAACGGACCTTTCCGTCCTTCGCCGCGATGCTCGACGTGACCGTGGCCGCCGCTCCGCACCGTGATCGGGAATCATTGAGGCGGGGCGTGTTTCACAATGCGAAGCGGCTCGACGACGGATCGTGGACATGGCGGTACGACTCGATCCGCAAGGGTGAGGGTTTCGAGAAGCTCTGGGACGACGTGCCCCGGCTGAACACTCCGACGACGCTGATCCGCGGCGCGAACTCGTTCTTCGTCAACGACGACGACGCCGCCGAATTCGCCCGCACGGCACCGGGATTCCAGCGGGTGCATGTCGTCGAGAACTCCGGGCACTCGGTGCAGAGCGACCAGCCGCGGGTTCTCGTGGAGTTGCTACGGGGCGTCCTCGACGGCTGAGCGTGCCCTGCGCCGACGCATGATCGGTACCAGCAGGCCCGCGAAGGCCAGCGCGGGAGGCTGCACGTCATAACCGAGATCACGCAGGATGCCGATTTCGGTCGGGCTCAGCACGCGCACGCCCACACCCGTGTCGGTTTTCGCGTTCATCAGCTGCTGATTCGCCCCGGTGAACGTGAAGTCATCCAGGTGACTCATCGAACTGGCCTGCTCCCACGGATTGGGGGTGAACAGCGGGACCAGTCCGCCGTATGCGGCCACCGCCTGCGGACCACCGAAGAAGAATCCGCCGTCTGCTCCGGTCAGCGTCGCGTTGTACCGCGACTTCCACCGGTACGCCGGTGTGAACGGTGCCTTTCCGTCGGCCGTCCTGAGGTATCGGTCGAAGAGGGACCAGACGCGGACCGCGTTGTCTCCCGGCGTCTGAACGCCGGACAGGAACCCGAACGAGTGCAGCAGCTCATGCATCGCCGTCGACGTGAAGTCGTATTCGTCGTCAGAGACGGTGTCGCTCAGCCCCCAGGAAAAGCCGAAGTTCCAATCGATTTCGCCATCAGGTTTCCTGCCGTTGAGATCCCTGCCGGTGAGCAGCTTCTTCTGCGCGATCAACGGCCAAAAACCTGGAAGCTGGCGGACGTAGTCGCTGCCCGCAGAGGCCAGCAGGTCCGCGGACGGGTCGTCCGAGCCGGTCACTGAATACGTCAGTGTCACGGGTTTACGCACCCGGAAGTAGGCCGCGAGGTCGTTCGCGGCCTGTTCGAGGGCAGCCTGACGGTCCGGCGTCCAGTACTGCGCACCCTCGCCATAGGTGAAGTCGAACTGAATGGCGCCCTGGTTGATCAGCGCCGTCGCCCGCGTGCCGATGGGTCGCAGGAATGTGGGCTGCGATGCGGCGTCGACGGCGATCACCCGGAAGGTGTCGACCCCGTTGAACTTCGCATCAGGCGTGTAGGTGAACATGCCGTCGTCATCGATGGTCACCGATCCTGACCTGGGTCCTCGAGCGACTCTGTACTGCAATGGATCTCCATCGGGATCCACCGCGCCCACGGTGCCGGTGATCGGCCCGTCCAGCACACCGGTCAATTGCTGCGGGTCCACCGTGGGGCGCTTGTTCCACCGCGCCTTCGATGGCGCGGGCGCGTCCTGCTCGACGGGCGACGCTTCATCGGTCGCGGATCGGTCGGCAGCGGCAGTGCGCAACCGCGTCCGGCGATCGCCCGAGCGCGCCTCGGCGGTTCGCGGTTCGTCACGGCGGCTCGACCGGCTGCCGATCACGCGCGTGTACCGGCTGGGCGCGGAGGCGACGGCACCATCTGAGCCACCAGCCGATGCGGACGTCGCACTCCCGGCGGGTTCGGCTGCGGCCACCGGCGACGGCCCGAGCAGCGAGAACCCGAACAGTCCCGCACCCACGCCGGCCGAGGCCACGGTGAGGATGAACCACGGTCGCCGAGGGCTGTTCGCCTGCGCCATATTGGCCCTTTCGTAAGTTGCCGACGACGAGGCTATATCGAGCCGACGGGCGCACGGTCTGCATTAGCTGAACGAATCAGCCGCGGGTTTCCTGAACACCCGCTGTTCACTCGCTGGTCGCCTGCTGCTGGTTCGGCTCCCGTAGGTTCGCGCGGTCCGTGCTGGAACCGACTCGAGGGATTTCATGACGCTCCTGCCGTTGAACCTGTTCGTCAGCCACGACGGGAAGTCGCGCCGCCAACACGTCACGTGCGTGTTCAAGTGTGGCGACGCCTGCTCGAAGCCGGTACCCAACCGCAGTGACAACGAGTACTTCGGCGACATCGCCAAGGCGGTCTCCCGTCGCTCGATGCTGCAGGCCGGCGGCGTCGCCGTGCTCGCCGTCGGCGCCGGCTCCGCTCTTGCGGCGTGCTCCTCCCCCACGCAGCCCGCGCCCACCTCCTCGTCAGCCGCGCCCGCACCCGGACCCGTGCCCGGGCTGAACTTCGCATCGGTCGCACCCAACAGCGAGGACGCCGTCGTCGTCGCCGACGGCTACCGGCACGCCGTCGTCGTCAGCTGGGGCGATCCGATCCTGCCCGGCGCCCCCGCCTTCGACGTCAACCGGCAGAGCGGTGCGGCGCAGCGTGGCCAGTTCGGCTTCAACAACGACTTCGCCGGGTTGCTACCGATTCCCGGCAGGAGTGACCGCTTCCTGCTGGTCACCAATTTCGAGTACGTCACCCCGCAATTCATGTTCCCCGGGTACAAGCCAGACGCCCCGACGCGTGAGCAGTTCGACGTGGAGATCGCGGCCGTCGGGATGGGCGTCGTCGAGGTCGAGCGGACCGCGGACGGGCTGAAACCGGTGATGGGCAACTACAACCGGCGCATCACCGCCGACACCCCGTTCACGCTCACCGGGCCCGCCGCCGGGAGCCCCTTCGTCACGACGTCCGCCGATCCCTCGGGCCGCACCGTCGCCGGCACCTTCGCCAACTGCTCCGGCGGCGTCACCCCGTGGGGCACGGTGCTTTCGGGTGAGGAGAACTTCCACGAGTACTTCGGCGCGCCCGACGGCGCGCCCAAGCCGGGTCCCGTCGACGCCGACCGGATGGACCGCTACGGCGTCGAGGCCGCACCGACATCATTGAAGTGGGAGACCTTCGACCCGCGGTTCGACCTCACGAAGAACCCCAACGAGGTGAATCGGTTCGGCTACGTCGTGGAACTGAACCCGTGGGATGCCGCGTCGACCCCGGTCAAGCACACCGCTCTGGGACGGCTCAAGCACGAGGGAGCCACGATCTACGTGACCGGCGACGGCACCGTCGTCGCCTACACCGGCGACGATCAGCGCTTCGACTACATGTACAAGTTCGTCTCTGCCAAGAAGGTGCAGCCCGGGACAGATGCGGCGGCGATGGCGCACAACATGTCGATCCTCGACGAGGGCACGCTGTATGTCGCCAAGCTCTCCAGCGACATCCCGCCTGCCCAGATCGACGGCTCGGGCACGCTGCCGGAGAAGGGTTCGTTTAGCGGGTCCGGTACCTGGCTGCCCCTGCTGCGCAGCGGCCCCGGCGGTCAGGCGCAGTCGCTGGTCGATGGCATCACCGCCCAGGAGGCGGCGGTGTTCACCCGGATGGCGGCCGACAAGGCCGGCGCCACGAAGATGGACCGGCCCGAGGACTTCGAGGCCAACCCGAAGACCGGCAAGGTTTACGTGGCGCTGACCAACAACGATGAACGCGGCGCACCCGGCGAGGCCGCCCCCGACGCCGCCAACCCCCGCAACGACAACAAGAGCGGGCAAGTCCTCGAGATCACCGACAACCATGCCGGCACCGACTTCAGCTGGGAACTGCTGCTGGTCTGCGGCGACCCGGCGGCCGCGGACACCTACTTCGCGGGCTTCGACAAGAGCAAGGTCAGCCCGATCTCCTGCCCCGACAACCTCGCCTTCGACAGCCACGGCAACCTGTGGATCTCGACCGACGGCAACGCCCTGGACTCCAACGACGGACTGTTCGCCGTCGCACTCGACGGGCCCAATCGTGGTGAGGTGAAACAGTTCCTGACTGTTCCGATCGGCGCGGAGACCTGCGGGCCCGTCGTCACCGACACCCTCGTCACCGTGTGTGTGCAGCATCCCGGCGAGAACGACGACAACAGCATCGACGATCCGCAGTCGCGCTGGCCGGAGGGCGGCAACGGGACCGCGCGGCCGTCGGTGGTGGCGGTGTGGAGGGACCACGGCCAGATCGGCGTCTGATATCTGCCCGCGAGCAGGGGGCACCTCCCGCGAGCAGTCGCGAACTCGAGTGATTCAGGCCCAGAACACTCGAGTTTGCGTCTGCTCGCCGGGGGCTACTGTGCTGGAATGACCAGCCGTCCCGTGCGCATCGGCGTGCAATTGCAACCCCAGCATTCGACCGAGTACCGCCACATCCGCGACGCCGTGCGCCGCTGCGAAGACATGGGCGTCGACATCGCCTTCAACTGGGACCACTTCTTCCCGCTGTACGGCGACCCCGACGGCGCACACTACGAATGCTGGACCATGCTCGCTGCGTGGGCGGAGCAGACCTCACGCATCGAATTCGGTGCCCTGGTGACGTGCAACTCCTACCGGAACCCCGAACTGCTGGCCGACATGGCCCGCACCGTCGACCACATCTCCGACGGCCGGCTCATCCTCGGTATCGGATCCGGTTGGAAAGAAAAGGATTACGACGAGTACGGCTATGACTTCGGCACCGCGGGAAGCCGGCTCGACGACCTGGCCGCCGCGATGCCCCGCATCACGTCGCGGCTGGCGAAACTGAACCCGGCGCCGACGCGTGACATCCCGATCCTGATCGGCGGGCAGGGAGAGAAGAAGACCCTGCGGCTGGTCGCCGAGTACGCCGACATCTGGCACGGCTTCACCGACGCCGACACCTATCCCCGCAAAGCCGAGGTGCTCGACGGCCACTGCGCCGACGTCGGACGTGACCCCTCGGCGATCGAGCGCTCCTCCGGCGTCCCCGAGGGCAGCGAGGACGCGATGCTCGCCGGAGCCGACGCGCTCGTCGGCCTCGGCGTCACGCTACTGACGATCGGCGTCAACGGCCCCGACTACGACCTCACGAAAGCCGAGGCACTGTGCCGGTGGCGCGATCGGCGCGACGGCTGACGAGCCGCGTTCGCAAACCCGTACGGCAGACTGGTTCAGCTCCGGATGAGCCGAAACTTCCGGCCGCACGGTGCTGCCCACTACGTTGCTTGAGATGAGCAGCAAGCGAGTGTCCGGAGCGATCGTGAAATGGTTCGCGATGCTGTGGGTGGCCGGGTTACTGGCGGCGATTGGCCTGGCGGCTCCGGCGGGCGCCCAGAACGACCAGTGCGCGCCCCCCGGCGAGCAGAGCGCCAGCGCGCTGCCGACCAACCTCTCCGCGGCGGCGGCAGGTCCCGGTGAGGACAAGTACACGACACCCGGTGTGAAGCCGCTGCAGGACATCGACGTCAACGCCCTCGGGCTCTCACGTCCCGGCACCTTGACCGTCGGCACCCTGTCCGACGCGCCGCCGAGCATCTGTATCGACTCTGCAGGGCAGTTCACCGGCTACGACAACGAACTGCTGCGGGCCATCGCGGAGAAGCTCGGCCTGCGGATCGAGTTCGTCGGCACCGAGTTCTCCGGTCTGCTCGCCCAGGTGGCCTCCCGACGCTTCGACGTCGGGTCATCATCGATCACCACCACCGACGCACGCCGGCAGACCGTCGGTTTCACCAACGGCTACGACTTCGGCTACTTCTCGCTCGTCGTGCCGCAAGGGTCCTCGATCACCGGCTTCGACAAGCTGGCCGAAGGACAGCGCATCGGCGTCGTGCAGGGCACGGTGCAGGAGTCCTACGTCATCGACACCCTGAAGCTGCAGCCGGTCAAATTCCCCGATTACAACACCGTCTACGCCAGCCTGAAGACCCGACAGATCGACGCGTGGGTCGCCCCGTCGCAGCAGGCGCAGGGCACCGTTCAGCCGGGTGATCCCGCCGAGATCATCGAAAACACCTTCAGCCTGGACAATTTCGTCGCCTGGGCGGTCGCCAAGGACAACCAGCCGCTGATCGACGCGCTCAACACGGGACTCGACGCGATCATCGCCGACGGAACCTGGTCACGGCTGTACTCCGACTGGGTGCCCCGAGCCCTGCCGCCGGGTTGGAAACCCGGATCGAAGGCCGCGCCGCCGCCACAGCTGCCCGACTTCACCGCAATCGCCGCGCAGAACCAGTCGACCGCCGCACCCACGGCGCCCGTCGCACCCAAATCGACGCTGTCCCAACTCAAGGACTCGTTTCTGGACTGGAACCTGTACCGCCAGGCCATCCCTGATCTGTTCACGACCGGGCTGCCCAACACGTTGATCCTGACGTTCGCGGCGAGCGTGATCGGTCTGGTCCTCGGCATGGTGCTGGCCGTGGCCGGCATCTCGACATCACGCTGGCTGCGGTGGCCGGCACGGATCTACACCGACATCTTCCGCGGACTCCCCGAGGTCGTGATCATCCTGCTGATCGGGCTGGGCATCGGCCCCGTCGTCGGGCATCTCACCGGGAACAACCCGTACCCGCTGGGCATCGCGGCACTCGGGTTGATGGCCGCCGCCTACGTCGGCGAGATCTTCCGCTCCGGCATCCAGAGCGTCGACCCCGGGCAGCTGGAGGCCTCCCGCGCGCTGGGCTTCAGCTACGCCACCTCGATGCGTCTGGTGGTGATCCCCCAGGGTGTGCGGCGGGTGTTGCCCGCCCTGATGAACCAATTCATCTCGCTGCTGAAGGCGTCCTCGCTGGTGTACTTCCTCGGCCTGATCGCCAACCAGCGCGAGCTGTTCCAGGTCGGGCGAGACCTCAACGCGCAGACCGGTAATCTCTCGCCGCTCGTCGCCGCCGGACTCTTCTATCTGGCGTTGACGATCCCGCTCACCCACCTGGTCAACTTCATCGACGCGCGCCTGCGCCGCGGGCGCAGGCCCGACGAAGAAGAGGACCCGTTACTCACGTCGACTGCCCAGGAGATGAACTGATGGCGACCGCTACCGGACCAGAGCCGGTGTCGTTGGCCGCCACCGGCCTGCACCTCTCCTTCGGACCCAACGCGGTGCTTCGCGGCGTCGACCTCGACGTCACCGCGGGCACGTCCACGGCCGTCATCGGGCCGTCGGGCTCGGGCAAGTCCACCCTGCTGCGCACCCTCAACCGTCTCTACGAGCCCGATCAGGGTGACATCCTGCTCGACGGGCGATCCGTGCTGCGTGACGATCCCGATCAGCTGCGCCAACGAATCGGCATGGTGTTCCAGCAGTTTCAGCTGTTCCCCCACAAGACGGTGTTGGACAACGTGACATTGGCCCCGCGACGGCTGAAAGGCCTCGACGCCGATGCCGCGCGCGACCTCGGGCTGGCGCAGTTCGACCGGGTCGGGCTGCGGCACAAGGCCGAGGTGCGGCCGTCGACGCTGTCGGGTGGTCAGCAGCAGCGCGTCGCGATCGCCCGCGCGCTGGCGATGTCACCGCAGGTGATGTTCTTCGACGAGGCGACCTCGGCTCTGGACCCGGAACTGGTGAAAGGCGTGCTGTCACTCATCGCCGAACTCGGCGCCGACGGGATGACGATGGTGATCGTCACCCACGAGATGGACTTCGCGCGATCCTTCGCCGACACCGTCGTGTTCATGGATCGTGGCCGTGTGGTGGAGACCGGACCGCCGGAACAGATCTTCGAGAAGGCGGAAACGGAGCGGTTGCAGCGGTTCCTCTCTCAGGTGCTGTGAACGTATTTGTGGCAAACCGGCTGACCAGGCGTCGCGCCGGCCCGTGACCCGTTAGACTGCCGAACCATGGTGACCACGGACACGCGGGTCAACGACGTTGCGGGCGATCTGCAGCGTGTGTTGGCCAAACTGATGTCCGTACTCCGCCACACCGGTAAGACGCCCACCGCCGGCGATCTGACGCTCGCCCAGCTGTCGATCCTGCTGACGCTGCTCGACCGGGGTCCGATGCGCATGACGGAGCTGGCCGCCCACGAGCGGGTCCGCACCCCCACCACCACCGTCGCCATCCGGCGGTTGGAGAAGTTGGGCCTGGTGAAGAGGTCCCGGGACCCGTCGGACCTGCGTGCGGTGCTGGTCGAGATCACCCCGGAGGGACTCGCACAGCACGCGGACGCGCTGGCCTCGCGGCAAGCTCACCTCGCCCAGCTGCTGAGCAAGCTCAGCGAAGAAGAGCTCACGGCACTGTCGAACGCGTTGGCACCGCTCGAGCGCATCGCCGAATAGCTTTCAGCCCAACCAATCCAGCACCGCCGCGGCGGTCCACGACTGCTGCATGCTGCCCAACGGCTCCCCGGTGAACGGCTCGTAGTATTCGGCGAACGTTCCGTCGCTGGCCTGGCGCAACCCCTCGCGTCGGAGTGCCGACGATCGCTCGGCCCACCCGCGCCGGGCGAAGCACCACGAGAACAGCCACGTCACCACCGGCCACACCGGTCCTCGCCAGTACTCCCGGGACCGGAAGTCGCGCGACACCGGCGATGTCGACGGGATCAGCGCGTAGGCCATGTCCGGATGCCCGCAGAACCGCGGACCCTCCAACAGCCGGATCAGTGCCCGCTCCCGCTCGTGCGGCAACCCCCCGCACAGCAGCGGCGCGAACTGCGCCACCGTCTCGGTACCGATCCACCGGTCGGCCCGGACATCGTAATCCCTTGCCGCACCAGTTCTTTGATCGGTCGTATCGATCACACCCGCGCGGAATCGATCCGCCCACGCATACAAATCCTTGACGTCGGCGTGCGGGCGCTTGTGGTCCTCGCCGATCTCGGCGAGGACCTGGCACGCCACCGAGAAGATCGCCGAGACGAACACGTCCTCGACCGCGAAACTGACCGTGTTGGCCAGCAGCCGATCGTCGTACCGCACCGACTTCATCTCTTCGACCAGCCACAGATAGCGGTCGTACTCCAGATCGCTGGGCCGTTGGCTCGCATCGGTGTTGATCTTGTTGTCTTCGCGTTGATACGGCGGCACCTCACCGGGAATCACGTTGCCGTACGGGCCATCCCAGCGCGGCGAATTGTCCATGCCGGACTCCCACCCGTGATACACCGTGACGCGGCCGCGCTCCTTCTGGTCCCGGCACTCCGCGAGCCACCGATGCCACCGCACCAGATCGCCCCACCGGCGATCGAGGAACGCATCGGCGACGGCGCGGGTGGAGCGGCCGCGACGACGGGCGTGGTCGAGGATGCGCTGCACGGCGATCGCATGCACCGGCGGCTGCGTGATCCCCGAGGTGTGCCTGCCGCGGGGAGCATCGGGCGAGAGCGCCGACGCAGCCCACCGCGCCGGCCCCGGGAAGTACCCGTCCACCCCGTTGGCGAACACGATGTGCGGGATCATGCCGTTGCGCCACTGCGCCGAGAGCAGCGTGTCGAGCTCCACCACGGCCCGCTCGACCGACAGCGGCGCCAGCCCGATCGACACGAAGGCGGCGTCCCAGCTCCACATGTGCGGATACAGCAACGGCGCCGCCGTGGTCATCGTGCCGAGATCGTTGCCGCGCAACAGGTAGGCCGCGCGGGCGGCGAGTTGTGTCGGGGCAAAGCTCGGATCGTGGGGCATCGCCTCCCATGATGCGACGACTTCGCCCGCGGCGCAGGTCGGTAGGGTGCTAATGTGCCGACCGCCATGATCACCGGCGCCGCCGGAGGCCTCGGAGCCGCGCTGGCCGACGCGCTGGCCCCGACCCACACGCTCTTCCTCGCCGGGCGCCCCTCCGACCGCCTCGACGCCGTCGCCTCGCGGCTGGGGGCGACCACGTGGCCGATCGACCTGGCCGATCCCGACGCCATCCCCGCGGTCGTCGAACCCATCGTCGAACTCGACGTGCTGATCCACAACGCCGGTGTCGCCTACCCCGGCCGGGTCGGCGAGAGCACCGTCGACCAGTGGCGCTCCACGATGGCCGTCAACGTCGTCGGTGCCGTCGCCCTGACACTCGAACTGCTGCCCGCGCTGCGGGCCGCCGGCGGGCACGTCGTGTTCATCAACTCCGGCGCGGGTATCAACGCCTCGCCGGGATTGGCGTCCTACTCGGCGAGCAAGTTCGCGCTGAGGGGCTTCGCCGACTCACTGCGTGCGGACGAACCGTCGCTACGGGTGACCTCCGTGCATCCCGGCCGGATCGCCACCGCCATGCAGGAGGATCTGATCGCCTACGAGGGCCGCGACTACGACCCGTCGCAGTTCCTGAGCGTCGAGACCGTAGCCGCCGTCACCGTCGACGCGATCAACGCACCCCGCGACGCCCACATCCACGAGGTCATCGTCCGGCCGCGCTGAGTCAGCGGTCGGGCTCGGTGCGAGGCCCGAACCCCTCGATGCTCTCCCCGGCGGTGGCGTGCTTGCCGATGTGCGCCTCGGCGCGCATCCGCTGCACCATGTGCGGGTAGTGCAATTCGAAAGCCGGCCGCTCCGAACGGATTCGCGGTAACTCAGTGAAGTTGTGCCGCGGCGGCGGGCAACTCGTGGCCCACTCCAGCGAGTTGCCGTGACCCCACGGATCGTCGACCGTCACCGGTTCGCCGTAGCGCCAGCTCTTGAAGACGTTCCACACGAACGGCAGCATCGACACGCCCAGGATGAACGCGCCGATCGTCGACACGATGTGCATGCCGGTGAAACCGTCGGACGGTAGATAGTCGGCGTAGCGGCGCGGCATCCCCGCGTCCCCGAGCCAATGCTGGATGCCGAACGTGACATGGAACCCGATGAACGTCAACCAGAAGTTGAGTTTGCCCAGCCGTTCGTCGAGCATCCGGCCCGTCATCTTCGGAAACCAGAAGTAGATCCCGCCGTACGTTGCGAACACGATGGTGCCGAACAGCACATAATGAAAGTGCGCGACGACGAAATAGCTGTCGGTGACGTGGAAGTCCAGCGGAGGACTCGCGAGCAGAACACCGGTCAGACCGCCGAGCAGGAACGTGACGAGGAACCCCACCGACCACAGCATCGGTGTCTCGAAACTCAACTGCCCCTTCCACATCGTGCCGATCCAGTTGAAGAACTTGATGCCCGTGGGCACCGCGATCAGGTAGGTGGTGAACGCGAAGAACGGCAGCAGCACTGCGCCGGTGGCGAACATGTGGTGTGCCCACACGACCACCGACAGCGCGCCGATGCCGAGCGTCGCGTAGACCAGCGTGGTGTAGCCGAAGATCGGTTTCCGACTGAACACTGGAATGATCTCGGTGACGATGCCGAAGAACGGCAACGCGACGATGTACACCTCGGGGTGACCGAAGAACCAGAACAGGTGTTGCCAGAGAATCGCGCCGCCATTCGCGGCGTCGAACACGTGCGCGCCGAGATGCCGGTCGGCTGCCAGCCCGAACAGAGCCGCCGTCAGGATCGGAAAAGCGAGCAGCACCAGGATCGACGTCACCAGGATGTTCCAGGTGAAGATCGGCATCCGGAACATCGTCATACCCGGGGCGCGCATACACACCACGGTCGTGATCATGTTGACCGCACCCAGGATCGTGCCCAGCCCGCCGACGGCCACGCCCATGATCCACAGATCACCGCCCGGCCCCGGCGAGTGGACGGAGTCCGACAGCGGCGCGTATGCCGTCCACCCGAAGTCGGCCGCACCCCCGGGCACCAGGAAGCCACCCAATGCGATCAGCGCCCCGAACAAGAACAGCCAGAACGAGAACGCATTCAGCCGAGGAAAGGCGACGTCGGGGGCGCCGATCTGCAGCGGCAACACCAGGTTGGCGAAGCCGAAGACGATCGGTGTCGCATAGAACAGCAGCATCACCGTGCCGTGCATCGTGAACAGCTGGTTGTACTGCTCGTTGGACAGGAACTGCAGACCCGGCATGGCCAGCTCGGAACGGATGAACAGCGCCATCAACCCGCCGATGAAGAAGAACACGAAGCAGGTGACGACGTACATGATGCCGATCAGCTTGTGGTCGGTGGTCGTGACCAGCTTGTAGACCAGACCGCCTGTGGGTTTCAGGCGGGCCGGAAACGGCCTACGGGCTTCGAGATTGCGCAGGGTGGCGACATCCGGGGTGGCATCGGTGACCATGCGGACGCGCCCTACCCGAGATTTCGGCGTGCAAACCTGCGCTCACCGAGGACTCCGAAATCGCTCAGACGACGATGTTGACCAATCGACCGGGCACCACGATCACCTTCTTGGGGGTACGGCCCTCGACGAAGCCCACGACCTTGTCGTCGGCCAGGGCCGCCGCCTCGACTGCATCCGCGGCAGCATCGGCCGCCACGGTGACCCGGCTGCGCACCTTCCCGTTGACCTGCACCGGGTACTCGACGGTGTCTTCGACCAGATAGGCCGGATCGGCCACCGGGAACGGGCCGTGCGCCAGCGACCCGTCATGCCCGAGCCGGGCCCACAGCTCCTCGGCCAGATGCGGGGCCAGCGGCGCCACCATCAGCACGAGCGGTTCGAGCGCCTCGCGCGCGGTCACCGACTGCTTGGTCAGGTGATTGGTGTACTCGATCAGCTTGGCCGCGGCGGTGTTGTTGCGCAGCGCCACATAGTCCTCGTTGACTCCGGAGATGGTGCGGTGCAACACCTTCCGGGTGTCCTCGTCAGCCGCGCCATCGGTCGCACGCACCTGGCCCGTCGCCTCGTCGACCACCAGGCGCCACACCCGCTGCAAAAAGCGGTGCGCGCCGACGACGTCCTTGGTGGCCCAGGGGCGCGATGCCTCCAGCGGACCCATCGACATCTCGTACACGCGCAGGGTGTCCGCGCCGTACTCTTCGCAGATCTCGTCGGGCGAGACCGAGTTCTTCAAGCTCTTGCCGATCTTGCCGAACTCCTGGTTCACCTCCGCGCCGTCGTAGAAGAACTTCCCGTCCCGTTCGACCACCTCGGCCGCCGGCACATAAGTTCCGCGCGAGTCCGTGTACGCGAACGCCTGGATGTAGCCCTGGTTGACCAACCGCCGGTACGGCTCCCGCGAGCTGACATGGCCGAGGTCATGGAGCACCTTGTGCCAGAAGCGCGAATACAACAGGTGCAGCACCGCATGCTCGACGCCGCCGACGTACAGGTCGACGCCTCCCGGGTCGTCTGCGCCGTGCTCGGCCGGCCGCGGGCCCATCCAGTAGGCCTCGTTCTCCTTGGCGCACATGGCCTCTTTGTTGTACGGATCGGTGTAGCGCAGCTCGTACCAGGAGCTGCCCGCCCACTGCGGCATCACGTTGGTGTCGCGGGTGTAGGGCTTCAACCCGTCTCCGAGGTCGAGTTCGACGTTCACCCAGTCGGTGGCCTTGGCCAGTGGCGGCGACGGCTCACTGTCCGCATCGGTGGGATCGAACAGCACCGGCGAGTAGTCCGGCACGTCGGGCAGCTCCACCGGAAGCAGCTCCTCGGGCAGGCCGTGCGCCCGCCCGTCGGCGTCGTAGACGATCGGGAACGGCTCCCCCCAGTACCGCTGGCGGGCGAACAACCAGTCACGCAGCTTGTACTCGACCCGCGCCCGTCCCCGTCCATCGGCGCTCAGGCGCTCGGTGATGGCCGCCTTCGCGGCCGTGACATCCATACCGTCCAGGAAGTCGGAGTTCACCAGCGCGCCATCGCCTGCGTACGCGGCATCGGTCACGTCTCCACCGGAGATGACCTCGATGATCGGCAGGCCGAACTCGGTCGCGAAGTCCCAGTCCCGCTGATCGTGGCCGGGCACCGCCATGATCGCGCCGGTGCCGTAGCCGGCGAGCACGTAGTCGGCGATGAACACCGGAACCTGTTGCCCACTTGCGGGATTGATGGCATGAGCGCCGAGGAACACGCCGGTCTTGGTCTTGTTCTCCTGTCGCTCCAGGTCCGACTTCGCCCCGATGGATGCCCGATAGGCGGCGACGGCCTCGCGTGGCGTCGCGGCGCCGTAGGTCCACCGCGTGTCCACACCGGCCGGCCAGTCCGCAGCGACGAGTTCGTCGACCAGCTCGTGCTCGGGCGCGAGCACCAGATAGGTCGCACCGAACAGCGTGTCGGGCCGGGTGGTGAACACCTCGACGTCGCCGGCATCCGTGCCGAACAGCACGCTGGCGCCGGTCGACCGGCCGATCCAGTTGCGCTGCATGGTCTTGACCTTGTCCGGCCAGTCCAGCACGTCGAGATCCTCGAGCAAGCGGTCGGAGTACGCGGTGATGCGCATCATCCACTGCCGCAACCGCTTCCGGAACACCGGGAAATTGCCGCGCTCGCTGCGACCGTCCGCGGTCACCTCTTCATTGGCCAGGACCGTGCCCAGCCCCGGACACCAGTTGACCACTGAGTCGGCCAGGTAGACCAATCGATGGTCGGCCAGGACATCGGCGCGTTCACCACTGCTCAGCGCCGACCAACTGCGCCCGTCACCGACCTCGCGCACACCGCTGTCGAATTCGGCGATCAGTTCCTCGATCGGCCGGGCCCTGTTCTGCTCCGGGTCGAACCAGGCATTGAAGATCTGCAGGAATATCCACTGCGTCCACTTGTAGAAGTCGACGTCAGTGGTGGAGAAGCTGCGCCGGGTGTCATGGCCGAGCCCCAACCGGCCCAGCTGGCGGCGGAAGTTGACGATGTTGGCCTCGGTGCGGGTGCGCGGGTGCGTGCCGGTCTGGATCGCGTACTGCTCGGCGGGCAGACCGAACGCATCGAAACCCAACGCGTGCAACACGTTCCGGCCCGTCATGCGGTAGTAGCGGGCGTAGACATCGGTCGCGATGTAGCCCAGCGGGTGTCCGACGTGCAACCCCTCGCCCGACGGGTAAGGGAACATGTCCTGCACGAACATCTTGTCTGCGGGGACCGGGGCACCGTCGGCCGGGGCGAGCTCCCCCACGGGATTGGCCACGTTGAAGGTGCCGTCCTGCGCCCACCGCTGCTGCCAGGACCGCTCGATCTCCCCGGCCAGCTCCGCGGCATAGCGGTAGCGGGGAGTGTCTTCAGAAGTCGGCGTGTCGGTCACGTCATCAGCGTATAAGCCGCTGCTGGGCCGCCCCACGGGCCACGGGTTGATCTCGGTTCCGTTGCGGATGCGTCAGGGGTTGATCCCAGGTCGGTTCCAGCCCTGGCTACCGGCTCGGCGGCGTGGATACATTTCTCGCCTGACCCGGTCGCCCACGCACCGGGGGGTCGGGAAAGGGACTGGGAGGACTCCACTCGATGAGCGAAATCGCCCGCGGCCGGCGGGTTCTGGCAGCAGGATTCGGTGCGTGCACCGCCGTGGTGGTCGGTGTGCTCACCGTCACGACGACGGCCTCGGCACAACCGCTGCCGGTACAGCCGACCCTGCCGTCCCCGGCGACCATCGCGCAGCCCGGCATCGCCACAATCCCCGCGGCCACAAACCCTGCGGCCCCAGGCATCACGCCCGTCGCCGCGGGAGCGTCCGCTATGCCCGCCGGAGTCACCGCCCCGGTGGCTCCGCAGCCGCAGATCGCACCGGCGAGCTCGGGGACCCTCACCGATTTCTTCGCGGCGAAGGGCGTCACGCTGCAACCGCAGTCCAGCCGCGACTTCCGCGCGCTGAACATCGTGCTGCCGATGCCGCGCGGCTGGCAGCACATTCCCGACCCCAACGTGCCGGACGCGTTCGCCGTGATCGCCGACCGCGTCGGCGGCAACGGGCTGTACTCGTCGAACGCGCAGGTCGTGGTGTACAAGCTCGTCGGCGATTTCGATCCGAGGGAAGCGATCAGCCACGGCTTCATCGATGCCCAGCAGCTGCCGGCATGGCGCTCCACCGATGCCTCCCTCGCCGAGTACGGCGGGATGCCCTCATCGCTGATCGAAGGCACGTACCGGGAGAACGCGATGACGCTGAACACGTCGCGACGGCACGTGCTCGCCACCGTCGGCCCGGACCGCTACCTGGTGTCCCTGGCCGTCACCACCAGCGTCGACCAGGTCGTCGCCGCCGCTGATGCGACAGACGCGATCGTCAAGGGTTTCAAGGTGAGCGTGCCGTCTGCGGCGCCCGCTCCCGGTGCGCTGCTGAACGCACCTCCCGCGCCGGCACCTCCGGCGCCCCCTGCTCCTGCTGTCCCCGCTGCGGTGGCCCCCGCGCCGCAGCTGCTGGGACTGCAGGGTTGAGCGGCGTCGTCCCCCGGGCGAAGCCTGGCGC
>JAEXZY010000081.1 GCA_023404955.1 Actinomycetes bacterium
ATTGGGGGTTGGAGGTGTTCGCGACGGCGTCTCGGGGGAAGTGGGACACGTTGCGGGGGTTGGGTTTCGATGATGATCACATCGGTGATTCGCGGTCGTTGGAGTTCGAGGAGCGGTTCCTGGCGGCTACGGGTGGTCGTGGGGTCGATGTGGTGTTGGATTCGTTGGCTGGGGAGTTCGTGGATGCGTCGTTGCGGTTGTTGCCGCGGGGCGGGGTGTTTTTGGAGATGGGCAAGACCGACATTCGGGATGCCGATGTGGTGGCTGCTGCGCATCCGGGGGTGACGTATCGGGCCTTCGACCTCTTCGAGGCCGGCGCGTCCGGTGTGCAGCGCATCCTCGGCGGCCTGCAGGTCCTCGTCGACGAGGGGGTGTGCAGCCCGCTCCCCGTGACACCCTTCGACATCCGGCGTGCCCCGGCGGCCTTGCGCTACCTGGGCCAGGCGCGTCACATCGGCAAGGTCGTCATGACGATGCCCGATACGTGGGCGACGGGCACCGTGCTGATCACCGGCGGCACGGGTATGGCGGGGGCAGCGGTCGCCCGTCACGTCGTGGATCGGCATGGCGTCCGCGACCTGCTGCTGGTGTCGCGCCGCGGTGCGGCCGCACCGGGAGCTGACGAGCTGGTGACTGAGTTGACTTCGGCCGGGGCGAGGGTGCGGGTGCTGGCCGCCGACGTGTCCGACCGCGATGCATTGGCGAAGGTGCTGGCCGACATCGACCATCGGCGGCCGCTGTCCGCGGTCTTCCACACTGCGGCGGTGCTCGACGATGCGGTGCTCATGTCGCTGACACCTGAGCGTGTCGACACCGTGCTGCGCGCGAAATCCGATGCGGCACTGCATCTGCACGAGCTGACCAAGGGCCATGACCTGTCGGCGTTCGTGATGTTCTCGTCGATGGCGGGTCTGGTGGGCGCCTCCGGCCAGGCCAACTACTCGGCGGCCAACGCCACCCTCGACGCGCTGGCTTCGCGGCGCCGCGCCTCGGGGCTGCCGGCGATCTCGCTGGGTTGGGGGTTGTGGGATCAGGACAGCGGCTTGACGGGTCACCTCGAGGACACCGACATCGCGCGCCTGGGCCGCGACGGCATCCTCGCGATGACGGTGTCCGATGCGCTTGCACTGCTCGACACCGCGCTGGTGGTGAACGAGCCGTATCTGGTGCCGGCCCTCATCGACCGCGCCGCACTGCGCACCAAGGCCGGCGCCGGCACGCTACCGCCGATGTTCACCACCCTCATCGCGGGGCCGGCGCGCCGTCAGGTGGGCGATGCACTCGCCGCCGCCCAGTCCAGATCTGCTCTGGCGCAGCGATTGTCGGGCCTGCCCGTCGAGGAGCAGCAGGGCGTGCTGTTGGATCTGGTGCGCTCCCACATGGCCACGGTGCTCGGCCTGCCGACCCCGGAGTCGATCGCGCCCGACCTGGCGTTCCACGACCACGGGTTCGATTCGCTGACCGCCGTGGAGCTGCGCAACCGACTGAAGGCCGCGACGGGCCTGACGTTGTCGCCGACACTGATCTTCGACTATCCGACCCCGGCCGCCATCGCCGGCTTCTTCCACAGCCAGCTGGTCGAGGAGGGCGACGGTGTCGCTCCCGTCGTCGACCTCGACGACCAGGAGATCCGGGAGGCGGTGGCGTCGATCCCGGTGAAGCGGCTCCGGCAGGCAGGCCTGCTCGATCTGCTGCTGGGGATGGCGAACGAGGGCGGCTCTTCTTCGGGCGCCGATCGCGAAGAAGCCATCGCCGACATGGATCTCGACGATCTGCTCAGCGCCTTCGACGACGATGACGACTAGCACGCCACACATGAGAATCGTCATCTCGGGGTCGGGCACGGTGGTGGGCCGGCTGCTCGCGGCACGCCTGCGCACCGCCGGCCATCAGGTCGACGAGAACGGTGACCTTCGGGCGGCCGACGCGGTCGTGCACTGCACCGGGCTCGACGGCCCGGGCGACGCGTCGCTCGCAGACACGATCGACACGGCTGTCGGTGTCGGTCGCTTCGTCTTCGCCTACAGCGGTCCCCGGCGTCCGCGCGACGAAGATGCTCTGCGCGCACGGATTCCCGATGCGGTGATCTGCCGCTCGGGACTGGTGCTCGGACGCGACCTCGGGGACGGCCTCGTCCCGCTGCTGGCTCGGCGAGCGCTGCCCGCCGGTGGTGGGTCGCCGCTGTCGATCGTCCACATCGACGACGTGCTCCGGACCCTCGTGCAGGCGACGCTCGATCCCGGAACAGTCAGCCAGACAGTGGAACTCGCTGCACCTGATCCTGTGACACCCGCCGAGATCGCCGCGGCGACAGGCCGCTCGACGACCCGGAACGCCCGCCGCGATGCGCTGGGCGAGTGGTTCCTCGGCTGCCCGGTGCTCGACGCCGCGACGTGCTCGACCGCGTGGTCGGCGAGTGCCTGCCTCGCCGACACCGCGCTGGCCGTGCGCGGCCGCATCGCCGTCGGCCGTCGTGTCTGGAACGCACCGTGGCGATTGCCGCGCGTGCGGACCGCCGACATCCCCGCCGTCGACTGCCCCGCCACCGACGGGGTGGCTCCGGTGTTCGCCGGTCCTGACGGCGGCAACGGCGAATTCGACACCCCGATCGACCCCCGCTTCCCGGCGTTCGTCGCGACCAACCTCTCCGAGGCTCTGCCGGGTCCGTTCACCCCGTCCTCGGCCTCGGTGACCGTCCTCGGCGCGCGCGCCGGTGGCGTCACCATCGCCCGGCAGCTACGGCCCGGCGGTGTGGTGGAACGCGAGATCGCCGCCCGCACCGTCGGGGTGTTCGGTCACCGCCTCTTCGCCGCGGTCACGTCGGCGCACTTCATGGCCCAGACCGTGCCGTTCACCGACCCCATGCTGGTGCTCGGCCAGTTTTTCGGCCGCACCGTGCACCAGCTGTCGATCTTCGGGCCCGACGCGCCGCCCGCCGGCCGCACCGGCCTGCTCGCGCAGCTGCGCAACATCGGGGTGTTCGGCGGCAACCTGGTGGGGCTGTCGGCCGGTTCGGTGCGCGACACCCGTGACTTCGTCGCCGACGTCGACGCCTTCGAAGCCGCTGTCCAGCAGGATCTTTCAATGATCGGCGACGCGCGACTGGCCGACATGATCCGCAGCGGCCGGGACCTCGTGGTGTACGGCTGGGTGCTGGCGTCGGCGTCGATCATGCTCTGCTCGGCCTACAGCGTGCTGCTGAGGTTGCTGGCCGGCCGCGACACCACGCCGCCGGCCGGACCAGAGGTGGCCAGCGCTCGCTCGGTCGACGCGATCCGCCGGCTGGCCACCATCGCGCGGCGCGATCCGGCGGTGGCCGAGCTGTTGCACAGCCCCGTCCTCGACCTCGGTGACATCGAGCGTCGCGCACCGGTTTTCCACCGCGCGCTCATCGATGAGCTGCACCGCATCGGTCACCGCGGCCCGGCCGAGGTCGAGATGAGCTCGCCGACCTACGCCGACGACCCGGAGCTGCTGCTGCGCATCGTGATCCGCACCCTCGACACCGACCACGACGCCGCTCCGGCATCAACCCCGGTGGCACTGCACATCCGCCCGATCGCCGCGCTGGCCGCGCGGCAGCTGCGCGACCGCGAAGATCGGCGGGACAAGATGGTGCGCGCCATCTGGCTGCTGCGCCGCCTGCTGCGCGAGAAGGGCCGCCGCATGACGGCGGCGGGAGCGCTGGCCACCCCCGAGGATGTCTTCTACCTCCTGGTCGACGAGCTCGACACCCCGCTGCCGGACGCCGCCGCATCGGTGGAGCGCCGTCGCGCCGAGCAGGCCCGGCTCACCAATCTCGTTCCGCCGCCGGCTTTCAGCGGGCAGTGGGACGCCCAGCCGACCGCGCCGGCATCGCTGACCGCGGGTGCGGAACTGCAGGGCCTGGGGATCTGCGGCGGACGCGTCCGGGGCCGGGTGCGGGTGGTCCGGCCCGACACCATCGACGACCTGCAGCCCGGCGAGGTGCTGGTCGCCGAGGTCACCGACGTCGGCTACACCCCCGCATTCGGATACGCCGCCGCGGTCGTGACCGAGCTCGGCGGTCCCATGTCGCACGCCGCGGTGGTGGCTCGCGAGTTCGGCTTCCCGTGCGTCGTGGACGCACGCGGCGCCACCCGCCTGTCGACGGGCACTCTCATCGAGGTCGACGGCGCCACCGGTGCCATCTACGTTCTCGACGCCTGAATGATCGGGACTACCGCGGAATCAGCTTGGCCGGCAATCGATGTCGACCCGCCGTCTTGACCACCCTGATCTCGCTCAGGCCGAATCGGCTGTGCAGCCGCACCATCCACCGCGGCGCCCACCAGTTCGCATCGCCGAGAATGTGCATGAACGCGGGCAGCAGCAGCATGCGCACCAGCGTGGCGTCCACGATCACCGCCAAGGTCAGACCCAGACCGAACATGCGCATGATCGACACGTCCGACGCGATGAGGGCGGCAAAGGAAATCGACATCAACAGGGCGGCGGCGGTCACGACGCGACCGGTCCGGGCCAGCCCCAACGCCACCGCTTCGTCGTTACCCGCGCTGGCGTAGGTGAGCCGCTGCTCCCGGATGCGCGAGATCAGGAACACCTCGTAGTCCATCGACAGACCGAACGCGATGCAGAACAGCAGCACGGGCACATTCGCCACCAGCGTGCCCGTCGACGTCGTCCCCAGCGCACCGAGGTAACCGTCCTGGAAGATCCAGACCAGGGCGCCGAACGTCGCGGTCAGTGACAGTGCGTTCAGGACAAGGGCTTTGATCGGGATCACCACGCTGCCCGTGAGCAGGAACAGCAGGATGAACGTGATGACGGCCATCACGGCCAGCACCAGCGGCAGCCGCGACATGATGGCCGCAGCGTTGTCGTGGTTCACCTGCGCGGTGCCGGTCAGCAAGGTCTCTCGACCGCCCGGGCCCACGACGGCGGACAGCCGCGCCAACTGCAGCTCGGAGTCCGCGGAGAAGAGCGGGGCCGAACTGTTGACGGTCAGGAAGGCGCGGTCACCGGCCACCCCGGCCGGTCCCGACGGCCCGAGCACGGGCAGGCCCTGCGCGTACGGGCCGACCGGCGACGACACCGACGTCACCCGGAACACCTGCGAGAGTTCGGATGCGTAGCGGCCCATCTCGCCGGGTGTCACGCCCGACGTGTCGGGCACGACGACGGTGACCGCCTGCGTGGAGTCCTCGGCGAAGTCGTCGCGGAGTTGGTCGCCGATCTGCCGGGCCGACGCCGTCTCGGGCAGGATGCGGTCGTCGGGGAAGCCCCACTTGATGCCGAGGAACGGCGCGCCGAGCACCAGCAGCAGCGTGACCGAGGCGATCGCGACCGGGACGGCCCGGCGGGTGCCGAAGCGCCCGGCGCGGTACCAGAAATTGCGTTCGACGGGCTGGGGCTGCGGCGGCGGTCTGCGAAGCAGCCGGCGCGCCCCGCGCCGGATGTCCAGCGCGTCGATGCGATCGCCGAGCAGAACGATGGCCGCCGGTGTCACGATCAGCGCGGCCAGCGCGGTGAGGGTGACGACTCCGACGCCGGCGTAGGCGAACGACCTCAGGAAGTACATGGGGAACAGCGCGAGCGCCAGCATCGAAGCACCGACGGTGATCGACGAGAACAGCACGGTGCGGCCGGCGGTCGCCATGGTGACGATCAGTGCGTCGTCGATCCCTGACCCAGCGCGCCGCTCGTCGCGATAACGGCTCACGATCAGCAGCGTGTAGTCGATCGCCAGCGCCATCCCCATCGCGGCGGTCAGATTCAGCGCGAACGTCGACACCTCGGTCGCCAGCGTGATCACCCGCAGCAGCGCCAGGCACCCGACGATCGCCATGATCCCGACCGTCAGCGGCACCGCTGCGGCGAGCAGACCACCGAACACCCAGACCAGCACCAGGAAGCTCAGCGGGATCACGATGCCCTCGACCAGCAGGAGGTCGTGCTTGGACTGGTGGTTGATCTGCACGTAGGTCATCGCGGGCCCGCCGGCCGCCACGGTGACCCCCTCCCGCGTGCCGACCAAACGCTGCGAGAGCTCCTCGGCCCGCCGTTGCGCGTCGGTGCCTCCGCCGTCGATGCCGGCCACCACGAGGCCGGTCTTCCCGTCGGTACTGATCAGTCCGCGAACCGCCGGCGGGGGCGCGGTCCACGCGGACGTCACCGCCGCGACGTCGGCCGCGCCGTCGAGCGCGTCGACGACCTGCATCCCCACCCGACGGGCGTCCGGGCTGGTCGCGCCCTGCTCCGAGTGCACGGTGAAGACGAGCTGCAGATCACCCTGCCCGAACTCCTGCGACAACAGGTCGGCTGCGCGCGAGGACTGTGCGGCTGGATCGCGAAAGCCGGCAGCCGACAGCGACTTGAACACGGGCAGGCCGAGCACCGCGGCACAGCAGACGATCAAGACCGCGGCGGCGATGATCCGCTTGGGGGCCGCGAGGGCCAGCAGGGCGATGCGTTGCAGAGGGCGGTCCTTTGCAGAGCTGTCGGGGTCACCGCCCAGCGTGCGCGTTGATCATGGCCTTCGCCACAGAACCGCCGAATATGTCGGCTGTGTCACGTTTTGCTCAGTCGGCGTGCCCGGCGCGGGCCTCGCCGGCGCGGGTCAGGCCGGCAGCCACGAGGAGCTCCTCGTGCAGTGCGAACCACACCGAGTGGTAGGAGTCGATCAGCGGACGGGTGAACCACTGCCGATCGCCGGCGTGGATGCGGCTCAGTGCGTGCTCGAGCCTGGCGCGGTAGGAGCTCAGGCGGGGGAGCTGTGCCGCCGCGCGGTCGATGACGGGCACGACCCGGTCGTGGATCCGATCGAGCCGGTCGAGCACGGCGGCGTCGTAGGCGGCGTCGGTGTGGTCGTTGGGGCGCCCCTCGCGCAGCTGCCAATCGGTGACGATCGCCTTGAACTCCGCGTTGGCCGCGCAGAAGCCGCGGTAGATCTCGGACAGCGCCGCGGTGTCGGCACCCACCCGCTCCGCGGTGAGCAGCAATCCCAGCCGGGCGCGGCCCTGCGGTGTGAGGCGGACCGTCGTCGTCCCGGCCACCAGCCCGGCCGCGGCCAGCTCGTCGCACAGCGCAGGACTGAGGTCGTCGCGCGCCACCCCGCCCGTCATCCGCAGGCGTTGCAGGGTTTCGAGTTCGGTGTCCGCCGGCCGCTCGGCCTCGGCGGCGCGATGCTTCGCCGTGGCCGCGATGGCCTGGTAGGCCCGCAGGTCGGCATCGAGGTCGGCGTCGGTCCAGGATTCGACGTCGAGCGCGCCGGCAAAGATCTCACCGGTCGACCCGTCCACCGTGACCAGCAGGCCGTCGAGTGCCTCGGCCGTGCCGGGGCCGCACCCGACCACCGCGGGGCGGCCGATGTCGCGGCAGATCACCGCCGCGTGGCTGGCAGGACCGCCGACCTCGGTGACCACCGCCGCGCACGCCAGCATCCCGGCGACGTCCACGGGACTGGTCGCCGTGCGGACCAGCACGACGCTCTCGCGCTCGGCCGCCGCGACGGCGTGGTCCAGGTCGGCCACCGCCCGGCCGGTGGCGACCCCGGGCGCCGCGGGCAACCCGGCGGCGAGGCGCGGTGCGGAGCGCTCCACCAGCCGTCGGGAATTCGTCTGCAGCGCATCGATTTCGGCGGGCGTGACGCGATGCAGGAGCTCCACATCGTCGAGGACACCGGCCTCGTACAGGGACAACGCCACGCGCAGCGCCGCGCGTGGCGAGCGCGTGGCGGTGCGCGTCTGCAGCAACCACAGCTGCCCGGATTCGACGGTGAACTCGATGTCCTGCATGTCGGCGTAGTGGTGTTCCAATCGCCGGGCCGCCGCGGCGAGCGCGATGTGGACGGCGGGTAGCTCATCGGCCAGCGCCCGCAGCGGGGCGCTGTCGGCGGTACCGGAGACGACCGCGTCACCCCGGCCCTCGCGGCGCCACTCGCCGAACAGCTCGTCGGCGCCGGTGATCGGATTGCGACTGAACGCGACGCCCGCGCCGGACGCCGCATCGCGAACACCCGACACCATCGCCTGCACGATGACCGCCGTTCCCGCGGTGTCATCGAATCCTCGATGACGCCGATAGGCGACCGCGCGCGGTGCGTCCCACGACGCGAGCACCGCCTCGACGGCAGGCAGGACCTGTTCGGCGTCGACATCGAGGACGGTGTCGAGCATCCCGGGCATCGACACGGTCGGGCTGCTGCGCACGCTGACCCGCACCGGTCCGGCCTGCTGCCGAAGCCAGGCCAGCCCGGCCGTGACCGACTCGGCCAGCGGCGCGCCGGCCGTGCACACGGGCACGGGCAGGCAGAACGCCGGGGGGACGGGCAGATCGAGCCGGCGCATCGTGTCCAGCGACGCCGCTTTCGCGCCGATCAGCGCGGTGGGTGGCTTCGCCCGGCCGTCGAGCGGAATGATCGCCGTGGGATCACCCGTCAATTCGGGAAGTCCAGCGGCACCTGCAGCGTCGTGATCGTCGCCGCCAGGCCGTCGTACTGCGCGGCCAGCATGCAGAACTCGATCAACTGGGGTTTGGTCAGATGCGTCGCCAGCTGCGCCCAGGTCTGCGGCGACACGCTTCGGGTGATCACGAACTCGTCGGTGGCGGTGATGAGGGTGCGCTGACGATCGGTCAGCCCGGCAGCGTCCGGCCCCTCGAAGATCCGGGCCTGTGTCTGCTGGTCGACCCCGCGCGTGCGGGCCAGCCTGCGGTGCTGCTGGAGCTCGTACTCGCAGTCCCGGAGATGACCGACGCGCAGGATGACCAGTTCGGCGTCCCGCCCCGGCAGCTTGCTCAGCGCGCCGAGCAGCGCCGCGCTGTACGGCAGCCACAGCAGGAACAGGATGCGGTGCTGTCCCAGGACGTTGAACAGCGTGAACCGGGGCGCCCGGATGACGCGCGCGCCGACCTTGGCGATCACCCAGTTGAGCGGCCCGAGCTCCTTGAAGCCACCGGGGGCGATGCGTCCATGACTCATTGCTGCCTCACCAGATAGGGGGACACCGTCGAGCGGTGTTCGTCGATGTCGAGTGCGCGGCCCAGCGCGGGGAACGCCCGCTGCGGGCAGTTGTCGCGCTCGCACACGCGGCATCCGGCGCCGATGGGCGTCGCTGCAACCTTGGGGTCACCACTGAGGTCGAGGCCTTCCGAGTAGACGAGCCGGTGCGCATGCCGTAGTTCGCAGCCCAGACCGATCGCGAACGTCTTACCCGGCTGACCATAGCGCGAGGCCCGGCGCTCCACCGTGCGCGCCACCCACATGTAGGCCCGGCCGTCGGGCATCTCGGCGATCTGCACGCTGATCTTGCCGGGGTAGGCGAACGTCTCGTAGACGTTCCACAGCGGGCAGGTGCCGCCGCTGGACGAGAAGTGAAAACCGGTGGCGGACTGGCGTTTCGACATGTTTCCCGCGCGGTCGACGCGGACGAACGAGAACGGCACGCCGCGCATCGACGGTCGCTGCAGCGTGGACAACCGGTGACAGATCGTCTCGTAGCTCGTCGAGTAGTAGGCGGACAGCCGCTCGACGTCGTACCGGAACTTCTCCGCGATGTCGTGGAACTGGGCGTAGGGCAGCACCGTCGCGGCGGCGAAGTAGTTGGCCAGCCCGAGGCGGGCCAGGCGGCGGGACTCGTCGCTGGTGAAGTGGCCGTCGTCGGTCAGCTTGTCGATCAGGTCGCCGTACTCGAGGTAGGCGAGTTCAGCAGCCATCCGGAACACCCGCTGCCCCATCGAGAGGTGTGCGGTGATCTCCAGCGTCTTGCTGGCGGGGTCGAAGCGGTGCAGGACACCCTCACCGAGGTCCTGTCGACGGATGATGCGCACGCCGTGCACGAAGCGCAGCCGATCGGACAGGTCGCCGGCGAGTTCACCGCGCTGTACGCGCATCCCGGCCGTCAGCTCCTCAGCAGCGGTATCGAGCTCGTGGAGGTAGTTCTGCCGCTGGTAGAAGTAGTCGCGCACCTCTTCGTGCGGCATCGAGATCGATCCGGTCCCGCTGGCACCCGGGTTGACGCTGCCCACGTTGAACCGGCCCTCGGTGGCAGCGGCCAGCTGGGTCGTGGTCAGTTGGTAGCGACGGTGTAGGTTCACCATCGCCCGGGCGAGATCGGGGTGCGCCCCCACCATCTCGGCGACCTCGGTGGCGCCCACGTCGACGTCGAGGTCGCGGTCCATCAGCACTTCACGCAGCTCGGCGATCAGGCGGGTGTCGTCCTGGGAGGCGAAGAACGTGGCGTCGACGCCGAACACCTCGGTGATGCGCAGCAGGACCGCCACCGTCAGCGGCCGCACGTCGTGCTCGATCTGGTTCAGGTAGCTGGGGGAGATGTCGAGCATCTGGGCCAGGGCCGCCTGGCTGAATCCACGCTCGCTGCGGAGCTGGCGCACCCGTGCTCCGACATAAGTCTTGGCCACGTCGAACCAGCGTAGCGGCCTGTTAAGCCGATATTCGCAGAATTTGCATGAGGGACGCGTGTGGCATCATCAGGTTCCGTGAGCTTGGCCAAGACGCTGATGCCGGTGCCCGACGGGCACCCGGACGTTTTCGACGTCCAGTGGCCGCTGCGGGTGGCCGATGTGGATCGTGAAGGCCGGCTGAAGTTCGACGCGGCGACCAGGCACATCCAGGACATCGGCACTGATCAGCTACGGGAGATGGGTTACGAAGAGACCCATCCGCTGTGGATCGTGCGCCGCACGATGATCGACATGATCGAGCCCATCGTCTTCAAGGACATCCTGCGGCTGCGTCGCTGGTGCTCGGGCACCTCGAACCGATGGTGCGAGATGCGGGTGCGCATCGAGGGGCGCAAGGGCGGGCTGGTCGAATCCGAGGCGTTCTGGATCAACATCAACCGCGAGACCCAGGGGCCGGCCCGGATCGCCGACGACTTCATCGAGGGGCTGCGCCGCACCACCAGTGAGGGCCGGTTGCGCTGGAAGGCCTACCTGACCGCCGGGTCCCGCCACGACGCCGACCACATTCGCGACTACCCGGTGCGGGTCAGCGACATCGACATCTTCGACCACATGAACAACTCCGTGTACTGGTCGGTCGTCGAGGACTATCTGCACTCCTACCCCGAGCTGCTGCGGGTGCCGCTGCGGGTGACGATCGAACACGATCTCCCGGTGGCCCTCGGCGACAAACTCGAGATCCTGCAGCACACCTATCCGGCCGGATCGACGGAGAAGTTCGGCGCCGAGCTCGCCGACCGGAGTGTTACAACGCTCACATATGCGGTCGGCGATGAGGTCAAAGCGGTCGCCGCGATCTTCCCGCTCTGAATCGCTCCACCAAACAGTACGGGCGTACTGACCTGCGATGATCGTTTACCGGCCGGTAACTTCTGAACCGGTTCAGCGCCGCACTGTCTTCGCAATCTTCGCAACTCTGACCCATGCGTTGGCGAAACTTTACAAGCGAAACGGGTGGACCTGCGGTTATGCGGTGGTGCATCCTCGACTGAGCAGTCCGGTGAAGACGCTGGAACGTTAACAACAGTTTGAAGGAGCAGGTCTTCTCATGACCAAGTCGACCGTGGGCACGCCGAAGTCCCCCGAACAGATCCAGCACGATTGGGACCACAACCCCCGCTGGAAGGGCATCACCCGCACCTACACCCCCAAGGACGTCGTCGCCCTCCAGGGCACCGTCGTCGAAGAGGCGACGCTGGCCCGCCGCGGCGCCGAGGTGCTGTGGGAGCAGCTGCACGACATGGACTTCGTCAACTCCCTCGGCGCGCTGACCGGCAACATGGCCGTGCAGCAGGTGCGCGCCGGCCTCAAGGCCATCTACCTGTCGGGATGGCAGGTCGCCGGTGACGCCAACCTGTCCGGCCACACCTATCCCGACCAGAGCCTGTACCCGGCCAACTCGGTGCCGCAGGTCATCCGTCGCATCAACAACGCCCTGCTGCGCGCCGACGAGATCGCCAAGGTCGAGGGCGACACCTCGGTCGAGAACTGGCTCGCCCCGATCGTCGCCGACGGCGAAGCCGGCTTCGGTGGCGCGCTCAACGTCTACGAGCTGCAGAAGGCGATGATCGCCGCCGGTGTCGCCGGCTCGCACTGGGAGGACCAGCTGGCCTCGGAGAAGAAGTGCGGCCACCTCGGTGGCAAGGTGCTGATCCCGACCCAGCAGCACATCCGCACCCTGACCTCGGCCCGCCTCGCGGCCGACGTCGCCGACGTGCCGACCGTCGTCATCGCCCGCACCGATGCCGAGGCCGCCACGCTCATCACCTCCGACGTCGACGAGCGCGACCAGCCGTTCATCACCGGTGACCGCACGGCCGAGGGCTTCTACCGCGTCAAGAACGGCCTCGAGCCCTGCATCGCCCGCGCCAAGGCCTACGCGCCGTACTCCGACCTCATCTGGATGGAGACCGGCACCCCGGATCTGGAGCTGGCCAAGAAGTTCGCCGAGGGCGTCAAGAGCGAGTTCCCGGACCAGATGCTGGCCTACAACTGCTCGCCGTCGTTCAACTGGAAGCAGCACCTGGACGACTCGACGATCGCGAAGTTCCAGAAGGAACTCGGCGCGATGGGCTTCAAGTTCCAGTTCATCACTCTCGCCGGCTTCCACGCCCTCAACTACTCGATGTTCGATCTGGCCTACGGCTACGCCCGCAACCAGATGAGCGCCTACGTCGAGCTGCAGGAGCGCGAGTTCGCTGCCGAGGAGCGCGGCTACACCGCGACGAAGCACCAGCGCGAGGTCGGCGCCGGCTACTTCGACCGGATCGCCACCACCGTGGACCCGACCTCGTCGACCACCGCGCTCGCGGGCTCGACCGAAGAGGGCCAGTTCCACTAAGGGTTGCTGTTGATAACGTCAGGCCCCGTCCGAATCTTGGGCGGGGCCTGACGCTTTTCGAGGAGAGCTAGTGAGCATTGAACGTGTAGGCGTCGTGGGCGCCGGGCAAATGGGCGGCGGCATCGCCGAGGTGTGTGCGAAAGCCGGCGCCCACGTCGTCGTCTACGAACCGTCCGCAGAGCTGGTGGAAGCCGGCCGGGCGCGCATCACCGCGTCGCTGGAACGGGCCAAGGCCAAGGGCAAGCTGGCCGCCGACGACTTCGAGATCACGCAGGCCCGGCTGACGTACACCAGCGACCTCGCCGACCTGGCCGACCGCCAGCTGGTGATCGAGGCGATCGTCGAGAACGAGGCCGTCAAGGCCAAGGTGTTCGCTCAGCTCGACGAAATCGTCACCGACCCCGACGCCGTCCTCGCGTCGAACACGTCGAGCATCCCGATCATGAAAATCGCTGCGGCGACCAAGAATCCGAGCCGCGTGCTCGGTCTGCACTTCTTCAACCCGGTGCCCGTGCTGCCGCTGGTCGAGGTGATCAACACGCTGGTGACGTCCGACGAGGCGGTGGCGCGGGTGGAACGCTTCGCCGGAGAGACGTTGGGCAAGAAGGTGGTTCGCTGTGGCGACCGCTCCGGCTTCATCGTCAACGCGCTGCTGGTGCCGTACCTGCTGTCGGCGATCCGGATGGCCGAGGCCGGGGTAGCCAGTGTCGAGGACATCGACACGGCGGTCGTCGCGGGGCTCTCGCACCCGATGGGCCCGCTGCGGCTCTCGGATCTGATCGGTCTGGACACCATGAAGCTGATCGCGGACTCGATGTACGACGAGTACAAGGACGCGCACTACGCTCCGCCGCCACTGCTGCAGCGGATGGTGGAGGCCGGCCAGCTGGGCAAGAAGACCGGCCAGGGCTTCTACACCTACTGAGCCACGCGCCGAGTGTGCAGGTCTTGTAAGCATCTCTCTAGTGACGCGTGCGAAACCTGCACACTGGGCTGTACGCCCAACGCTCGAGCCACTCGCGCGACCATCGCATCGGGGTGGTCGCGGAGTTGCGCCCAGCTCACCCGGATGACCGTCCACCCCTGCTCGGCGATGAATTCCCACCGCTCGATGTCGCGCGCACGCTGGGCGTGGTCGGTCCAGTGGTGCTCGCCGTCGTATTCCACGGCCACCATGGGATCGAGCCAACCGAGGTCGAGGCGGTAGCGCACCCGTCCGTTCCCGACGCACACCGGGATCTGCGTTACGGGTCGCGGCATGCCCGCCGCGAGCAGGAAGAGCCGAGTGAGACTCTCCGGCGGCGACTCGGCTCCGGCGTCGGCGAGGTCGAGCACCTTCAGTAGCCGGCGCAGGTGTCGGGCGCCGGGGTGGCGCCGGGCCATGTCCTCCACGTCCTCGATCCGGGAACCGGTGGCGTGCAGAAGGGCATCGATGTGCATGACCGCGGCGACGATCGGGTGATGCCGACCGATGTCGAACGCCGTGCGCGCGGGCTTGGTCAGTGTGACCTGTCCCCTCCGCACGATGTCGCAAGCGTCGACAGCGTCGCTGAACACCGCGATACCCGCAGGCGCCCGGCGGTGTGGCCGGATCAATTCAGCCTCAGCCCCTTTGGTGGTGAACCGGCTCCCCAGAAGAGCTGCCGCGCTCACGCCGGCCACTGTCGCCGTCCGTCCTGACCACAGCCACGCCGCCATCGCCATGTCCTGCGCCGTCAGCGTGACTCCGCGGCGTGCGTAGACGTTCTGGAAGACCTTGGTGTAGTCGCGCACCAGTTCACGACGGGTGACCTGACGGGCCGCGAGAGCTTCGGAGGCGACGAGAAGGGTGCCGTGCATGGCCGAATCATCAACAGCGGCTCCGACGAATCACGCCAGCGTGCAGAAGTTATACACAAAGCCCAGGTGAGGCGAGCGCAACCTGCACACTCGGCGCAGCCTGCACACGCGGCGCGCGCAAGCTCAAGCCTTCGCCAACCGCTTCTTCTCCGCCTCGACATCGAAGTCCGGCGGCGGCCACGACATGTTCAGGCCCTTGAGCGCCTCGATCATCAGCTCGGTGACGGCCAGTCGGCTGTACCACTTCTTGTTGCACGGAACGACGTGCCAGGGCGCGTACTCGGTCGACGTGCGCTCCAGCATCGCTTGATAAGCCTCTTGATACGCCGGCCATTTCAGCCGCTCGTCGATGTCCGCGGGGTTGTACTTCCAGTACTTGTCCGGCCGCTCGAGGCGTTTGGCCAGCCGCTTCTTCTGCTCGTCGAGCGAGACGAACATCGCGACCTTCACCAGCGTGGTGCCCCTGTCGACCACCTCGCGCTCGAACGCGTTGATCTCGTCGTAGCGGGGCTCCCACACCTCAGCCGGCACCAGATTGTGCACGCGCACGATCAGCACGTCCTCGTAGTGGGACCGGTCGAAGACACCGATGTGGCCTGCCGTCGGCAGCGCCTTGCGAATGCGCCACAGGAAATGGTGGGACAGCTCCTCCGGCGTCGGCTTGCCGAAGTTGTGGTACTCGACGCCTTGCGGATTGCAGCCGCCCACAACGTGTTTGACGATGCCGCCCTTGCCCGCGGTGTCCATGCCCTGCAGCACCAACAGCACCGACCGGGTGTCGTCGATCCGGCTGCGGGCGTACAGCATCTCCTGCAGCTCACCGAATCGGATGTTGCGTTCGGCCTGCAGCGTCGGCGCATCGGACTTGGCGCCGTGGAAGCCGGGGGTGGCGTCGGGGTCGATGTCGGCGACCTGATCGCCGGGCCTGAAACGCAACAGGGAGTGCGGCTCGTGCGACCACAGCGACGGCAGATCCAGGGGCTCGCTCACCGCTCTAGTCAAGCAGCTGGCGCGGCAGTTCCGGAGAAGGATGATCCTCGGAGCGGAATCTTTCCAGCGACCCTCCGACCTCGACGATCCCGCACAGCGCGCTCCACGACAGCATCGTCAGGTAGTCGATCAGCTCATCGGCGCTCATCCGCGGATGCGACATCCACGAGTGCGTGGCCAGCTGCACCCCGCCGACGATGTGGTACGCCCACGGCTCGACGCCGCCGGTGTCCATCCCGACCGACACCATCCGCCGGCGCAGCATCACCGCCAGCATGCGGGCGATGATCGCCTCCGAGTTCGCCACGGCCTTGCTCTTGCTCGCCGAGTTGTTGGCCATGACGAACCGGTACGGCTCCGGCTCGGCCGCGACCGTCGCGACGTAGACCCGGATGACCTCGCGCGTCAGCGCGTACCCGTCCAGGTTGGACGACAGTGCCGCTGCCATGTTCGGGATCAGCGTGGTCTGCGCGAAGCGCATCATCACCGCGGTGGTCAGGTCGTTCTTGTCGACGAAGTAGCGGTAAAGCACCGTCTTGGACACCCCGATGTCCGCGGCGATCTCGTCCATGCTGACGTTGCTGCCGAGGCGTCGGATGGCCTCGAGGGTGCCGTCGACGAGCTCATTGCGGCGCTCGACCTTGTGCCGATGCCAGCGCCGTTTGCGCCCATCGGTCTTGACCGCCACCGGCGGGGATTGTTGTGCCACGTTCGCGGTGATCCGTTCCTTTGTCCTCGTCGATAATACGGTGGTCGAGGGTTCGCGGTTGTCCGCGCAGGGAAGATGGAGGCGTGGCTCATCGAGTGAACGTCCCCGACGCCGGGCAGCGCCCCCGTGCGAGCTTCGCCGAAAAACTCGCCGGCGTGGATTCGCCGGCCGACGAAGAACGTCGGCGCGCGCTGCGGCGCATGAAGGCTGTCGCGCTCAGTTTCCTGATCGGCGCGTCGGTGATCTTCCTGCTGTGCACGTGGGCGCAGTCCCACGGCGCCGCGCCGTGGGTGGGCTACGTGCGCGCCGCCGCGGAAGCCGGCATGGTGGGCGCGCTGGCGGACTGGTTCGCTGTCACGGCGCTGTTCAAGCATCCCCTGGGGCTGCCCATCCCGCACACGGCGATCATCAAACGCAAGAAAGACCAGCTCGGTGAGGGTCTGTCCACGTTCGTCCGGGAGAACTTCCTGTCGCCGGAGAACGTCGAGACCAAGCTGCGCGACGCGGATGTGGCCAGCCGGACCGGCAAGTGGCTGGCGGAGCCGGTGAATGCCGAGCGGGTCGCCGCCGAAGCGTCGACGGCGCTCCGGGTGCTGGTGGAGATGCTGCGCGACGAGGATGTGCAGCAGGTGTTGGACCGGATGATCGTCAAGCGCATCGCCGAGCCGCAGTGGGGGCCGCCGATCGGCCGAGTCCTGTCCTCGCTCCTGGAGGAGGGGCGGCAGGAGGCGCTGCTGCAGCTGCTCGCCGACCGCGCGTTCCAGTGGTCGCTGGGGGCCGGTGAGGTGATCGAGCGCGTCATCCAACGCGATTCACCGACGTGGTCGCCACGATGGGTGGACACCCTGGTCGGGGACCGCATCCACCGCGAGTTGATGGACTTCACCGACAAGGTGCGCCGCAACCCCGACCACGAGCTGCGCAAGTCGGCCACCCGTTTCCTGTTCGAGTTCGCCGACGATCTGCAGAAGGACGAGGCGACCATTCAGAAGGCCGAGAACGTCAAGGAGCAGATCATGGCCCGCGACGAGGTGGCCCGAGCGGCTGAGACCGCGTGGAGCACGGCCAAGCGGATCATCCTGGAATCGGTCGAAGACCCGTCGTCCACGCTGCGCGCCCGTATCGCCGACTCGGTCGTGCGCATCGGCGAGGCCCTGCGCGACGACTCCGATCTGCAGGTCAAGGCGGACAACTGGATCGTGCGCGGAGCCCAGCACCTGGTGAGCCAGTACGGGGCGGAGATCACCACGATCATCACGGACACGATCGAGCGCTGGGACGCCGACGAGGCCAGCCGGCGCATCGAATTGCACGTCGGTCGTGACCTGCAGTTCATTCGGATCAACGGCACTGTTGTGGGGTCGCTGGCCGGTCTCGTCATCTACACGATCGCACAGCTACTGTTCTGACCTGCGCTAACTGAGTGCTTGCAAAAGTTAGCACTCCGTCGTACCGTGGTTTTGTCGGTAAGTGAAGAAACCCACGGCAGCGAAGGAGGCGAGCCATGGCACAGGACGAGAACCTCGCCGCGGTCGTCACCAACGCCGCTTCGGACATCGGCAGCTTCATCCGATCTCAGCGGGAAGCCGCGCACGTCTCGGTGCGCCAGCTCGCCGAGAAGGCCGGTGTCAGCAATCCCTACCTCAGCCAGATCGAGCGGGGATTGCGCAAACCCTCGGCGGACGTTCTGAACCAGATCGCCAAAGCGCTGAGGGTGTCGGCGGAGGTGCTCTACATCCGGGCCGGAATTCTCGAGCCCAGTGAGACGAACCAGGTGCGCGACGCCATCATCACCGACACGGCGATCAACGAGCGGCAGAAGCACGTGCTGCTCGACATCTACACCTCGTTCTGTCAGCAGAACGAGGCGGCGCTGCTCGAGGCGGCCGCCCAGGCGGACGACGCGCGATCCGAAGACGAGCAGAGCCGCCTGCAGATCACTGAATCACCTCACGAACCACCCCAGACCTCTGTCACACACTGAAAGGAACCATCATGGCTGAGAAGAACCAGCTCGACGTCGAAGACCTGAAGGCCCCGTTGCTCGCCGCCGTCGGCGCCGCCGACCTCGCGCTCGAGCGCGTCAACGAGATCGTCGCGACGCTGCGCGAGCGCGCCGGCGACGCCCGCACCGACGCCGAGACCCGCGTCGAGGAGAGCCGCGCCCGCATCACCAAGCTGCAGGAAGACCTGCCGGCGCAGCTGGGCGACATCCGCGAGAAGCTGAACTCCGACGAGCTGCGCAAGTTCGCCGAAAGCTACGCCGAGAACGCGCAGTCGGCCTACAACAAGCTGATCGAGCGCGGCGAGGCCGCCCTGGAGCGTCTGCGCAGCCAGCCGGCTCTGGAGACCGCTGCCAGCCGCGTCGAGGGCTACACCGACCAGGCCGTGGAGCTGACCCAGGAAGCGCTGGGCAGCGTGGCCTCGCAGACCCGCGCGGTCGGTGAGCGTGCCGCCAAGCTGGTCGGCGTCGAGCTGCCCAAGCGTGCGGAATCCGCCGCCGAGCCGGTGAAGGTCGCCGCCAAGAAGGCTCCGGCCAAGACCCCCGCCAAGGCTCCCGCCAAGAAGGCGCCGGCCAAGGCCCCCGCCAAGAAGGCTCCGGCCAAGAAGGCTCCGGCCAAGAAGGTCACCCAGAAGTAAGCCCAGAAGTACGCCCGACTTCCGACCCGGGAAGTCGAAAAGGGGACGTAACCCGCCTAGGCTGTCGAGCGTGGAGCTCCAAGGCCTTACGGGTTACGTCCTCTTCGCGTTGCAGATCGTCGTACTGGCGACGACGGCGTATGCGTTCGTGCACGCGGCGATCCAGCGGACCGACGCCTACCCCGCGGCCGACAAGCTGACCAAGCCGGTCTGGCTCGTGATCCTCGGCGTCGCGGGTCTGCTCGCGCTGGTGCTCGGCATCACCGGTGTCGCGATCGCCGCAGTCGCCGCCGGCGTCTATCTGGTCGACGTACGACCCAAGATCCTCGAGGTGCAGGGGAAGTCGCGCTAGTGCGACGGATCCTCCTCGCCGCCGCTTGCCTCGCCGCCTCGGCCCTGGCGGTCGCCCCTGACGCCGCCGCGACGCCCGTGCTGCAGCCACCGCCCTACATCGATCACGTCACGTGGGCCAAGTGGGGTGACCTGTCGAGTCTGCGGGTGTATCCCACGCCGGCCGGGCGCGACACCTCAGGGCGGCCCGGCACCGCGGCGCAGGCCGACGAGGCGTGGGGCGAGGTACTCGCCCTGTCGCCTGACGCCGAGATCGCGGGCATGAAGGAGCAGTTCGTCTGCCACTGGCGGTTCGCCGAGATCGCCGAGCCGGGCAAGGTGAGCTGGAACCTCGAGCCGTGGCGCCCGGAGGTCAGCCCCGACGAGATGATGGCCGCCCGGTGTAACCCCGGCGGCACCGAAGAACCGTTCTGATGGGCTACACGCGCGCGGACGTCGCGGCCGTCGTCGATCACACGTTGCTGAAACCCGAAGCGACAGAGGCGGACATCGTCGCCCTGCTCGCCGAAGCGGCCGAACTCGGCGTCTACGCGGTGTGCGTGTCGCCGCCGTTCGTGCCGACGGCCGTCGCGCTGGCCGCCGGCCGGGCGGTGGCGGCTGTCGTCGGATTCCCGTCCGGCAAACATCTTTCGGTGATCAAGGCGCACGAGGCCGCGGTCGCGGTCGAGACCGGGGCAGCCGAGATCGACATGGTCATCGACGTGGGCGCAGCGATCGGCGGCGAGCTCGACGTGGTGCGGGCCGATGTCGCCGCGGTCCGCGCCGCGACACCGGGAGCGGTGCTGAAGGTGATCGTCGAATCGTCGGCGCTCGTGGAGTACGGCGGGTGGCCGCTGCTGACCGATGTGTGCCGGGTGGCAGAGGACGCCGGGGCCGATTTCGTCAAGACCTCCACCGGTTTTCACCCCTCGGGCGGTGCCTCGGTGCGGGCCGTCGAGGTGATGGCGGCAGCCGTCGGCGGCCGGCTCGGCGTCAAAGCGAGCGGCGGTATCCGGTCGGCCACCGATGCTGCGGCGATGCTGAACGCGGGCGCGACGCGGCTCGGATTGTCCGGGACGCGAGCCGTTCTCGACGGCCTGGGCTGAAAACGTCAGAAGTTCCCGAAGCAGGGGTCGTCGGTCTGCTTGGGCATCGTCGCGTTCTGCGTCGAAAGACGGCTCTGCACACCGCTGTCGGTGACCGACACCGAGTCGGCCTTGATGTTCAGCGGGTAGTTCTGGGTCAGCGTCGACGTGAACGCGTCCAGTGCCGGCTGCACCGATTCGCGGGGCAGCGTGAAGCCCAACCCCGTCACCTGCTGCACGGCCAGCGTGATGTTGCCGTCGACGACCTGCGGCTTGGCGGTGATGCTGCCCAGCGCGCCTTCGAGCTCGATCGTGCCCTCGCTGGCGTTGGTGCTGACCCCGGAGACGAAGCTGCCGATCAGCGGGATGGCGCCCTGGATCGTCTGCTTGATGCCGTCCGACGACCAGTCGATGGTGGCCACCAGCGAGCCGATGGTCCCGCTCGAGTTCGCGCTGTCCTGCAGGCGCACGTCGTTGATGTCCAGATTTAGCTTCATGCCCTTGGCGTCGCGCACCTGGTTGCCCGCGGTCTCGATGTGGATGTTCGTGTAGTGCCCGGACATGTGCTGCATCAGGAACGGCGGCAGCACCCCGAACGATGCGGTCGCCTCGTCCTGCACCACACACTCCACGGTGGACGCGACCACGGTGTCGGCGCGGTGCCGGGCGTACAGCTCGCCGCCGAGCAGCCCGGCCAGCACCAGCGCGACGACGATCACCGCGACCAGAACGATGGACAGCGGATCACTGAAGAAGTTCTTGAGCTTCGCCGGCAACGCCGAACCTTTCTGCGGGGGTGCGGACGGCGGGCCGGGCTGCCACTGCGGCTGCGGACGGGCCCAGGGATCGGTCATCCCAGGGATTCTGCCCTACCGATGTGAGTGCACCCTGAGCGGTCGCGCCGCTACGGGCCCCACGCCGGACGGTTCGCCTTGGCGGCCTTGCGGCCGAGTTTCCCGGAGTTGATCTGGGCGGCCAGGCTGTCGAGGATCACTCGAGAGCTCAGCAGCGCGGTCTGTTCGGCCCAGTCGTAGGGCGGTGAGCACTCGACGACCTCGATGCCGGCGAGCCCCGGCTCGGAGATCTTCTTGACCAGGTTGAGTGCCTCGCGGGGCAGCAGGCCGCCGGGCTCCGGCCACCCCGTGCCGGGCACGAAGCCGGCGTCGATCACGTCGATGTCGAACGACAGGTACACCGCCTTGGCGCCCTTCCACGCGACCTCGAGGGCGATCTCGGCGATCTTGTCAATGCCGACGCGTTCCACGTCGCCGACGGTGATCACGGTGGACTTGCGGTCGCGACCCACCTTGACGCCTTCCCGCGGTGCCTGCCAGCCACCGATGCCGACCTGCACCAGGTTGGTCGCGGGCGCGTTCTTGATGTTGGTGGCGTGGAACCACGGGGTGGTGTGCATCCGCTCGTCGAGATCGGTTTCCTGGGTGTCGACGTGGCGGTCGAAGTGGATGATCCCGATGTTGCCCTCCATGTAGGGCGCCAGACCGCGAATCGTCGGGAAGCCGATGGAGTGGTCTCCGCCGAGCACGATCGGCATCACGCCCTTGCTCGCGACGTGGGCCATCGCCTGGCTGATCTGGTCGAACGACTTCTCCAGGTTGCCGGGGATCGTGAAGACGTCCCCGATGTCGACGATGTTGAGCTGCTCACGCAGGTCGACACCGGTCTCGTAGTTGTAGGTGCCGAACAGGTTGGTCGAGCGACGGATGCCCTGGGGGCCGAACCGGGTGCCGGGACGGTACGTCGCGCCCGCGTCGAGGGGGACGCCGAACACAGCGACCTCGGCGTCGTCGACCTCGTTGACGTCCTCGATGAACGGGCACTTGAGGAAGGTGCCGCGCTCGCCCGCGAAGTGAGGTTTCTCGCCGCGCACGAACGTGGAGATGGTCCGGTCGTTGATCGTCGGCGCGGCCTCGAGGCCGTAGCTGAGGCCGCGGTCGATCTCCTCGCGCAACCGCCGGTCCCCCAGCCGGGCCTCGGCCTGCTGCGCCCAGGCGCCTTCGGCGTTGGGCAGAGTCGGATCGGGGCCCGGGAAATCGGATGAGTCGGACATGAGTGCTCCTCACGCGTCGTCTTGTCGCTGACCGGGTACGACGCACCTCGTCCGGGGAGTGGGTGACCGACTCCTGCGAGTCATTGTCAGCACGCGCGCGAGAACCTGTCCACCGGAAACGGGCACTTTCTCAGACGGGCGCGACCGCCGACCACGGCACCGTCAGCACGCCGTCGCGCAGTGGACGGCGCGGGACGGCCACCGGAATCCCTTGCGCGGCAAGCATTCCCACCATCGCCCGCCACCGTGCCCTTGGCCCGAACACCCCGTGGGCGGCGCTGCTGGCCCACGCCCGGTCGGCCGCGGTGAGCAGTGTGTGGATGGGCTGGCCGGGCATGTTGTGATGGATCAGGACCTTGGGCAGCCGCTCGGCGAGATCGGACGGCCGCTCGATCGCGAACGGATCGCAGGCCAGCGTCAGGCTGACCGCCGCGGTCGCGTCGAGCAGGACCCAGCAGCAGCGCCGCCCCAGCTCATCGCAGGTGCCGTCGACGATCAGCCCACCCGGTGCCAGCCCGTCCCGCATCGCCGCCCACGCCTCGTCGACTGCGTCGAGCGGATACTGCCGCAGCACGTTGAACGCGCGCACCAGCACCGGCCGGTGCCCGGCGAGTTCGAAGCCGCCGAGCGCGAACTCGACCCCGGGTCCGGCGGCGGCGCGGGCCACGTCCACCCGGTGCGGATCGATCTCCAGACCCAGCACGCGCACATCCGAGCGCACCTGACGCAGCCGCACCGCGAGCTCGAGCGTCGTCACCGGCAGCGCGCCGTAGCCGAGGTCGACGACGAGCGGATCGGCGGCGCTCTGCAGGGCGGTACGCACCCGGGCCGAGTGCACCAGCCACCGATCGCTGCGTCGCAACCGGTTGTGCCCCGTCGTACCCCGGGTCACCGCGCCGAGCGGACGGGAGCCGGTCACGGGTCGGGCTCAGCTGTTCTCGGCGATCCACACCGTGGTGAACCGCTGTTCGGCGATCAGCAGGTCGACCAGCTGATGGCCGATGAAGTTCTCGATCTTGCCGCCGACCAGCGGCACTCGGACCTCGACGGTCGCGGTCAACGCCAACCGCGAACCGGGCCCGGCGGGCGCCAACTCCGCGGTGCCCCGCAGCCCGGCCGGCGCGCCCGGGATCGCCCCGGTCACCGTGGCAGAGGTGCGGCCGTCGACGACGGGAGCCCACCGTTCTTCCCGGACGAAGCTGAGGTCGCCCCGGTGGAACTGCGTGACGACGGCGGGCAGCCGGTCGGCGCGCAGCGTCTGCGTGGTCTTGATCCGCAGCGCGCCGTCGGCACCGATCGTCATGTCGTCGAGAGTGGCGTGGTCGGCACCCGATCCGTCGAGGCGGACCAGCCAGTACTGCTCGTCGCTGAATGCGCGGTGCACCTGTTCGACGGTGCCCCCGTACTCGGCGGCCATGTCGAATGAACGCGGCATGGCAAACCACGCTACCGTTACCGCCCGTGGTCACTTCGTCTATCGCGGGCGTGGCGGTCGCCGAAAACGTGCCGCTGGCGCCGCTGACCACGCTGCGCGTCGGGCCTGTCGCACCCCGCCTGTTCACCTGCGCCACGACCGAGGAGCTGGTCGAGGTGCTGCGCGCCGTCGGGCCGGAGGCGTTGATCCTGGCCGGCGGCTCCAACGTCGTGCTCGCCGACGACCTGCGCCCGCCGACCGTGGTGCGCATCGCCACCCGCGGTGTCACCGTCGACGGGCCGCTGCTGCGCGCCGAGGCCGGCGCCGTGTGGGACGAGGTGGTCGCGACGTCGTTGGCGCACGGTCTTGGTGGGCTGGAGTGTCTGTCCGGCATCCCGGGATCGACGGGAGCGACGCCCGTGCAGAACGTCGGCGCGTACGGCGCCGAGGTCGCCGACACGATCAGCAGGGTCCGTCTGCTGCAGTGGGAGACCGGCGAGGACGGCTGGGTGTCGCCTGACTATCTGCAATTCGGTTACCGCACAAGCATTCTCAAAGGGTCATCGGTCGGGGTGGTGCTCGAGGTGGAGTTCCGTCTCGACGCCGAGGGACGCAGCGCGCCACTGCGGTACGGCGAGCTGGCCGCGGCGCTGGGCGTGAGCGCGGGGGAGCGCGCCGACCCCGCCCGGGTGCGCGAGACGGTGCTCGCGCTGCGGGCCGGCAAGGGGATGGTGCTCGATGAGGCCGACCACGACACCTGGAGCGTCGGCTCGTTCTTCACCAACCCGGTCGTCAGCGAGGAGCACTACCGCCGGATCGCCGATCAGGTCGGCGGATTCGTCCCGCGCTATCCGGCTCCCGGCGGGGTGAAGATGGCCGCAGGCTGGCTCGTCGAGCGGGCCGGCTTCGGCAAGGGCTACCCCGGCGCGGACGCGCCTGCACGGCTGTCGACCAAGCACGCCCTCGCGCTCACCAACCGTGGCACCGCAGCGAGCGCCGACGTGATCGCGCTGGCCAGGACGATTCGAGACGGTGTCGCGGCACAGTTCGGGATCGATCTCACACCCGAACCGATTCTGCTCGGGTGCGCTCTCTAGGTACGCTGGCAACACGTGAGCCCTGCCAAACCGATCAACAGGCGGCGAGCGCTTGCCGCACTGGCGGTCGGCGTCGTCGCGCCGGGTGTCCTTGCGGCCTGCCGGTCCGAGAACGGAACCGCCACGTCGGGGCAGTCCGCCGACGACGCGCCTGCAGCGCCGGTCCTGAGCTACGAACCGAAGAACGCTGCCGAGGATGTCGCTCCCACCGCGCGCGTCGCGGCCCGGGTCGAGAACGGCTGGTTCCAGAAGATCAGCCTGACCAACACCGACGGCAAGGTCGTCGCAGGTGCGCTGAATCGCGATCGCACCGAGTTCACCGCGTCCGAACCACTGGGCTACGGCGTCTCCTACCGGTGGGCGGGCACCGTGGTCGGGCAGGACGGCAAGTCGGTCCCGGTGAAGGCATCGTTCACCACGGTGAACCCGAGCACGCAGGTCAACGGGCAGTTCCAGCTCTCGGACGGGCAGACCGTCGGGGTGGCCGCGCCGATCATCCTGCAGTTCGACGCCGCCATCGCCGACGAGGACCGCGCCGCGGTCGAGAAGGCCGTGAAGGTCACCACGACGCCTGAGGTCGAGGGCAGCTGGGCGTGGCTGCCCGACGAGGTCGGCGGCTCCCGCATGCACTGGCGGACCAAGGAGTACTACCCGTCGGGCACCGCCGTGCACGTGGACGCCAAGCTGTACGGCGTGCCGTTCGGGCAGGACGCCTATGGCGCGAGCGACTCGACGCTCGACTTCACGATCGGCCGGCGCCAGGTGGTCAAGGCCGAGGCGTCGACCCACCGCATCCAGGTGCTCGACGAATCAGGCTCGGTGATCATGGACTTCCCCTGCAGCTACGGCGAGGGCGATCTGGACCGCAACGTCACCCGCAGCGGTATCCACGTGGTCACCGAGAAGTACGAGGACTTCTACATGACCAATCCGGCGGCCGGTTACGCCAACGTGCACGAGCGGTTCGCGGTGCGGATCTCCAACAACGGCGAGTTCATCCACTGCAACCCGAACAGCATCGGCGCGCAGGGCAACACCAACGTCACCAACGGCTGCATCAACCTGAACCTGGAGAACTCGCAGCAGTACTTCAACTCCGCGATGTACGGCGATCCGGTCGAGGTCACGGGCACGCGGATCGATCTCTCCTACGCCGACGGCGACATCTGGGACTGGGTGGTCCCGTGGGACGAGTGGACGTCGATGTCGGCGCTGTCGCAGGAGAAGAAGACGGGCAGCATCCCGAGCACCGCGCCGGCGACGCCGTCGGATGCGCCGCAGCCGGTCAGCGGCCGCCCCGGCGGCTAGCTTCTTCTACTGCGGGGGTCTCACCGGCGGTTGAAGCGTGAGCCCGCGGCGCCGCTGACCTGATCCCGCGGTCGCACCACGATCAGATCGAGGTCGACGTGCGACGGGCGGCTGGCCACGAACCCGATGACCTCGGCGATGTCGTCGGCCACCAGCGGTGTGACGCCCTCGTACACCTTGGCGGCGCGATCGTCGTCTCCCTCGAACCGGTTGAGTGAGAATTCCGTCTTCACCATGCCCGGCGCGACCTCGGTCAGCCGTACCGGCTGCCCGAGCAGCTCACTGCGCAGCGTGCGGTGCAGCACGCCCTGGGCGTGCTTGGCCGAGGTGTAGCCGGCGCCGTTGTCGTAGATCTCGACCGCGGCAATAGACGTGACCGTGATGATCAGTCCGTCGCCGGAGGCGATGAGCTTGGGTAGCAGCGCCCGGGTGACGTGCAGGGTGCCCATCACGTTGGCCTCCCACATCCACCGCCAGTGCTCGACGTCGGCGTCGGCCACCGACTCCAATCCACGCGCCCCGCCGGCGTTGTTGACCAGCACGTCGACCCGGTCGAGCCGGCCGGCCATCGCCGCCACCGCCTCCGGATCAGTGACGTCCGCCACAATCGCGGTACCGTCCAGTTCTGCGGCAAGTGCGGTGATCGGGCCCTCGCGGCGGGCCACGCAGACCACGTGAAACCCTTGTGCAGCAAGGGTTCTGGCGGTTGCTTCGCCGATCCCGGCACTCGCGCCGGTGACCACTGCGACCCTGCGGGCATCTGATGGCGTCGTCATGATCCCAACCCTAGGCCCCGTGCTACATTCACCTCGTGTTCGGTACCAGTCCGGCAGTCCTGACTGCCCCGCGGCGTGCGTGTTGTTGTTGCGCACCCCGCCGCGCCTGACTGCCTCCGGACTTCTCCCCGTCCCATCGCGTCGCCAGGTGTGGCCCCCGGCCCCCTGACAGACCGATCCGGAGACGATTCCATGACCAGCTCGATCCCCGCCCGCTCGCACCGCACCCAGGCGACCACGAGCAGCAAGCCCACGCGGATCGGCGACGCCGCCCGCTACCCACAGGCCCTGGTGCACCAGATCGTGCCCCCGGCGCTGCGGGTGCCGGAGGCGGCGGCGGCGACCGTGTTCGCCGCGGCGCGCCACCGCGGGCCGATCGCGCGCGACGCGATCGCCGGTGTCACCGATCTGTCGATCGCCACCGTCAATCGCCAGGTCACCGCGCTCCTCGACGTCGGTCTGCTGCGCGAGCGCGCTGATCTGGCCGTGTCGGGGGCCATCGGTAGGCCCCGCGTGCCCGTCGAGGTCAACCACGAACCGTTCCTGGCACTCGGGGTGCACATCGGCGCGCGGACCACCAGCATCGTCGCGACCGATCTGCTCGGCCGCACCCTCGACGTCGTCGAGACCCCCACTCCGCGTGGCCCGCAGTCCGCGGCGCTCGCGGCGATCGCGGCCAGCGCCCAGCGCTACCTGAGCCGGTGGCACCGCAGGCGTCCGCTGTGGGTGGGAGTCGCCGCCGGTGGCGTTGTCGACAGCACCACGGGCTACCTGGACCATCCGCGGCTCGGCTGGTCGGATGCGCCGGTCGGACCGGTGCTCGCCGAGGCGCTGGGCTTGCCGGTGTCCCTGGCCGCGCACGTCGACGCGATGGCCGGCGCCGAGTTGCTGCTGGGTCAGCGCCGGGCGCAGGGCCGCGCCGCGACCAGTCTGTACGTCTACGCCCGCGAGACCGTTGGCTACGCGCTGGTCATCGGCGGGCAGGTGCATTCGCCGGCCAGCGGGCCCGGCACGATCGCTGCGCTGCCTGCGCACTCGGAATTGCTCGGCGGCAGTGGTGAATTGGAGTCGACGGTCAGCGACGAGGCCGTGCTCGTGGCGGCCCGGAAGGCGCGCATCGTGCCGGCCGACGGCCCGGGATCGACGGTGACTGCGGTGCTGCGCGCCGCCCGGCAGGGTGACGAGGCGGCCGTGGCGCTGGTGAACGAGCGCGCCCGGGTCCTCGGCGAGGCGGTCGCCCTGCTGCGCGACATGCTCAATCCCGATGACCTGGTGGTCGGGGGACAGGCGTTCACCGAGTACACCGACGCGATGGACGTCGTCGAAGACGCGTTCGCGAAGCGCTCGGTGCTCCCGCACCGCGACATCCGGATCACGGCCTTCGGCAACCGAGTCCAGGAGGCGGGGGCGGGCGTCGTCTCGCTCGGCGGCATCTTCGCCGACCCGGTGGGCGCCATGCGCCGTGCGCAGGCCCGCCGGCCCGAGGTGAGTGCCTGAGCGGGCGGTCCTTCGCGGTGGTCCGGAAAAGCCGCGGTGTAGACATGATGGTGTGCGCCTGACGACCGACCCCCTGCCCGTACCGCGCCGGGTGGCCGTGTTGTCCGTGCACACGTCCCCACTCGCACAACCCGGCACCGGCGATGCGGGTGGCATGAACGTCTACGTTCTGCAGACCGCCCTCGAGATGGCGCAGCGTGGTGTCGACGTGGAGATCTTCACCAGGGCGACGTCGTCGACGGACGCTCCGGTGGTCCGGGTGGCGCCGGGCGTGCTGGTCCGCAACGTGGCCGCCGGCCCGTTCGAGGGGCTGGAGAAGAACGATCTGCCCACGCAGCTGTGTGCGTTCACCGCCGGGGTGCTGCGCGCCGAGGCCACCCACGAGCCCGGCTACTACGACATCGTGCACTCGCACTACTGGCTCTCCGGTCAGGTCGGCTGGTTGGCCGCCGACCGGTGGGCTGTACCGCTCGTGCACACCGCGCACACGCTGGCCGCGGTCAAGAACGCCGCGCTCGCCGACGGGGACACCCCCGAACCACCGTTGCGCTCCATCGGTGAGCAGCAGGTGGTCGACGCCGCCGATCGCCTCATCGTCAACACCGAACACGAAGCGGCGCAACTGGTTTCATTGCACCACGCCGATCCGGATCACATCGACGTGGTGTCCCCGGGTGTCGATCTGGCCACGTTCACCTCTGGTGACACGTCGGCGGCCCGCGCCGAGCTGGGTCTCCCCCCGGGTGTGCCGATCGTGGCGTTCGTCGGCCGCATCCAGCCGTTGAAGGCACCGGACGTGCTGCTGCGGGCGGCGGCTCTGCTGCCCGATGTGCACGTGGTGATCGCGGGCGGGCCGTCCGGATCGGGCCTGGCGCAGCCGGACGGCCTGGTTCGGCTCGCTGCCGAACTGGGTATCGCCGAGCGTGTGACGTTCCTGCCGCCCCAGTCGCAGTCCGGTTTGGTCGCGGTCTACCGCGCCGCCGATGTCGTCGCCGTCCCCAGCTACTCCGAGTCGTTCGGTCTGGTCGCGGTGGAGGCGCAGGCGTGTGGAACCCCCGTCGTCGCCGCATCGGTGGGCGGCCTTCCCGTCGCGGTGCGTGACGGGGTCAGCGGTGCGCTGGTCGACGGGCACGATCCGGCCGACTGGGCCGCCACGATCTCCCGCGTGCTCGCCGCCGACGGCGACGCGCTCGGGCGCGCCGCCTGCGAGCACGCTGCCGGGTTCTCCTGGGGTCACACCGTCGATGCGCTGCTGAGCAGCTACGGACGCGCGATCGCCGAACACCGGGGTCGTCACCTTCCACCCGTCGCGGCCCGCAGAGGCGGGCGCCGGTTCTCGATGCGCAGGGGAGTTCGGGCATGACCACCACACAGAACGTGCAAGCCGTCATCGAGCGCACGCTCGCGGAACACGACCTGCCCTACACCGTGCACAAAGGCGCCGCGGGCGGTCTGCCCGGGCTGGTGGTCGCGCTGCCCGGCGAGCGCAGGCTCAGTACCAACACGATCCTGACCGTCGGTGAGCACTCGGTCCGCGTCGAGGCGTTCGTCTGCCGCAAGCCCGACGAGAATTTCGAAGGCGTCTACAAGTTCCTGCTCAAGCGCAACCGCCGGCTCTACGGCGTCGCCTACACCATCGACAACGTGGGCGACATCTACCTCGTCGGCCGGATGTCGCTGGGGTCGGTCACGCCCGAGGAGGTCGACCGGGTGCTCGGTCAGGTCCTCGAGGCCGTCGACAACGACTTCAACACCCTGCTGGAGTTGGGTTTCCGCACCTCCATCCAGAAGGAGTGGGAGTGGCGGGTGTCGCGCGGGGAATCGTTGAAGAATCTCGAGGCGTTCTCCCATCTCATCGACGACAACGACAAGAACTGACCCGTGAGAGGATCTGCCCATGGCAGATACCGCGACGCTGATCCTCGTCCGCCACGGCGAGAGCGAATGGAATGCGCTGAACCTGTTCACCGGATGGGTCGACGTCGATCTGACCGACAAGGGGCGCGCCGAGGCAGCCCGGGCGGGTGAGCTGATCGCCGGTCTGGACCGGCTTCCCGACGTGCTCTACACCTCGCTGCTGCGCCGCGCCATCACCACGGCGAACATCGCGCTGGACAAAGCCGACCGGCACTGGATTCCGGTGCACCGGGACTGGCGGCTCAACGAGCGGCACTACGGCGCGCTGCAGGGCTTGGACAAGGCCGAGACCAAGGCGAAGTACGGCGACGAGCAGTTCATGGCGTGGCGACGCAGCTACGACACCCCGCCGCCGCCGATCGAGCCGGGCAGTCAGTACAGCCAGGACGCCGATCCCCGCTACGCCGACGTGCCCGGCGGGGCGCCGCTGACCGAATGCCTCAAAGACGTCGTCGAGCGCTTCGTGCCGTATTTCACCGACGTCATCGTGCCCGACCTGCGCGACGGCAAGACCGTGATGATCGCCGCGCACGGCAACTCGCTGCGCGCGCTGGTCAAGTACCTCGACGGGATGTCCGACGACGACGTGGTGGGACTCAACATCCCGACCGGGATCCCGCTGCGCTACGACCTCGACGATGACCTGAAGCCGACCGTGGCCGGGGGCACCTATCTGGACCCGGAAGCGGCCGCCGCGGGTGCTGCGGCCGTGGCGAACCAGGGCGCCAAGTAGGGCGAGCGCCTGCGCCCGCGCGAACACGAGGTGAACGGCGGTGGACGCCGGGCCGAACATCGGTCTCTGAGTGTGTGACTTGTCCGGTTTTGGCCGCACGCTGCTGGGATGACGTTCACCGAGTGCGTACGATTTTCGCGTGAGTGTCTCCTCGGCGCTGCTTCTCGCAGCGGTCGCGGCACTGCTCGCCGTGTCGATCGGTGTGGTGGTCGGTGTGGGGGCGGCCCAGCGTCTGCGCGAACGGCGACAGCGCCGCGCGGTCGAGCAGACCGGGATCACCGTGTCGCAGATGCTGCGGCACGCCGTGGCCCAGTCCCCGGTCGGGATCGCCGTCGTCGACACCTACCGTGACGTCGTCTACACCAACGAACGCGCCACCGAACTCGGCCTGGTGCGTGACCGGTTGCTCGACGACCGGGCGTGGGAGGCCGCCCAGCGGACGCTCACCAGCGGCGAAGACGTCGAGTTCGACCTGTCGCCCCGCAAACGGGATCGGCCGGGACGGTCCGGGCTCTCGGTCCGCGGCCACGTGCGCCTGCTGACCGACGACGACCGCCGGTTCGCCGTCCTCTACGTCGACGATCAGTCCGAGCACGCGCGCATGGAGGCGACCCGCAGGGATTTCGTCGCCAACGTCAGCCACGAACTCAAGACGCCGGTCGGGGCGATGGGCGTGCTCGCCGAGGCCGTGCTCGCCTCGGCCGACGACCCCGACACCGTTCGGCACTTCGCCGAGAAGATGGTCACCGAGTCGCACCGGCTGGCCAGCATGGTCGGCGAGCTGATCGAACTGTCCCGTCTGCAGGGCGGAGAGAGGCTGCCGGATCTGGAGTCGGTCGACGTCGACACCGTGGTGGCCGAGGCGCTGTCACGGCACAAGGTCGCCGCCGACAACGCCGACATCGCGATCACCACCGATGCGCCCACCGGCTTCCAGGTACTCGGTGACGAGACGCTGCTGGTGACCGCGATCGCCAACCTGGTCTCCAACGCCATCGCGTATTCGCCGAACGGCTCGTCGGTGTCGGTCAGCCGCCGTAGGCGCGGGGACACCATCGAGATCGCGGTCACTGACCGCGGTATCGGTATCGCGCCCGCCGATCAGGAGCGCGTGTTCGAGCGGTTCTTCCGTGTCGACAAGGCCCGGTCCCGAGCCACCGGAGGCACCGGTCTCGGGCTCGCGATCGTCAAACACGTCGCCGCCAATCACAACGGCTCGATCCGGCTGTGGAGTCAGCCGGGTACGGGCTCCACGTTCACCCTGTCGATTCCCGCGTACCCGCGAGAGATCGACCCCGACGAGCATGACGACCGAGAGGACTAGGACTGCGATGACCAGTGTGCTGATCGTGGAGGACGAGGAGTCCTTGGCCGATCCCCTGGCCTTCCTCCTGCGCAAGGAGGGCTTCGAGGCCACCGTGGTGGCCGACGGACCGTCTGCGCTGGCCGAATTCGAGCGGTCCGGCGCCGACATCGTGCTGCTGGACCTCATGCTGCCGGGGATGAGCGGCACCGACGTGTGCAAGCAATTGCGATCTCGATCGAGCGTGCCGGTGATCATGGTGACCGCCCGGGACAGCGAGATCGACAAGGTCGTCGGCCTGGAGTTGGGTGCTGACGATTACGTGACGAAGCCGTATTCGGCACGGGAGTTGATCGCCCGCATCCGGGCGGTGCTGCGCCGCGGCGCCGACGCCGACGATGTGGGCATCGATGACGGTGTGCTGGAGGCGGGCCCGGTGCGCATGGACGTCGAGCGCCACGTGGTCAGTGTCAACGGCACCCCGATCACGCTTCCGCTCAAGGAGTTCGATCTGCTGGAGTATCTGATGCGCAACAGTGGGCGGGTGCTCACGCGCGGGCAACTCATCGATCGCGTGTGGGGCGCTGATTACGTCGGCGACACCAAGACCCTCGATGTGCACGTCAAGCGGCTGCGCAGCAAGATCGAGGCAGATCCGGCCAATCCGGTGCATCTGGTCACCGTGCGCGGGCTGGGCTACAAGCTCGAGGGCTGACCCGAGCCGCTGACCCAGCACCGACGAGCCTCACGCCGCGATGGCGGAGGCTTGGTCGCGCGTGCGCGGTGAGATCGTACGCCGCTGACTTAAAACTTTTGCTTGACGTTTACAGGCGATCTCATATGCCACCTTTGACGATGCAAACTTCTGTGAAATACATCACTATACATATGTATCGGAGATGCTCGATTTGTTTGCTAACTATGCAACTCTGTGAACAAAACATTACGGCACTGATCGGACCGGCTACTGCAAGGACGCCACGTGAGGGGTATCGCAGCAGTTGACGGCCCGGATTTAACGATAGTGCCTATTGGATCTAGTTCTTTCGTCGAACGGTTAGCCAATGGCGCAAAATCTTTGCCTCGACGCTTCGGCGATCCGGTGCTAGCGTTCCCGGCAGGCATCTCCTGGTCGTCCAGCTGTCAGTACAGCGAACACTGAGTTCTTTGCAGAAATCGCCACACGAGGTGTGGGCGTCTGTCGAGGGAACCGCTGGGAGAGCGTCGCCAACGTCGATACAGAACGGGAGTCAGGGTGACTGAAGTGGTAGCCCAGAACGGACACGACGCAAGTGCTCCGCGCGCGGCCAGTCTGCTCAACGCAAACCACGGCACGGGTCTCGACGCCGGCGTTGCGGCGGGCATGCGGCCCGTGGGCCGATCGACGATGACCGTCAGTCTCGTCATCCCGGTCCGCAACGAGGCGCGCAACGTCGCATGGGTGCTCGAGCAGATCACCGATGACGTCGACGAGATCGTGCTGGTGGACGGCAACTCGACCGACGCCACCGTCCTCATCGCGCAGAGTTGCCGGCCCGACATCCGTGTCGTGTCCCAGGAGGGTTCCGGCAAGGGGGACGCGCTGCGCACCGGTTTCCGCGCGGCCACTGGCGACGTCATCGTGATGATCGACGCCGACGGCAGCATGGCCCCCCAGGAGATCAAGCACTTCCTCCACTTCCTGTCCAGCGGCTATGACTTCGTCAAAGGCTCGCGATTCATCGCCGGCGGCGGCTCCTCCGACATCACCCCGCTGCGCAGGCTCGGCAACAAATTCTTGCTGAGGGTCTTCAACTCGGCGTTCAAGGCCGAGCTGACAGACCTCTGCTACGGCTACTGCGCCTTCCATCGCCGCTACCTCGAGGTGATGTCGCTGCAAGCCACGGGATTCGAAATCGAAGCGGAGATGACAGTGCGCGCCATGCAGGCCGGGCTGCGCATCGCGGAGGTGCCCAGCATGGAGATGCCGCGCCGGCACGGCACGTCGAACCTGCGCGCCTTCAGGGACGGAGTTCGCGTGCTGCGCACCGTCTTACGCGATCACGACCGTGGAGTGTCGGGCCGGGTGGTACAGGCCTTGGCAGCCGAGAAGTAAGAGTCGACCGGGGGGTAGACGACATGACCGGGACCATTTCACCGAGTACGCCGACATCGCTGCCGGCGCCTATACGCCGGAAGCAGAGTCGCGCTCCGCGTCCGCGGTTGTCGATCTGCATCCCGGCCTACCAGGCGGGCCGCCACCTGTCGGCCACGCTCGAGAGCGCCCTGGCGCAGGACTGCGACGACTTCGAGATCGTGGTCATCGACAACAACAGCACCGACGACACCGCACGAATCCTCGACGGGATCGGCGATCCGCGAATTCGGGTGCTGCGCAACGACGTCACCGTTCCGATGATGGACAACTTCAACATCGCGGTGCAGGAAAGCCGAGGGAGTTACGTGAAGGTGGTGTGTGCCGACGACATCGTCGCGCCGAACTGCCTGCGCCTGCAGGCTGCCGTCCTCGACGCGATGCCGTCGGTGACGTTGGTCTCGGCGCGCACCGACTTCGTCGACGACTGCGGCGCGATGATGCGACCCGCTCGCGGACTCCCCGGGATCGTGGGGCTGCAGCCGGCGCGCCGGGTGGTACGGCGCATCGTGCGCAGCGGCACCAATCCGGTCGGACCGCCCGTCGCGGCCATGTTCCGCCGCGACGACTTCGACCGCTGTGGCGGGTTCCGGCACGTGACCTCGTTTCTCAGCGAGTTGGATCTGTGGGTCCGGCTTCTCGACCGCGGCGATTTCTACGGCATTCCCTCGACGCTGGCGGCGTTCCGGATCGCCAGTGGCTCCACCACGGCGATGACCTCGGCGCGCTCCCAGCTTCGACAGCAGCTGGGGTTCAGCGATGGCCTGGCCGCCGACGCGCGGTGGCGTGTCACCACCGGTGACGTGCTCTACGGCCGGCTCCGGTCCTACGACATGCAGGTGCGCCGCACCGGTCTGTACGCACTGAGCAACCTGCGTGACCGGCGACGGAGCGCGGCTGCCAGACGAGCAGGAAAGGACGTTCACGGCGATGCTGTTGCAGAACATCGATGACCTGCAGGCGCGCCGTCCGGCGCTGAGCCTGTCGGTCGTCGTCTGCGCATACACCCTCGAGCGCTGGGACGATCTGTGCCGTGCCGTGGAATCGGTTCTGGCCGAGGAGGACACGGTGTCCCAGCTGGTGGTCGTCATCGACCACAACGAGGACCTCTTCGTGCGGGCAGCTGACCGTTTCGGTGCAGATGGCCGAATCACACTGTGCCGCAACACCGGGCGGCGTGGGCTCTCGGATGCGCGCAACACCGGGGTGGCGGCCGGCCATGGCGAGATCGTCGCCTTCCTCGACGACGACGCGGCCGCCCAGCCGGGGTGGAGTGCTGCGCTGCTTGCGCACTACGCGGATCCCGACGTGGCCGGCGTCGGCGGCCATGCCGCTCCGGTCTGGCCGTCCGGCAGGCCGAGATGGATGCCCGGCGAGTTCGACTGGGTGGTGGGCTGCAGCTACGCCGGGCAACCCTCGGGCGTGACGGCGGTGCGAAACCCATTGGGTTGCAACATGAGTCTGCGCCGGTCCGTCTTCGCTGAGATCGGCGGCTTCCGCTCGGAGGTCGGTCGGGTGGGATCGGTGCCGGTCGGCGGTGAGGAGACCGAGCTGTTCCTGCGGTTGCGTGCGCAACGGCCGGGGCAGCGGGTGCTCCTCGATCCGTCCGCGGCGGTGTCGCACCACGTCAGCGCCGATCGCGCCACGCCGCGATACTTCCTGCGCCGCTGCTATCACGAGGGGCTGTCGAAAGCTGTGGTGACCCGACTCGCCGCTGCGCCCAAGTCCCTGGACAGCGAGCAGAGCTACGCCACCCGCGTGCTGCCGCGCGCGGTGTTGCGCGAGGTGACGTCGCGGCAGCCCGGCGGTCGGGCGCGCGCGGCCATGATCGTGGCCGGTCTCGTCGTCACCACCGCCGGCTACGTGCGGGGCGCCCTGGCTCGTCGGGGTGGTGGGCGCGCGTGAGCGATCTGACCCTGCCCGAGGCGACCATCGCCCCGGTGTTCCCGGCCGCGGAGCGTCCGACGTGGGACGGCGCGACATGGGTCGGTGAAATGTGGACCGACACTCTCAATCTGCACTCCGACGCGCTGCGGTACCGACTGCGGGACGCGAACGGCTTCGGCCGGGCGCGTCTGCTGGTGCGCGCCGAGAGCGGACCCTCGGGGTTCGTCACGCTCGACGTCACAGACGGCTCCGTGGATGCCGATCGGCTGCGCGGCGCGGCCGCTGATCTGCCCCAGCCGTCACCGCCCCCGGCGCTACCCACTCCGGCCCCGGCCATCACCGTGGTCATCTGCACCCGGGACCGGGTGTCGATGCTGCAGGCCGCGCTCGACTCGGTCCGGGCGGTTGATTACCCGGACCTCGAGATCATCGTGGTCGACAACGCCGCGGCCACCGATGCCACGCACCGCTACGTCGCCGGGCTCGGTGATTCCCGGGTGCGGGTGATCGACGAGCCGCGCCCCGGCCTGTCGCGGGCCCGAAACACCGGCCTGCTCGCGGCGGCGGGGGACATCGTGGCGTTCACCGACGACGACGTCGTCGTCGACCGGCACTGGCTCACCGCGATCGCGCGCGGCTTCACCCGCGGGGACTCCGTGTCGTGCGTCTCCGGTCTGGTGCCCGCCGCGGAACTGAGGACCCCCGCGCAGGCCTACTTCGACGCCCGGGTCGGCTGGTCGGCATGTCTGCACGCACGCGTCTTCGATTGGGCGACACCACCACTCGACATCCCGCTGTTCCCGTTCGCCGTCGGTCACTACGGCACAGGGGCGAACTTCGCCGTCGCTCGTTCCGAGGTGGTGCGCGTCGGTGGGTTCGACGAGGCGCTCGGCGCCGGTTCCCCGACCGGCGGCGGCGAAGACCTCGACATGTTCTTCCGACTGCTGCGCGCCGGCGGCCAGCTCGTGTACGACCCGGCGTCGATCGTGTGGCACCGGCACCGTGCCAGCAGCGAGGGGCTGGCCGCGCAGAGCCGCACCTACGGGATCGGTCTCGGCGCGTGGATCGCCAAGATCGCGCTGGACCCGGCGATCGCGCCCCGGGCCTTCGCCACCGCCGCGGTCAAGGCCCCTCAATTCGCGACGTATCTGGCGGATTCGGCGGCCACCTCCAGGCCCGCCGACGACCTCGTCGCTCTGCTCCCCGAGGGGCTCACCACACCGGCGTGGCGATCGGTGCTGGCAGGCTTCCGCGCGTACCGCGCCGCGCGCAGGGAAGGGCGGTCGGTGGCCCCTCTGGCGGTGCCACGATGAGTCCGGCACTGTCGATGCTCCGCCGCGACGGCGCAGGAGCCGATCCCACGGCTGCGCAGAACCTGCGGCTGAACACGGTCGCCCTGATCCTGTCGACCGCCTCGACAGGCGTTCTGGGGCTTGCCTTCTGGGCTGTGGCCGCCCGCCTGTTCCCGGCTGACCAGGTCGGTCTGGCGTCAGCACTCATCACCTCCGCGGTGCTGCTGTCCACGATGTCCACGCTGGGAATCGACGTCCTCTACGAACGGTTCCTGCCGGTCGCCGGGTGGCGCGCACCGCGTCTCCTGCGCCGCGGCTTCGTGCTCGTCGCCACCATGGGCGTGCTGACCGGCGCGGCGCTGGTGGCGTTCGGCCCGCGCGACCCCCTCTTCCAGACTCCGTCGGCGATGGTCGGTTTCCCGCTGATGGTGCTCGTGCTCGCGATGTTCGCGCTGCTCGACAAGGCGTCGGCCGGCTTCGGGGTGGCCCGCTGGGCCGCGGTGAAGAACCTCGTCCACGCGGTCGCGAAGTTGGCCGCGGTGGCAGCGCTGGCGATCTGGGATCAGGCCGCGACCATCGTGCTGAGTTGGACGCTGACCGCAGGTGTGGCGGCGCTGTGCACCTACGTCGTGCTGGATCGGCGCAGCCGCACCCATCCGCGGTGGCATCGGGAACCGGACCTGCCGCCGCGCCGGCAGATGTGGTCGTACTTCGGCTCGTCGTTCGGCATCGCATCGCTGTGGTCGATCGGGCCGCTGGTGGTTCCGCTGATCGTCGTGACCCAGGTCGGGGAGGCCGCCAACGCGTACTTCGCGGTCGCCTGGGCGATGATCAGCGCGCTTTACCTGATGCTGCACCTGGTCGTCAGCCCGTATGTCGCCGAGGTGGCCGCGCACCCCGAGCAGATCGTCGCGCTGTCGTGGCGCATGGTGCGCACGCTGGCGGCCGTCGCGATCGCCGCGTCGGCGGGCCTGGTGCTCGTCGGCCCGCTCATGCTGGGCATCGCCGGACCGGAGTACCGCGCCGAGGCGCACGGTCTGCTGTGGCTGGCCGCGGCGTTCCTGCCGCTGTCGGGGGTCGCCGCGATCTACGAGGGCTTCTCCCGCGTTCGCCGCAAGCTCGGGCTGTACCTGAGCGTGCAGGCGTTGATGACCGTGGTGATCATCGCCGGCTCCTGGTTCGCCACCCGGTCGATGGGCATCGTCGGTGTCGGCTGGGCGTACCTCGCCGCCGAGACCCTGTCCGCGGTGATCCTGATCGGGCCATGCATCGCGTGGCTGCGCCGGGTCGGTTCCGGCGGTGGAGACGACGAGCCCCACGGCCGCACCGGGCGAGCCTGGCTGCGGGCCGGCACGCTGCTCCTGGTCACGATCGTGCCGATCACGCTGCTGGCCACGATCGACCGGCCCACCGCGTCCGCGGCCGTGGTGATGTTCGACGACTTCAACGGCCCGGCCGGGAGCCTGCCCGATCCGGCGCGCTGGGGATACGACCTCGGCGGCGGCGGCTGGGGCAACGGCGAGGCGCAGACCTACACCGATTCGCCGGAGAACGCGGCACTGGACGGGGACGGCCACCTGGTGATCACCGCCCGCCGCGACGGCGACGGGTTCACCTCGGCCCGGTTGACCACCAAGGGCAAGCTGTCGTTCACGCACGGGCGCGCCGAAGCGCGGTTGCGGCTGCCCCGCGGCGCCGGTCTGCACCCCGCGTTCTGGCTGCTCGGTGACGACGTCGACCAGGTCGGCTGGCCCCGCAGCGGCGAACTCGACGTGGTGGAGACCATCTCCGGCGCCGAGTTCATCCACAACGGGGCGATCGGCCCCGACGCCGACGGCCGGGAGTACAAGCTCGCCGGCACCCTGCCGATCGCGCCGCCGTTCGTCGACGACTTCCACACCTACTGGGTGCAGCGCGACCCGGGCGTGATCACGATGGGCGTCGACGACCGCACCACATCGGTGTTCCGGGAAGCGGATCTGCCGCCCGACGAGCGCTGGGTCTTCGACAAGCCGTTCTACCTGCTGCTCAACGTCGCGGTGGGCGGTTCCTGGCCCGGCCCTGCCGACGCCTCTACCCCGTCTCCCGCTGCGATGACGGTCGACTGGGTGCGGGTGACCGGTGACTGACCTGCTGGAACGTCCCACGCCGTCTCGGCCGCAGGCGCGCGGCCGGCATCGCGCCGTGCCGCCCCCGCGGCGCCGGATCGCGCTGCTGCGCCCGGAGTGGGTGACGCTGACCTCCGCGGCGGCAGGTCTGCTGGCGCTGGCGCCCGTCGGCGCCCCGGCGCGGGCGGTGCTGCTGACCGTCTTCGTCCTCACCGGCCCGGGCCTGGCCGCGGTGCTGTGGCTGCGGGTGCCCGTCGCGGCTGCCGTCGCGATCGTCCCGACGACCGGTATGGCCGCGGCGGCCGCCGCCACCGTCGCCGTGACGTGGTCCGGTTGGTGGCTGCCGGTTCCCGTGCTCCTCGCGCTGGTCGCCGCCGTCGCCACCTCCGCTGTGGTGTGCGCGCTGCGCCGTCCTCACCCGCCGCTGCGCGTGCCCGCCGCGCTGCACCCGCAGAACTGGCGGGTGCGCGCGCCGTACCTGGTCGTCGTCGTGGTGCTCTCGGTGTGGGCGGCGGTGCTGCCGGGCATGGCTGAGGCCGAATCGTCCCCGTACGGCCTCCTTGCCACCGGCACCGGACCGGTGCTGGTGGTGCTGGCCGCCGTGCTGGTGGCGGCCTTCGTCGTGGCGCTGCGCGCCGACGCGCTGCTGACCGCGGCCGCCGCGATCGTGGCCACGGTCATGGTGCTGCGGCTGACCGCCACGCTCATCACGGACCTGCCGATGTACGCGTGGACCTACAAACACCTCGGCATCGTCGACTTCCTGCTGACCCACCAGGTGCTGCCCCCCACCGGCGTCGACGTCTACCGCGAATGGCCCGCCTTCTTCACCACGTTCGCGTGGTTCAGCGAGGTCACCGCGCTGGACCCGACGTCTGTGGCGCACTGGTTCGCGCCGGTCATCCACGTCGTGCTGGCCCTGGTGGTCGGCTCGCTGGCCGCGACGCTGGGCCTGAACCGACGCGCGGTGCTCGTCGCGGTGATGATCGCCGAGCTGGCCAACTGGGTGGCGCAGGACTACTTCGCCCCCCAGGCATACGGTTTCGTGCTCGGTCTGGGCATTGTCGTCGCGCTGCTGGCCTCGCGAATCGACCGTCGCGCAGGATGGTTGGCGTTCGGGGTGTTCTTGGCCCTGGTGCCGACCCACCAGTTGACGCCCTACTGGATCTTCGGCGTGGTGCTCGCGTTCTCGCTCACTGGCCACCTGCGTCCCCGGTGGTCGCTGATCGGTTATGCCGCCGTGCTTTTCGGCTACCTGTACCCGCGGCGCTACATCGTGTTCGAACACGGCGGCCTGTCGAGCCTCAATCCGTTGGCCAACGGATCCGGCAACGCGGATTACGCCGGTTCGGCGGCCAAGGTCGCCACATCGCTGGTGTGCCGGGGCCTGTCGGCGACGATCATGCTGCTGGCCGTGATCGCCGCGGTGGTGTGGTGGCGGCGCAAGCGGCCGGTCGCCGTGCCGGTGATCCTCGCGTTCAGCCCCTTCGTGCTGCTGATGTTCAGCAGCTACGGCGGTGAGGCCATCTTCCGGGTCTACCTCTACGCAGTGCCCGGTGCAGCCGTGCTGATCGCACCACTCGCCGTGGCGGTCATCACCCGGCCCATCACCCACTACCTCGCCACAGCGGCGCTCGCGGTGACCGCCGCCGCGGGTCTGCAGGGCTACTACGGCAACTGGTACCTCAACATGGCCAGGCCGTCCGAGCTCGCGCTGCTCAACAGCCTCGGGGGGGGGGG
>JAEXZY010000082.1 GCA_023404955.1 Actinomycetes bacterium
ATTGGGGGTTGGAGGTGTTCGCGACGGCGTCTCGGGGGAAGTGGGACACGTTGCGGGGGTTGGGTTTCGATGATGATCACATCGGTGATTCGCGGTCGTTGGAGTTCGAGGAGCGGTTCCTGGCGGCGACGGGTGGTCGTGGGGTCGATGTGGTGTTGGATTCGTTGGCCGGGGAGTTCGTGGATGCGTCGTTGCGGTTGTTGCCGCGGGGCGGGGTGTTCTTGGAGATGGGCAAGACCGACATTCGGGATGCCGATGTGGTGGGTGCGGGGCATCCGGGGGTGATGTATCGGGCTTTCGACCTCTTCGAGCCGGGCCGTCCCCGCATGGGTGAATACCTCGTCGAGCTCTCCGCGATGTTCGACGCCGGTGTGCTGCAACCGCTTCCAGTCACCACGTTCGACATCCGGCGCGCTCCTGCGGCGTTGCGCTACCTCAGCCAGGCCCGCCAGATCGGCAAGGTCGTGATGACGATGCCCGGCGCGTGGGCGGCGGGCACCGTGCTGATCACCGGCGGCACCGGCATGGCCGGTGCGACGGTGGCGCGGCACGTGGTCGCGCACCACGGAGTGCGTGACCTGCTGCTGGTGTCCCGACGCGGGACGACGGCACCGGGAGCCGGGCAGCTGGCCGCAGACCTGGAAGCGGCAGGCGCACGCGTGCGGGTGGTGGCCGCCGACGCCGCCGACCGAGAGCAGCTCGCGGGCGTGCTGGCCGAGGTCGACGGACCGCTGACTGCGGTGATCCATGCCGGTGGTGTCCTCGACGACGCGGTGATCGGCTCCCTGACCCCCGAGCGCGTCGACACCGTGCTGCGCGCCAAGGTCGACGCCGCATGGAACCTGCACGAACTGACGCGTGACGCCGGTGTCGCTGCATTCGTGCTGTTCTCGTCACTGGCCGGTGTGGTGGGTTCACCCGGGCAGGGCAACTACGCCGCGGGCAACACGTTCCTCGACGCGCTGGCCGCGCACCGCCGTGCGTCCGGCCTGCCGGCCATCTCCCTGGCCTGGGGGCTGTGGGACCAGGCCAGCGACATGACCGGACACCTCGAGGCCGCCGAACTACAGCGGCTGGGTCGCGACGGCGTCCTCGCGCTGACCGCCGAGGACGCGATGGCGCTGTTCGACGCGGCGCTCACAGTCGACGAGGCGTTCCTGGCCCCGGCGCGGCTGGACCGCGCCGCGCTGCGGGCACGGTCCGCACAGGGTCTGCTCCCGCCGATGTTCGCCGAGCTCGCCAGCGTCCGCTCCCGCCGCCGCGTGGAGGATTCGGTGGCCGCGGCCACCTCGATGTCGGCGCTGGCGAAGCGTTTGACCGGGAAGTCGGAGGCCGAGCAGCAGGCCCTGGTGCTCGACGTGCTGCGCAGCCACATGGCCACAGTGCTCGGCACCACCGAGCCGGAGAAGATCGACGGCGCACTGGCTTTTGCCGACCACGGCTTCGACTCGCTGACCGCGGTCGAGCTGCGCAACCGGCTCAAGGCCGCAACGGGATTGGCGCTCTCACCCACGCTGATCTTCGACTACCCCACCCCGGATGCGCTGGCCGGCTACATCCGCACCGAGCTGGCCGGGGCCGTCCCGGCAGCGCCCGTCGTGGCGCCCACCGCGAGGGCCGTGGTCGACGAGCCCATCGCCGTCGTCGGGATGGCCTGCCGCTACCCCGGGGGCGTGGCCTCGCCGGAAGACCTGTGGCAGATGGTCGCCGACGGGCGCGACGTACTCTCGGACTTCCCGGCCGACCGCGGCTGGGACATCGCCGAACTCTTCGACGCCGACCCCGACGCCCCTGGCAAGACGTACTCGCGTACCGGCGGATTCCTCGACGACGCAGCCGATTTCGACGCCGGCTTCTTCGGCATCTCGCCCAGCGAGGCGCTGGCGATGGACCCGCAGCAGCGGTTGTTCCTCGAATTGTCCTGGGAGGCACTGGAACGCGGTGGCTTCGACCCGGCTGCCCTGCGCGGTAGCGCCACCGGCGTGTTCACCGGCATCATCGCCCAGGGCTACGGCGTCGTGGCGGGCGCGGCCGCCCAGGACACCGAAGGTTTCCGGCTTACCGGGCAGGCGGCCAGCGTCGCCTCCGGGCGCGTCGCCTACGTGCTCGGCCTCGAGGGGCCGGCGGTCTCGGTCGACACCGCCTGCTCCTCGTCACTGACCGCCTTGCACATGGCCGTGCAGGCGCTGCGACTCGGTGAGTGCGATCTGGCGTTGGCCGGTGGTGTCACGGTCAACGCGACACCCGACATCTTCGTCGAGTTCAGCAGGCAGCGCGGGCTGTCGCCCGACGGGCGCTGCAAGGCGTTCGCCGGCGCGGCCGACGGCACCGGATTCGCCGACGGCGGTGGGGTTCTCGTCGTCGAACGGCTCTCCGACGCACAGCGACTCGGGCACCCGGTGCTCGCGGTGGTCGCCGGCTCGGCGGTCAACCAGGACGGCGCATCGAACGGGCTGACCGCACCCAACGGCCCCTCGCAGCAGCGCGTGGTACGCGCCGCGCTCGCCAACGCCGGGCTGGGATCGGCGGATGTCGACGTCATCGAGGGCCACGGCACCGGCACGACGCTGGGTGATCCCATCGAGGCGCAGGCGCTGCTGGCCACCTACGGGCAGGGCCGCCCGGCCGACTCACCGGTGTGGCTGGGTTCGATCAAGTCGAACATGGGCCACACGCAGGCCGCGGCCGGCGTGGCCGGGGTCATCAAGATGATCATGGCGATGCGTCACGAGACGATGCCGCCTACCCTGCACGTCGATGCCCCCAGTCCCCATGTCGAGTGGTCCTCGGGCGCGGTCGCGTTGCTCACCGAGGCGCGGCCCTGGCCCGCCGATCACGTGCGTCGCGCCGGTGTGTCGTCGTTCGGTATCAGCGGCACCAACGCCCACATCATCGTCGAGTCGGCACCCGACGCCACCAAGAACCCAGCAGACCGAGCTGAGCACCCGCCCGAGGCGTCTCCGCCTCCGGTCGTGCCGTGGGTCCTCTCCGCGAAAACCCCTGAGGCACTGACCTGCCAGGCCACCCGGCTGGCTGACTTCCTGCGCGCCCATCCCGACGCCGATCCGCTCGACGTGGGCTGGACCCTCGGCGGCCGCACCGCGTTCGGGCAGCGGGCCGTCGTCGTCGGTGCCGATCGTGAGGAGCTGCTCACCGGCCTCGACCGCCTCGACGCGTCCGCCTGTGGTTCCGTGCGGCCGGCGGCCAAGACGGCGTTCGTGTTTCCCGGTCAGGGTGCCCAGGTGCTGGGCATGGGGCGAGAGCTGCATGCGGCGTATCCGGTGTTCGCCGCGGCACTCGACGCCGTGATCGTCGAGCTCGATCGCCACCTGCTGCGGCCGCTGCGCGAGGTCATGTGGGGCGCCAACGAGGAGCTGCAGGAGAGCACCGAGTACGCGCAGCCCGCGCTCTTCGCCGTCGAGGTGGCCCTGTTCCGGCTCCTGGAGAGCTGGGGGATGACACCCGATGCGGTGCTGGGGCACTCGGTCGGGGAGATCTCGGCGGCGCACGTCGCCGGTGTGCTCTCACTGGAGAACGCCGCGGTCCTGGTGGTGGCACGGGGACGGCTCATGCAGCGGCTGCCCGCGGGCGGCGCAATGGTGGCGGTCGCCGGCAGCGAGGCCGAGATCCGGGCTGTTCTGCCCGATGGCGTGGACATCGCCGCGGTGAACGGTCCGGACTCGGTGGTGCTGTCCGGTCCGGAGGACGCGGTGACGGCGCTCGCGGAGAGTCTGCGATCCGACGGCCGGCGGGTGCACAGGCTGGCCGTGTCGCACGCTTTCCACTCGGCGCTGATGGAGCCGATGTTGCCCGAGTTCGCCACTGTCGCACAGGGGATACCGGTAGCGGCGCCGAACATCGACATCGTCTCCAATCTGACCGGAACGCTGGCCGAGGACGACTTCGGCACAAGCGCGTACTGGCAACGACACGTCCGCCAACCCGTGCGGTTCGCTGACAGCGTGCGATCACTCGCCGAGTCCGGCGTCGTCCGCTTCCTGGAGTTGGGGCCCGCCAGCGGGCTCACCGCGTCGATCGTCGCGACGCTCGCCGACAGTGAGCCCGTCACGGCGTCGGTGCTGCGCAAGGACCGTGCTGAAGCGAGATCGTTGATGCAGGCGCTGGCCGAGGTGTTCGTCTCCGGTGCCTCCGTCGACTGGCGCTCGGTCTGCGACGGAGGCCGGTTGACCGAGCTGCCGACCTATGCGTTCCAGCGTCGCCGGTTCTGGCTGTCCGGCAGCGGAAGTGCTTCTGACGCCGTGGGTTTGGGCCAGACGCGAGCTGACCACGCACTGCTGGGCGCCGTGGTCGAGCTGCCCGACAGCGGTGGCGTGGTACTGACCGGCCGGCTGGCGGTGTCCACTCACCCGTGGCTCGCCGACCACGCCGTCGGGGGCACGGTGCTGTTCCCCGGCGCGGGCTTCGTCGAACTCGCGATCCGCGCCGGCGACGAGGTGGGGTGCACCGTCGTCGACGAGCTCACGCTGCACGCGCCATTGATGCTGCCGCCCGTGGGAGCTTCGGTGCGGGTGGTGGTCGGCAGCGATACCGGTAGCGACACCGACGGCGTGCGTGAGGTGTCGGTGTACTCCCATGACGGCGTCGACGGTGCCGAGTGGATGCTGCATGCCGAGGGCATGCTGAGCACGGCGTCCGTCGAACCTGCCGTCGAGCTGTCGGCCTGGCCGCCACCGGCGGCGACGAGCGTCGATGTCGCGCAGGCATATCCGGACCTCGCCGAGCGTGGATACCAGTACGGACCGGCGTTTCACGGGCTGCAGGCGATGTGGCGTCGGGGTGAGGAGATCTTCGCCGAAGTCGCACTGCCGAACGACCTGTCCGCCACCGGTTTCGGTGTTCACCCCGTACTGCTGGACAGTGCACTGCACGCCGTGCTGGTGGCCGCTGATCGTGACGAGCTGGCGCTGCCCTTCTCGTGGCAGAAGGTCAAGCTGTTCGCCTCGGGTGCCGCCGCGCTACGCGTCCGTATCGCGCCGAGCGGCCCGAACGCCGTGTCGATCGATCTCGCGGACGGCCTCGGTCTGCCGGTGCTGTCGGTGCAATCGATGGTGGCGCGGCCCGTCACCGCGGAGCAATTGGCCGCCGCGGTCGGCGGCAGTCGTGGCGGCGAGCTGTTCGAGGTCGTGTGGTCGCCCGTGCCCGACGGCGGGCAACCCGCGCCCGACACGGATGTCGTGTGGTACGACGCATCATCGGGCGCAACGGATGTGGAGTTCTCCCCGATCGCCACCCACCGCGCCCTCGAGCGGCTCAAGAGCTTCTTGACCGACCCGTCGACGGCGGTACTGATCGTGCACACCCGCGGCGCGGTGGCACTCCCGGGGGAGAACATCGCCGACCTGTCCGGCGCCGCGGTGTGGGGTCTGGTGCGCGCCGCACAGACCGAACATCCGGGACGCATCGTGCTCGTGGACAGTGACATCGACAGTGACGGTGAAAGCCTGGACGCGGCAACGATTCTGGCTGCGGGGGAACCGCAGGTGGTGCTCCGTGACGGTGTGCTGCACCGGGCCAGGGTGCTGCCGACACGAGCAGCCGTGCTGACCGCGCCCGCGGACGGGCCATGGCGGCTGGGCGTCTCGGAGGCCGGGACGTTCGAGAACCTGGTGCTCGAACCCTCTCTGGCGGAACCGCTTGCGGCCGGGCAGGTTCGGGTGGCCGTCCGCGCCGTCGCAGCGAACTTCCGCGACGTCATGATGACGCTCGGGGTGTACCCGGGCGACGGTGCGATCGGTATCGAGGCGTCCGGCGTCGTCACCGAGATCGGTTCCGGCGTCACCGAAGTGGCCGTCGGTGACCGGGTGATGGGCCTGTTCCCCGAGGGCACCGCCACGCTCGCGGTCACGGATGCGCGGCTGCTGCTGCCCATGCCGGAGGGCTGGGGCTACCCGCAGGCCGCCGGCTTCCCGGTGGGCTTCGCGACCGCGTTCTACGGGTTGCGGGAGTTGGCGCAGGTGCGGCCGGGTCAGTCGGTGTTGATTCATGCGGCGACCGGTGGGGTGGGGTTGGCTGCGGTGCAGTTGGCTCGGTATTGGGGGTTGGAGGTGTTCGCGACGGCGTCTCGGGGGAAGTGGGACACGTTGCGGGGGTTGGGTTTCGATGATGATCACATCGGTGATTCGCGGTCGTTGGAGTTCGAGGAGCGGTTCCTGGCGGC
>JAEXZY010000063.1 GCA_023404955.1 Actinomycetes bacterium
ACCGAGGATTTCATCTACCCTCGTGACAAGCACAATCACGAATATGGCTGGGGATGGTCGCTGCTCAATACTCCCGAAGATCTCTATGGCAGGGAGGCTTGCCAATGCAACCGAACTCCCCTGGAATCTTATCAGAGGATTTTCGAGCATCTGAAAGAAATCCTGCCTGATGCTTCGGATAAACAGATCATTAAATTAATAGGATAAAAATAATCAAAATAATTAGGATAAAAATGAGAAAGAAATCAAGAGCAATGGATAGTGGGTGGGCATTGGAAGTAATGCACAAGGCTCCGTATATAACGGTCAGTTTTATTGACGAAGAAGGCAAGCCTTATGGTTTACCCCTGTCACTCGCATCAGATGATGATGTGAATTGGTATTTTCATGGTGCCTTGGAAGGCAAGAAGTTGGAGGCAATCAAGGCTCATCCCGAGGTTTGCCTTTCAGCCGTAACCCGTTGTGCGCCTACAGTTGGTCCGAAGGACGGCAGTTTCACCCTGCAATTCAAATCAGCCATCGCATTCGGCAAGGCAGAAATCGTGACCGAGGATGCAGAGAAGATTCATGGTCTCCGACTAATCAGTGAACGTTTCCTTCCTCAACACATGGATGCTTTCGACCAGAGCATCGCCCGTTCCCTATCACGTACGGCTGTTGTTCGCATCACACTTACTGAGCCACCAACCGGCAAGCGCAAGCAGTATGATAAAGAAGGCGTGGAAATGAAATATGGAAGAATGGAATAACGAACATTAAAACATATAGATTATGAAGAAGATAAAGTTAAGCAATGGCGTGGAAATGCCGCAACTGGGTTATGGTGTTTATCAGGTGGAACCTGATCCAACCCTACCCTCACCCAGATAGGCGAGAAATACGGCAAGACTGCTGCACAGGTAGCCTTGCACTGGCTGTTGCAGAGCGATGTAATCATCATCCCGAAGACTGTTCATAAGGAACGAATGCAGGAGAATCTGAACATTTGCATAAAAATCATTAGAATGGAGAATTATGGAAGAAAAATTATCGACTATATATTTGGTTAGCGGTCAAACAGCTCTGCAGTATCTTATGAACGTGAGCAAAAATACAGGCAAATAGCGACCGAAGCGATATTCGAGTGTTTGAGACTTGGATATCCCCTCAACGATATGGAAATATCAGGCAAAGCTCGCGAGCTGCTGAGGAAGAGGAATGTAATAGGTTAAAATGATTTTTTTTCAAATTTTCTTCAAACTGAAGCAAAGGGTGCCCGTACCAATCTCTTGGTACCAATGCTGGAGCAAAGCTACACAATTTAATTTTATCCAAGCAATCACACTCTCTGCATCTTCATCAGAAAGCAACTTTGCATTAGGTTTTCTCATCGGATTATCCTCTATCGTAAAATATTCAAATTGCTTTCGGTTAACCATTACACCTAGAAAGGGCGTGAAAGTCATAGTTGTTTCAAAAGGAATATAAACTCTGATCTTATGACTAAGCCCTGTGCTTTCTTGCCAGAAACATGAAATGTCAAAAAAGGGAGGGTAAAAGTAAGGCTTGTCTTTTCTTGGAATAATCATAAATTGATCATATTTGGTTGATTACAAAACTCATAATTCTCAGTAACAATCGAGGCATTGGAAAACAACACAGTGCGGCATTCGCTCATCCCATAGGCATTATGAATGTGCCCGAAGAGATGAGCCTCCGGCTTGATGCGTTTAACTGCATCTAGCAATGTTCTGCTGCCATAATGTAAACCTGCACTTTCATCCATAATGAGATAGGGTGGCTGATGAGTGATAAGCACGTCGGTATTGGAAGGAATGTTCTCCAACATTTTAGTATAGTTACCACTTATATCATCTTCCACGAACATCGGGATGCCGAAGAACTTTATGCCTTCTATCGTTACACCGTTACCATAAAGATAATGGCAGTTTTCGGGCAGACCATTGATATCGGCTCCGAAAAGACAGTCGTCATGGTTTCCTGCTATGAAAACTTTGTGTTTGTATGGCAAGGCACAGAACCATTCCATAAAGTCGATAACTTCGGCTTCAGTTCCTGCCATCGTGAAGTCACCGGAATGGACTAACACGTCAGCTGCGGGAAGATCCTGCAGCTGACGATGATGGCTGTGAGTGTCGGAAATATGAAGTATCTTCATTTATTTTCGGAAGAGGAAATTCCATCTATTATTTTCTTAGAGATGTCTTCTCCTTTTTCTAAGTCAAAACAATAAAACTCTGTTTCAGCGCCTTTTGACTCAATTTTTTTATGGATATTTGTGATAGTTCCATTGTCATGGCTTTTTACTATCATGACAAAGAAGGTTAAGCAAGTAGGCTCATTACTCAACTTGCAGAAGTCTTTGGCGAAGGCAGACTCTTCTGGGTTTAGAGCCTTAAATTCGATAAGAGCAATTCTGTCGAATTTATCATTGTGGATACTGAGGTCTATCATGGCTGACTGTCCCGTTTTTCCTTTTCCATCAGCTTTGTATGGGACAACTTTTATATGCTCTTTACTAAAAACATATTTTTCTTCAGTTGGGGTTTCCACAGAATAATAAGCATTCCACGAGTTATTTTCACAATATTTATTGAATTGCTCAACAAATATAAATCTCAACTCTTGCTCGCTGATGCGAGTTTCACTATCACGATATTGCTCACTGTATTTGGGGAAGATAATTCTTGATTGCGATTCACAAAAATCTTTATGATTTCCATCCCCTTCTCTTTGCGTATGATACACTTTTTGGATAACATCAAAAGTGTCTTTAATAATTTTTTCTATACGTTCTTTGTCTGTCATAATTATGAAGTTTATAATTCAGCCCCTGCCTCCTTGTGGATGCAGATGACCTCCTTGGGTTTAACAATATCTATAACTTTCTTGATGCACTCTCTCGAAGCATGTCCTGAGGTATGAATATCCACCACATTGGGAAACGCCTCTCGAAAGTCTCTGTAAGCAGGATTTTGCTTTACTTGCAATGAGTCTTTGTAATAAC
>JAEXZY010000068.1 GCA_023404955.1 Actinomycetes bacterium
CCCCCCCCCCCCCCCGGGCCCCGGCGCAACCCACCGCACCCGAAAGGATCTGACATGCACCACCTGCACAACCCCGACTGGGCCCGCGACGTCGACACCGCGCGCCTAGCGCTCGACGGCGCACTGGTCGACGCCATCAACGCCCTCACCCGCGCCCGCACCGCCCTGGCCACACTCACCAGTGACCACGTCTACGACGTCGACTTCGTCGACACCGCCGACGGGGCCGACACCGCCTCATTCCTCACCGACAGCCTGCGCAACTGTCGCGCCGCCTACCGCATCGCCCACGCACTGATCGAGGACGCACCCACCGACGACGAGCCCGACGACCACACCGACCACTGACCCCCCGCGGGCGAGGACCGAATCACCCCCACCGGGGCCGGTCCTCGCCCCTTCCCATGCCGCGCCGGTGACACACCGCGCCACCGGCGCACCGACACACCGTTACCCATTTCCTCACCACAGGGTCGGATGTCCCACCGCCAGCGCATCGGCGACCGCGGCGGCATCCCATCCATTGCGCACCGCAGCACGCAGCGCGACCGAACGGTCCCGACGCGCCAACACCCCGGCGTTGCGCTGCCGGACGGCGACTCGGCCACCGCCTCGACCGGACCGGCCCATCTGTTCCATGTTGTCGCGCTGGCTGCCGGCGAACACGTGCCGACGGCCCGTCTCGCCGGGCACACTCACCCGCGCGCACAACGGCACGTCGCACCCATGGAGCGCACGCTCCCACGGCGGCAACACATCGCCGTGTAATGCCACAGCCAGCGCATACCGATTGGCCCGCACCATGACCCGCCGGCCGTCACGCCGAATCCACAAACGCCCGTACCCGTCGCCACCGATGGCACCGGTGAACAACCAACAGTCCTGAGCGTCCGGGCCGCGCACGACAGCGGCCTCAAAGCGCGCAATCTCGGCGGCATCGCGCACGGGGTCCACCACCAGCTGTAGTGGTTCCGACCGCCGCCGACCTGTTCTCACCGTGCCGACACGTTAACCGGTGGCCGACAAGGAGCCGTCCGGCGCGCCCAACGCGACCGCTCCGGTGCTGCCGACCGCGATCGACTCCTCTGCCGCCGCCTCATGCGCCTGCGCTGCCCCGTACGCCCGGTCCTCGCCGTCGGCAGGCGTCGCCTCGGCGTAGCGGATCAGCTCGCGCACCGCCTTCTCTCCGATCCCCGTCAGGGCGGCGATGTCGCGGATCGTCTCGCCCCGATCGCGCAACGCCGCAAGCGCCGTTCCCGCGGCACGGCGGTGATCGGCGCGCTTGCCCTCGGCCTGGGCGCGCACGCCGGCGATCTTGGTCTCGACCCACTCGTCGACCCCGGCGAGGCGTTCCTGGCTGGAGAAGAACACCGCCAGGTCGTCGCCATTGCGCCGGGCTCGTTCCAGAACGTCGCGCTGGGCGGCCTTCACCGCTTCGCGGGCAGCCCGCACAGCCGACTTCGATTTCGACACTTTGTTCGTCATGGCGCTCAACCTAAAACCGCCACCACCGCTACAGCACCGCCCCAAACCAGCCACTTTCAACCCGTCACGCATCGCCAAACCCTCACCCCACCAACAGCTCCACCTCCATTCACCCCCTGCCACACCTCCCGTCGCCGGCCTCACCACACCCCTCCCCTTGCCTTTTTCAGCCCATCACACCTAGTGCATTCAGGTCACGAAACGGTAACGGGGCCGTTGTCGTGGGCTTGGGGCGGTGCTCAAGAGCCGAGCCGTTCGTAGCGTCCGGGGTGGTGATCGAGCGGTGATGGGCCTTCACAAACTGACCGCCGGAGACGGGTACACCTACCTGCTCCGGCAGGTCGCCGTCGCCGACGGCACCGACCTCGGTCGCGCCAGCCTCACCGACTACTACTCCTCCAAGGGCGAAACCCCCGGACAGTGGATCGGCAGCGGCCTGGCCGCCCTGGGGCGACCGGTCAGCCGCGACCCCAACAACCCACTCGTCGTCGACCTCTGGGGAGTCCCCAACGGCTCCGAAGTCACCGAAGACCAGATGAAGGCCCTCTTCGGTGAAGGGCTCCATCCCAACGCCACCCGCATCACCGAACACCTCACCGGCATCGGCCTGTGGGTCGACGGCGCGCACGCCGCCGCCAAGCTCGGCCGCCCATTCCGACTGGGCGCCAACGAAAACGAATTCACCCGCCGCCTACGCGGCGCCTACGGCCAGCACAACGACACCCTGGGCCGCGCCACCAACGCCCCCCTCGACGCCGGTGTACGCGCCGAGATCCGCACCACCGTCGCCGCGCAGATGTTCGCCGAGCACTACGGCCGCGCCCATCTCGACGACCGGGAGCTCACCGGATTCACCGCCCGACTGTCCCGTATCGACACCACCGCCGTCGCCGGCTACGACCTGACCTTCACCCCCGTGAAGTCGGTGTCTGCGCTATGGGCGCTGGCCCCGCTGGAGGTCGCCAAGGCCATCGAGGAGTGCCACCACAAAGCCGTCGCCGACACCCTGGCGTACCTCGAAAACCAGGCCTGCTTCACCCGCATGGGCACCAACGGCGTCGCCCAGGTCGACGCCGGCGGATTCATCGCCGCAGCGTTCGATCACCGCGACTCCCGCGCCGGCGACCCGAACCTGCACACCCACGTCGCGGTGAGCAACAAGGTGCAGGCCATCGGCGCCGACGGCATCCCCCGCTGGCTCGCCCTGGACGGTCAACCGCTCTACAAGGCCAAGGTGTCGGCATCGGAGTTGTACAACACCCTGTGCGAGGCCAACCTGATCGCCGAACTGGGCGTCAACTTCGCCAACGACACCCCCGAGCCGGGGAAGCGACCCGTCCGCGAAATCGTCGGAATGTCACCGGAACTGATCACCGTGTGGTCCTCACGGCGGGCCGCCATCGAGCACCGCGTCGGAGCGCTCGCCAAGGACTTCCAGCAGCAGCACGGCCGCGAACCCAGTGCGGTGGAAATGCTGGCGCTGTCCCAGCAGGCGACCCTGGAAACGCGTGCTGCCAAGCACGAACCACGGTCGTTGGCAGAGCAGCGCCACCAGTGGCGGACCGAAGCCGTCGAGGCCTTGGGGGGTCACCGCCACGTGGACGCAATGGTCGCCGCAGTGACCTCCGGGCGGGCCCCGCGCGAACGCGTCGTCATCACCGACGACTGGGTCGCCGAGCAGGCCGCCAACGTGATCACCACGGTCTCCGCGGCGCGGTCGACGTGGCAGATCAGCCACGTCCGCGCCGAGGTGTCACGGGTACTGCGCTACACCGGCTGCCACGACACGCCAGCGCTGTCGGAGCGCCTCGTCACAGCCGCGCTCGACGAACGCAGCATCGCGTTGACGAGCACCGCCGACACCGAGATGAACGAGCCCGACGTGCTGCGCCGACGCGACGGCGCCAGCGTCTACACCCGCCACGACACCACCGTCTACACCAGCGCCGACATCCTCGCCGCAGAGCGCCGAATTCTCGACGCCGCAGGGCTTTCCGGCGGGTACGTCGTCGACGACGCCAGCATTGGCCTGGCCCTGCTGCAAGCCCATGCCCAGCACGGCGTGGCACTCAACGACGGTCAACAAACCCTGCTGCGTGAGATGGCCACCTCCGGTGCCCGCGTGCAGCTCGCGCTCGCTCCCGCCGGCACTGGCAAGACCACCGCCATGGGTACGCTCGCCGCCGCGTGGGTCAACAGCGGAGGCAACGTCGTCGGCCTGGCCCCGACCGCCGCAGCCGCCGAAGTCTTGGCCGCCGACCTCGGCGCACCGACCGACACCATCGACAAATTGGTGCAGCTCTGCGGGCGCCACGGAGGCCGTCCCGCGGCCGACGATCCCGCGCGAGCGTGGTTCGACCGCATTGGTCCCGGCACGCTGATCGTGGTCGACGAGGCCGGGATGGCGTCGACCGCAGGCCTGGACGCGGTGATCTCGCACGCCCTGGCCCGCGGTGCCAGTGTCCGCTTGATCGGTGACGACAAGCAGCTCGCCTCGGTCTCCGCGGGCGGTGTACTGCGCGACATCGTGGCCATCTACCGGGCCCTGACCCTCTCCGACGTCGTGCGGTTCACCGACCCCGTGATCGGGGCTGCCGAAGGCGCTGCCAGCCTCGCGCTGCGTGACGGCGACCCCACCGCCATCGCCTTCTACCTCGACCACGGCCGCGTGCACGTCGGGGCCGAACACGTCGCCGCCGACATGGCCTACCAGTCATGGTCGGCCGCCGTCGCCGCCGACCGCGATGCCCTACTGATCGCCCCCACCAACGAACTGGTCGCCGAACTCAACGAACGCGCCCGCCTGGACCGGTTGCGCCGTCACCCGCACCCCGACAACACCCGCACCGTCACCCTGTCCGACGGCTTGACCGCCAGCGTGGGGGACTGGATTCTCACCCGCAGCAATGCCCGCTGGCTACACATCCCCGGCGGCGGCTGGGTGAAGAACGGACACCGCTGGGTCATCACCGACATCGACGCCACGGGCACCGTCTCGGTGTCGCGGCTCACCGGGTCCGACACCCATTCCGTCGTCCGGCTGCCCGCCCGCTACGTCGCCACCAACACCACCCTGGGCTACGCACGCACCATCAACGGCGCCCAAGGATCGACCGCGCGCCACGAATGCCACGTCGTCGGTTCGGACACCCTGACCCGTGAGCAGCTCTACGTCGCACTCACCCGCGGCAAGGCCGAGAACCACATCTACTTCTCCACCAGCGAAGCCGACCCACACGCCATCCTCACCCCCAAGGCGACGCACCCGCCGACGGCCGTGGACATCCTCTCGGCCATCCTGCGCCGCGACGGTGCGCAGGTCTCCGCCCACAGTGCTCAGCGCGCCGATGCCGACCCGTTCACCCGTTTGGCCCGGGCGACCGACATGTACACCGACGCTCTGTCCAGTGCCGCCGAGCAGCTCGCCGGCACCGACACCATGGCCGGCATCGACGCCGCCGCCACCGCGCTGCGCGCCGACCTCACCGCCGCCGAAGCGTGGCCCGTCCTGCGCCGCAATCTCGCCCTGCTGGCGCTGGACGGACACGACCCGCAACAGGCCCTCGCGCACGCCGCCCGCCGCGGACTCGACAACACCGGCGACCCCGCCGCAGTGCTCGACTGGCGCCTGCCCACCCCCGACGACAGCGCCCTGGACATCGTCGGACCGCTGCGCTGGCTGCCCTCCATTCCTGCCGCACTGCAGGACGATTCAGCGTGGTCGCGATACCTGTCCGCGCGCTCGACCCTCGTCGAAGACATCGCCGACCAGATCCGCGAACACGCCCGCGCCTGGACCCCGGCGACCGCCCCGGTATGGGCGCGCCCACTGGTCGGTCAGCGCCCAGGACTGCTCGCCGAGATCGCGGTGTTCCGCGCCGCCCACGACGTCGACCCCGCCGACACCCGCATCACCGGGCCCACCCAGCATGCCAACCGCTCCGCGTCGTTCCAAGCGATGCTGCACCAGCGCCTCGACACCGCCCTGGTCACCGGCGGTGCCGGGGCCAAGCGGTGGCGAACGCTGGCCGAGCGGATCGACCCAACCCTGCCCGCCGACCCGTTCTGGCCCCGATTGGCCACCCACCTCGATCAGGCCGCGCGCGCCGGGGTCGACGTCACCGCCCTGGTCGACGACGCCATGACCCGCCACGGGGTGCTGCCCGACGAGCTGCCCGCCGCCGCCCTGTGGTGGCGGCTGGCCGGCACACTGTCCCCGGCCACCCTCGACGCCTCCAACACCCGCCTGCGGCCGCCGTGGACCGCTGAGCTGCACCGCGTCCTGGGCAGCTCGGCCGCCGAGACCATCACCGCCGACCCCGCCTGGCCGGCGCTGGTCGCCGCCGTCAACGCCTCGGACTGGCCGCCGGCCGACCTGCTGTCCGCAGCCGCGGAATACCTCCTCGACGCCCTCGACGACGACGCGATTCGCCCCGACGAGTACGCCCGCGTGCTCACCTATCGCGTCGAGCTGCTCACCCAGTACGCCGCCGAAGCCCACGCCGACATCCCCCACCCCGCCGACAGCCTGGGTGACCCCCTCACCACCGCGCCGCACCACCCCGTCGGCCTCGGCGACCACGACGAGCCCGGCCACGACGACTGCTTCGACTACCACTCCGAGAACGACGACAGCCTCGGTGACCTCGACTTCTACTCACTGCTCACCGAGCGCCCCGCGCTGACCCCCGACCTCGACATGGACGTCGCCGAGCTGCGAGATCGCCGCGCCGCGGCGAAAGCCCGAGCCCGCACCTTGGCCGAAGCGGTGCTGTCCCACCAGGGCGGACCCGCCGAACAGGCCGCCGCCGCCGAACTCATCGCCCTGCACCGGCGCCACGTCGAGCAACGCCCGCTGCAACACGACCTGGCTCACGCCCATGCCGACTGGATCACCGCCGCGGCCGCCGCAGAGGCGCAGCGCCACCGCATGAGCGAGCTCGAGAAGCTCATCACCCGCGCCGAGGGAGACGGTCACCACGACCTCGCCCAGGCCTACCGGGAACGCCGCGGCGATCTTGCCGTCGACGCCGCCGACCTTGACGCAGGCGCGCGCCGGGCCGGCGCCGAGCGTGACGCCGCGGCCGAACGGCTTCACGCCCTCGCGGGGGGCCCGCAGGGTGTCGTGACCTCCGAAGACATCGAAGCCCGTCGCACCATCGCCGTGCACGCCGACCTCGCCGACCTCGCCGCCGCACGCGCCGACGCCGCCGAACTGGACAACCAGCTCTACCGCGCCGAAGCCCGCACCGCACGGACCTTCGCCGAGCACCCCGAACGCGACCGAGAACTGGCCCGGGCCACAGCGACGATCACCGAGCGGGATCTGATGGTGTTGCGTGCTGAGGTGGATTTCGTGGAGGCAGCGGGGTCTCGGTCACCGGCCACGGTGTACCCACCCCCAGCCCACGGGTGGGAGGACCTCGACGA
>JAEXZY010000123.1 GCA_023404955.1 Actinomycetes bacterium
GAAAAAGTCCTTCTGGAAACATTTCGCCGGAGAATTACCGTGCAGATTTCAATCGGAAGTATTGCAGAAAGGCCGCTGATGGAACGGCTTCAGTTGATTTATCGGTTTTATCAGAAAGAAGCAGTAAAGATCAACAAGGATATATTGATTGAAAAGGATGCGATGCAGTATCTGTGTTTTTCAAAGTTACCCGGAAATATCGGAAAACTGGAAAATCTTGTGCAGGTAAGCTGTGCGGAAGCATATTTTCGGCAGCAGGAGAAGGAACTGTTGAAAATCTCTTCAAGAGAGCTGCAGAATGAGTCACCGGACAAGGACGATTCCTTGGAAGAAATTGTCTGCCCGATGAAAGTTTTGTGCAGTCAGGAATGTGAATCTGCGTATGAAGCATGTGTCACGGAGCATACCGTGAATGTTTCAACACTTTGGGAAGAGGTAGTGAAGGCATCCTGGGATGAGATCGATATGTTATATCTGCGGTATAAACATCAGATGAAGACTTGGGAAAAATACGTCACAGTGAGTTCTTTGGTGTTTGAAAATACGGCAAAGAAGATGTTTGAAAGCAGCTGCAGATTGGTGCTGAAACGCTATGGAATCCGTGTGACAGACCAATGTCTGAAGGAACTGTACCTGAGTTATAAGATGTTTTCGCAAATGGAATTGGATGCAGAGATGGAGTGGAAATTGTCTGTTTATTTTGAACAGGCTCTTTCAAGGGCACATTATATTGCAAAACGCCTTTTTGAGAAAGTGGCATCGTTGGAACAAGGCTGTGGAAAGCATGTTCTGTTTTTGTTTACACTTGCTTTGCATGAATATGTTGCAGAGTGTGTTGAACTGGCAGGTCTGATTGCTGCGCACGGAGATACCACGGCAAGCAGTATTGCAAAAGTGGTGAACCAGGCATGTGAAACCTTTGTGTTTGAAGCAATTGATATGCCGATGGATTCTTCTTTTGATGCGACGATCGAGAAAGTAAAGAGTTATCTGGAAGATATCCCGGGGGGAAGAGGACTGATTCTGCTGGTAGATACAGGTTCTCTCAGCAGAATGTATACATTGATCAAAAACAGTCTGTCAGGGGATCTGATGATTATCAATAATGTTTCCACGGCAATTGCACTCGATATCGGAATTAAAATGCTGGGACATAGTTCCTTTACGGAAATTACACAGAGTACAAAGAAACTCTGTAGTTTTGATGTACAGTTTTTTGAAGGCCTTTCACAAGGAAAAAATATTGTCATATCCTGTATGTCCGGAGTGGGAATTGCGGAGAAGATTCAGGAAATGATGAAAAGCGTGTTCGGAGACTGTGGGCTTGATTTTATTACGATGGATTATAAGGAACTGATTCGGGCTTTGGATGAAAATGATGAAAAATCCTTTGAGCAGACACTGTTGATTTTGACGACTTCTTCACTTTCAGAAGGAGTAAAAACTCCATGGCTGAGTATGTATGACGTGTTGGATGGAAGTGGAGAACAGGTGCTGTGGGATTCTTTAAAGACAGTGATCAATCCGGAGCGGTTTGAAGTGCTCAAAAGAGAATTTGTAAAGTTTTTCTCAATGGAAGGTATTGTAAGCCGTCTGCAGTTTTTGAACCCTGCGGTTGTAGTTCAGGAAGTAGAATTGATTTTGATGCGGTATGAACAGTATTATACATTGGAAATGTCGGGGTATGTGAGACTAAATTTGTATATGCACATTGCATTTATGTTTGAACGTCTGATGATCGCACAGGATGATTATGAGGAAGAACAACGGGAATTATCTGAGCAAGAGCAGGAGTTCTATCGGATTTCACGGATTGTATTTTCAGAAGCAGAAAAAAAATACAGAATCAGACTGGATGAATATGAATTGTCGATGCTATACGAATTGTTTAAAAGCCTGATTAAGTAGCAAAGAGGAAATTCGATGGGACTGGAACTGAAGGTTGAGCAGAAACAAAGGGTATATCAGAAGCAGATTGAGCAGGCACGCATCCTGCAAATGAATGCACAGGAACTCGCTGTGTGTATTCAGGAGGCAGCATTGGAGAATCCGTTGATTGAACTGGAAGAAATGATGGATGTGCCGATAGAAGAACTGGTGAAGAAGGATGTGCGAGAAACTGATGAAACAGAAGCAGAGGTATCGGAGGATACCGACTGGAGATATACCGGCGGGCATCAGTCGCCAGAAGACTGGTGGACTCCACAGGGAGGAAAATCGGAAAGTCTTGTTGATATGATACATCAACAGCTGCTGACGATGTCAATTGGGGAAAAAGAAAAGGAAATTGTGGAAAAGTTGGCGGGAGCGTTGGACAGCAGAGGATATCTGGAGATTCCGGTGAAAAAACTGGCAAAATATATACCATGTTCGGTGCAGGAACTTCGGAGTGCATTAGAGATACTTAAATCATTGGAACCGGCAGGAATCGGTGCGACAGATTTGAAGGAATGTCTGATTCTGCAGTTGAGACGGCAGAAAGACTCCCGGCTTGCGGTTACATTGGTCAAAAATTATCTGGAAGACTTGCCGAAACATAGAATTTCAGCAATTGCAAAGGAACTGGGAGAGAACGAGGATGCGGTAAAAGATGCATTTGCCAGAATCAGGACCTTGAACCCAAAACCGGGAAGTATTTTCGGGGAAGGAACAACGGTGCTCTATGTGATACCAGATATTATTGTGTCGGAAGAACATGGAGAATACACAGCGGCATTGAACGAGGCTGTGTACCGGAAACTGCGGCTGAATGAATCCTATGTGAAGCTGAAGGATTCTGAGGAATCAGAGGTAAGAGAATATATTATTCAAAAACAGGCGCAGGCAGGGTGGCTGAAAACATGTATTGAACAGAGAAGTCATACACTGCAGAGAATCGCAGATATATTGATAGATTTCCAAAGGACATTTTTAGAGACGGGAAAGGATATGAAACCGCTCAGACAGAAGGACGTTGCACAGATCATGGAAGTGCATGAATCGACGGTCAGCAGGGCTGTAAAAGGAAAATATCTACAGTGTGGCAGAGGTGTATACGCACTGTCGGATTTTATGCCGAAAGGAATGGAAGAAGTCAGCAGTGATTCTGTAAAGCAGATGCTGAAGAAAATCATTCAAAATGAAGATAAGAAAAAACCACTGAGTGATCAGAAACTGGTAAAGAAACTGGAAGAAGAGGGTGTACAAATATCAAGAAGAACAGTGGCAAAATACAGGATGCAGATGGAAATTCCAGATGCATCCGGCAGAAAAGCAGAGTGAGCTGCGAATCAGAGCTGTTGGCTGAACTGATACCATTTTTTAGGAGTTGTGACATTAGGGTATGACTTCTTAAAAAATATTAATAGCAATTCAATGGTTAAATTGTATAGAAATAAAAACAATTTTAATGTTTGTAAAAAAAATATTGTGAAAATGTTAACAATAATTACGTCTGTGGATTGTTTTTTATGCAAAACATAAGATTGTCATTTATAAATTAATACGCTATAATATAGAAGAATTCTAAATAAATAATTCCTGATGATTTTCACGGGTGTCAGGATCTTTAAGAATTGGAGGAAAGAAATATGTTAGTATCAGCTACAGAAATGCTTCAGAAAGCAAAAGCAGGCCACTACGCAGTAGGACAGTTCAATATCAACAATCTTGAGTGGACAAAGGCTATTCTTACAACAGCACAGGAACTCAACTCACCAGTTATCCTTGGTGTATCTGAGGGTGCAGGAAAGTACATGACAGGATATAAGACTGTT
>JAEXZY010000074.1 GCA_023404955.1 Actinomycetes bacterium
CCGCCGGCGGCCGCTGCGCTACCGGTCGTGGTGGCACCAGCACCGGCACCGCCGATGCGCGTCGCGGCGGTGGAGCTGCTCGATGCGCCCGCACCGGACCTCGCGGCGGGGGTGAGGCGCCCGGGGCGGGCGGATGAGCCGCCGGGGGGCCGGCCAGCCACCGGCGCTTGCGTCAGCGTCGACCCTGGTTTGTCCTCAGCGTCGTCGGATGCTCGGGAGAACCGTTCGCGGGTCTTGTCGGCGATGTTCTTGCCCTGCCCGATGCGGTCCTGGCCGCGTTGGTATCCCTGGTTGCCGAGGTGCACGGCCTGGCGCACGGATTGAACGAGGTCCTGGCGGGTGGTGTCGTGGAGTATTTCGCGCTTGAGGTACCAAAAGACGCCGGTGGCCACTGCCGACCAGAGGGCGACGAGGACGAGCATGGCGACGGGACTTGTCATGCCCACCTGGGTCGCCAGCCCGCCTGGCGCAACGGTTTTCAGGATGAGGAGGGCCGCGACGCAGGTGTAGAGAACGTAGACGAACACCAGGAACGCGTGACGGAAGAATTGCTCGAGGCGTCGCCGCGCGCGACGGCGTGGAGCTCCGTGAATCATGGCCGGCCCGGCGGCGAAGATCGCCATCACGGCGTTGAGTAGCGCTGCACCACACACCATGATGTAGCTGTAGGTGACGTAGAGCACGAAGAATGCGAAAACCATTCCCAGCAAGCAGAATCCGATACCGAGCGCGAACACCGTACCGTCGATGCCTTGCGCGTAGCGCAGGGCTTGGGGGGCTCCGCAGGAGGTCATGGCGTGGGCGGGAGCATCCCGCACACCGCTCATGATGGCCGCCGACCATGCGTGACCACAGCTGCCGATGGTGTCGACGGTGGTGCCGAAATTCCATATTTGCAGCGGCGCCCGCACCAACGCGTCGGCCAGGACACTGGTGAGGTGTCCGAGCTGACCGGTCGTCCCGCCGCCGGCGATGGGACCGTTGTTGGTGGCGGCTTGGGCGACGCTGAAACCTAGTGCCCTGGCCTGGTTGAGCAGTCCGTCGTTGCCGGTCAGCTCGCCCAGCGGGTCGCGGGTGAGCCACAGCCCCAGCATGCCGATGGCGAATGCGGTGAGGATGATGGCGGCGCCGTGGCCGCGGCGGCCGTGCCACAAGATGTGGAAGGCGCCGACGCCGATGCCCAGTGCCAGGCAGATCTGAAAGAAGTGGAGGTCGACGAGCATCTGGCGCAGCGCTTCCAGGATTGGTCGGAACCACGCAGCGAGCCAATACAACCAGGTGCTCGACATGGCGAATTTGAGCAGCCACAGCACCGCGGCGAGCAGGAAGATGTAGCACGACGCCTGGGCTTGCACCCAGCTCGCCACGGTCTCGTGGGTGAGGCCGGTGGTGATCGCGTGCGCTCCCCAGCGGACCCAGGAGCCGGGGTCGACGACGCTGACGTCGGGGCCGGATTCGGTGAGGGCCTCCATGGTGTCCACGGTGGACAGGAAGTAGGCGCCGATGGGCACGCCGTCGGTGTCGGTGATCCCGGTCCAGTTGAGCGCCGCTGACATGGTGGAGGCCGCGGCCCGGGGTGCGGCGATCACCGCCCACAGCGCCAGGACGTGGGTCATCGTCCAGAACGTGAGGAGTCGGCGCAGACGCGGGTGTACGGCGAGCTCGTAGCCCAGACGTTCTGCGGCGACGTCGCGCAGTCTCGATGCGGTCGCCGGCGCGGAGGTGATCATCAGGCAGCCCCTTGGTCGGGTGTGGTGTCGTAGGCGCGGTGCAGGATCTCGTTGGGCTCGCGGGCGATTTGAATCGCACCCAGGCGGCGGAACTCGTCGATGAAGAAGGCACGTCCTTGCAGGCTGCCGCGGCTTGTGTTCTTCGACGGTCCGGTGTGGTCGTCGTCGAATGCCGTGGGGTCACGCATCTCCTCGGCTCCTGCGGCGGCCAGGAAGAAGTCTTGGAACTCGGGGTATTCGTCGAGGGGCAGTCCCGCGCTCGCGGCGACGGCGCGCGCGATGCCCTCCTTCTCGAAGGGCACGATGATCTGTTGGGTGATGAATTCATCGCCCATGAGCGCGAGGTCCTTGATTGGGTTCTGGGTGATGATGAGCATGCCGGTGTAGTGCTTGCGGGCGCGGCGACTGATCAGGTGAGCGTCGCGGGCTCCGGTTCGTGAATTGAGCAGGGGGCCTGCCTCTTCGAGCACGATTAATCCGAATCGGTTGGTGTTGTTGAAGAAGGTGACCCGCGCGAGGCGCACCAGCATGCCGTAGATGGCGATGGATGCGCGTTGACGGTCGCTGAGTGCGGCGTAGAGGTGGGGGTTGGCGACTTCGTCGGCGTCGGGCAGGTCGAGGCTGCCGGTCTGCCAGATCGTCACGTCCAGGGCGGCGAGGTCGGGGATGGGCAGGGTGTCATCGAAGATGGCTTGGGTGAATTCGTATGTGGCCCAGGACTCCAGGGCGAGCAGAACGGGACGAAGATCCTCGGCCAGTTGGGTGACTTGTGGTGATCGGGTGTCTTCGGCGGCGCCGAGGGGGGCTTGGATGTCGCGGATGTAGCGCATGAGCGCTGCGGTGCTGCTCAGCCCCAGCGCGTCGCGGGCGGCGGGGGTCAGCAGGGTGCGCAGCCGCCCGACCGCGACGCTACGCACGTCGAGTCCGAGCATGGGGATCATGTAGTCGAGCCAGTAGGAGCCGGCGACACGTTCGGGGAAGATGCGCAGCGCGTCGCAGCCGAAGTCACCGCCGGCCATGTCGATGACGGCCTTGTTGGGGACGTCGGCCAGGGCGGTGGCCCATTCGCCGTATTCGTCGGGTTCGACGATGAATGCTTGTGCACCGCGCTGCAGTTCGGCGCGCACGATCTTCTTGGAGGTGTAGGACTTGCCGTAACCGGGTGCCCCGGCGCAGATCAGGCAGGGGTTGTGGTTGCGGCGGGCGGTGCCGGGCAGGTCGAGGAGCACCGCGGAGTTGTTGGCGTTGCTCTTGTTGAAGCCGAGCAGCATCCCGGTGGCGTTGCCGAGCTGCGAGGAAATCAGGGGCACGAATCGTGACCACTTGGAGGCGGTGGTGGCGTGAGCGAACTGGTCGACGGCGCTCTTGTGCTGGGCCACACCGGGGTTGAAGGCTGACCACAATCGGGTGTTGGCGCCGCGGTAGTGCCGGATGACGATCTGGCCGGACTGCGTCATCTCCTCGCGCAGCCGTTTGATGCTGTGGTCGAGCGTGCGGGGGTCGGCGGCACCGACGTGGATGAAGAAGGCGGCCGAGAGGGGTTGCTCGTCGATGTTGGCCGACAGCAGCCTGTTGTATTCGGCGATCTTGCGCTCGGTGGCTCGCAGTTCGGTCAGGCCGTTGCGGACGTCGCCGCGATGGTCGTACTGGTCGTCGATGTTGCCGCGTGCGCGGTCGTTGCGGCGGAACTCCATTTCGCGGGGCCGGGCGGTGAGGTTGATGGCGAAGTCGAATACAGCGCCGGTGTCGAGATCGTCGAGTGCGGAGAGGAATTCGGAGCCGGGGAAGACGATGCCGCCTTCGGGGGCGTCGACCACGGGCAGCACGGCCTGATAGCTGTCCGCTGCGATCGCGCTGTGCGGCCCAGTGGCCGAAACGCGAACGTACTTCTTCCATGAGGGCAGCGCGTTGAGGATGCTGGGTCGGCGGGGTTTGTGCTGCTGGTCGCCTTCGTCGAAGGCCGCGGCGGGGAGCTGGTCGGCGGTGATGGACCCGCCGGCGGTGGGTCGCGGCAGGGGGTCGGTGAAGGTGCCCAGCCAGGTGGTGTGCTGCCAGAGCCATGCCGACATGGCCGCGGTGACCGGCGTGGGGGAGAACTCCGGGGGCAGCGAGTTGGCGATGTCGTGGGCCAGCTCGATGTAGGCGTGCAGCGAGGAGTCGGAGTCCTTGTCGCGTCCGGCGAACCAGTCTTTGAGCTTGGTGGCCTGCCCCACGACGTTGTGGCCGGCGCGGCCGGCGTCGACGGGAACCATGAGCCAGTACAGCCGCGTCTTGGGCTCGGCGTCGATGAGCTGGTCGGCGACCTGGGCGCAGCTGTAGAGCCAGTCGTCGCGGTCGCGGTGACCGTGCACCATGGCTCGCAGGAGTTGGCGCTGGTCTTGGGTTACTCCGAGGCCGTAGAGCCAGCTGTCGGCGGGCAGTTCCCGGCCGAGCAGGGTGTGCAGGTCAGCGACTGCGGTCTTTCGGCGCGATGACTGTAGGTGGTAGGGGAGCCCGGACAGCAGGAAGCCGGCGTAGACCGAGCCGTTGTCGGCGAACCACAGATTGTCGACGAGGTTGGGGCGGGCCAGGATTGGCGTGTCGTAGCTGGTGCGGACAGCCGGACGCACGGACGCGGTGAACGCGCGCAACCGGAATGCGATGTTGGGGCGGGTGCGGGGCACCAGGGCCCCGACTCCGGTCAGTGCTGCGGTGAGCAGTGCGCCGCAGATGAGGATGGCCAGCGCGTGACCGGAGGCGAGGTTGAGCACCGCCAACAGGATGGTGGTGACCGATCCGACGACGGCGGGCACGGCCACCCAGATCCGCAGCGGCTTGTCGAACAGAACGTTGGTGTAGACGGGGGTGTCGTGGACCCCGGTGAAGAGTTGTGCGCTGTCAGTCATGGTCAGCCGAACTGCCCGGTGGTGACGCCGGTGTGGCTGTCGACGGTCTGTTTGGTCGAGACGTAGATCGCGTAGGCGCTGCCGATGACGACAGCGCAGACGATGCCGGCCGCCACCCAGCCGATCGCCGTGCCGATGCGGCCCCCGCCGAAGGCAGCAAGGCCGCGAGCGCCCCCGGCGATGAGGAACAGGATCGCCAGGATCGCTACCCCCATGGTGTAGAGGCCCTGGGTGCCTTGGACGAGATCAGCGACGGCCAGGATGCGGATGTCGGCGGGCAGTCCCGCGAGGGTGGCGGTGGCTTCGGGCAGGTGGTTCATGGTGATCCTCTTTCTGGTGGGGTGGGTTTATCGGGTGGGTTGACCGGGGCTGGGTGCCACGGGGGTCAGTTGCGCGGTGCCGTCGAGCAGAGGCCCGGGGTCGATGCGGGTGACGCTCCAGCTGCCCGATCGCAGCGTCAGGGTCAGGGGGTATTGCTCGGTTTGAGGGGCGTAGCGGTTGGTGAGTTCTGAGACCGTGGCCAGGACCTGCACGGTGCTGCCATCTGCTGGCTGTTGGGCGGCGTCGACCGTGCGGGTGGCCAGCAGGGCAGTCGTCAGCGCCCGTTGGCTGGTGTTGACGGCGCTGATGCCCGAGTCGGCGCTGACGTAGCGTTCCAATCCGCCGGCGGGGGTGAGGTAGCTGACCAGGAACCCGGTGACGGTGTCGGACAGGGGGTTTCCGGTGGGTCGGTTGCGGCCCTTGTCGTCGGGGGCGCCGACGGGTAGCGAGGCGGTGTAGGCCAGGGGAAGCGTTGCGCCGCTGCCGGTGTCGTTGATGGTGGCCAGCAGTCCGGAGGCGCGAAGGCCGTAGCTGCTGATGAGGACGTTGATCTGGCGCAGCGTGGTTTCCGGGGTGGCGCTGAGATAGGGGCGCTGGCTGACACGCACGATGACCTGCCACTGCTCGACGCCGTCGTAGGCGGCGGTCCGCACGATCTTGGCGATGACGGTGGAGTCCACGACCACGGGTGGGGTGGTGGGCAGGGAGCGCAGTTCGTCGGGTGCCCAGCACGTGTTCAGCGCCGAGCGTTGGGCTTCGGTGACGGTCAGCAGAAGACGCACGCAGTTGACGGCGTATCCGCCGATGTAGTCGGTGCGGTTGACCGCTGCCCTTGCGGGCCCGTCGATGTCGAGGGGTTCGTCGGTGATCCAGCCCCAGATCGTGCTCAGGGCAACGATGGTGCAGGCGGTGAAGGCGATGGCTTGCAGCACCTTTCGCAGTGTGGAACCGCTGGTGTCGATGCGGCGTCGCCACGTGTTGGTCAGCAAGCTCGGTGCAGACGTCATGGGGTGGTGGGCCTTTCTCACAGTGGGGGGTGGCCGAGGACGCGGATCGCTGAGATTGCGACGGTGTTGTCGACCGGATCGGTGGTGGTGTCGCTGCTTCCGAAGACGGGGTCTGGGCTGGCATCGGGGGAGGCGCTCCCGCCGACCGGGGCGCCGAGCACGCCGTCGAGCAGTCCCCCTCCGGCCGGGCCAGGACCGCCTGCGGTGGGGGTGGGGTTGTCGGCAGGCGGGCGCGAGGTCTGCAGGATGACCATCTGAATCTGGGAGGCGAGTACGCCTTGGTCAGGGCCGTTGGAGGGCATCGCGACCGGGACGGGACCGTGAGCGTTCTTGGTGTCCTGGGTGACGACGGTTCGATCGGCGCCGTTGACCAAGATCCATTGCACGCGGGTCACGACGCGGTGCGACATCCATTGATCGGCGCCGCTGGCGTCGGTGCCGACCCATCCGGGAGTCAGCTCGATGGCCGTGACTTTCATCGGCTTGCCCAGATCCAGGGTCATCACCTGCCCGTCGAAATCACGCATGCAGACCCACGCTCGGGTGGGGTCCTCGCTGGCGACGTTCTGCGCAGACCCCGATCCGGCCTGGGGGCAGGCCGAGGACGCCTGGAAGGGAATCGGCACGTCCTGGGCTGGGTCGGCGACGGGCGCGGCGGCTGGCGGCGCGGGGGGCGGTGCGACGACGCTGACCGTTCCAGACGGTGCGCCGGCCTCGGGGGACGGGCTGCTGGACTGCATGCCGATCATGGCTGCGGCGCCACCGATGGCCACGACCCCGACGACGGCCACGAAACCCAGGACGAGTGGCTTGCTGAATCGGGCTGGCGGGGTGAGAGATTGGATGTTCTGCCCGAGCTCAGCGGAGTCCTCGTCGCTGTTGGTGTCGAGTCCTGCGGTCACGTCGTCGTCGTCGAGGTCGACCGGGCCGGCCTCGGGGGCGGGCCCGTCGTCGAAGACGTCGACCGGGCCGGTGCTGCGGTCGGTGTCGTCGAGGTGGGGGTGGCCCACGCCGACCGCTTCGGGTGTGTCCGGGTAGGCGTCGCCGTACCCGTCGCCGCGATCCTCGCGGAGGTGATCGTCGGGTGCCTGATCGTCGTAGTCGACGCCCTGCGGCGAGCCCGCGTAATAGTCGTCCGCGGGGACCTCGTCCCAACCCTCCCCGCGGCCCGTGTCGGTGACCTGCCGAACCGGGGGTGATGGCTGCTGTGCGGCGCTGTGCTGGTAGCTGCGCTCGTCGTCGCGGTGCTCGTCGCCGTCCCAGGCGGGAGCCGGGTTGTCGTCGCCGGGGGGGAACGGTTCCTTGACGTCGTCGGTGCGCTGGTGGACGGGTTCGTCGATGTAGGCCATGAGGCGGTCGGTGGCCGCCCACCGGGCCTGTGGGTCGTCGGTCATCGCCACGTCCCCATGCCGATTGCCGCCGCGCGTCCGGATGCGAGCGGGCGATTCTGGCAAACCGTCCTCCAGCCTGCGCCGCTGGGCGTCGTTGCCTGCGGGAGCCCACCGATCGTGGGCCGCGAGTGGGTCACCGAATTCTGTGACATGAGTTCTCCTTCGAGGTGCTGTTGGGAAGCGTAAGTGCGGTAATTGCCGGTTTTCTAGGTACATGGCTAAAAGGTTTCGACCGTTGTTAGCGTCTGCGATGTGAGTGCAATACCGACCGACGGCACAGAGCGTCTGCTGTTTTTCCTCAATCAGCGACTGGCGCAGCTGCGCTGGTCACGTGAGGAGTTGGCCGCGCAGGGCGGACCGTCGCCGTCCACGGTCTACAAGGCCTTGGCCGGCGGGCGGCGGCCCACCGAGCGCACCCTGGCCCGCCTTGAACTGGCGCTGGGGTGGCAGGCGGGATCGACGCATCGCATCTTGGAGGGCGGCGCTCCCGCGATCTCGATAACACAGGAGGTCGCGACGGTTGCCTCACGGATCGACCAGGAGTTGGCGCGCGGCGAGTCGATGGGCGTGACGCGCACCGCGAAAGAGTTGCGGGAATTTCTTTTGGGCGTCGCACAAGGCCTTGAGCGCTTCTACGCTGGAGCGCAGCACACCGGTGCGGAGGTCTTCGATGTCACCGCCGGCTGATCGGTTCGACGAGGTCCGCCGTAAGTGGATCGCCCGCCATCAACACACGTTCATATTTCAAAAACGGCGGGCCGAAATTCTGGCCCGACAAATTCGCGACCGCGCGCAGATATTGAGCGGTGCGCGAGTTGACGCCGCCGATGACGACGTCATTCACCCGTTAATTGCGCGCCCGGTGAAAACGCCGTACGCCGGGCTCGATTTTGCCATCGTCATCGTCGCCGCGGTGCTTGCCCCGATCGGGTGGCCGGCGGGCATAGCGGTGTATCGGGCCACCGTTCAGCTAATTCCCGGCACCCTGCGGTCCTACCCGGTGGCGGCGTTCATGTGGGCCTCAGTCGCGACGGGCCTGCCGTTGGCCCTGCTGTATGACCCCGACACCACACTCGCGCAGACGGTGCTGCTGCCGTGGCTGCTCGGACAGCTGCCCGCGACCGCCCTGGCCGCAGGCATCTACGGCGTCCTGGAGGGCTGGCTGGCGGTCGACGGCTCGCGCGACTGGTGGCCCATGCGCCCACCCGCGGTGACCGAGAGCGTCGACTTCGGCCTGGCGCTCGACGACCTGCCCATGCCCGGAATCTTCGACGTCTCGCCGACACCGACGGTGGGCGAGCGAACCCCGCTGCTGCGTGACCCCGACGGAAGGACCAAGCCATGACCTACACGCCGCCACCCACCCCGTTCTGCGGCTTCGTGCGCGACCCGCAGACCAATCAGCGCACCGTCGCCGAGTCCGGACCGATGGTGCTCGTGTCGGCGCCGACCGGGACCGGCAAGACGCGCAGCGTCCTGGCCCCCGCGGCGGTGCTCTGGACGGGGCCCGCCGTCGTGGTCAGTTCCAAGGACGACCTGTTCCAGCTCGTCGCGCAACGCCGAAGCGGCCCGCAGGCCCTGATCGACCTGCGTCCCGATTACGACGCCACATACCCTGGCGTGCAGGCCATGTCGTTCGATCCGACGAAGATGATCACCACACCCGATCAGGCGGTCACCGCGGCCAACACGATGATGCAAATGTCGGCCGTGGGCATGGGCTCGGGTGCCGATTCGGTCTCCGACGCCGGGATCTGGGAGTCCAACACCGAAGGCCCGCTGGCGGCGATGCTCTTCGCGGCCGCCCTCAACGACGAGGGGATGGACTGGGTCCTGCTGGCCGTCGACAACATGGACTGGGACGAGGAGAAGCTGCCCGTCGAGGCTGGCTGGCAGATGGCCGCCCTTGCCGTGCAGGACTATCCGCTGTTCTACAACGCACTGCGACGCACCCTGAACATGGACCCCAAGCAGCGCGACAGCATCGCCCTGACGATGCGCAAGGCGGTCATGCCCTGGATGCGGCTGTCGCTGCGCGGGGACCAACCCGAGGCGTTCACCGCCGACTTCCTCGACGACCCCACCGCGACCCTGTACGTGCTGTCCGCACCCGAGGGCGCGATCGCCGGCGCCGCGGTGACGCTGCTGGAGAACCTGGTGAAGCTGTGGCGCGCCAAGACTGCCCGCAAGGAAATGGTGGACCGCCTGCTCATCGTGATCGACGAAGCAGCCAACGTCGCACCGATGCCCGCGCTGCGCCGCCACGTCGGCGAGGGCCGGGGCCTGGGCGTCAATCTCCTTCTCGCGGTGCAGGCGTCGAGCCAGTTCGACACCGTCTACGGCAGCGCATACGCCAACGAGCTCCGCGACATCTTCCCGGCGGCGCTGATCCTGTTCGGCGCACCGGAGATGGAGATGCTGCGCCGCGCCGAAGAGTGGAGCCTGTTGACCACCCGCCGCACGGAGTCCTTCGATCAGGCCACCGGTTCGAAGTCGCTGTCGTCGAACATCGACAGCACCCTCGACTACCGCCGTCTGCTGCCCGCCAACCGCGACCGGGGCCGCTTGCTCGTTCGGGGCACCGCCGGTGTGGAAACCGAGCTGGTGGACTGGTCGGAGTTCGTGACGCTCTACGACCAGCAGGTGCGCCGACTGACCGACGCCGCCGTAGAACGCAGCCGCGGCCGTGACCAGGCTGCCGGCCGCAAGCCGATTCTTCAACGGGCCCGCGAGCGGCACCAGCACGCGGTGGAGTCGGCGAGGAGTCCACGATGACCCCCGCGTCGACCCCGGCCACGTGGGCCACGGTGACCACATCCGAGGCCCCCTCCGGGGCACTGCACGGGCGGATCATGGCAGTCCTGGGACGCATCCGGGGGCCGGTGTCGACCGCGGAGGTGCGGGACTGCCTCAATGAGTCCGACGCAGCGCGCCCCGTCGTGATCGAACGGGTCTACGCGGTGTTGGTCGCCCTGGAGCACAAGGGAGCGGTTCGCCGCGCGCGCAACGCCACCCGCACTCGACCACTCTGGGAACTGGCACCCGCCCCCACCTCCAACGGGGGACTCGACACGCCCGCCGGCACCGCACCCGCCGCAGCCGAGACATTGCTGACCGCCGTTGGTCTCGACGAACGCATCACCCGTCTCGACGGCCCGCCGGCCGCGCTCGCCCTGGCTGAGGTGATCCTGGCGCCGTGGGACGGGGGCACCTGGGAGCGCTGGCGTCCGCTGGCGACTGCCCCGCTGGCGGGGTGGCTCTACGCCGCCAGCCACAACGACGCCGCGGGCAATCGCATCGACTGGATCATTCGGGCACTGGCGCACCGCGCCCAGTGGTCGCGCGCCGCGCACCGCGTCGGTGAGCATCCGCAACTGCGCGACAGCCTGCGGTCGGTCTCGCGCCTCGACGACCACCAGTTCACCAACGTGGGCTGGATGCTGGTCCTGGCGCTGTTTCCCTGGTCGTCCTGTCTACACCCGCCTGCCGCGGCGTTCGTAGGGCAACGGTGAAGCCGCGGCGCGGCCCGTGGCTCGGTGGCCTCCTCGCGGCCATCGTCGTCACCGTCTGGATGGTCGGCCAAGTCATCGGCGGACTGTTCGCGATGGCCACCCACTCGCTGCCGGCCTTTCCCACGGCACCCCCGCCCGGCTTCGGCACCGCGCCGTCCGGATTCACCCCCTAGAGACGAGAGGCGCACCACCGTGATGATCGAGGTTCATTCCGCCGATGAGGCGATGGCGCAGGCCGAACAACTGTTGGCGCAGCTTCCGGGCGACACGGATCTGTGGCGGTCCTTCGCGGTCGGCCCGCTGGCGGCCGCGCTGCTCGGCGACGCCGCCGCCCACGACGGCCAGGCCGATCTCACTCGCGTCCGCGAGGCCGTCATCGGTTGGTCGGGCCCGTCCGGAGATGACACACAGACCGGTTGGGCGCTGGTCGCGCACCGGTGCCCTGCGCCGCTTCTGCGCGGCGCTGCGTTGCGCGCGGACCAGCTGCGCAGGCCCGTCCAGCGTGACTCGCTGCTGTTGACCGTCTCCGACGCACTGAGCCACTGATGACTGCTCGGCGCAACAAGGCCCCCTCGCGCCGCTTCGACGACACGGTGAGGACAATATGGCCCGCAAACCCAAGGACGCTGAGCAGCCGGATTTGTTCAGCCTCTTCGACGAGGAGGGCGGCGGTGACCAGCCCGGAGATCGCCCGGATCGTGGCCGAGGTGTACAGCCGGCATCTGACGCTGCCCTCGGACTGGACCCCGGGGCAGCGCCAGGGCTTCCTCGATCAGACCGCGGCCTCACTGAGCCGTCAGATCGCGGAGCTGGCAGCCGAATTGGGGGAGCGGGCGGTCGAGCAGTGGATGACCGACCACGGGACCCAACCGAACTACCTGACCAAGGTGGGTCTGCTCAACAGCGCCGCGACCTCGGCGAAGGACATCGTTCTCAGCGAGCAGCTCTACGAGCTGATCCCGCCGCCGCAGGAGACCGAGGAACCGCCACGCACCATGGTGAGTCGCGACGACGTTCCGTGGACGCAGCGGTGGACTCAGACCCAGTACCGCACCGATCCGGACGAGGCGACCGAGGACCTGGTGGCGCAGCTGTGGCCGAGTCCGGCGTTCTCGGCGGTGTTCCGGATCAAGGCGGGCTACCTCCTGGCGGCGCGGGCCGAGGACCGGCTGCCGCCGCCCCAGAAGCCGGGCGACCCGCTGGCCGTCGAGCTGACGGAACTGGTGTACCAGGACCTACGCGACGACGGCCTGCCCGCCCGGTAGCCGCGCAGAGCTCGCTGTTCGACGAGCCCGACGAGCCCACCGACCCCCGCACGATCGACCCTGGCGGCACAGCTCTGCCCGCCGCCGCGCCGCCGCTCGCCGTCACGTCGCCGTCGGCCGAGGCCGACCTGTCCAGCTCGAGGGACTTCCCGGCAAGCACCGACGTCTTGGTCCCCTCCGGACCGAAGGCGCGGGCGCGGGCCAACATCGCCGCCCTGGAGCTGGTGCGCCGACTGCAGGCAGCCGGCCGCCCGGCCACGGCCAGCGAGCAGGCCGTGCTGGCGGCATGGTCGGGATGGGGAGCCGTTCCCGAGGTCTTCGACACCCGCAACGAGGGCTTCCGCTCCGAGCGCGACCGGCTGCGAGAACTGCTGACCCGAGAGCAGTACCGTCAGGCCGAGGCGTCGATCCTCAACGCGCACTACGCCGATCCCGCGCTTGCCGCAGCGGTGTGGACGGCCCTGCAGCGGGCCGGATTCACCGGCGGGCGGGTACTGGAGCCCGGGTGCGGCAGCGGGCACTTCATCGGCCACGCACCCACTGATGCGGTCATGGTCGGGGTGGAGAACGACCCGATCACCGCCGCGATCGCCGCGGCGCTCTATCCGTCGGCGCAGGTCCGCAACGAGGGTTTCGAGACCACTCGGGTTCCCGAAGGCAGTTTCGTCGCCGCCGTCGGCAACGTGCCGTTCGGGCGGTTCGCGGTGCACGATCCTGCGCACAACCCCGCCCGGCACAGCATCCACAACCACTTCATCGTCAAGGCATTGGCTTTGACCGCGCCCGGCGGCTACGTCGCGGTGCTGACCAGCCGCTACACCATGGACTCGGCATCTGACTCAGCTCGCCGCGACATTGCCGCGCGCGGCGAACTCGTCGGGGCGCTGCGTCTGCCGTCGCAGGCCTTCCGGCGGGTAGCCGGTACCGAGGTGGTAACCGACCTGTTGGTGTTGCGCCGGCGTACCGAGCCGGTCGATCTGCGCGTCGACCGGCCGCTGTGGCTCGACACCGCGCGCCTCACGCTGGACGGCGCGGAGCCCGACACCGCGGCCCCGATCGCCGTCAACGCCTACTTCCATGAGAATCCTCAGCACGTCCTGGGGTCGATGACCGTGGGTCATGGGCTGCACGGCAGCCCCAATCTGGTGGTCGAGGGCCTTAGCGGCGCCGAGCTGGCCGCCCAGGTCTCCGAGCAGCTCGACGCGGTGATCGACGCCGCGGTGGTGCGTGGCGCGGGGCTGACCGCAACCACGGCCGACCTCACCGAGGTCTCGCCGCAGCATTTCGACGCCGGCTTGCTCACCGCCGCCGACCAGGGCGAGGACCCGCCGCTGTTCGCGCTGCGCTTCAACATCGAAACCGGCGGCATCGACTACTGGGCGGGTCACACCTGGGAGCCCCACAACACCCCCAAGACCCTGGTGGCCGAGACGCGTGAACTGATCGCGTTGCGCGACGCCGCCAACAGCCTGATCGCGTCCCAGTCCGCGGGCCGGCCCGTCTCCGAACGCCACCAGTTGCGCGGTCACCTCAACCGTCTCTACGACGACTACGTCGAGCGCCACGGCCCGATCAACCGGTTCTCCTGGGTCCACCCCAAGGACATCACCCAGGAGCAGCACGACGCGAAAGTCGCTGCCGAAGAGTCCAAATGGCGCGCCAAGGAAGGTGAGCCAGGTCAGCCCTACCGCGGCAGAGTGCCCGAGGATCTGCTCGAGGAGTGGAACACCAAGGCCTGGGAGCCCAAAGCCTCGTACAAGAAGCGACGTCATCTCGACGGCGGCATGCGCCACGATCCCGGATGGGCAGTCGTCTCGGCGCTGGAAGTCTTCGACGAGACCACCGGGCAAGCCCGCAAGGCCGAGATCTTCTCCACCGACTTGGTGTCCGCGCGGGCCGAGGTGCTCAGCGCGTCGGGACCCGAGGAAGCGTTGGCCGTCAGCCTCGACCGCGCCCAACGTGTCGACGTCGACCTCATCGCCAACTTGCTCGACGTCGACGCCGCCGCCGCCCGCGAACTGCTCGCCGGGCTGGCCTACCCCGACCTCGACGACCCCGACGAACTGGTGCCGGCCGCGACCGCGCTGTCGGGCAACGTGCGCCAGAAGCTCGCCGCCGCGACCGCCGCAGCACAGGCCAATCCGGTCTACCGCGACTACGTCGCCGCCCTGCGCGAGGTCATGCCCGCCGACCGCACCGCCGAGGAAATTCGGGTCCGCCCGGGCGCCCCGTGGATTCCGGCCGACGTGGTCGCCCAGTTCGCCAAGGACACCTTCGGGCTGTCGACGGTCACCGCCGAACACATCGGGGGCCGCTGGGTCGTCGACATCCCCAAGCATCACCGCTTCGGGCGGCTGATGACCGAGACGTGGGGGATGCCACACAAGGGCTGTGACGCGGCCAGTCTGCTCGACGCGCTGTGCAACTCGCGCAGCGTCATCGTCAACGACGACGACGGCAAGCTCGACGTACAGGCCACCTTCGCCGCGCAGGCCAAGGCCGCCAAGATCGGCGAGGAGTTCAACCGGTGGGTCTTCAATGACGAGGAACGCCGCGAAACCCTCGTCGCCGAGTACAACCGGCGTTTCAACTCGCTGCGGGCACCGCGCTACGACGGGTCCGCACTGTCGCTGCCGGGTCTCTCGGATGTGTTCGTCCCGCATTACTATCAACGCAACGCCGTCGCCCGCATCATCGCTGAACCCTCGGTGCTCCTCAATCATGTTGTGGGAGCTGGTAAATCGGGCACCGCCTTCATGGGTGCGATGGAACTCAAACGCCTCGGACTTGTCCGTCAGCCCTGGATCGTCGTGCCCAACAGCATCATCGACCAGGTTGGCCGTGAGGCCAAGCAGTGGTATCCGGCTGCCAACATCCTTCTCGGCACGGCGGCCACCAACGCCGAGGGCCGTCGCCGGCTGGTCGCGCAGTCTGCATCCAGCGACTGGGACATGGTCATCATCCCCGAGTCGGCGTTTACGGCGATCGGGGTGTCCGAGCGCCTACGCGCGGATTACATTGCCGACCAGCTCGACGCACTACGCACCCAGCTCGACGATGCGGCCAGCGACCGCTCCAAGAAGGCCATCGAGCGGGCGTTGAAGACCGCCAAGGAACGGCTGGAGCGGTTGACCGCTCAGGAGGCCAAGGACACCGGCTTGAGCTTCGAAAGCAGCGGAGCCGATTACCTTTTCGTCGACGAGGCTCATTACTACAAGAACCTCCAGCGGGTGTGCAACATCCAGGAGCTCAACTGCACCAAGTCCTCCGAACGTGCCGAGGACCTGGCCCTGAAGCTGCGGGTGCTGCGTGAACGCCGGCGCGAGGAAGCCAAGGCCGCAGGGATTGCCCCTCACCGCGTCGTCGAGCGGGTGGCTACCTTCATGACGGGCACACCGATCGCGAACTCCTTGGGCGAGCTGTGGGTCATGCAGACCTACCTCCGACCCGATTTGCTTGCCGAGGCCGGTGTGTCCGACCTGGGCGACTGGGGTGCGGCGTTCACCGCCACACACACCACCGTCGAGGTCAATGCCACCGGCACGAAACTTCGCCCGGTGACACGGGTCGGGAAGTTCACGAATCTGCCGGAGCTGCTGGCGCTGTCGTCGGTGTACTCCGACGTCGTCACCCGCGACCAAGTGCCCGTGGAGCTGCCGCCGCTCATCGGGGGGCAGCGTCAAACGGTGGCGTTGCAGCCCGACATCGAGGTCGTCGACTTCATCGCCGATCTCGGATACCGAGCCGATCATCTCGATGCTCGCAACCCGCAGCGCGACAACATCCTCAAGATCGCCAACGACGGGCGGAATGCCTCCCTGGACCCCCGCCTCGCCCACCTGGCCGCGCCCACCGAAAGCCGCGCCGCGGCGGTGGCCGAGTCGATGATGCGCACCTACCGAGCCAATCTGGACCGCGTCTACCACCATCCCCGAACCGGTGAGCCCATGCCCAAGCGTGGGTGCCTGCAGGTGGCGTTCTGCGATCGCGGCACTCCCTCCAACGATCCGGAGCAATTCACGATCTACGCGGCCATCAAGGCGGAGCTGATCGTCCGCGGCATGCCGGCCGACAAGATCCGGTTCGTCCACGACGCACGCAAGGCCCATGAAGTCGGTCTGCTGCGCGAGCAGTGCATCAACGGTGAGGTGGCCGTGCTGATCGGCAGCACCGAGAAGATGGGGACGGGCTGGAACATTCAGCCCCGCCTGGCTGCCCTAGACCATGTTGACGTGCCCTGGCGGCCAGCGGATTTGGAGCAGCGTGAGGGCCGCGTCCTGCGTCAGGGCAATCAGAACCTCGACGGCGTCGAGATCCGCACCTACGTCACCGAAGGCACCTATGACACCGTGATGTGGCAGAAGGTGCAGGCCAAGTCGTTGTTCATCGAGCAGGTCAACCGCAGTGAGGTCACCGATCGAGACATCGAGGACCTCTCCGGTGGTGACATCGGCGCCGCGGCCGCCGAGACGAAGGCGTTGGCGACCGGCGATCCTCGCTACCTGCGTCAGGTCGAGCTCGACGAGCAGGTGCGCCGCCTCCAAGCGCTCGAACGAGCCCACCATGAGGCCACGCGTCGCCGCGACTGGCTCGTCGACACCCACGAACGCACCATCCCGCACAAAGAGCGTCAGCTCGCCGAGCTGCAGCCGATCGCGCAGCGCGCCGCCGCCCATGGGGCCGAGCAGCGTTCTCCGGAGGTGATTGTCGGTGGGCAGCGAACCAAGGAGAACTCGGTGACGGCCGAGCGGCTGGCCGCGGCGTGCCGCGAGGCCTTCTTCGACGGTCGCGACCGCGGCGCCACCCGCTACAGCGATACCGGGGTGAGCATCGACGGCGTGGCCTTGCTTGCGGCGCGCGATCTCACCCACGACTCGCTGCTACTGCGCCTGACGACCTCGCAGCGGATCACCGAGGTCAAGAAGGACGACCTGATGGCCACCGCGTCAGAGGCGGGCGGGGCGAAGGCCCGCGGTCTGTTGACGCGGGTGGAAAACCTCTACCTCGACCTGCCCCGCCAACAGGCCACCCTGACTAGCGAGATCGACCAGGACCGCGCCGAATTGGCCGACCTCTTGGCTCACCCACCAGGCCCGTTCGAGCATACCGGCGAACTCACCGACCGCCAGGCCGAGCTCGCGACCTTGACCTTGGAGCTGCGGTTGGCCGCCGAAAGCCCGGAGGCAAAGGCGAAAGCCGCTGCCGCGCAGGCGCGGATGGCTGCTCGCGGCCGGGAACCGGGCTGGTCGCTGCTGCACAACCCGACGCCGTACGTGGTGCAGGAATCGGGCCTGCGGTCCGCCCGTGAGTTACGTGCGGCGGTACGCGACCGTGAGCTGCGTGCGGCAGCAGTGGCCGTCGCCGAGCCAGCGCAGTCAGCGACGATCACCGAGCGGGATCTGATGGTGTTGCGTGCTGAGGTGGATTTCGTGGAGGCAGCGGGGTCTCGGTCACCGGCCACGGTGTACCCACCCCCAGCCCACGGGTGGGAGGACCTCGACGA
>JAEXZY010000149.1 GCA_023404955.1 Actinomycetes bacterium
GGCTATGAGCGGGAACAAGCTGAATTGGAGGCCAGCACCGCAGAACTGCGGAAAATCGTTGACGCTGGCGAAAAGCAGAGCGTCAACATTAGGAGCTTCCTTAAGATTGCCCGCCGCTACACCAAGCCGGAAATGCTGACCCCTGCTATCGTGCATGAGTTCGTGGACAAAATCATCGTTCACGCCCCGGATAAGTCCAGCGGCCACCGGGTCCAGCAAATCGAAATTCACTATAATTTTGTGGGGGAGATTGACCTATCCCACGAAATCGCCACCATGCACACTGTTGAGCGTAAGAAACGCCAGCAAAAAGAAAGACAAACGGCGTGATATGCCGTTGCACACCACGTCGTTTGTCTCTTTGAAAAAACTTCTTTACCAGCCCCGCCCTTGTGGGGCGCGCCCTCTTTTTGACTATTAGGAGTTTATTCCGCGTAGGCGGGGATGGAATCGATGATATCCTGGCATTCTTCCACCGTCAGCTCGCCGCTGAAGCTGCCGCTGATGTTCCCGTCCAACCAGGCGACGGTCTTACGGGTGAGGTTGTTCATGATGTAGAACGTGATGCCGCCCCGCTCATACTCCACGACAGGGGTATCGTCCTTTTCGTAGACCCTGCCGCCTGCGGCGGAGGGGTCCTCGTACCAGTCCAGGCCCAGGACCAGGTCGCGCTTTCCCTGAATATCGGTATAGTACAGAGAGGCGCTGGTCCAGCCGCCGTAGTCGCTCTCATAGGTGGAGGACTGGACCGGAACGTAGCCCTCGGGAAGCCAGGCGGGGGCATACTGCGCATCGATCCCTACAGCGGCCATTGCCTTTTGGATGGTGTCGAACTCCGGGGGAACACTCATATCAGGGGGTTCGTAAGGGATATCATCCCACTGGGTGACGGAGCGGGCAAAGTGTTTTGCCATCTCCAGGTCCATCGTTCCATAGACCTTGCCGGAGTACTTGCCGACCGTCCATGTGATGGTGTATTCCCCCGTGTCAGCGGGGGCAATATAGTAGGTGCGCCCGTCGAACTCGTACACCTCGGTGTCGGAGGCGTCCACGCCCACCAGATCGGCCTGGGCGGCTTCGGCGCTCTGGTGCTGTCGCACCTCGTAGGTATAGCCCCGCCCGTCGGTCAGGCGGTGGTCCTCCACAAAGAGGACGACACCGTCCTCCTCCGTGACGGACACCTCCAGCCCCGGGACCTCGCTCCCCGGAAGGACCGGGTTCCAGGTGGGCATCATTTTCTCCTCCACCCCGTAAGCGTCCAGCGCGGCCTGGCCGTCGGAGTAGAAGGTGTCGTCTTCCCAGATGGTGGGGGCATATCCCTCCTCCTGGGTGCCGGTAGTATCAAAGCGAAACTGACCTTTGCTCCAGCGGGCGATGGCGCCGAAGAGATCAATCCCCATGCCCTGAGCTGCCAGCGCAGAACTGACGGCGACCACCGCGGCGACCGCGGCGACCCGCCCCGCCACACGGCGCACCCGGCGGCCCGCCCGCCGCCCCTCCATCACCTGGAGGGCTGGGGCCGCGAAGAGGTCGGCATGTCTGGCACGAAAATCCTCTTCAGCGGCGTGCACATCAAAGCCGGAGGCCACGGGGGCTTCGCGGCCCAGAACCTCCAGGTAAGCGTCCACCACATCGGGATCGAAACCCTCCTCGCCCATCTGGTCCAGCCGGTCCGACGGCTCCTCTACAAGTGCTTCTGCGCCCATGGCCTCCAGCCGCTCCTTGTCCATGCCCCGTCACCTCCTTTCGGTCTCACTCTTATATCGATTTGTCTCCGCCATTCGTGACACAGACACAATTTTTTCTCTCAAAAAGTTTTTTGCAGTGGCTCTTGGCCCGGAAGAGCCGTGTCCTGGAATTCATCTCCGAGATGCCGAGACGGCGGGTCATCTCCTGATGGGTGAGCTCCTCCTCATAAAAGAGAATCAGAATCTCCCGCTCTGAGTCGCTGAGCCCTTCGGGCAGCGAGTCGGCCAGGGAGGATACCTCCATCTCCGGCACGGCCGCATTGAGGGCGGGCTCCAGCGGGACCTCCCGGTGATAGCGCGCCAGCTTTACCTCAGTGAGGATCAGATGCTGAAGCGTTTTCCAGAGCCACCCCGCCGGATTGGGGTGCTCCCAAAGCTCCTCACGACGCTGTAGGAGCCGAACAAAGGCCTCTTCCACCAGTTCCTCCGCAATCGAGGCGTTTCGAAGCTGATAGGAGGCATAGCGCAGCATTTTGGAGGCGTTCTGCTCGTAGAGTGCCGTGAACCACTGTTCCGTATCCTGCATGTCGGGCGAACACCTCCTTTGTGATGAATGTCTGTTTATTATAGCGGAATATGGAGGGAAATGCAAGGCGGTGGAAGCGCGTGGTCCGGTCATAATTACCTCCCTGTCTCTGTAAGCGGGCCCTGGAGTTCACACGGGTGGATAAAAATCGCAGTTTAGTCATCTTTGGAATAGTATAGCGCCAAAACTATGCTACCGTCAATACGAATTATCCATCTTTGGAATACAGAGGGCGTGGAATCGAAATGAAAATCTATCAATTCAAGGGAAAATGTAACATTTCGGGCAGCGCGATTCGGAGGGAACGGGAACGCCAGCGGCTCTCACAGGAACAACTGGCGGCGCGGATGCAAGTGGAGGGCATTCAGCTCAATCAAAAGGCGATCAGCCGGATCGAAACAGGTGGGCGGGTGGTGGCGGACTATGAGCTGACTACGTTATCGCGTGTTCTGGGAGTCTCCATGCAGAAGCTTGTGGATACAGAGGGGTAGCGTATCCGAAAAGGACGGCCCCTTAGGAAACCAACGGTTTTTGAGACCACATGCTGAAAGGCGGCGCTCTCACCGGGAG
>JAEXZY010000150.1 GCA_023404955.1 Actinomycetes bacterium
TAGGCCCCTACCGGAGCGCACAGGGAAAAGCTGGGCAGACCAGCGGTTACGTCACGCTCACAAGCCCACCAAACGACAACCAGCCACGGCAGACACATCAATCACTCAAGTCCACGGATCGAGGCTAATGCGAACGAGAGCACGACTCCCATTGCCGCCCTTGGGAATGATCTCCGCTGTTTGATCTGCGGCATGAAGCAAACCCCGCCGCATGCTGAGTAATTCACTAGCTCGCAGGCCCGAAGAGATCGCGGTAGCGACTATGGCGCGGTCCCGGTTGTTTTTCAGCGAGGTGATTACCTCCTCGTAGAGGTCATCGCTGAGCGCCCGCGGCGCTCGATCAGTCGTCTTCTGCCGATACGGCGCACGCTTCCTCTCGTGATGGGGCGGACCGTCGAAATGTTGACGGTGTGCGTCGAGTCGGACGATATCTCCACGCGATTTCGGTACCGGATTAATCAGCGGCCCCAGATCCGCCTCGAGGGCGAACTCATAGAAGCCGCTCAGCGACGACAGCCGACGATTGATCGAAGACCGAGCGTAGGACGAGTCCAGGTAGGGCTTACCGGTCCGCTCATTCACGGAGCCTGCATCGGGCCGGTGACTGTCCGAAACAGATCCGCGGCGGCGTTGAGGATTCTCCCGACATCGATACCATCGGACCCAATCACGAACTTCGCTCTTTGTCGCGCTTGCCCACGAAATGTGCACTGCGTCAAGGAAACGAGTCCAGCTCAGAAGGTCATACGCATAGGCGCGCAGCGTCGTCGGAGAGTTGTCACAAGCATCGAGGTCGGCCAACCATAGATTGACATGGGCCACCCCCACACCTGATCCGTCGACCAGACGCCACGGTAACGAGCCCGTCTTTCCACGCAGAACCGCACCGACCTTCGCGATATCGAGACCCTCGACAGCTCTCAACTCGGCGTCGTCTACCATCACAGCCCCCGATTCATATGGTCAATGCTGGCGACATTAAACGGGTCGGCCGACAAGCTCACGCTGCGTAATCTGACGAACGTGCTCAACCGAACTGCAGTTAACCGCACGCTGGCTTACGTGGAGAAGGCGGGAGGCTGGGACTTCTCGGTCGAGGCGGCCCGAGCGGGTGCGGCAAAGTCTTACGTATACGGCCGGCGCCCAGCCACTCTCACACCGCAGATCCAGGCCGCGGAGGCCGAAGCGCAACGAGCGCAGCGCGGCCTCTGGGGACCGCCCTGCTACGGCCACACCGATTCAACCCCCGTGAAGTAGTTTCGACGACGCCGACGGGCTCGCCGAACTGGGCAGGCGGTCACTGCCCATACGCGTCGCACCACAGCAGCGCCCCACCCTAGGTGGACACGCCTTCGGCGTGGCTGACAATGCCATTGTTTTGCCTTCTGGCCCACTCATTTTGTGGCCGCGGCTTGGCCGCGGAAGGCCGTCGGCTCTCCCCCGCTGCGCTCCTCCGGGCCCTGCGGGCTCGCAGAACTTTTCCCACCCGTGTTCGCTGCGCTCACGGGAAAACTTCTGCGCCCGAGACCTTTCCGCTCACCTGCGCCACTGGCCACCAATTCGTTTTCGCCAGACGGCAAAAGAACGGGCGGCCCGACCCGGGGTGCCCGCGTTGACGAGGAAGGTCACCAACCATGTCCATCACCACCGACACCACCGAGCAGGTCGCCGGGTCCGTCGTATACCTCGATCCCCAGACGCTGGAGCTTGAAGACAACGTGCGCGACTTCGTCCATCTGGACAAGGAGTTCATCGACAGTCTGCGCGAGCTTGGCGTCATCGTTCCGATCCTGGCGGTACGCGACGCCGCTGGCCGCATCTGCGTTCGCGAGGGGCAATGCCGCACCCTCGGTGCCCGCGAGGTCGGCTTGGAGAAGGTGCCGGTGTACGTGATGCCCACCGGAACGTCCGATGACGATGCCGCAACCGTCGAGCGGATCGTTCAGCAGATGGTCGCCAACGACCGGCGCGCAGCGTTGACCAACTCCCAACGTGCCCGCGGCATCCAGCAGATGCTCGACACCGGCATGTCTGCCACCAAGGTCGCCAAGAAGCTCTCGATGCGCCGCGACGAGGTCGCAGCCGCCGGGGCGGTGTCGAAATCGACGGCGGCGCTGGAAGCCGTCGACGGCGGTCAGCTCGACTTCACCCAGGCGCAAGCGCTCGCTGAGTTCGAGGGCGACGCCAACGCGGTTCAGCGGCTCATGGGCGCGGCCCGCTTCGGGGGAAGCAACTTCGCGCACACCCTGTCGAGCCTGCGCCTGGAGCGTGAGGTGGCCGCGCTGTTCGACGCGGCCGAGGCCGACTTCGCCGAACGTGGCTACACCGTCCTGGCCGACCGACCGAGGTGGACGGACACGTCGGCGATCGCCCAGGACTACCTGCGCACCAGCGAGGGTGAGGCGCTGCCCGGCGACATCGAGAAGAAGCCCGAGCACTGGGTGGTGTACCTGGTCGAAGAGGACGGCCTGGTCGACAACGAGACCGGCGCCATGGTCGACGAGAGCGACATCGACTGGGACACCCAGGACGATGAAGACTCCACACCCGCGGAGGGATTGCGGCACGCCTCGACCGTGACCGAGAAGACGTTCGTCGTCCCCGAGTGGTACTGCCGGGACTACGAGGCCGTGGGTCTCACCATCACCCCGTCGCTGCAAGAGTCCATGGCGCGGCGCGGTGCGCCACAGGTCGACGGCTCCGCAGCGGACAGCCCCGAGGCAATCGCCGAGCGTGCCGCCGCACAGCAGGAAGCCGAACGTCGGGAACGGCGAAAGGTGTTAGTGCTCAACCGTCTCGGTGAGGCAGCCCAGTCCGTACGCCGCGACTACGTGACCAAGCTGCTGACCCGAAAGACCGCACCCAAGGGCGCGGCGACGTTCGTCGCGCACTGCCTCACCCGCGACCCCTACATCCTGAGCCAGAACCACGGCTCCGGGCTGACCGCCGAGCTGCTCGGCGCGAAAGACGAACGAGCCGTGCGCGCCCTGGTCAACGACTTCTCCACCAACATCGACGCCCGCGCCCAAGTCATCAGCCTGGCCGTGGTCTTGGGCGCCCTGGAGGCCCGCACCGACAAGACGGCCTGGCGCAACGCGCGATCGGGAGGAATCACCGGCACTGCATCCTTCATCGCCTCGACCGTCGGATCGGACGCGTACCTGCAATTCCTCATCGACAGCGGCTACCAGCCCAGCCAAATCGAAAAGGTCATCGTCGGACAGACCACCGCCGACGCGGTCTACGACGAAGCCAGCGCTCAGGACTGACAGACCGGAAGTGGTGGGGTCCCGCCGTGGGGGCCCCCCCCCCCCCCCCCCCCCCCCCCCCCCCACCCCCCAAGGCCCCCCCCCCGGCGGTGAC
>JAEXZY010000010.1 GCA_023404955.1 Actinomycetes bacterium
TCCCGGTCCCGCCGCCGCTGAACACGAGCACCAGCGCGCGGCGCGGCGGTTCAGTCAGGGGCAGATCGCGTTGATGGCGACCACCCTCGTATTGCTGACGGCCGCGGTGGTGCTCGCGCTGGTGCTCGTGTTCAGCGGCGGCGGGACCGGGACGGCACCGACGACGCGTCTGGCGGCGCCATCGTCGTCCTCGACGTCGTCGTCTGAAGAAACGACGTCAGCAGAGACCACGACGACGTCGAGCAGCAGCCGGCCGATCAGCGGGGTGTCCGGTACGGATTCGCAAGGCTTCGTTGGACATTCGGCGCGTTGCGACAGCGGCGACTCGGCTGCCGCGGCGATCCGCACGGCTCAGTCGCTGGCCGTGATCTGCAAATCCGGCGACAGCTACTACTACCGCGGTGAGCGGTTGCGCGACGGCGCGAACCTCGAATTGCAGAACGCGCAGCGCTCCGGCGCCGGATTCACCGTCGTCAACCCCGCTGACGGTATCCAGTACGCGGTGCAACCGGACGGGTTGACGCTGTCCAGCAGTCGCGGCGTCGATCGCGAGGCGGCACTGGAATTCGGTTCGAGCTGACGTGTGGTCCGCGGTCGAGCGTGGGCCTTGTGCACGCGTTTGGTCGATTTTGCGTGCACAACCCCCACGCTCGGCGGATCACTCGTACAGTACGGCTACGCAGACAGGGGAGGGCAACGATGACCACCACCGCAGTGCCGCGGTCCAGCGCCGCCGAAACCCGGCGGGCGATCTGGAACACGATCCGAGGGTCATCGGGAAACCTCGTCGAGTGGTACGACGTCTACGTCTACACCGTGTTCGCAACCTATTTCGAGGGTCAGTTCTTCGATGAGTCCGAGAAGAACTCGACGGTGTACGTGTATGCGATCTTCGCGATCACATTCGTCATGCGGCCGGTGGGATCGTGGTTCTTCGGGCGCTTCGCCGACCGGCGAGGACGACGGGCGGCGCTGACGGTCAGCGTCTCGCTGATGGCGCTGTGCTCCTTGGTGATTGCGGTGGTACCGTCCCAGGCCATCATCGGCACCGCGGCGCCGATCATCCTGATCCTCGCCAGGTTGGTGCAGGGGTTCGCGACGGGCGGCGAGTACGGCACGTCGGCCACCTACATGTCGGAGGCGGCGACGCGGGAGCGACGCGGCTTCTTCTCGTCGTTCCAGTACGTCACGTTGGTGGGTGGACATGTGCTCGCGCAGTTCACCCTTCTGATCCTGCAGACCTTCCTCGACGACGATCAACTGCGCGAGTTCGGCTGGCGCATCGCCTTTGCGGTCGGTGGTGTGGCGGCGATCGTGGTGTTCTGGCTGCGGCGCACGATGGACGAGTCGCTGTCCGAGGACGTGATCGAGGCGGCCAAGGCGGGCGAGGACCCCGGTGCCGGCTCGATGCGGACGTTGTTCACCCAATACTGGCGCCCGCTGCTGCTGTGCTTCCTGATCACCCTCGGCGGCACCGTCGCGTTCTACACCTACAGTGTCAACGCACCCGCCATCGTCAAGACCGCCTACAAAGGCGAGGGCATGACCGCGACGTGGGTCAACCTGGCCGGGCTCGTCTTCCTGATGCTGCTGCAACCCATCGGTGGGATCATCAGCGACCGCATCGGCCGCAAACCGATGCTCGTGTTCTTCGGTGTCGGCGGCCTGTTCTACACCTATGTGCTGATCACTTACCTGCCCGAGACACGTTCTCCGCTGACGTCTTTCGCACTCGTCGCGGCGGGTTATGTGATCCTGACCGGATACACCTCGATCAACGCGCTGGTGAAGTCCGAACTGTTCCCCGCCCACATCCGCGCGCTCGGCGTCGGCGTCGGCTATGCGTTGGCCAACTCGATGTTCGGGGGCACGGCACCGCTGATCTACCAGGCGCTCAAGGAGCGCGACCAGGTGCCGCTCTTCATCGGCTACGTCACCGTCTGCATCGCGATCTCGTTGGTGGTGTACGTGCTCTTCCTCCGCAACAAGGCGGATACGTACCTGGACCGGGAGCGGGGATCGGCGTTCCGCGCGTGAGCTCAATCCAGGGCCATGTCCCAGAACGCGATCTCGTGCTCGAGAACCTCGCGGACTAGATCTGCGTACTGCTCAGGCGCGGCGACCTGCTCGAGTCCCTCGACGTAGGCGGCGAATTCGGGCACCGTCCAGTGCTCGACGAACTCCGCGAACGGGGAGTCGCCCGACGCCGCATGGGACCACGCGAGGAGGTAGACCTTCTCGATCGCCCACAGCGCCGTCAGGGCTGCGGCGGCGGGCTCGGAGTCCAGGCGGCTGAGCAGCTCTCGGTACGACAGGGTGGCGGGCAGCGCGTCTGCCACGACGTCGAGTCCGCGCTCGGCGGCCTTGACGTCGAACCAGTCCAGTTCGGCGACCAGCGCCACGCAACCGCCGGCCACCACTTCCTGCGCCGGCCGGGGCGCCCGCGCCAGCAGCCGGGCCTGGAAGGTCAGCAGGTCGGTGACGAACAGGACATCCTGGACCAGCCACCGGTCGAATGCGTCGGCACTGATGCTCCCGTCACGCACGGCGTCGAGGAACGGATGCTGGGTGGCTGCGGTCCACAGCGAATCATGCATACCGACAAAGTAATCGGTGTGGTCGTCACGCCGTCAACTGCGCCGCCGAGGCGACGATCCAGGCCAGCTCCTCGTGGAAGATGTCGCTGTGCGCTCCCGAGGGCGGGTCGCCCTCGTCGACGACGGCCGAGGAGTCGATGTTGAGGATCGCGCCGTTGACGAAGGCGTACCGGGTGCCGACGGCATCGATGAACGCCGTCGGACTCTGGTACGCGCCGAGGGAGCCGATCGCGCGGAAGCGGAACAGCGGGTCCTCGGCAGCCGCGCGGTCGTCGCCAGAGGCCAGGGAGGCCAGCGGATAGCTCAGGCTGAGTGCGGTGTCGTGACTGGAGTAGCAGACCGTCAACGGTCCGTCGACGCGCGACAGCATGCCCGCAAGAGCGCCGCGTTCTCCGGGAGCCCACGGAAGGGCATCGCTGAACGCGAAGCGGGAGAAGGCCCCCTCGAGCAGCGTGACCGACTTGACCGGGGACGGGTCTACCGATGGCAGGCCGGCCAGGGCGAACGAGACGACGCGTCCGCCGAAGCTGTGCCCGATCAAATGGATGCGCACCTGAGCGAAGTCGGGCTGGGCGGCGATCCGTCCGATCAGCGGCCCTACGCCACGCTGGCCGACCAGGCCCGCCCGGTTCTTCATCTGCCAGTACGACAGCCCGCGCAGCGCCTCTTTGGCTCCGCGCCAGAGCTTTTCGAGCCGATCACGCACGCCGGCTGCGCCCCCGCTCTCCCCGTTGGTGATATCGACGCCCGAGTCGATGAGCGCGTCGGCGAATTTCTCGAACACCTTGTCCGCCTGCGCGGGGTCATCGAGCATTGCCGGTTGTGCAGAGCTGGGCTCGCCTCCATCGGGGGATTCGACCGCCACCGCCGCGTTGAACTCCTGCATCGCGCGGAACAACTCGTCCACGCCCGCCTCGCTGGGCTCGGCGGCCAGGAGTTCAGCGATCTCATCGAGTTCTCGTGCGCCCTGGGGGAACACCGCTTTGAGGTCGGCTACGTCTTGCGGGTTCAAGACCGGGGTGCCTGCGGCAGCGGTCGCGGTGGCCTGCAGCCCGGCGGCGCCGGTGGCGGTGCCGTCCGGTGTCGGATCGAAGTCGGGGATGGTCACGTCGCGCCACAGCTGCGACGGCCATCGGATGCCGACGAAGCCGACCCGATGGTCGGGGCCGACGTGGGCCTTCAACAGATCGAACCACCGGGCGTACAGGGACGATGCCGCGGCTTCGTCGTTGTTCCAGCCGTGCGAGAACACCACCAGATCCGTCAGATGACTCTCGCGCAGATTCTCGACCAACCGCTGCTCGCCCGCGCTGTCGACGTCACCGTCGGCGTCGAACGACACCGCCCAGGGACCGAAAAACGTTGGTGCGGCCATGTTCTTTCTTCCTCTCGGTCAGGGCGTCTGCAGGGCGCGCATCAGGTCCACCAGTCCAGCGCCCTGGAAGTAGCGATCACGGTTGAGCGACGTCGCCGACGACATGAAGATCTCTTTGACGTCGTCGGGCTTGCCCACGTATTCGCGCTGCACGGAGAGGAACGCGGCGATCGCTCCCGAGACGTGGGGGGCGGACATGCTCGTCCCGCTGTCCTCGATGTACACCGCGGCGTCCTCGAAACCCGGGAAATGGGCGCTGCGAATGCTCGCAAGGTTCTTGCCCGCCGCGGCCGAGGTGATGCGTTCTCCCGGCGCGACGAGATCCGGCTTGGGGCGCCCATCACCGGTGGGCCCGCGGGAGGAGAAGAACGAAATGCCGTTGGTATGCGGTGCATCGCGGTGGGTGGAGCCGACGGTGATGGCCTTCTCCGCGTTGCCGGGATCGTTGATCGTGACGCCGGCGCTGAACTGGGTGACGTCAGACTGGGTCGCGTTCAGCGTGACGTAGCCGGAGTTACCGGCCGCCACCACCACGACGACACCGGAGGACACCAGGCGGTTGACTTCGAGGCACAGCGGGCTCTGCCCGCACCCGAACCAGTCGGCGAGGAAGCCGTACCCCAATGACAGGTTCACACCGTGGATGCGCGTGAGTTTGCCTGCCTCGTCGTTCTTCTGGCGTACATAGGCCAATGCCGCGATCACACGGGCCGTCCGCGCAGTGAGGTCGCCGTACTTGCTCAGCACCTTCAAGCTGACCAGCTTGGCCAGCGGCGCAACACCATTGAGCAATTCGATGTCGACCGTTCGGGGGACCAGGATGGGATCGTTGCTTCCCACCGCGCCGTTGTTCCGGCGCTTCTCGACGGCCAGCGCATGGCGCGTGTCATCGCCGGGCTTCCAACGCTGCAGGCCGCCGGCGATGATCCCTGCCACGTGGGTGCCGTGCCCGTCCTCGTCGATCAGCGCGACTGCCGGATCGTCACTGTTGGAGACGAAGTCGCGGTGGAGATCGGCGACCGACGGGTCATCGAGCGTGTGATCGCCGAGGAAATGTGGATGCTCACCGTCGATACCGGAGTCGATGACGGCCCACACGATGCCCTGGCCGTAGGCGGCGAAGGCACGTTGGGCCGTGGTGGCTTTCACGGTCGCGCCGGATGCGTCGATCTGCGGGTGGATGGGGAAGTCCGGCCAGATCCGGAAGATGGCCCGCTGCGGCCAGTCCCCACCGGCCGAGTCGGCGGTGACGATGTTCTTCACCTGCTCGTCAGTCAGATCCCCGGACATGTACTGATCGGCCACCACGAGGGGTGTACCCGCGGCTCCGACCAAGTTCCACAGCTGCTCCACGCGGGCGATCGCGCCGGCGGCACCGGTTTCCGACGCGGAATGGGTCCCGACGCCGTACTGCAGATTCAGCTCGATCATCACCGGTTTCGGCTGACCAGCGTCAGCCTGCACGGCGGCATCGAAAGGGGAGCGGCCCGCGTACTCCACTGTGAACGACGGCTCGGTGATGCCGATGACGGGTGTGTGTTCCGCGGGCGGCGGTGCCTTCTCCTGCAGCGGTGTGGTGACCACGCCGGCCATCACCGGTCCCGACGACGTGATCGGCTCGGCCACGGGCGCGGTGTCCTCGGCGACAAGGGCGCCCAGTCTGCAATCGTCTGAGGCCTGCTTCTTCCCGGCGGCTGTGGTGGCCCAGGCAGGGTCGGCGGTCCGGCTTCTCGGGCGGCGCAGCAGCTTCTGCGCCACGAGCGACGCCAACGCCTCGTCTACCCGCGTCTCCCACGAAGGCCGTGCGCCCTCGTACAGCCGATCGGCCGGCAGAAAGACAGCGGCGAATCTGGCGCCGACCATCTCCTTGATCCGGGTGGCCGTCGCCGGCTGACTGAGCTCCTCGAGGGCCTGCACCGCGCACAACGCTCTGGCCTGCCAGGCGCGTTCTCGTGGCGGAGGTACGAGGGAATCGTCGCTCATGGCACTACCTCCCCGGGTCGGCAGGACGCCGCTGCGCCCACCCGGGTTGGAAATTACCCCGCCGACCTCCTGTCATGGGCTTTATCGTGCGCCCGCCATCGGACGATGTCCTGAGTAGCGCACTACCTGACTGCTGCACGACACCAGCGCCGGGCACCTCTTTTCCCGATTAGGTGCCCGGCGCCTCTGTGCTCCTGTCAGACCGAGAGCAGCCTTTCGAAGAAGCTGCGGTAGCGCTTGAGGGCGACGCGCAGGTCCTCGGTCGAGGCCTGCTCGCCGCGGCTCCACTGCTCCTCGAGCCGGGACCTGGCCTGCCCGAAGCCCGTGGTCAGCTGCTGCACCAGGTCGGAGACGAGGCTATCGGCCTTTTGTACGCAGTCCTTCGGATCGTCGACGAAGCTGGCTTGCACCGCGTCCCAGCGTGCCCGCAGGCCTGCGAGCTCGTCGTGGGCGAAAAGCCCCGCATCCGTGTCGGTCTCGTGACCCGAGTGGGCTTCGTGACCGGAGTGGGTCGCGTGGCCGGAGTGGCTCGACGGGTCGGGCGGCTCGTGCTGAGTGGTGCGCTGCTCCTGCTGTTGCCCACCCAGCGCGATGTTCGGATCCATCGGCGCGGTCGGCGGACCCGCGCTACGGGTCGCGGCGGTCTCGTTCTGCATCGGAGCCACCTGATCCTCCGGGATGTGGTTGGGGTTCTCCGTGGCGTACTGGCGGGAGAGGTCGGTGTGTTGATCGTGGGTGGTCATGCGCGTGCCTCCTTCGAGGTGTCATTCGAGGGTCCACTGTCGGTGGTGTCGAGAAGTCGTGCGAACAGCGCGCGGTAATGCACGAAGGCCTCCCGCTGCCGCTCGGTGTCGATCTCGCCGCGCTGCTGGGCGGTGTGCACACTGTGTGCGGCGCGGTAGTTCTCGACGATGTGAGGGTGGTCCACGGAGATGTCGGCGGCGCGGCGTTCGAAGTCATCGACGGGGTAGCCGCGCTGGCGCATCACCTCGGTGACGAGCAGATCGGCGGTGCCGACGGCCCGCGCGGGGTCGTCGACGAACTCCGTCTGCACCTGCACCCACCGATGCTCGAAGTCGTTGCGTGCGACGGGGGAGAGCGCCACGATGTCGAGCTTGTCGCGCTTGCGGGCCCGGGCGGCCAGTTCCTTCTCCGCCGCCTTGGGGTCACCGGTGCGCTGTACGGTCCGGTCGTATTCCGGCCCAAAGTGTTGCTTGAGGTCCTGACTGCGTTTGCGGCCTCCGCCGGAACGCACTGCCAGTACCACGAGCACGATCACCACGATGATTGCTGCAGCGATCAAAATCCATTGCCAGGTAGGCATTTCGAACTCCTTTCGTACGTATCGGGTAACCGTGGCACTGCCTACGCAAACGTCAGTTTGTGACTGGTGTCACGCTCACCCAGGCCAGGACTCAGTAGTAGTGACGACGACCGCCGACCGCGCGTCCGGCGGAGCCGAGGACCGCGAGGACGACCCCGACGACGAGGAGAATGACCCCGATCGTGGTGAGAATCGAGATCTTCAGCAGGAGTCCCGCGATGACGGCGATGATGCCGAGAATGATCATGATCGAACCTTCCGTAGGGGGAGTTTCGGCCGTTCAGACCATGTTCAGTCGACCACCCTCAAGGGTGTGGCGGTACACCCCTAGGGAGGTAATGTCACCGCCGTGGCCGAGCCGATCACCGTGGCGCTCATCGACGACTACGACGTCGTCGTCCAAGGCGTGGCCAACATGCTCGAGCCGTACCGGGACCGCATCGTGATCGCCGAACTCGATGCCAGCACCCCGCTCAAGGACACCGTCGACATCGCGCTCTACGACAGCTTTGCTCAGCCCGAATCCGACCACGAGGAGATCGGGGTTCTGGTCGCGAATCCGTGTGCCCGACGAGTTGTCGTGTACACGTGGAACTTTCACCCCGATCTGATCGCCAGCGCACGGGAGCGCGGTGCGCACGGCTACCTGTCGAAGACTCTGCCGGCCCGCGAACTCGTGGCCGCTCTGGAGGCGGTGCACCGCGGCGAGACGGTGATCAGCGAGACGCCGCCGCGGGCCCGCCCCGCCCCGGGCAACGACTGGCCCGGCCGCGGCGAGGGCCTCAGTGACCGGGAGGCCGAGATCCTTGCGCTGATCACCCAGGGTAAGAGCAACGCCGATGTCGCGCGGTTGACCTATCTGAGTCCGAACACGGTGAAGTCCTACATCCGGTCGCTGTATCGCAAGCTCGACGTGCAGAGTCGGACGCAGGCAGTGCTGTGGGGCACCCGGCACGGTTTCCTGCCGGATCACCACCGCATCGAGCACTGGCGGGGTGGGCCGTAGCGCTTGTGCGGGTAGGGTGGGCGCACATGCCCGGCGCGCTACGGCCCGGAACAATCGAGGACACCTCATCGCCATCACAGACATCGCCGCGTACACGCACCTCTCGGCGCAGGACATTTCCGCCTTCGGCGAGGAACTCGACGCGGTCCGGGCTGACATCGAAGAGTCGCTCGGCGCCCGGGACGCTGCCTACATCCGCCGCACGATCTTGTTCCAACGCGCCCTCGACGTCGCAGCACGGCTTGTCATCGTCGCATCACGGTCGAAGACCGGCTGGGCTGCGGGAACCGCGGCACTGGCATTCGCCAAGAGTGTCGAGAACATGGAGATCGGCCACAACGTCTCGCACGGTCAGTGGGATTGGATGAACGATCCCGAAATTCATTCCAGCACTTGGGAATGGGACATGGTCGCGGTCTCGGCGCACTGGAAAGCGTCACACAACTACCGGCACCACGTGTTCAGCAATGTGCTCGGCGAAGACGACGATCTGGGCTTCGGGGCGATGCGGGTGACGCCCGAGCAGCCGTGGGAGAAGAAGCACCTTCTGCAGCCCCTGCAGAATCTCCTCCTCGCAGCCACATTCGAGTGGGGTGTGGCGCTGCACGGCCTCGATCAGCGGCGGTCGCGCTCCGAGTGGCTCGCGCAGGGCAAGGTGGTGGTGCGCAAGATCATCCGACAAGGCGCCAAAGACTATGTGGTGTGGCCGGCGTTGAGCCTGCGGGGCTGGCGAAGAACACTGTGCGCGAACGCGATCGCCAATCTGCTACGCAACCTCTGGGCGTACGTCGTCATCTTCTGCGGCCACTTCCCGGACGGTACGCAGAAGTTCACCGCCGACGTCCTCGAGACCGAAACCCGGGCGGAGTGGTATCTGCGGCAGATGCTCGCGACCGCCAACTTCACGGCCGGCCGGTTCCTCGGCTTCGCCAGCGGGAACCTCTGCTACCAGATCGAGCACCACCTGTTCCCGGATCTTCCGAGCAATCGGCTCGCCGAGATCGCCCAGCGGGTGCGGCCGCTGTGTGAGAAGTACGACCTGCCCTACCTGACGGGTTCGCTGCCACAGCAGTACGCGTCGACGCTGGGAGTGATCCACCGGCTGGCGCTGCCGAACACCTGATCGCTACAGCGGCAGCAGGATGCCCTTGACGCTGGGGTCGGTGGCGAGGAACTGTTGCACGGCAGGGTCTTTGAACGTCTCGACCAATTTCTTGATGTTGTCGGTGTCGGCCCATCGGCTGCCGATGGTGAGCTGGCCGGCGAACTCGTCGGGCGCCGGCGGCGCGAAGATCTGCTGCTGGAGCGGGATTTTTGCGGCCAGGTAGTACTCGGTGTAGCCCACCGCGGCGTCCAGGTCGGGCAGTGAGCGGGACTGTGCGGCGAAGTCGAGCAGCGTGAACTTCAGGTTCTTCGGGTTGGCGACGATGTCCTTCTGGGTGGCCGTCCACTTGTAGACGGCCGGGTTGAGGGTGATCAGGCCGGCGCGCTCGAGCAGCCACAGTCCTTGCGCCTCGTTGGCGGGGTCGGAGTACAGCGACACGTTGGCCCCGTCGGGAAGCTGGTTGACGTCGGTGTACTTGTCCGACCAGATGCCGAATCCCCAGCGGAACACCGGCGTGGCCGCCTGCTCACGGAAGTCGGGGTTGGCTTCGAGTACCTGGCCCAGCCAGAGCTTGTGTTGGTAGACGGTGCCGGCCACTTCGCCGTCGCTGACCGCACGGTTGATCGTGTTGCTGTCGGCCAGCCCCCGGAACGCCACCGTGACGCCATGCTTCGGCGCGACCTCGCGGCTGATGTACTCGATGAGCGCCTGCTCGGCGGCGTTGCCCTCGTTGGTCGCGACCACCACTGTCGCGCCGGGGATCTCATTGGCGCTCCTGGTGTCTCCGAAGAAGAAGAACCGGCCCGCGACCACCGCGACAATCACGATGAGCAGCCCGGCGGCGAGCCAGATCCAGCGGGGACGTTTCTTGAGGTCGAATCCGTGGTCGTCGGGACTGGCGACCTGGCTCTCGGTGGTGGTCATGCGGTGACGGTTCCTTTCACACGGGCGTGGGGGGTGGTGAAGCGGACCGCGGCGTCTCCGATCAGCTGAACGGCGGCGACAGTCGCGACGAGGATGACGATGGTGGCCAGCATCACGCCCTGGTCGAAACGCTGATAGCCGTATGTGACTGCGACGTAACCGATTCCGCCTGCACCGATGGTTCCGGCGATCGCGGAGTATTCGATCATCGCGATGATGTTGATGGTCAGCCCGCCGAGGATCGACGGGACCGCTTCGTTGAGTTGAGCGGTGCGGATGATCTGCAGCCGCGATCCGCCCGAGGCCCGGGCAACCCTGACCACGGACGGCGGAACCGACCGCAGGGAGTTCTCGACGATGCGGGTGAAGAACGCGATGCCAGCGAGCGACATGGGCACCACAGCAGCCGCGATGCCGATGTTGGTGCCGGTGATGAACCGGGTGAACGGCATGATCGCGGCCATCAGAATCAGGAAGGGCAGCGAGCGGCCGATGCTGATGATCCAGCTCAACACCGTGTGCAGGGTGGGGTTTTCGTACAGTCCGCCGGGCGCGAGGTTGTGGATCAGCGCGCCGAGCGGCACCCCGACGAGGACGACGATCGTCATCACGATGCCGACCATGATCAGCGTGTCGATGAGCGCGGGGAACAGCAGGCCCGGCAGCTCGTTGACCGGGACCTTGGCGTTGGCCTGCAGGCTGTGCGTCACGCCGCGCCCCGCAGCGGCGCGTCACCGGTCGCCAACCCGTAGCGGGCCAGCACGTCGGCGGCCCGGCTGGAGAGCTCCACGGGAATGCCGAGGGTGGCCGAGCCGACGGTGACACCGTGAACCTGCTGCACCGAGGCGCCGAGGATCGCGATCGGCGCGCCGAGGTCGGCGCTGGCGCGGGCGATCCAATCGCTGGGCACGCTGGGTGAGTCGTACACCACCTGAAGCACCCGCTGACCGACGGCGGCGTCGCTGGAAACCCCCTGCGGCCGCAGCTCGGCGCCCAGGGACGACTCCGGATCGGTGAGAAGGTCGACCAGACGGCCAGATTCGACGATGCTGCCGTGGTCCAGTCGGGCCGCCGAATCGGCGATCTTGAGCACGGTGTCCATCTCATGGGTGATGAACACGATCGACAGGTTCAAATCGTCACGCAGCTCGCGGAGCAGATTGACCACCGACGCGGTGGTGGTCGGGTCCAGGCCTGCGGTCGCCTCGTCGGAGAGGAGCACCGAGGGCCGTAGCGCCAACGCGCGGGCGATGCCGACGCGCTGCTTCTGGCCGCCGGAGAGCTGGAACGGGTAGTGGTTGGCCCTGTTGGACAGCCCCACGCGGTCGAGCAGTTCGGCCACGCGCTTCTTCGATTCCGCCGCGGTGACCCCGAGGTACTCCAGGGGTAGTGCGACATTCTCTGCAGCAGTGCGCCGTTCGAACAGGCCCGCCGACTGGAACACGGTGCCGATGCGCCGCCGCGCGACGCGCAGCTTCTGGGCGGAGAGCGTGGTGAGGTCTTCGCCGTTGACGACGACCGAACCCGACGTCGGCAGGGTGAGCAGGTTGATGCACTCGGCCAACGTGCTCTTGCCGGCCCCGCTGGGGCCGACGACGGCCAGGATCTCGCCGGCGTCCACGCGGAACGTGATGCGGTCGAGCACCACGGTTCGGTGTTCATCGCTGCCGTAGACCTTGGTCAGCTCGGTCAACTCGATCATGGGGGCGAACGGTGTCAAAGCGCCACGGTGCAGGACACCTTTGCGCTCAGGGTGAGTGGATCGCGATGATCGCAACTCTGGGCACGGTGCCGATCATGCCGCACAGTGCTGGTCCCATGAGCATCGATGAGTCGGTTGCGGCGCAGCCACACGGTTTCACCCTCCAGAAACGGCGCCGCTGGCCCTACGTGCTGGTCGCTGCAATCGTCATCGTCAGCGCTGCAGTCTTTTTCGTGGTCCAGCGCAACAGTGGTACGACGTCGGCGAACGAGACGGCGGGCGCGACGCTCGACGTGGTGTATCTGGACTCCAACCCCGCGGAGAAGGCGATCATCGAGTACATCGCCGCGAACATCGCACCCGACTACGACGTCAAGGTCGGCGCCGTCGGGCTCGGCGACAGCACCCAGATCAACCAGGCGATCAGCGACGGACGCTACGCCGGCACCATCTTCCAGCACCGGCACTGGCTGCAGCAGGTGCTCGACGCCAACCCGAGCTTCAAGGAGCAGGCCGCCACCGGCCCCTTCTTCCACTGGGTGTTCGGCATCTGGTCGGACAAATACCGCACGCCGCAGGATCTTCCGGACGGCGCCACGGTGTCGCTGCTGGCCGATCCGGCCAACAACGCCCAGGGCATCTGGTACCTGGCGCAGGCCGGGCTCGTGACTCTGCGGCCCGACGCCGACATCACCGCGTTGACCACCAAGGACATCGTCGCCAATCCGAAGAACTTGAAGTTCACACTGCTGGACTTCGGTGCCCAACCTCGGGCGCTGCCCGACCTGGATGCGATCGTCGGCTACGCGGAGTCGTTCCTGGCCGCCGGCGTCAGCGAGGACAAGCTGATCTACGCGCCGAAGTCACCCGACGAGTTCGCCTCGGTGCTCACGGTCGGTAGCGACTACGTCGACACCGAGAACGTGAAGAATTTGATCAAGGCGTTCAAGGATCCGCGGGTGCAGCAGTTCATCGCCACCGATCCCGAGGTCAAGAAGCTCGCGCTGCCCGGTGATCCGGCGTGACGCACAGGCAGCTGCACCTCGGCGTGAACGTCCTCTCCGACGGGATGCACCCGGCAGCATGGCAATTCCCTGGCGTGGACCCGGGCTGGTTCACCGACCTGTCCTACTGGGTACAGGTCGCGCGGATCGCCGAACGCGGGACTTTGGACGCTCTCTTCCTGGCCGACAGCCCGTCGCTGTTCCAGAAGCCGGACGAGCCGCTGGTGGCGCCTCCGCTGGCGCTGGACCCGATCGTGCTGCTGTCGGCGCTGGCGTCGGCGACCACGCATCTGGGGCTGATCGGCACGGTGTCGACGTCGTTCGAGGAGCCCTACAATCTGGCCCGCCGCTTCGCCTCGCTGGATCACCTCAGCCGCGGCAGGATCGCGTGGAACGTGGTGACCAGCAGTGACCCGTACGCGTGGAACAACTTCGGTGGTGCAGGCCAACCGGACAGGACTCAGCGCTATCGCCAGGCCGCCGAGTTCATCGATGTCGTTCGTGCGCTGTGGGATTCGTGGGACGACGACGCCGTGCTCGCCGACAAGAAGACCGGCGCGTTCAGCCGGCCCGGCGCCATCCACACCATCGACCACCGCGGCGAGTTCTACTCCGTCGACGGTCCGTTGACACTGCCCCGGTCCCCGCAGGGGCATCCGGTGCTCTTCCAGGCCGGCGGCTCGCCGGGCGGGCTGGATCTGGCGGCCCGCTATGCCGACGGAATCTTCGCGGCGCAGGCGTCTCTGCCCGACGCGCTACGCAATGCCGACGAGATCCGTTCGCGGACAGCTGCATACGGCCGTCCGCGTGACGCGGTCCGGATCATGCCGGGGTTGTCGTTCGTGCTGGGCAGCACCGAAGCGGAGGCGCGGCGGCGCAACGACGAGCTCAACGAGCTCGCGGGGGAGCGGCGGCTGGCCCACCTGGCAGGGCAATTGTCGGTGGACCCGGCGGAACTGCACTGGGACCGACCGCTGCCGCAGTGGTTGCTCGACGGCGCGGTGACCGACTCGGGATCACAGGGCGCTCGAGACATCGTCGTCAACCTGGCGCGGCGGGAATCGTTGACGGTGCGCGAGTTGCTGGACCGGGTGATCACCTGGCACCGTCTCGTGGTCGGCGGGCCGGAACAGATCGCCGACACGATCGAGGAGTGGTTCGTCGCGGGTGCGGTCGACGGCTTCAACCTGATGCCGGACGTGTTCCCGTCGGGCCTGGAGTTGTTCGTCGACCACGTGGTGCCGATCCTGCGGGACCGGGGCCTGTTCCGGCGGGAGTACACGTCGACCACGCTGCGGGGTCACCTGGGTCTGGCGCGAGTACCGGATCGGAACCTCGCCCGCGCGGTGTAGCGCCCGTGCCATGATGACGGCCATGGGCTTCGAGCGGATCGACGAGATTCTGGACGGTGTGACGGCGAGCGGGTCGCTCCACGGAGTCGCCGCCACGGTGGTGGGCCGCGACGGTGTGCTCTACGAGCGCGCCGCTGGAGAGGCCAAGCCCGACACGATGTTTCGCAATGCGTCGATGACGAAGGCCGTTGCCACCACCGGCGCACTGCAGCTCGTGGAGCAGGGACGGCTGGACTTGGGCGCGACGGTCGCGTCGATCCTGCCCGAGTTCGGCGAGCTCCAGGTGCTCGACGGCTTCGACGGGACGGAGCCGATCCTGCGGGCACCCGCGACGCAGGCGACCATCAAGCAGCTGATGACGCACACGGCCGGCTGCGGCTACCACTTCACCAACGAGAAGCTCTTCACCTACTGCACCCAGCAGAACTTTCCCAACGCGCTGGACGGCCTCAAGCGCAGCCTCAGCGCGCCGCTGGTCAACGACCCCGGCACCGCCTGGGAGTACGGCGTGAACACCGATTGGCTCGGCCTGGTGATCGAGGCCGTCAGCGGTCAGTCGCTCAGTGACTACCTCGCCGAGCACGTCTACCGCCCGCTCGGCATGACGGAGACGACGTTCGACCCGACTGACGAGCAACGGGCCCGACTACTGCCGATCCGCTTCCGCACGCCGGACGGCAACCTGGTCGCGACCGACCTCGACCTGCCGGCCAATCCTGAGTGGGACGCGGCCGGGCACGGGTCCTACGGGACGATCGCCGACTACGGACGGTTCGTCCGGGCCTGGCTGAACGGCGGCGAACTCGACGGCACGCGCATCCTCGGGGAGGAGACCGTCGAGCTCGCGCTGCGCGATCACCTGGACGGGGCGCCGCTGCCGAAGGAGTCGATCTCGACCGTCCCGGAGCTCAGCAACACGGTCGCGCTGCTCGACGTGCCGCAGGGCTGGGGGCTCGGATTCCACCTCTACCAGGTAGACCTGCCGGGCTTGCGCAGCGCCGGCTCGGCGGATTGGTCGGGCCTGTTCAACAGCTTCTACTGGATCGACCGCACGGCAGGCGTCGCCGCGGTGATCGCGACGCAGGTGCTGCCGTTCTTCGATGACGCGATGGTGAAGACGATCCTCGGGTTCGAGGCCGCGGTCTACGCAGAACTCGGTGCGGCCGCCACCCCGTAGCCTGGGGTATGGCCATAGACGCCCTTGGAGCCGTCCGCACGCGGATGGGTAGCGCGCTGTTCGGGATGGTGGCGGGCCCGGAGGGCCCGGAGAACCGCGCCCGCATTCACGAGACGCCCGGCCCGCGCTGGTTCGCCGACGATCGCCCGATCCGACAGGTGCACGGGGATGCGTCGATGTTCGTCGGCGGTCTGCGAGCGCTGCTGCTGCAGTCGCTGCACCCGCTGGCGATGGCCGGAGTGGCTGAGCACTCCGACTACCGCGGCGACCCGTGGGGACGGCTGGCGCGGACGAGCACGTTCCTCGCGGTGACGACGTTCGGACCGGCCGACGACGCGCAGCGCGCGGTCGACAAGGTCCGCGGCATCCACCGTCGGGTACGCGGTGTGGCACCCGACGGGCGGCCCTACGAAGCGGGCGACCCGCACCTGCTGGAGTGGGTGCACATCGCCGAGGTCGACAGTTTCCTGCGCGCGCATCAGCTCTACGGCACGTCGCCGTTGGATCAAGCCGGCCGCGACGGGTACGTCGCCGACACCGCCCAGGTGGCGGCCGAACTGGGCGTCATCGACCCGCCACGCACCGAAGACGAACTGGCCGAACGTCTTTCCGCCTACCGGCCGGAGCTGGCCGGCACGGCCGCCGCCCGTGATGCGGCCCGGTTCCTGCTGCTGACGCCGCCGCTACCGATCTTGGCGCGCGCACCGTATGCCGCGCTCGCTGCGGCGGCGGTGTCGATGCTGCCGAAGTGGGCGCGCGGTCCGCTGTGGCTGCCGTACTTCCCGCCCGCGGAAGCGACGGTGGTGCGCTCGGCCGGGCATGTGCTCGTCGGCGGCATCCGGTGGGCGATGGCCGCCAACGCGGGCTGAGCGGCTCCTACAACTTGTTGATCTGCAGCTATTGCGTCAATACGTCCGATATCGGACTATATATGCATGTCCGAAATGACGGCGGCCGACGCCGCCGAACACCTGCAGGTGTCACAACGGCAGGTGCGACGCCTGGCCGACGACGGCGTTCTCATCATCAGCCGCGTGGTCGGCCGCTCACTGCTCCTCGACGCTGCGTCGGTGCACCGACTCGCGGGGCGCGTCCGTCACAACGGGAGACCGTGGACCCCGGCGACGGCGTGGGCCGCACTTACGCTCTTGTCCGGCGGGAGAGCGCCGTGGATGGATTCCGCGGCCCTGTCCCGTTTGCGCCACCGCCTACGTGGCGCGCATGCACCCGAGGTGGCGTGGTTGGCTCGCGGGCGTGCCCGTGTGCACCAGATGCGGGGCTGGGGTCGGGACGATGGTCTCGTCCTCACCGGCGTTAGTGCGCTGCGCGATCCGGAAGTGGCCGCACGGTTCGGCTTGTCGCCCGTGGAGCGGGGAATCGATGGTTACGTCCCGGCACGTGACTTCCCTGCCACCGTAGCCAAACTCGGACTCATCGACGACCTCGAAGGCGACATCACAGTGCGCGTCATTCCGGACGATGCCGGTTACACCGTCGATCGGCCGCTCATTGCAGCTATCGCCGTGGATCTGTCCGAGTCTCTTGACACTCGTGAAGCGTCCGCCGGGGAGCGGGTACTCGACGAACTGCTCGACGCATTCCGTGCCGGCAATACCCGCGGCGAAAACGTCCGGTGAGCCGAGCTGGGGCCGGCGAGCGTCCCGTGTGGAAGATTGACGCCCCTCTGGGAGGTTGGCCCCCGCCGTGGCCACAGCTCGTCGAGATCGCCCAAACCATCCCGCCCACCCAATGGACACTGGTCGGCGGGCTGATGGTGCAACTTCATGCCGCGCTGGACTGGCGCTGACCCGGCCAACACACGACGTCGACATGATCCTGCATATCCAGACGGGGGCGGTCACCTTCGGCAACGTCCGCGATGACCTAGAAGGGCTCGGGTATGCGCTCCTGGAACCGATGGGTGATGGGCCGGTCCACCGGTTCGCTCGGGGACGGACCAGCACAGAGGCAATCGACGTGATGGTGCCGGACCGCCTGCCCGAGGGCAAGCGGCCAAAAGCATTGCGCCGATTGGTGTTCGCAGTCCCTGGCGGCACGTCGGCCTTGATGAAAACGGTGATCTGCGAAGTAGACGCTGGCGTTGGCGTGGTGACCTTGAGTGTCCCAGATGTCCTTGGCGCACTTGTGCTGAAAGGGGCCGCCTACACGGCGGATTCACGTGATCGTGCACGTCATCTGGACGACGCCGCGGTGCTCGCCTGCGCCGTGACGGACCCAGTAGCCGACCGCGAACGCAGAATCGGCAGCGACCGTAAGCGGCTCAGAGCGTTGTGGAACGAGCTACAGGACGTCAATCACCGTTCGTGGATCGCGACAGGAACCGCTGCACGTCGTGGACGCGCCGCGCTTGAAGTACTAGCAGGCGACTGACTCAGTCCGATACCGACACGACGACCTTGTCTCCGCAGCGTTGCGCCGCCGAGGTGAAGGCCTCCGCCGCCTCGGCAAGCGGCAGCCGCTGGGTGACGATGGCGTCGAGATCGACTCCGTTGGTGGCCAACTCGATGGCCCGCGGATAGGTGTCGTTCATCCGCCGCACCATCGCGAACGTCAAGCCCTTGCGCCGCGCCGCGGCCGCCGGGAACGACGACGAGTCCTCCGACGGAATGCCGCCGAGCGCGATCCGGGCTCCCGGCCGGGACGCAGCCACAGCGGTGGCGATCGCGGCGTCGGTGCCGGCCATCTCGATCACCGCGTCGACGCCGCGGCCCTCGGTCGCGTCCAGGATCTCGTCAGCCGCAGCCTCGGGGGCGAAGGCGGCGTCGACACCGGCTCGCAGTGCGGTGGCGCGCCGGTGAGCGAGCGGCTCCACCAGGAATACCCGCTGGGCGCCGGTCCGGCGCACCACCTGCGCGGTGAGCACGCCGATCGGCCCGCCCCCGACGACGAGGACGTCCATCCCCGGCCGGACGTGCCCGACACCGACGGCGTGGACGGCGACCCCGAGCGGCTCGAGCAGTGCGCCGGCGTCGTCGCTGAGCTCGTCGGGCACCGGATGCAGGAGGTGATCCGGCCACACCAGGTGTTCCCGCAACGCGCCGTCGAGCGTGCCATGACCGGCGAATTCCACTGTCGGACAGAGGTTGTGGAACCCGGCGCGGCACATCTCGCAGTTCTGGCACGGGATCGCGGGATCGACGGCGACCCGGCGACCGGCCAGCGGCCCGGTGAGCGCGACGGCGGCGAACTCGTGGCCGGGTACGACGGGCCGCTCGATCCGGTTCTCCCCGATGCCGCCGTCGGTGAACCAGTGCAGGTCCGAGCCGCAGATGCCGACCGAGGTGACAGCGAGCAGCGACCAGCCGGGTGGCGGTTCGTCGGGATCGAGTTCGCGGTAGACGCGCAGATCACCGACGCCGTGCAGACGCGCGGCGAGCATCAGCGCACCACCGCGTCAGAGTCCGCCGGCGACATGGTGATACACCTGATTCCACTTGAGGGCGTTCTGGAAGTCGCGGATCGTGGTGCTCCCGTCGATGACCATCAACTCGGTGCCGGTCATCGCGGCGAAGTCCTCGACGGTCTCGGTGTCCACCGCGGTGGTCAGCACGGTGTGGTGCGGGGCACCGGCCATCAGCCACGCCTCGGCGGAGGTCGACCAGTTCGGCAGCGGCTCCCAGACCGCGCACGCGACGGGTAGCTTCGGCAGCTCGGCCGAGGGCTCGACCACGCGAACTTCGTTGGCCACCAGCCGGAACCGATCGCCCATGTCGCAGATGCCGATGATCACCGCGTCGGCCGGAGCGGCGGTGAAGCGCAGCCGCACCGGGTCGTCGCGGTCGCCGATCGAGAGCGGATGGACCTCCAGTGTCGGCACGTCGGCGGCGATGCTCGGGCAGACCTCGAGCATGTGCGCGCCGAGAATCCTTTCCTGGCCGGGGGTCAGGTCGTAGGTGTAGTCCTCCATGAACGAGGTGCCGCCGGGCAGACCTTCGCCCATCACTTTGATGGTGCGCAGCATCGTCGCGGTCTTCCAGTCGCCCTCGCCGCCGAAACCGTAGCCGTCGGCCATCAGCCGCTGCACCGCGAGCCCGGGTAGCTGCCGCAGCCCACCCAGATCCTCGAAGTTGGTGGTGAACGCATGGAAGTCGCCCTGCTGAAGGAACTTCCGTAAGCCGAGCTCGATCTGTGCGCCGACTCGCAGCGAGGTGTGCTGGTCGCCGCCGGGCAGCAGTTCGGGCGCCACCCGATAGGTATGGGCGTACTCGCGGACCAGCTTGTCGATGTCGCCGTCATTGATGTTGTTGACGACCCGCACGAGGTCGTTGACGCCGTAGGTGTCCACCGAGACGCCGAAGTGCGCTTCGGCTTCGACCTTGTCGCCTTCGGTGACGGCGACACCGCGCATGTTGTCGCCGAACCGGGCGACCTTCAGCGTGGACAGCTCGGCGTGCCCGAGCGCCGCGCGCATCCAGGAGCCGATGCGGCGGCGCGTCCGCGGATCGCTGACGTGCCCGGCGACGGTCTTGCGCGGGTGTGACATCCGGGTCTGGATGTAGCCGAACTCGCGGTCGCCGTGCGCGGCCTGGTTGAGGTTCATGAAGTCCATGTCGATGGACGCCCAGGGCAATTCGACCCCGAACTGGGTGTGCAGATGCAGCAGCGGCTTCGTGAGTGCCTTGAGACCGCGGATCCACATCTTCGCCGGCGAGAACGTGTGCATCCACGCGATCACCCCGATGCACTCCGGGGTGGCATTCGCGTCGGCGAGGACGCGAGCGATGTGTTCGGTGTCGGTGACCACGGGCAGCCAGCGCACCTCGACGGGGATCTCGGGGCCGGCGTCGAGCTGTTCGGCGATCTGGCGGGACTGCTCGGCGACCTGGTCGAGGATGGCCTGTCCGTACATCGACTGGCTGCCCGTCACCAGCCACACCTGACTGGTGACGAGTCGGGACGCGATCATCGCAGGGTCTCCTCGGTGTTGGTGCGGCCGGGCTGGCCGTACACGTTCTGGTAGCGCTCGAACAGGGCGGTGACATCGTCGGCGTCGATCAGCGGTGGGGCACCGAGCTGGCGGGCGATGTGCACGGTGCGGGCGACGTCTTCGACCATGACCGCGGCCTTGACGGCCTCGCGGGCCGTGCGGCCGATGGTGAACGGTCCGTGGTTGCGCATCAGCACCGCGCGGGATCGGCTGTGCTGCAGCGTCTCCACGATGCCGCGGCCGATCGAGTCGTCACCGATCAGCGCGAAGGGGCCGACGGGGATGTCACCGCCGAACTCGTCGGCGATCATCGTCAGCACGCACGGGATCGGTTCGCCGCGGGCAGCCCACGCGGTGGCATACGTGGAGTGGGTGTGCACGACCCCGCCGACGTTCGGCATGTGCCGGTACACGTAGGCGTGGGCGGCGGTGTCCGACGACGGCGACAGCTCGCCGTCGACGAGGTTGCCGTACAGGTCGCAGACCACCATGTCGGCCGGAGTCATCGAGTCGTAGTCGGCACCCGAGGGTTTGATGACCATCAGGTCGCGGTCGGGGACCCGGGCCGACACGTTGCCCGCGGTCCAGATCACCAGCTCGTACTGGGTGAGGTGGCGGTGCAGATCGCACACCTGCCGGCGCAGATCGGCGATGGCCGCGTCGATATCGGAGGCGATGGTCACGACAGAACTCCTACGGGTTCGGGGGTGCCGATGCGGCGCAGCCGCCGCATCATGCCGTTGCCGCGGCCGAACCACTCGTAGGCCGCGACGTATTCGCGGTAGAGCTGTTCGTAGGCAGCGACATTGGCGGGGATCGGGGTGTAGGCGTCGCGGATGCGGCGGCCCATCTGGCGGGCGGCGGCCGGCACGTCCGGGAATGCGCCGGCCGCGGTGGCGGCATGGATGGCCGAGCCGAGCGCCGGCGCCTGCGGCGACGGTACGACCGACAGCGGCAGCCCGACGGCGTCGGCGTAGATCTGCATCAGCAGGCTGTTCTTCAGCAGGCCGCCGGCGACGACTAGCTCGTTGACCGGAACACCGCTGCGCACGAAGGTCTCCACGATCATCCGCGTGCCGAAGGCAGTGGCCTCCAACAGTGCCCGGTACATGTCGACGCACGTGGTGGCCAGTGTCTGCCCGACCATCACGCCCGACAGCTCGTGATCGACGAGTACGGACCGGTTTCCGCTGTGCCAGTCCAGCGCGATCAGGCCGTGCTCGCCGACGCGCTGTTGGCCGGCCAGCTCGGACAGGTACTCGTGCAGGGACAGGCCACGGCGCCGGGCCTCGGTCTGGTAGCTCTCGGGGACGCAGTTGGCGACGAACCAGCCGAAGATGTCGCCGACGCCGGATTGTCCGGCCTCGTATCCCCAACTGCCGGAACTGATTCCGTCGAGCACGACTCCGCACATGCCCGGGACTTCGCGCAGCACGTCGGAGTTCATCACGTGGCAGGTCGAGGTGCCCATGATTGCGACCAGCGAGCCGGGTTCGAGCGCGTCGGCGGCGGCGACGGTCACGTGGGCGTCGACGTTGCCGACCGCGACCGGAATGCCCTGCGGCAAGCCGGTCCACGCGGCGGCCTGCGCGGTCAATCCACCGGCGCTGTCACCGAGCCGGCCGATGTGGTGGTCGAGCTTGTCGGTGACGAAGTCGGCGAACTCCGGGCGCACCGCGGCGAGGAAGTCTCGCGAGGGGTAGTGGCCGTCCTGCCGGATTCCCTTGTATCCGGCGGTGCAGGCGTTGCGGACGTAGGTTCCGCACAGCTGCCAGACGATCCAGTCGGCGGCTTCGACGAAGTGGTCCATCGCCGCGTAGATCTGTGGGTCCTCGTCGAGGATCTCGAGGGCCTTCGCGAACTCCCACTCACTGGAGATCAATCCGCCGTAGCGCGGCAGCCAGGACTCGCCGCGTTGCGCGGCAACAGAATTGATGCGGTCGGCCTGCGGCTGGGGGGAGTGGTGGCGCCACAGCTTGGCGTATGCGTGCGGCCGGTCGGCGAATTCGGGGAGCTCGCACAGCGGGGTGCCGTCGCCACGCACGGGCACCATCGTGCACGCGGTGAAGTCGGTGCCGATGCCGATGACGTCGGCCGGGTCGATACCGGCGGCGGCGATTGCTTGAGGCACCGCGGTGCGCAGCACGTCGACGTAGTCGCTGGGCACCTGCAGCGCCCACTGCGGGGGCAGCCGGTCGGTGCCGCCGGGCAGAGTGTCGGTCACCACCGCGTGCGAGTAGACGTGCTCGGCGCTGGCCATCTCGTGGCCGTCGCTGACCCGCACGACCAGCGCGCGGCCGGACAGCGTACCGAAGTCGACTCCTACCGTGTACTTCTCGCTGCTCACGAAGACTCCTTCGGGGGTGCCGTGCTGGCGCGGACGATCAGTTCAGGGGGAAGGAGCGGGACGTTGGTGCTCGACCCTTCGAGGGTGGCCATCACCAGGTCGATGGCGCGTCGGCCGATCGCCTGGAAGTCCTGCCGGATGGTGGTCAGCGCCGGGATCAGGAAGCCGGCCTCGGGGATGTCGTCGAATCCGACGACACTGATGTCCCTCGGCACCGAGAGCCCGGCCTCGGCGAGCGCGTGCAGCACGCCGATCGCCATCTGGTCGTTGGCGACGAACATTGCGCTGACGTCCTTCGTGCGGGCGAGCTCGCGGCCGATTTCGTAGCCGCGGGCCGGCGTCCAGTCGCCTTGCCGCGGATCGCGGGGGGTCAGGCCGGCGTCGCGCATGGCCTGCTCGTAGCCGGTCTGCCGGCCTTTGGCCTCGGTCCAGTTACGCGGCCCGGCAACGTGTTCGATCGCGGTGTGACCGAGCTCGATCAGGTGTGCGGTGGCCTGGCGGGCGCCGTCGATCTGGTCGACGCCGACGCTGAGGCCCCTCCCCGAGAGATCGCCCTCGACCACGACCAGGGGCAGGTCTGCGTGGGCGGAGTGCACGATGTCGAGCGCATCCTCCTGCGCGGCGATCATCACGATGGCCTCGACGGACTGCCGGGTGAGGTGATCGAGCGCATCCCGCAGCGTCTCGAGGGTCACCGCCTCCAGCGGGACGAGGCTGGAGAAGTAGCCGGCCGCGCGGGCGGCCTCCTGCACGGAGCGCTGGATGCTCGACGGACCGAAGAGGGCGCTGTTCGTGCCGACGATCCCGATGATGCCCGAACGGCGGGTCACCAGCGCACGTGCTGCGGTGTTGGGCCGGTAGCCGAGTTCCTCGATGGCCTGCTCGACGCGGGCCTTGGTGGCGGGGCGAATACTCGCCGCTCCGTTGATCACCCGGGACACCGTCTGGTGGCTCACGCCGGCCAGACGCGCGACGTCGGCCATCACCGGCTTGCCTGCCGTCGGGGGAGTGGGCTGGGTGCTCATCCGGGTTTCCTCGCCACTAGTCGTTGAACCAGGACGAATATCAGCAGCAGAACCCCCGTCATGATGCGGGTCCAGTAGGAGTCGAGGTTGGCCGCGGTGACGAACGTGCCGATGGTGCCGAGCACCAGCACCCCGATCAGCGAGCCGAGCACGAAGCCCACCCCGCCGGCGAGCAGTACACCGCCGATGACGGCGGCCGCGATTGCGTCGAGTTCGAGCCCGATGCCGTTGAGGCTGTAGCCGGACAGCTTCTGCATCGCGAGCAGCAGCCCGGCCAGCGCCGCGCAGAAGCCGCTGATGGCGTACACCCCGACGCGGGCGCGAGACGCATTGAGCCCCATCAGCTGTGCGGACTGTCGATTGCCGCCGACGGCATAGACGGTTCGGCCGAACCGCGTCTGGTGCAGGATGTAGACCGCGGCCACGACGACGACGAGCGCGATCACGACCGTCCACCGGATGAACTTGTCCTCGTAGAGGTAGACGTAGTTCAACCCGACGGCGCGCATCACCGGATCGTCGATCGGCAGCGAGTCGACGCTTATGACGTAGCAGAGGCCGCGGGCTGCGAACATGCCGGCGAGGGTGACGATGAACGGCTGGACGTCGAAGTACTCGATCACCAGACCCATCACGAGCCCGAGCGCCGGGCCGACGATCAGCACGGCGGCCAGCGCCAGCGGCGTGGGCCATCCCGCCCGCAGCGTCGTCGCGACGATCACTGTGGACAGCGCCACCACCGACCCGACGCTCAGATCGATGCCGCCGGTCAGCAGCACGAAGGTCATGCCGACCGCGAGCACGATCAGATAGCTGTTGTCCACCAACAGGTTCAGGAACACCTGGGTGGGGCTGGCGAAGTCGAAGCGGCTGACGACGGCGGCGAACATGACCAGGAACAGCGCCAGCGAGACGAGCGGCGAGAGGTAACGGCCCCGGGCATAGCGGGCGAGGCCGGCAAGCGCGCCGGGCCGGGTGGCGGCGACGGTCATCGGGTCACCACCGGTTCAGGGACGGCGACCGGGGTCGGGGTCGCGGGTTGTGGTGTGCGCCTACGGCGTCGCAGCAGCGCGCGGAACTTCGGCGCCTGCAGCAGGCACACCACGATGACCACCAGGGCCTTGAATACCAGCGTGGTCTCCGGCGTGATGCCGGCGGTGTACACCGTGGTGGTCAGCGTCTGGATGATCAACGCACCCACTATCGTTCCGGTCAGGCTGAACCGGCCGCCCAGCAGCGAGGTGCCGCCGATGACGACGGCCAGGATGGCGTCCATCTCGATCCACAGTCCGGCGTTGTTGGCGTCGGCCGCCGAGATGTTCGACGCGATCATCAGTCCCGCGATGCCGGCGCACAGTGCGCTGAACACGTACACCGCGAACACGATCGAGCGGTGCCGCACCCCGGCGAGCCTGCTGGCCTCGGGGTTGATGCCGACGGATTCGAGCAGCATGCCCAGCGCCGTGCGGCGGGTCAGCAGGCCGACGAGCGCGAACACCCCGAGACTGACCAGGATCGCGACCGGCAATCCCAGCGCGAAGCCGGCGCCCAGCACCTTGAACGGTGCGCTCGCGGTGGTGACGATCTGGCCGTCGGTGATCGACAGGGCGATGCCGCGGCCGGCGGTCATCAGCACCAGCGTCGCGATGATCGGTTGCACCCCGAACACCGACACCAGGGCGCCGTTCCACAGCCCCAGCAGGACGGCGACGCCGAGCGCGATGCCCATGGCGGTCAGCACGGTGGCGGGGCTGCCGGGATCGCCGGAGGCGGCGATGTGCGCGCACGCGAGTGCGCCGCTGACGGCGACGATGGCGCCGACGGACAGGTCGATGCCGCGGGAGGCGATCACCAGCGTCATGCCGAGCGCGACCAGCATGGTGGGGGCGCCGTTGCGCAGGATGTCGATGAGGCTGCCGAACAGGTGGCCGTCCTGCACGCGGATGCTCAGGAAGCTCGGCGTCAGGATCACGTTGACGACGAGCAGCGCGACGAGTGCCAGCGCGGGCCACAGCAGCGGCGAGGCGGTCAGCTTCTTGATCACGCGGCACCGTCCCCGGCGATCAGTGCAGTCAATTCGCGCACGGTGCAGTCGTTTCCGACCTGTGCGATACACCGGCCCTCCCGTAGCACCGCGATCCGGTCGCTGATGCGGGCGACTTCGTCGAGTTCGGCGGAGATGAACACGACGCCCATGCCGTCGGCGGCCAGGTCGGCGATCAGCTTCTGGATCTGGGCCTTGGCGCCGACGTCGATGCCGCGGGTGGGTTCGTCGAGGATGAACAGCTGGGGCTCGGTGATGAGCCAGCGTGCCAGCAGCACCTTCTGCTGATTGCCGCCGCTGAGGTTCTTCACCGGCAGCGAGGCGTTGCGGGGCCGGATGTCGAGCGCCTCCATGTAGCGGTCGACGAGATCGTCGGTGGCGGCGCGGGAGAGCGGACGGGCGAACCCGCGCCGGGCCTGGAGGGCGAGCACCAGGTTCTCGCGGATGGAGAGCTCGCCGATGATGCCCTCGCCCTTGCGGTCCTCGGACGAGAACGCGATCCGATGGGCGATCGCCGCGCGCGGTGAGCGGATCGCGGCGGTGGTGCCGTCGACGGTGATCTGTCCGCTGGTGGCGCGATCGGCGCCGAACAGCAGGCGTGCGAGTTCGGTTCTGCCCGAACCCAGCAGGCCCGCGAGGCCGACGATCTCGCCGCGGTGAATGTCGAGGTCCATCGGGTGCAAGGCCGGGGTCCGACCGAGATCGTGGGCGCTGAGCACCACGTCCCTGCCGACCGGCGAGCCCGCGCTGTCGGCGATCTCGTCGAGCACCGCGAGTTCATGGCCGAGCATCGCGGAGATCAGCGAGAGCCGGTCCAGCGCCGCGGTCTCGTATTCGCCGACGCGGCGGCCGTTGCGCAGCACGGTCATCCGGTCGGAGATCGCGTACACCTGGTCCAAGAAGTGTGAGACGAACAGGATCGCCGTGCCGGCGTCGCGCAGGCGCCGCATCACCCGGAACAGTTCGGCCACCTCGTCGGCATCGAGGCTCGACGTCGGCTCGTCGAGGATCAGCACCCGCGCCGACACCGCCGTCGCCCGGGCGATGGCGACCAACTGTTGCAGCGCGATCGGGTGCGCACCCAGCGTCGACCGCGGATCGATGTCCAGGTCGAGGTCGGCGAGCAACTCCGCGGCCCGGCGATTCATCGCCCGGGAGTCGATGCGGCCCCAGCGCCGCGGCTCGCGGCCCAGCAGGATGTTCTCCGCCACCGTCAGATTCGGGCAGAGATTCACCTCCTGGTACACGGTGCTGATCCCTGCCTCCTGCGCCTGCCGCGGACCGCTGAACCGCTGCTCGACACCGCCGACGCTGATGGTGCCCGCGTCGATGTCGTAGACCCCGGTGAGGGCCTTGATCAGCGTCGACTTCCCGGCGCCGTTCTCACCCATCAGCGCGTGGATCTCACCGGGCAGGAGCCGGAACTCGACGCCGTCGAGGGCTTTGACGCCGGGGAAGTCGATCGAGACGTCCCGCATGTGGACGACCGGGTCGACGGTCGCTGTGGTCATGACGGCGTGCACGCGTCGGTCAGTACTTGCGCTCGGGCAGGACCGCTTTGGCCTGCGCCTGATCGAACGTCTGGTCCGGGGTCACAACACGCGCCGGAACTGGCTCGCCCGCAACGACTTTCTTCGCCAGGTCCATCAGTTGCGGCCCCAGCAGCGGGTTGCACTCGACGATGAAGTTCATCTTCCCGTCGGCGAGCGCCTGCATGCCGTCGTGGGTGGCGTCGATCGCGACGATCTTGATGTCCTGGCCGGGTTTCTTGCCTGCGGCCTCGATGGCCTCGATCGCGCCGAGGGCCATGTCGTCGTTCTGCGCGAACACGAGATCGATCTTCGGGTTGGCCTTGAGGAATGCCTCCATCACCTGCTTGCCGCCCGAGCGGGTGAAATCACCGGTCTGCGAGGCGATCACGGTCAGGTTCGGGTTGGCGGCGATGGCCTTGGAGAAGCCGGTGCTGCGTTCCAGCGCGGGGTCCGAGCCGGTGGTGCCTTCGAGCTGGACGATGTTGACCGGCCCGGCGGCATTGGCGAACTCCTTGACCACCCACTCGCCGGCCCACTGACCTTCCTGCACGAAGTCGGCGCCCAGGAACGTCTTGTAGACGTCCTTCTCCTGGGTGTCGACGGCGCGGTCGGTCAGGATCACCGGGATGTTGGCGTTCTTGGCTTCCAGCAGCACCGCGTCCCAGCCGGTACGGACCACCGGGCTGAACGCGATCACGTTGACGCGCTGCTGGATGAACGACCGGATGGCCGAGATCTGGTTCTCCTGCTTGCCGTTGGCGTCGGAGAACTTCAGGTTGATGTCGGCGGCCTTGGCGGCGTCCTGGATCGAGGTCGTGTTGGCGGTGCGCCACCCGCTTTCCGCGCCGACCTGGGAGAAGCCCGTGGTGATCTGGCCGTCGGCGCCGCCGCCGCCTCCTGGGGCGTTCCCGGGTGCCGGTCCGCTGCCGCACGCGGCCACCATGCCCGCCGTTGCGACGGCGAGCATCGCAGAGAGGATTTTCTTCACGAGGACTCCTTACGGGATGCCATCGGACCAGGTCACGTCCGTGATTGGCGGGGATCGGCGACGTCGGTGCCCATGTGACCGGCGTTACACTGCGGCGATGTTAACGCTCACATTCGAGTGCTGTCAACGATTTGTTAGCGCTCACATTTCTTCGGTGTGAACCCTTGACACGGGCGTGAGCCGCGTCACAAGATGCTCGATGTTAGCGCTCACATCGTGACAGCGGTCCGCGTGCCGGACCCGCGATGAGCGCCGGACCAACCGGAGGAATCCATGCGAAAAAGCTTTCTGCGCATCGCGGCTGCGCTGGCCCTGACGGCCTCGCTCGCCGCCTGCGGCCGCTCGACAGGACCCGAGGCCACCGGCGGCGGAGGCGGCGGTGACCGCAGCGGAACGATCGGCATCGCGATGCCCACCAAATCCTCGGAGCGGTGGGTCGCCGACGGCGACAACATGGCCAAGCAGTTCCAGTCACTCGGCTACGAGACCGACCTGCAGTACGGCGACGACGTGGTGCAGAACCAGGTCTCCCAGATTGAGAACATGATCACCAAGGGCGTCAAGGTACTCGTGATCGCACCGATCGACGGCTCCTCGCTAACCGACATCCTGCAGCGCGCCGCCGACGCGAAGATCCCGGTGGTCAGCTACGACCGGTTGATCCGCGGCTCGGCCAACGTCGACTACTACGCGACGTTCGACAACTTCAAAGTCGGCGTGCTGCAGGCGCAGTACATCGTCGACAAGCTGGGCGTGGCACAGGGCAAGGGACCCTTCAACATCGAGCTCTTCGCCGGCTCGCCCGATGACAACAACGCGACGTTCTTCTTCAAGGGCGCGATGAGCGTGCTGCAGCCCTACCTCGACAGCGGCAAGCTGGTGGTGAAGAGCGGGCAGACCTCCTTCGACCAGGTGGCGACGCTGCGCTGGGACGGCGGCCTGGCGCAGTCGCGGATGGACAACCTGTTGAGCCGGTCCTACACCAGCGGTCGCGTGGACGCGGTGCTCTCGCCGTACGACGGAATGTCGCTCGGCATCATCTCGGCGCTCAAGAGCGCCGGCTACGGCACCCCGGCCAACCCGCTGCCGATCGTCACCGGGCAGGACGCCGAACTCGCGTCGGTCAAGTCGATCATCGCCGGCGAACAAACCCAGACAGTGTTCAAGGACACCCGCGAACTCGCGAAAGCAGCTGTGCAGATGGCGGATTCGCTACTGACCGGGGGAAAGCCGGAGGTCAACGACACCACCACCTACGACAACGGCGTCAAGGTGGTGCCGTCCTACCTGCTCCAGCCGGTCAGTGTGGACAAGTCGAACTACCAGAAGGTGCTCGTCGACTCCGGCTACTACACCTCCGCGCAGCTGGCCTGATGGGGCACGAGGACACCGCACTGCTCGAGATGCGGGACATCACGAAGCGCTTCGGCGCGGTGACTGCGCTGAGCGACGTGAACCTCACGGTCCGTCACGGTGAGATCCACGCGATCTGCGGCGAGAACGGCGCCGGCAAGTCCACCCTGATGAAGGTGCTCAGCGGGATCTACCCGCACGGCTCCTACGACGGGGAGATCGTCTTCGACGGTGCACCGGGCGATTTCAAGGACATCCGGTCCAGTGAACGGCGCGGCATCGCGATCATCCACCAGGAGCTCGCGCTGGTGCCGGTGCTCTCGATCGCGGAGAACATCTTCCTGGGCAACGAGCACGCCTCGGCCGGCGTGATCAGCTGGCACGAGACCACCACGCACGCCCAGCAGCTCCTCGACCGGGTGGGGCTGCGGGAGAGCCCGGGCACCCGGATCTCGGACATCGGGGTGGGCAAGCAGCAGCTCGTCGAGATCGCCAAGGCGCTGTCGAAGAAGGTGAAGCTGTTGATCCTCGACGAGCCGACCGCCGCGCTGAACGACGAGGACAGCCGCAACCTGCTCGACCTGATCCTGGAGCTGCGCCGCCAGGGGCTGACGTGCATCATCATCTCGCACAAGCTGAACGAGGTGACCCGGGTCGCCGACCGCATCACGGTGCTGCGGGATGGCCGCACGATCGAGACACTCGATGTGGGACCCGATCTCACCGAGGAGCACATCATCCGCGGGATGGTGGGCCGGCCTCTGGTCGACCGGTTCCCCGAGCGCACCGCGCACGAGATCGGCGACGTCACGTTCGCGATCGAGGACTGGACGGTGTACCACCCGCTCGATCAGCAGCGCAAGGTCGTCGACGGCGTCTCCTTGAACGTCCGCCGCGGCGAGGTGGTCGGCCTGGCCGGGCTGATGGGCGCCGGCCGCACCGAGTTGGCGATGAGCGTGTTCGGCCGCAGCTACGGCAAGAAGGCCGGCGGATCGGTGTTCAAAGACGGCAGAGAAATTCGCACCCGCACCGTGCCCGAGGCGATCAGCCACGGCATCGCCTACGCCACCGAGGACCGCAAGCACTTCGGCCTGAACTTGATGGACGACATCGCGCGCAGCATCACCTTGGCGTCGCTGCCGAAGGTGAGCCGGCAGTCGGTCATCAACGAGCACGAGGAGACCAAGGTCGCCGAGCGGTTCCGCAAGGACATGCGGATCAAGGCGCCGTCGGTCAAGGCGATCACCGGCAACCTGTCGGGCGGCAACCAGCAGAAGGTGGTGCTGAGCAAGTGGGTCTTCGCCGACCCGGACGTGCTGATCCTCGACGAACCCACCCGCGGCATCGACGTCGGCGCCAAGTACGAGATCTACACGATCATCAATTCGCTGGCAGCCCAGGGGAAAGCGATGATCATCATCTCCTCGGAGCTGCCCGAGCTGATCGGCCTGTGCGACCGCATCTACACACTCAACGAGGGCCGGCTCACCGGTGAAGTGACCCGGGCCGACGCGTCGCAGGAGACCCTGATGCGCTACATGATGAAGGGACGAGGATAGATGACCACCACCCCGACGGTGTCGACGCCGCCCAGCGCGCCGGCGCCACCGCCTGAGGAATCGACCGCGTCACGCCTGAAGGCATTGCTGCAAGGCAACTTCCGGCAGTACGGCATGGTCGTCGCGCTCGCCCTGATCGTCATCCTGTTCCAGGTGTGGACGGGTGGCATCCTGCTCAAGCCGCTGAACGTCACGAACATCGTCCAGCAGAACGGCTACATCCTGATCCTCGCGATCGGGATGGTGATCGTGATCATCTCCGGTCACATCGACCTGTCGGTGGGCTCGATCGCCGGGTTCATCGGGGCGATGTCGGCGGTGTTGATGATCCGCAACGACATGCCCTGGCCCGTCGCGGTCGCGCTGTGTCTGCTGCTGGGTGCGTTGATCGGGGCGTGGCAGGGCTTTTGGATCGCCTACGTGGGCATCCCGTCGTTCATCGTGACGTTGGCGGGCATGCTCGTGTTCCGCGGCGCGACACAGTATCTGCTCGAAGGGCAGTCGATCGCGCCGTTTCCGCGCACCTTCGGTCAGGTCAGTAGCGGCTTCCTGCCCGAGCTCGGCGCGAACGCCGTGTACCACTGGCCCACCGTGATTCTCGGCGCGTTCGTGATGCTGGCCGCGGTGTGGCAGCAAGTGCGGCAGCGACGCGCGCAGAGCCAGTACGGGTTCAGCGTGCTGCCGCTGGGCTGGTTCGTCGCCAAGTGCGCGGCGATCGTGGCGGCGCTGGCTGCGTTCACGCTGCTGCTGGCGAGCTACCGCGGCGTGCCGGTGGTCGGCATCATCCTAGCCCTGGCCTTCGTGGTCTACGCGTTCATCATGCGGGGGACGGTCGTCGGCCGACAGGTCTACGCCGTCGGCGGTAACGAGGCCGCTGCGCGGCTCTCGGGCGTCAAGACCAAGCGAGTGACGTTCCTGGTCTTCGTCAACATGGGTCTGCTCTCGGCACTGGCCGGGTTGCTGTTCGCCGCGCGCCTGAATTCGGCGACGCCGCAGGCGGGTATCGGCATGGAGCTGGAGGCGATCGCCGCGGCGTTCATCGGCGGCGCGTCGGCCAGCGGTGGTGTCGGCACGGTGTTCGGCGCGATCATCGGCGGCTTCGTGCTCGGTGTCCTCAACAACGGCATGTCGTTGATCGGTATCGGCAGCGACGTGCAGCAGGTGATCAAGGGCCTGGTGCTGCTGGCCGCGGTCGGCTTCGACATCTACAACAAGAAGAAGGGCGGGGCCTGACATGCCCGGGATCGCGGATCGCTACGAGCACGACATCGTGACCTTCATGCGGAGCTGGGCGCCCTACGGCGGCCCGCCCGCCGACGAGGTGCTCCCGGAGTTCGGCTTGACCCGGGAGCAACTCGTCGCGCGCTACCATCAGATCCTGGACGCTGAGGCTATGCGCCGGGCAGAGGAGTTGCGTCAACCGTGGTTGAGAATCCGTCGCGCACGGACGCAGTGACGGCATGGACCCTCGCCGACGGACGCGATCTGCTGTTCTTCAGCCTTCCCGGTCACGAGCCGGCTCCGGTTCCTGACCTCCGGCCCCTGCCCCCGCGCTCAGAGTCGCTGTCGGAGTTGCGATTCGACCAGACCACCGGGCAGTGGGTCATCGTGGCTCCGGCCCGCCAGGACCGTACCTACCTCCCGCCGCGCGGGCAGTGCCCTCTGTGCCCTGGCCCGTCGGGACTGACGAGCGAGATCCCGGCACCGGACTACGACGTCGTCGTCTTCGAGAATCGGTTCGCGAGCCTCTCGGGGTCGGGCGGCGGCCTTTCTGCTTCTTCGGAGTTCGATCCGGTGCCCGGTAGCGGCCGCTGCGAGGTGATCTGCTTCTCCAGCGACCACGACAGCTCGTTCGCCTCTCTTTCTCCTGCGCAGGCCCGCCTTGTGGTGGAGGCATGGCGGCACCGGACCTTTGACCTGCTTGGCCGCCCGGGGATCGCGCAGGTGTTCTGCTTCGAGAACCGCGGCGAGGAGATCGGCGTGACGCTGACTCATCCGCACGGGCAAATCTACGGCTACCCGTTCCTGACGCCACGGACCGAGCAGATGCTGCTTCGCGCTTCTGCGTATCGAGAGCGGCATGGCAGCAATCTTTTTGGCGATCTGGTCGCACGGGAGGTCGCGGACGGTCGTCGCATTATTGCGCGGGACTCGGCGTTCACGGCGTTCGTACCGTTCGCGGCTCGGTGGCCGGTGGAAGTGCACATCTACCCGAACCGCTTCGTGCATTCGCTGCTCGACCTGTCGGCGGACGAACTGGACGCGTTTAGCGCTGTGTATCAAGTCGTGTTGCAGCGGTTGGACCGCATGTACGACGCGCCGCTGCCGTACATGGCGGGGCTGCACCAGTACCCGGAGGGGGAGGGGTGCTTCCACGTCGAGATCATCTCGACGCGGCGGACCGCCGACAAGCTCAAGTTCCTGGCGTCGTCGGAGTCGGTGATGGATGCGTTCATCAACGATGTGGTGCCCGAGGCGCTAGCGGAGAGGCTGCGCTCTTTATGAGCATTCGCTTCTCTGCGCCCGGCCGAATCAACCTGATCGGCGAACACACTGACTACAACGCAGGTTTCGCGTTGCCGATCGCGCTGCCGGGGCGCACGGTCGTGGAGTTCGAGCCGGCGGACAGCGGCGAGCTGGTGGTGCGTACGGACCTGTCGCCTGACGTTGTGCGCATCCGGCTGGACACGGTGCCCGGGGACGTGACCGGGTGGGCGGCTTATGTCGCGGGCGTGGTGTGGTCGCTGCGGGAGGCGGGCTATCCGGTGCCGGGTGGCACGCTGGCGATCAGCAGTGGCGTGCAGATCGGGTCGGGTCTGTCGTCGTCGGCGGCGCTGGAATGTGCGGTGCTGGGTGCGCTGCTCCAGGGTGCCGCGGTCGACCGGGTGGAGCAGGCGCGGATCGCGCAGCGGGCCGAAAACGATTACGTGGGCGCGCCAACAGGATTACTTGATCAGCTGGCGATCCTCTTCGCGCAGCCGCGGTGCGCCCAGCTGATCGACTTCCGCGATCTGACCGTTACTCCGGTTGCGTTCGACCCCGATGCGCGCGGGGTGACGCTGCTGTTGATCGACTCGCAGGCAAGGCACGAGCACGCGGGTGGCGAGTACGCGGCGCGGCGGGCGTCGTGCGAGCGGGCCGCTGCGGCGCTGGGTGTGGCGTCGCTAAGGGAGGCGTCGTCTATTTCTGGGCTCTCGGGCGAGGATCAGCGCCGGGCCCGGCATATCCTCACGGAGAATCAGCGGGTGCTGGACACGGTGGAGGCGTTGTCTGCGGCGGACTTTGGACGGGTGGGGAAGTTGTTCACCGCGTCGCATGAGTCGATGCGGGATGACTTCGAGATCACCACTCCGCACCTCGATCTCATCGCTTCTACCGCGGTGTCGGCGGGAGCGCTGGGGGCGCGAATGACGGGCGGCGGCTTCGGCGGCTGCGTGATCGCGCTGGTGCCATCGAGCTCGGTGGATGCGGTATCGGCCGCGGTGCGAGAGGCGATGCAGGGCTCAGGGTATCCGGCGCCGACGATCGAGCCGACGGTGGCGGGCGCGGGGCCGGGTTAGCGGTTCGGCTTGATCAGCCACAGCGCCAGGACAATCGCGATGATCGGCCCGGCGGCCATGATGAGGCTCAGCGTGTGAATGGCGTCGATCGCGTTGGACGGCGCCTGGTCGACGATCAGGCGGGCCTGGTCGGGATTGACCAAGCGTTGCGCCGGTGTGGCCGCCGTGTGAGGTGACCAGGGCTTCGCGGGTCTCGGCGCGGGTGACGCCGTCTTTGGACAGGTCGTGGGCGCTGTCGGTGAGGAACAGGTTGATGCCGACGAGCGCGAAAAGCGCAGGGCCGAGGGAGTATCCGCCCTCGTTGACCGCGCTCTTGACGGCGGACACGGCGCCGCCGAGGTCAGCGGGCGCGCTGTTCATCATGATCATTGCCTGAGGGGTGGTGACCAGTGCGCCGCCGACGACCATGAACGCCGCGGTGACGAACACGGTGACGCGGGAGGTGCCGAGGGTGTAGCTGTGGAGCACCACCAGGCCGGCGAGCATCAGGACCAGGCCGGTGATCATGACGGTGCGGGCGCCGAACCTGTTCGCCACGGGTCCGGCGGAGAGGGCGGCGAGCGCGGCCATGGCGGTGGCAGGCATGAGGAGATACCCGAATAGCTCGTGGGATTCCTTGCGGATGGTGACGAGGTAGAAGGCCAGCAGAATCATCGAGCCGCCGAGCACGATGTTGAACACGACGCCGGCGGCGACGGCGGCATTGAAGCGGCTAGAGCGGAAGACGCGCATGTCGAGGGCGGGGTGGTCGGTGCTGCGCTCGCGCACGACCAAGGCGACGCCGGCAGCGAGTCCGGCGGCGATGCAGGTCAGGCCGATGGCGTCGATGCCGGTTTCGATGCGGGACATGCCGTAGATGAAGGAGAGCAGCGCGACGGCGAAGAGCGCCATGCCGGGGATGTCGAGGCGGCGGTTGCTGCGCACCGTCTCGGGGACGAAGCGCCAGGTGATGAGCAGGCCGACGGCGGCGATGACGGGGACGAGTAAAAAGGTTGCGCGCCAACCGATGGCGTGGGCGAGGGTGCCGCCGATTGCGGGCATGGGGGTGGAGACGGCGTAGCCGACGCCGAAGTAGGCGGCGATGGCGGCGGCGCGGCGTTCGGGGGAGAAGACGGCGTTGGTGAGGGCGAGGGAGAGCCCGATGAGAAAGGCCAACGCGATGCCGACGCCGGCGCGGGCGATGATGAGGACGGCGGCGACGGGGGCGGCGGCGGCGAGGAGGCTGAAGGCGGCGGCGCCGGCGAGGCCGACCATGTAGAGGCGGCGCATGCCGTAGAGGTCGCCGAGGGCGCCGGCGGAGAGGACCGCGGCGGCCATGGTGAGGGTGGCGAGGCTGGCGATGAAGGTGGCGGTGCTGCCGGTGATGCCGAGCCCGGCGGAGACGACCTGCAGGTTGGCCGACAGGGTGGTGGGGTCGCCGATGGAGACGGCGTAGCCGAGGCCCATCGCGAGCACGGTCATCACGGCGGCGATGCCGGAGACGTGGTGCTGCTCGGTGGCTGTTTCGGATTGCACGCGGAGATGGTAGGGCGTCGGAGTTGGCTGGATAGGGAGATTAGGCCACATGCTGACGAGTCAGAACTAATTGCCTTAGTCGGGAGGCGTGCGTAGGCCGATTTGTTGCATCGACGAAACGCTTCTGCTTAGTAGTGGGGGTCTGCGCATTCTTCTTACTGCCTGTACGCCGACGTGGTGTGCTTGTCGTTGGTGGTTCATCATCGAGACGCTCGAACGTCGGGAGGACATGCGCAGTCCGTTGCAATGGTGCTGAAGCAGGCAGAAGCCGTGGTCACGGTGGACGGTTGGCTTGCCTTGCGTACTAATCGTCCGGCATGAATGGCCTGTCGAATCGACGGCAAGTAAGGGACGCGGGCTGAAGTGTCGCTGGAACGGCGGTTAACGACGAATCAGTTTTCGAAGCTGGTGGTCACCCCTATGACCGACTCCTCTGTCACCCGCTCCATGAAACAAATATCGCTGCGGGCGGCTGCCTATGACCACCAGTGGGTCCGCGTGTGCACCGAAGAGGTCGCGCGTTTAAGACAGCCTCGCACAGGCGCATCGCCTACGATCCAGCCTGTGATTGTGCCGGGTGAAGTCATTTCTTACCTGGAGATGTGCCGCGAGGAGGGCATCAACCTACAGCGCGGCATGAACTTCGGCACTAACGGCCGAACCACAATTATCTTGATGAGCCGCCGGCCCGGCGCACCCTATGACGACCGCGTCGAAGAAGACGGTCGTGTCCTCATTTACGAGGGTCACGACGCGCCACAAACACGGGGCGGTCCGGACCCGAAGACGTTAGACCAGCCTGAGCAGAGTCCGGGGGGCACTCTTACCCAGAACGGGCTGTTCCTTCAGGCTGCCTCGCAACACCGGGAACTAAGAGCTTCGGCGGAACGGGTGCGGGTGTATGAAAAAATGCGTACCGGAATCTGGACGTTCAACGGCATATTCAAACTCGTCGATGGCTGGCAAGAAGAATCAAACGGGCGATTAGTGTTCAAGTTCCGGCTCGAGGTGGACTCTGACGCCACGCCGAACGTCGACTCGCGCGAGCCGCGCCTGGAGCAGAACAGGCTTATCCCCACGGAAGTGAAGCTCGCCGTTTGGAAGCGCGATCAGGGCAGATGTATCAGCTGCGGAAGTGCCGACAACCTCCACTTCGACCACATCATCCCTTACTCGCGCGGCGGATCATCACTAGTGTCGGACAACATCCAACTGATGTGCGCCCGCCACAACCTAGCCAAGCACGACAAGATCCAGTGATTGACTGTGCGCTACTCTGTAGTGTCACCGCGGAAGGGACAAGCCCGCGATCTAGGTACCTCAGCGGGCCGCAGTCCTTATCCCGTGGCGGGCGCCGACAGGCTCTACCACCGATTTAGCGCCCACATAGCGGATCGCTTCGTCGTGCATTCGGTTGTTTTGTCAGGGCCACTGCGATGGAAAAGTAATGTCGAGTCGCACCGTCCGTTTGTACCCTGCCCACGTCGGCACGCCCGTTGGTTGTCCGCGGTAGATTCCTCGGGCCGCGGCGATGACCCGTTCGTGCTGCGTCGGCCATTGAAGCTCAGAGGCGATGTGTTCAAGCGTGTTTCGATCGCGACGCAATACCCGGCGGAAGATAGCCACAGCGGGCAGTGCGCTGCTCTTATCGGTGTTGCATCGCGCACAGGCGAGCACCAGATTGGCCAGGCCGTCGATCCCGACGAGCGACCAGGGCAGCACATGGTCGATCGGATTGTTCTTCGGGAGATGAGTTTCGCAGTAGAAGCAGTGCGGTCCGAAGGCGTCCTTGAACGGCTCCCGGATTGCCGTCAACGCTAGGCGGTCGCGCCCGAACAGATGTCCGGCCACGTCGGGAATTCCAGCGTCGACGAATCGATTCATGCGCCGGACGTCGTCAACCCACATGATCTCCAGCGCCGGTTTGAGCAGTCCGGCCAGACGCGCTAGCCCGGAGGCGATGCCCGGCTTCAAAACGATGGAGTCGTCGTGTGTCCGCAGGATCTTGCGAGACACGTTCTCGCCGAGGAACGAGTCGTCGTAGAGGAACGGGTCACTTGCGGCGGTACCCGGAAGCTTCTGTAATCGCGGTAGCGGTTGTTTGGCCAGCGCGATGACCACCGCGTCGATCGCATCCGCGTAGGCATCGGGCGCCCGCATCATCGCCACCTCCAGCGAGAGCCCGCTGTTTCCGATTCCGGCGGCTGCCCGCAGGCGCTTCGTTGCGTCGGTGATGCGGGCTCTGTTCCCCGTTCGGCGCTGAACCAATTCCTGCCCTTCGAACGGGCGGACCTGGCGCCAGTACAGATCGATCACGCGGTGCGCGAGGTCGGCAATCGATACTTGCAGCGTGTCATCGCGCCGGTCTGGGAGGTTCTCTACGCAATGCTCGATCAGTGCCATCAGTAGGGCCAGTTTGTAGGTGGCGTCGCGCGCACCTGTTTCGAGAATCGCGACCACCCGCTGCCCGAGCACCAGCGGATCGCTCACCGCTTCGTCCATCGCGTATCCCCCGTTGCCGTCTGACCTCCACATTGCACTACTCGCAGCTCGGAGATTCTGGAGGTCTAGCGTTATCAGCATGGGGTTGTTCAGCCACGAAGAAGTTCGGGACCCGGCCGACGACGGCAGTCGTGGCGGTATTCAAGGGGTCCGAGCTGCTGACGTGGACGCGTTCGGCGTAGATGGTCCGGTGGTCGTCGGTCCAGGCCCGGCGCCTGAAGACGGTTCGTGTGGCCAGTACGCGGTGCAGTTTCACGTGACGACATCAATGCTCGTCGGATTAAAACGCATTGCTGATAGGCAGGGAGTCACAGTGCCGGAAGTGTGCCGCCAGGTAATCGGTGTCTTCGTGGCCCAGCAGGAGGGCGACTTGTCTGCGTTGATCACTGCTGAGACCGAGGCCGACGGTTACCGGCCGAGCTTGGGGCAGGCGTAGTCGCGCCCGAAGGGCCGCGCCTGGGTTAGCGCTCCGCGACCACGTGAGCGAGTGTTTCGAAGCATCGACGAGCCCACCATCGCTGGATAACTCTTCCGGGAGCCGGTGGAGCCAAGCGATCAGTGTTGGTTCTGTACTCGGAACATTCCGACAGCAGCGTCACGGCCACACGGAAGCCTCGTCGAATGCATCAAAGTAGTAGCGGTCTATCACGTTCTCGATTGCTTCCGGCCAGCGGACGAACCTTGCTCGGCAGTCACGTCTCCGATTTCGAACAATCCTTGCTCGACCACGTCGCGAATCAGCTCCATGGCGGCTCGTCGGATCTGAAACGTCGGAGATGCCGTCATGTCACGAGCCACTTCCCGGTGTACGTGTCAAGCGCCCCCCGGTCGCAACGACCTTGCAGCAACACACTTTCACGCGGGCTCAAGTCGAAGTCAGACTGCTCTCGTCGGGTTGGCGGAGAGGAAGAGCCCTTTGCCGCCGACGGTGGCAGTCCTCGACGTATGGAGTAAACGACTTCTCGATCCGCATCGACCGACTACTACTCATTGCCGCGGTGGCGTGAAGCGCCCCGGCGAATGGATGGGAACCGGCGGTAGCGACAGCGCCGTCTCGACTTGCCGCGTGACCAATGCTTGAAGTTCGGTTTTGTTGGCTGGCAAGCCGGGTGCTGGGCCCGGCTCCTCCAGGAGTACGACCGGATTCTCGAGTCCATCTACTTGAATGAACCCGACTGGCAGAAGCAGTGTCCCTGGCAGCAGAACAGTTTCCATCTCATCGGGATGGCGAGACAAGGGCCCTATGTATCGTCCGCTGGTGGTGGCAATTGCAGCCACTCGCTCAGAGGTGAAGTTTTCGGTAGCCACTCGCGGGTTGACTGAGGTAGGCAGCAACCCGGCAAGCGTGAGTGCACTGCTTGGCGGTGCGCCGGTCATACCTCGGTATGTGACGCCCGCGAGTGCCGGTAGACGAGACATTTGCTCAACGAGATCGGCGCTCATGCCGATGCCTTCCTGATGACGGTGATGGTGCCGGCAGCGGCACGCCGCAGCACGTCCTCGTTTCGTACCTCGCCATGGATGTTCCATTGCCAGCTGCCGACATATTTCGGCCAGCGATCCTCCATGGCGGGGAAGCCGATTTGCAGCTCGGGTGAAGCCACAACATCAGGCACCGGCCCCGCCCACTCGTTGATCATCTCGAGTATGACCTCCGGTGAGTTCCCGATGTATATGGCCGCGTCGTCGCTGGACTGGCCCAGCAGATACGCATCAGGAGGTCCGTCTCCGGGCAAGCTTCTGTTTACCGCAACCCACAACGGGTTTCGCCCCTCGCCAATCTGGACAGCATCCTTAGCCCACATAAGAGGCTGCTTGAATGCAAGTAGACCCTTACTCAGGTTGGCGAGGGGATCGTCACGGTGCCGCCATAGGGAGTGCTGCGGAATGCAACCTCCGACATCCCATTTTCTCGCATATGGTCTGGACAGACCCTGGCCAACGCGCATTCGCGCGCGAAGCTGGCTCCTCACAAGGAATGCTCGGTCATCAGCAGCTGTCATGGCCCAACCTGCCTTAACGTTATTCGCAGTATCCCGTCGGAGCCCATCTCCGTAGACAATACTTCGAATTGTGACGAACGCGGAAAGAGGATTTCAGATTCGTCGACGTACTGCGAAAGTTGCGCTATATCTACTCCGTTGCGTCCTTGCACAGTGATGACCGAGGGGGTAGTCCCTTCGCCGGCTCTCATAGCAAAGAGCTCGGCCACCCTCGAATCGAGTGAAGTGCTCAGGAATCCAGGGTCGCGAAAAGCGCTACCGGGCTGCAGATTTGCGAGAAGGTCATCGGCAGCGTGCAGTCCTCTCCACGTTGTGGACATTACATCGGAGGGATCAGCGCGATACGGGGGTAGCGATGACAGACCCTCGTCGATGTGGAGGATTCGTGCCTCCAGCGATGTGCGCTGTGCATCCGTCATGTCCGCTATGGATTTGGCATCCAAAACCATTACCTGGTTGTCAGTCAACGGTTCCATGTTTCGCAAGTAGGGATTAATCGCCTCGTAATTCTCGGTGGAGTAGTGATAGATCGCGGCAACGCCGTCGGGGGTGATCTGTGGATACGCCTCCGATACCCGGTGCGTCCACTCTTCGAATCGTCGGGGATCGATTAAGCCCTCAGGGAGTCTGTACTCGGCGTTGATCGCACTCAAGTCCGGAAGCTGCTCACCAATGACGCCGCGATTCGGCGGGGGGTCATCCAAGCCTGTGTGCGGCGGATTGTTCGGATGATCGGGACCATGCGGCGGGCCGAACGGCTCATGATGCTGCGGTGCTTGCGAGTTTCGTTCACTCGCAGGAGGCGCGTCATGCGCAGTTGGAAGTTCTGAATAAGGTGCACTTCTGTTCTGCATCGGCGTGTCTGCCCCCGGCGCCTCCACCGGTGCCTTCCCGCCCACAGTCGAGCCAGGCTGCGCCTCCGGCACTTTGATCCCGTCGAGCTTCGAACCGACCTGGCTGGCTTTGGAGCTGATCCCTTCGGTCGCCGCGGCAGCACGCGTGCCCGCGGTCGTCGCGGCGTCACGGGTGCCCGCGCCTGCGGCGCGTGCCTCGGCTCCTGCCACACGCGCCTCCGTCGAGGCCGCGCTGGCGGCCGGCGCAACCTCCCCGGCGCCTGGCAGAAACATCGACCCTACCTGCGCAGCGTTGAATCCCAACGCCCGGAACGGGTGGCCGTTCTCGACGTCCTCCCAGTCGGCCATGCTCTTGGCGGCGTCCAGGCTGCCCTGCGGATCCGAGATCACCTTCTCCGTTAATAGCGCCGGATTCGTCAGCAACGCAGTCGAATCCGCGAGCCCCTTCCATGTGTCCAACGCACCGCGCGGGTCGTAGGTAAACCGCATGGGGTCGAGTCCCTGCAGACCCTCAGCCGTGACTCCGACGAACTTCAGCCCACCCGCCGGCAGGTCGGTCAACGCCTTGAAGTCCTGCGACAGCGCGGTGCCCACGTCTTCGCCGAACACTTCGACGAACTCCTTGGTGGCCCAGCTCTGCAGCGACGTCGTCGCCGAATCGAGCATGTTCATGCTCTGGCTGAACAGGGTTCGGGAAGCATCGGCCTGCCGCTTCATGTTCGCCAGCACCCTCTTGATCTCGTCGGCGACCTCCTGGACCTTCTGCCAAGGATTCTCGCCGCTGAAGATGTCACCCAGTGCGTCCAGGACCCCACTGATGCTCAGCTGGTGAAGCAGTCCTCGGATCGCGTTCTGCGTCGCCTCGACCTGCGCCGCGAACGCATCGACCTGCGCGGCCAATCCCGCTGCCTGCCCGGCAATGTCGGCCAGACCACCGCTGATCTGCGCAGCCGCGTCGCCCATGTGTCCGGCTTCGGGGATCTGCTGTCCCGCCAACGCTGTACCCGCAGCCCCGACTGGCTCGGCGACTGCGCCGATAGAAGCGCCGAACGCTCGCCACGCCGCTGCAGCCGCACGCATCTCTTCGGGGTTGCCGTCGGGCCAGACGTCGCCGACCAATGACTCGACGACCGTCCAGAGAAGCGGGGCCACGACGCCGCTGCCCATCGGCGGAGGCATCGATGGAGCGGTGAATGCACCGGGTGCGGACGGCTGAGGAACCGGTGTCTCGCCGCCGCCCACCGTGGACGCGGCGTTCGCGCGTCCGTAGTTGAACGCCGACATCTGCACACCGAAACCGACCTTGCGACAGGCGTTTACCGTTGACCCCGCTGCTTCGAGCAGGGACTTGCCTGCCTGTGTGTAGCTCTGCCCGAACAGGAGGCCGGCAGCGTCATGCCCGAACAGCGCCCCCGCTCCCGACAGCGCCGTCGACAAGGTGTGCACCGCGGCGGCGACAGTGACGCCGTCAGTCGCGACAGCCGCACCCATCCCGGCGAGGGCGACGGGGTCGACGGTGATCGGAGCCGTCAACCGTCACCCCCACATACGCAGATTCGTTCGGGCAGCAGCGGAGTAGTTCTCGTGCGCACCCTCGGTGATCGCGCGCAGACGTGCCAGCGCCTCGCGCATCTCGCGGGCACCCTCGTCCCAGCGGGCCTGCGCAGCACGCTCCGCCTCACCGGCATCGCCCTGCCACGACGTGCCAAGCCGCGCGACGTTGCTCGCCACCTGCGCCAGATGCTTGTCGAGTTCGGTGTCGAACGCCGACATGCGATCAACTGCGGCCAGTAACGCGGCGGGGTCGACGCTGAAGGCGCTCATCACACACCGGCCCCGGAGATGTCGTCGCCTGACGCCGTGTCGGTCGTGGAGTACCGCTCGGCGGCGTCCTGGAGCAAGGTCGACATCCGGGTGAGCCCCTCGATCACCTGGGCCGCGCCCTCGTGCCAGTCCCGCCATACCTGTCCATACGCCGTCGCCGCGTCCCCGGACCACCCCGCACCCAACACATCGGAGATGTCCGCGTCGAGGTTCCCGAGCCCGGACCGCAGCGATTGTGCCAGCGTCTCCAGCTCACTCGACACGGCAACCAACTCCGACGTCGACACCTGCAGACGCGACACGTCTACGACTCCTTCGAGCTCGACCAGAATCCCGCCGATCAGCCTACGATCTCCACGCGGGGGGTCTTGACGCCAATTCACGCTGTTTCAGATCTGTAATTCACAGCAAAGAATCAGGCGTTCCCCTGTGAAGACGGGGGGATTCCCCGATTCCTCCGCGGCAATACGGCAGTACCGTCAAAATGTCAGGTTAGGACTCGTCGCTGAAGAAGCCGGGGTGGGTTATGAAGCGCATTGCTGTTTTGCTCGGAGCTCTCATCATCGCGCCGTCCGCAGGTGTGGCGAACGCGTCGACGGCGCTGCTCCTCGGCGGCAAGGGCATCTATGCCGAGCTGAGCGACGAACAGATGGAGAACGCCTTCGGCGGCTACTTCGCCACCTACGACCGTCGCGTCAACGTCCCCTTCCCGGGTAAGGAGTTCTACTCCTCGGTCAAGATCGGCACCGAGAACCTCTACAACGCCGTCTACGACCCGCAGTACGCCGGACCCAAGACCATCGGCGGCGTCTCCGAAGGTGCGCCCGCCGTCATGGAGGTCCTGCGCCGCCTCGAAGCCGATCGCGCGAACACCACCGACGGCAAGGAACCGCCGCCCCCGTCGGAACTGAACGTCGCGATCTACGGGTCGCCGAGCGACCACTGGATGGGCAAGCTGGCCAACCTCCCGATGCCCGTCACGCCGTACAACATCATCATCGTCACCGCCCAGTACGACGGCATCGCCGACTTCCCGGACAACCCGTGGAACATGCTCGCCGTCTCCAACGCGATCATGGGCGCCGCGATGCTGCACGTGACGCAGTCCGAGTTCGACATCCGCAACAAAGACACCTACTACACCGTCGAGACGAACGCGACGGGCGGGACGACCACCACCATCCTCATCCCGACCGAGGTGCTCCCGATCCTCCAGCCCATGGTCGCGTTCAAGTTCGACCCCGACTTCGTCGCCAAGCTGGACGCCAAACTGCGGCCGAAGATCGAGAAGGCCTACAACCGGCCGGAGATGGAATACGGCATCCCGGACACGCTGACGGGACCGCCCGGGCCGAAGCCGACGGTCGAGCCTTCCCCCGAGCCGGAGCAGACCGAAACGAAGGTCACGTCGCTGTCGACTCAGCGCTCCACGACCTCGTGGAAGGATGCAGCTGCCGAGCGTCGCGAGGAGCGTAAGCGCCTGCGTGAAGAGGCTCGCGCGGAAAAGCTCGCGGCGAAGGAAGACTCGGCCGATAACAAGACCGTCATACGGCCCGCCGAGTCCGACAAGAAGGACTCCGCTACGGAGGGTGACGACCGAGGAACAACGGATCGGGCCGAGAAGCCCGAGCCCGCCGCCGCAACCTCATCGGCTAGAGCCGACGAGTAACTACTCCGAGTCGTCCGACGACGACGTGTCCCGCTTCGCGGGGGCGTCGTCCATGGGCTTCTTGGTCTCCCGCAGCGACCGCAGCGGTGCGGTCAACTTCTTGAGCTCCCGCGACGCAGTTCTCGTGATCGACTTCACGGTGTCGGCGACATCGTCGGCGACCGGCGTCACCCTGGTAGTCCGGGTCTTCTTCGGTGCCGAGTCGTCCGAATTTGGCTCGACGACAGGCTCTTTGACGCTGACGGCCTTCACCGGCGCCGACTCGTCCTCAGGGGCAGCCGCCACCGTCTTCGCCACCGCGGGTTCTTCGGTCGGGATGTAGCTGCGGTCATACCCCTGGTCCACGATCTCCTTGAGCGGATCGTTGAGCTGATCGGCAAGCGCGTTCAGGCCTACCAATCGCAGCGGGTTGAGCAGCGGCAACTTCTCCGTGGGCACCAGCACGTAGGTGGTGTTTCCCTCGGTCCACACGATGTTGTTCGGATCGTCGATGTCGACATCGCGGTAGTCGTGCATCGAGAACGCACCGGCCATCGCGTTCGCCAGCGCCAGCAGATTGGCCGGATTGTCCGGGAAGTCGGCGACCGGATCGTATTCCCGGGCGACGTCGATCACCTTGTACTGCGACGGCTGCGAGATCCCGAATTCCTTGTCCGCGCCGCCGTACTTGCGGATCGAGTTGCCCATGAAGATGAAGGTGACGTTCTCGGCCGGCGGTGCGTCCGGATCGTCGGCGTGCTCGGCGATCCAGTACTCGGCGGCCTGCGCGCCGTTGCTGTAGGCGAAGATCACGACCGGCTCTTCGGGGTTGTCCTTGAGAACCTTGTCGAGCGCGGCGGTGCCGGTGGGCGTCACGAAGGTGAGGTAGGAAATCGGCGTGCACGTGTTCGGCGCCGCGCACACAGCGCCGTTGAGCGTGGTGTTGATGTACCCGCTGGGCAGCGGACTGAGCGTCCGCACCGTCGACGGTCCCTCGGGCAGCAGGCTCGCAGCGTGCGCAGTCGGCGTGGCGAGGGTGGGCAGCAAAGCGGCTGCGACGGCGAGGCCCGCGAGCGATCCGCTGCGGCGACGACGGGGGTGTACACGGTGATGACGGCCTGCAGCGCTCATGGGCGAATCCTTCTCGACAACGGTGTGGATCCCCGACCCAACCGGGAGCGCTGCTGATCAACCATTCCCGGTTCTAGTGAGAGTAGCCAGCGATCTTGTCGCAAACAAGAGGCGCGACTACACCCGAATGCGGATATGCGCGTGCTCTTCACATCTCGACCCGCGCGGGCGTCCGATAAGCCAACGAATAGCAATCACCGCTGCATTGCCTTGAGGCGCGCCGTCGTGGTGTCGAACAACGCGTCGTTTACGTCAGCGCACCGTTCCAAGAAAACGCCAAGGCAGCCGTCAAACACTCAAGTCGCCGAAAACCGTCGATAGGAGCTTGTAGTGATCAGCGATGAGAAGAAGGAAAGGTCGAGATTCTGGTCAGCTCTCGCTGTGGCGTCTGCTAGCGCAGTTTTCTGCGTGGCATCCTGGTCGGCCGGCGTGGGAAACGCGATGGCTGCGCCATCCGGTTGCACCAAGGGTGGCGGGGGCACTTACGCAACAGCCGTCTGTTCAGGCGGTAATGGCGCATACCAGGCCTACGCGACATGTGCGAATCCCGCGATCCCGGGCGCTACTTTTTACAAATTTGTAGAAGGACCCTGGAAGCGCGCTGGAAGTCGCGAAACGTCAACGGTTGTCTGTCCTTTCCTGTTCGTTGTCTCTAACAGGGGAGTGGGGTTGCGCAACTAGGCATCATCAGCGCTAATCGCGCCCAATCCACATGGTGGGGCTCAGCGTTCCTGATCGCCGGAGTTCTCCCGTGGCGTATCTGTCGCAGGCCTGCATCATCAGTCGGAACCCAGCACGCTTTCCGTCGTAGATTCTGTTGCCGTTTCGTTCGGCATCGGGGACCACACGAGTGCTGCAGTGCGACAGCACCAGGACAACCTGTCCGGGGCGCCTACCGCTTCGAAGCAGCGCTGCGTGCCCTTAACTCGGCCGCGAAAAGTTGAACGGCAGCTGGGTTCGTCGCGAAGTACCTCTCATTGAGGGCCAAGTAGGACAGTCGATTCGAAGGGGGTGACAAAGGATGAAGCTGGCGAGAATCATGCGCGCTGTGTGTCCGCGGTGCAACGGCTCTGGCGGCCACAGCAACATAAGGAATTGGGTCAATTGTTCAGCGTGCCGCGGCACCGGCCAGAAGTAGCGGAGCGCTTCCTCCTATCGGTGGTGGGCCACACCCCCCGATAGGAGGAAGTTCAAACTGGGTTGACATCCGCTGTGCCGATCCGGTCCGGGTCGAGTTGCGGAGCAACTTCTCACGAGGGCGACAGCAACCCATGATACCCTCGCGCGCCGCCATGGGCAGACGATACGAGTGAGCACCGACACGTGAGAACCACGCTTTGTCACGAAGTGCGAGTGGACGCCTGCAAAACGCCGATCTGGTCACAGACGAATCCCTTAGCGCGGCTCGCCGGACAACGACTTTGTCGCTAGCGCTGGGCATTCGCCGCATATGCGCGCCGCCGCGGGCCCGCACGCCAAAGTGATTCAGCCCCACCGTGATTTGCGTTCGGCGGAGTGGGTAACTGTACGGTCGACATGATGGACGTATACAACCTTGCCTTCGAATGGACAGAGACCAACCGGCACTGGTTACTCGAAGTTCCCATCCGGATCGTTGCCTACATCCTGGTCGTGCTGGTTGCGCGATATCTGTTGCACCGGATGATCGACCGTGCCGCCACCGGAAGATCCCCCAAAGAACGCGCAGACGCCGCCACCGGCAAGAAGCCACCGTTACTCCGCGGCCTCCGCGATCGCGCTCCCTCGAACGCGCACACCGCTGAACGTCGTGCGCAGCGCGCCCAGACCATCGCCTCGGTGCTCAAGTCCAGCGTGTCGATCGTGCTGCTGATCTGGGTGGTGCTGGGCATCCTCAACGTCCTCGGCGTCAACATCGCCCCGTTCATCGCCTCGGCCGGCGTCGTCGGCCTTGCCATCGGATTCGGTGCGCAGAACCTGGTGCGCGACTTCGTGACAGGCGTGTTCATGCTCCTCGAGGACCAGTACGGCGTCGGCGACACCGTCGACCTCGGCGACGCGGTCGGGGAGGTGGAGAGCGTCGGCCTGCGGGTCACCACCGTCCGCGACATAGACGGCACCCTCTGGTACGTGCGCAACGGCGAGATCGCCCGCGTCGGCAACATGAGCCAGGACTACGCCGTCGCCCGCATCGAGGTGCCGGTCGCGCTCAGCGCCGACGTCGAGCGGGCCGAACAGGTGGCTCTCGACGCCGCGCACAGTGCCCTCGAGGATCCCAAGATCGCGGCCAAGGTGCTCGGCGAACCGGAGATGCTCGGCGTCCAGGAACTGCGCCCCGACCAGGTCACCCTGCGGATGACACTGAAGACCCGTCCCGGTGTGCAGTGGTCAGTCCAGCGCCGCTTGAGGCGCGAGATCCTGCGGGCCTACGACGAGAGCGGCATCGAACTGCCGTACCCGCCCTCGCGGTACGCGGCAGCGGTCAACGGCGAATAGCGGCCAGACGCCGCGCGACCTCGCCGTACCGCTCGAACCATTCGCGGTCGGCCAGCGCGTTGTAGAACACCAGGCGGGTTGCCACCCCGGCATACTTCGCGGTCAGCGCGTCGGCCAGGTCGTCCCACGTCGACTCCGTCGCGAACGCAGCGATGTGCTCGTCGGTGATCTGGGCCGCCATGCCGGCGTAGTCGCCCGCCTTCTGCTTCTCGCGCAGCCGCGCGGTGGTGCCCTCGAATCCCGCCTCGTCGAAGATGAACGCGTAGTTGGGGGTGCTGCCGTAGAAGCTCAGGCTCGCGCGCACCAACTCGCGTTCCCGGTGCCGCTGCTCGTCGGTGTCGCCGACGATCGTCAACACCGGCACGATGATCGCGATGTCGTCGGGGGAGCGGCCCGCACGCGCGGCGCCGTCAGCCCTGTTCGGCAGCACGTGCCGGGCCAGGTAGCCGGGCTCGCCCAGCGGGTGGACGTGAATGCCGTCGGCGACCTCGCCGGCCATCCGCAGCATCCACGGATTGACCGCCGCGACGTCGACCTTTGGGTCCGGCGCATCGATCGGGCCCGGGCTCCACTGCGGGGTGATGAAGTCGAGGTCGTAGAACTCGCCGTGGTGGTCCAGCGATCCCGTCCGGAACGCCGCAAAGCAGGCCTTCACGGCCAGGACGTAGTCCCGCAATCGCGGACCGGGACGCTCGAACTCCGCGCCGTAGCGGCGCACCACATGCGTGCGGACCTGCGTGCCGAGACCCAGCCGGAACGCGCCGCCCGCAGCCTCCTGCAACTCCCACGCTGCCGCCGCCGTGACGAACGGACTGCGCGGGAACGCCACGGCGACGCCCGTCGACACCTCGAGGCCCGGCGCGGCCTGCGCGGCGACCGCGGCGTCGAGGTAGGCGGTGCGCCCGGTCTCGGTGAACAGCAGGCCGGAGAACCCTGCCGCCTGGGTGCGTGTTGCCAGGCCAGAGACCTCGCGGAGGGGCTGTGGGACCGTCATCGCGTCGACCTGCACGGCCGAACCCTACGCCGCCAGCTTCTCCCGCAGATCGTGTTCGACCTGCTCGGGCGCGTCATCCGTGGGCCGGTAGCGGTGCAGATAGCGCGCGACCTGGGCGTCCCGCACCGGCTTCGACCAGGCGTGCTGGCCGCGCCGCGACCCGGCGATCATCGCCGCGATGAACACGACCAATGCGGTGCCGAACGCGACGGCCGCGGTGCTGCCGGCGGCCAGCGCGTGCACGAACAGGCCCAACGCCACGAAGGTCAACAGGAAGCTGAGGTAGGCGAAGAACGCCATGGTGAACTCCTTTCGCAGAACGCTACGCTCACCGTAGCGCTACAGTCAGTGTAGCGTTTCAAACGGCGGCGGTATTCCAGACAGGAGCAGCGGTGGCACCGAGACGCGAGGTGGACGCGAAGATCGCTGCGGCGACGCTCGAGGTGCTGCGCACGCGGGGGCCGCGGGCCGTCACGGTCGAAGCCGTGACCGCGTACTCCGGCGTCGCGAAGACGACGATCTATCGCCGGTACAGAGACCGTCGCGACATGCTGGCCGCGGCGCTGTCGTCGATCACGACGACGGCCCCGCTCGATGACCAGACGGACGCCCGGGACCGCTTCCGCTGGGTGATCGACCATGCCGTCGACGCGGTCGAAGGCGGGATCGGGTTCGGCGGCTTCGCCGCGCTGCTCACCGACGACGACCCCGAGTTCACCGAGGTGTTCCGGCGCATCCTCGCCGAGCAGCGCGCGACGCTGGAATCGGTGATGACGCAGACCTGGCCCGGGATCGACGCGGCGACGGTGATCGACGCGCTGGTCGGCGCCTACGCCGCCGAGCGGGCCCGCACGGGTGCGGTCGCCGACGGATGGCAGGACCGGCTGTTCGCGGTGTTCTGGCCGGTGGTCAGTTCACTCTGAGCGGACCGCCAGGTAGTGGTGCGACGTCGCCGCGCCCTCGACGAGGTCTTCGACCCGGGCCTCGACGGCCTGATCCTGATTGGTGAGCCGGGTGTAGTGCTGGTGCATGTGCTCGCCCCAGGACCGCACCACGAACGTCTCGACGAACGTCGACTCTTCTTCGACGCTGCGGAACAGCCGCCACTGCGAGGCGCCCGTGCGCTGCCGGGAGCGGCCCAGCACCGACATCGCCGCGATGAACCTCTCCTCGTTCTCGGGCAGCACGCGGTAGGACGTCAGCACCAGCACCGGGCCGTCGAGCGGCTCGGGCTCGAACACCAGCGACGGCTCCGGCCAGTGCGACGACGGCGTGAGGTCCAGATTCCCGGTCTTCGCGTGCAACGGCCACCACAGCGACGACAGTCCACAGGCCAGCAGCAGCCCGACGCTGACCAGCAGACTCGTGACGCTGGTGGTCGCCCCCGCGAGCACGCCCCAGATCACCGATCCCAGCGCTTGGCCGCCCATGAAGATCAGCTGGTACACCGACAGTCCACGCGCCCGCACCCACGCCGGCAGGCTCAGCTGCATCGACGCGTTCAGCGTCGACAACGACAGCAGCCATGACGCGCCACCCACGACGAGCGCCGCGATCACAACCCCGAAGATCGGCACCAACGCCAGCACTGCCGTCGCCGCGGCGAAGCCCACCGCTCCCAGCGTCAGCAGGATGTTGGCGCCGAACCGCGACCGCAGCCGCGACAGCACCAGCGCGCCGAGTAGGGCGCCGACGCCGAGCGCGCCGAGCAGTAGCCCATAACCTGCCGAGGAGAGCTGCAGCTGGTCGGCGGCGATGACGGGCAGCAGTCCCCACAGCGCGCTCGCCGGGGCGATGAACAGCGCCGTGCGCAGCAGGATGCGCCGCACGATCGGCGAGCTGCGAATGAACCGGCCGCCCGCGCTCAACGCCGCCATCGCCCGCTCGGGCGGATAGTCCTGTTGCACCGGGGGCCGGCGCCACCACAGCAGCACCGCGACGATCCCGATGAACGACACCGCGTTGAGGCCGAACACCAGCGTCGGCCCGGCCAGCGACACCAGCGCGCCCGCGATCGCCGGTCCGATCGCCCGCGCGCCGTTCATGCTCATGCTGCCCAGCGCCGCGGCGGCCGGAATCTGTTGTGGCGGAACGAGATCAGGCTGGATCGCCTGCCAGGCCGGCATGGTGAGCGCCTGCCCGCAGCCGATCACGAACAGCACGATCAGCAGCACCGCGGGCGTCGTCAACCCAAACCCCGTCAGTGCGGCCAGGAACGCCACCCCGGCGGCCATCGCGCCCTGCGTCGCCAGCAGCAGCCGGCGCCGGTCGACCAGATCCGCCAGCACGCCGGACGGCAGCGCGAGCAGCATCACCGGCAGCGTCGTCGCGGTCTGCACCAGCGGCACCAGCACATCGGCCCGCGGATCGCCGACAAGCATCCACTGCGCACCGACGGTCTGCATCCAGGTGCCGAGGTTGGACACCAGCTGCGCGATCCACAGCGCGCGGAAGACCGGTGAGCGCAGCGGCGCCCAGGTCGGATTCGTCACGGGGACAATTTTGCGTCGAGAATCGACAGTGCGGACGGAACCGCTTTCTCGGGCAGCGGGGTGTCATGCGCGGCGCCGAAGATCACGCCGACGATCGCTCCGGCGATCACGCGCCGTTCGGCTTCGTCGATGGGTTCGTCGAACCGCTGCTGCAAGGCATCGGTGATGAGGTTGATCAGCTTGATGAACTCTGCGTAGATCAACCCGTGTGCCTCGGGCACTTGGTACAGCAGCCGCTGCCCGACGAGGTCGAGCCGGCGGTCCTCGTCGGACAGTCCGCCGAACACTTCGGAGACGGCGTACTCATAGGCGGCGATCGGGGTCAGGTGCCGCGGCGCAGCGACGAACGCCGCGACGATCAACGGTGAGTGATCGTCGGAGATCAGCACCGCTTCCTTGACGTTGAAGTAGCGGTAGAAGGTCCGTGGCGACACATCTGCGGCCTCGGCGATCTGCTCGACGGTGGTCGCGCCGAAGCCCTGCACGCTGAAGAGCTCGAACGCGGCACGTCTGATCGCGCGGCGGGTCTGCGTCTTCTTGCGCTCCCTCAGCCCGATCAGCGGATCCGTCATCGTCGGTCCATGACGCGCGCGGTGTGCTCCATGAGGGGCGCGCGCAGCGCGAGGACGTCGTCGCCTCGGGTCAGTGCGTTCGTCACCAAAGTGGAGATGGCGGCCACCAACGCCTGACAGGAGAAGAGCGTGGCGTCGTCGCGGGCGTCGAAGATCCGCGCCACTCCGGCGACGAACTCCTGTTGCAGCTCGACACGGCGGCGCATCGCGTCCGGGCCTGCGGCATAGACCTCGAGCAGGTACAGCCGGGCTGTCACGGGGTCACACGCGATGAAGCCGAGATAGCGGTCGAGCATGACGCCGAAGCGCTCCATCGGGGAGCCCTCCACGGGCAAAGCGCGGATCGCCGTGACCATGCGTCGCTGCGCGCGCCCGTAGCCGGACATGAAGAGGTCCTGCTTGGAATCGAAGTGCTCGTAGAACGTGGCGCGGGAGACCTTCGCCTCCTTGATCACGTCATCCACGGTGGTGTTGATGAAACCGTTGGCAGCCATCACCGTGGCAAGCGCCTTGAACAGGCGTTGCTTCTGGTGGGCCGCCACTTCATCTCGGCTGAGATGGTGACGGCCGGCGACGAGCCGCTCGGCCACGTACTGCTCCCTTTGAACGGTGCGGCATCGGCATGGGCTCAGCTGATGCAGGGCCTACGCAGTATGGCAGACCTGACCTTGATCCCCGGCGCAGGCAAATCCTTAACGTTTCTCAGAAACGGCGATGTTTATGTACGATGACCGTGGTTTCTCTCGTCGGGACTGTCGAGGCGCGCGCAGTTGAGGGGTTGGGCGAAGCCTTTGCAGTGGCGTGCCGGTCTCGATGTCTGTTGATGGGGGAGCAATGGCCATCGGGGCCGGCGTCGCCGCTCGTATTCTGGCGGAGTGAAGACGTTGGGCCTGATCGGCGGCATGAGCTGGGTCAGCACCGCGCACTACTACCGGGTGATCAACGAACTCGTCGCGCAGCGGCTCGGCGGGCTGCACTCCGCGCGCATCGTGCTCGCGTCGGTGGACTTCGCCGAGATCGAGGCGCTCAAGCTCGCCGGGGACTGGGACGGCGTCGCCGCGCGACTGGCTTCTGAGGCTCGGTCCCTCGAGGACGCCGGCGCCGACGCGCTGGTGCTGTGCACCAACACCATGCATCACGTCGCCTCTGCCATCGAGGATGCCGTCATGGTGCCGTTCCTCCACATCGCCGACACGACGGCACGGGCCGTCGCCGCAACCGGGCTGACCCGGGTCGGTCTGTTGGCCACCGCGTTCACGATGGAGCAGGACTTCTATGTGTCGCGCTTCGCGTCGTTCGGCGTCGCCGTCGTGACCCCCGATGCCGACGACCGTGCAGGGGTCAGCCGGATCATCTATGACGAGTTGTGTCACAACATCATTCGTGACTCGTCGCGGGAGCTGTACCGCGACGTCGTCGGCCGCATGGACGGGATCGAGGGTGTGATCCTGGGCTGTACTGAGGTCGAACTGCTGCTCAGTCCGGAAGACGTTGCCGTGCCGGTGTTTCCGACGACTTTGCTGCACGCGCAGGCGGCGGTGGACTTCGCGCTCAGTGCGCCAGCGCCGGCACCTTTCCCCGCATCTGGTGGCGCAGCTCCGTGAACTCCGCGATGGAACGCGTCGCGACCGTGGCCACCGGCCGCGCGTTGCGACCCGTCGCCTCGGTCTTGCTGACCATCACCACGCTGTCGATGTAGGGCTGGATCGTCGTCGCGTTCTGCACCGTCGCGACGATAACCAGCTGGAAGCCGAACTTCCGGAACGCCTGCAGCGCCTGCTGCGCGAACTGGGGATCCGACTTCGAGAACGCCTCGTCGAGCATCAGTTGCGCGAACACCGGCTTGTTGTCCCGGCTTTCGGGGCTGGCCAGGTTGAAGCTCAACGCACCGGCGAGGCAGAACGCCATCAGCTTCTCCTGCTCGCCACCCGAGTTGTCGCCCGCATTGCTGTGCGTGCGGATCAGCTCGTCGGACGCGACATCCCACTCGGCGCAGTCGAACGTGAACCGGTTGCGCACGTCGAGCGCGTCGCGCGTCCACGCTTTGTCCTCCGGCGCTGTCGACGCCAGCCGGTTGCGCAGCCGCAGGATGTCGGCGTACTGGTCCAGGATCGCCTGCTTGTCACCCAAGCCGACCTCGGCGATGCGCCTGCTGATCGACCGCACGATCTCGGTCAGCTCCGACACCGCGGTCAGGCTGCGTGGCGTGGCCCGCAGCGTCAGGCGGGTGCCGCGGTTGAATTCGACGGCGCCCAAGCCGGTGTTGACCCGTTCGATCTGCTCGGCGATGCGACGCGCCTCCTGCTCGGCCACCCGATGCAGGGTCAGGATCGCGTCCGGGGCCTGCTCGGTGACCAGCCGCATCATCCGCTCGTAGGCCTCGGGCAGCTCGCGCTCGTCGATGTGCCGGCACAGCGCCACGTAGTCGTGCACGCGCTCGTCGAAGTTGTCGCTGTCATTCGGGATCGCGTCGGGGAACGCGGTGTCGAAGGTGTTGAGGATGCGCGCGAGTTCGTCATAGGAGCGTCTGCGGCTCTCGCGGAGCTGCTCGCGTTCCTTCTTGATCGCGCCGAACACCGCGTCGCGGAACGGCTCCGGGTCGAGCAGCTCGAGGCTCACAGGCAGCTGTGCGGAGTAACGGGTCAGCAGCTCGGTCAGCGGTTCGCTGACGAACGCCGGCGACAGCCGTTCTTCCAGTTCGAGGAGCCGGGTGCGGCGGGCGTCCAGATCGTCACGGCGGGTCTGGATCGCGCCGCGGCGCGTCATCAATTTCTGGATCTGCGACCAACATTCGTCGGCGCGCGCATTGAGCGCTTCGATGTCGGGGTTGTCGGCCAGCAGCAGCTCGTACTGTTCGCGCAGCCGGTCGGCATGCCCGTCGGCGGTCTCGGTGTCGATCTGGCTCCACTGCGGGAACTGCTCGCAAATCGCCTTGCACGCCGCAGCACGGTCGCGCCACTGCTGGCGCTGCGCGGCGATGTCGTCGGCGACGCGGCGCGCCTTCTGGTAGGCCTCCTCGGCGGCGGCCAAATCGACGGTAAGCGCGTTGATCTTCGCCGACACGTCACCCTGGTACAGGTACTCCGACTGCTTGAGCGGGCGCCGGTCGTCCTTGATCGCGAGCCGGTCGGAGTCCTTGTAGAGCCCGGTGTCGGTGACGGCGCGCCGGAAGCGGGCGAAGACGTCGGGGGTGTCGACGCAGACGTGATCGCCCGCCATGGTGACGATGTCGACGGCTTCGGCCGCGCACGGATGTGTGGGTTCGACGGGAAAGAGTTTGCCGGCCAGAGTGTTCGGTTCTGGCTCTTCCGGTTCTGCGCCCAGCATCTTCGCCCGCACGTGATGCAGCGCGAGCCGGCCGCGCATGTTGGTCTCGTTGACGAACTGCAGCACCGCAGTCCAATGCTGATCGGGGACCATCAGCCGCAGTCCGACACCGCGCAGCACCTTCTCCGCCGCGGTGCGCCACCGCGTCTGGTCGGCCCGCAGATCCATCAGCTCGGCGACGTAGGGAAGCTCGGTAGCGTCGACGCCGACGGCGGCGCAGATCTGATCGCGCATCAGCAGCGCGAATTCGGGCAGCGCCGAGCCGACATGCTCGACGCGCTTGAGCTCCTTCGCGGCGTCGTCGCGGGCCATGCGCGCGGCCTTCTGCGCGTACTCGGCGTCGGTGGAGGCCTCCCGATTGCGTTCGACCTTGGCGAGCAGTTCGATGGCCTGCTGCAGGAGCTCCTCGCGCAGATTCCAGAACTCGTCAGCAGTGTCGGGAACGTCGAGATCCTGCGCGGCGAGCATGTCCTCGTAGGCGGCGCGGCGGCGCTCGATCTGCTCGGCCTCGGTCTCCGCGGCCGTCACCTGACTCTGCAGCGGACCGATGTTCGCACTGGTGCCGCTGATCTGGGCATTGAGCGAATCCGCCTCCGCCTTGGCCAGATTCAGCGACCGCGTGACGTCCTCGTACTCGTTCTCGAGCTGGTCGATCGTGGTGTCGAGCTGGCTGATCTGCGCCGGGCACTGCGCCAGCCGGACATGATCGGTGTACGCGCGCACCATCGGCAGGTCGACGAGATCGATGATGCCGAGATCGGTGGACTCCGACGCGTACCGCTGCTGGATCTTCTCGATGTCGCCGAGAATCTTGCGCTTGCGCTGCGCGACGGCCAGCAGTTCCCGAGCCTCTACCAGTGGATCGATCTGCTTGAGCGCCTCGGGCAGCCGAGCCAAGCTGTCCGGCTCGTCGAGCATGAACTCGCGGACGAACTGCTCCAGGCCGCCCACGCTCTTGAGCGACTTCGCTTTGCCGAGCAGCTGCTGGGCCGCATCGGACGCGCGGATGCCGATGGTCGCGTACAGCTGCGCAAGATATTGGGATTCCACCTTGGTGGTGAACCGCCAGCCGTTCTCCTTGAACACGCCGGTATCGAAACGCCCTGCCGCCCAACGGTTGCAGACGTCCTCGATGCCCAGATCGCCGTCGCCGAGCACGAACCGGCTCGACGAATCGTTGCGGGACTCACCGGTCAGCCACTTGAGGACCAGGCCCGTCACCGTGCGCCCGGAGTCGCTGGCGTAGGTGACCGCGACCGCCGACCATGCGGTCCCGTCGCCGCGCAGGTACATCACCCGGCTGGTGCCGCCGTCGCTGCGCTGCCCCCACGCGCCACGCACGTACTTGTCCACGGTGCGGCGGCCCGCGCTCGACCCGGCGGCGGTGTTGTCGCCGGAGGCGTTGAAATTGCGTCGGTTGAACGGCAGGAAGCCCAGTGAAATCGCATCCAGCAGCGAGGATTTGCCGCTACCGGAGGCCCCGGCGATCAGTGCGCCGCCCTCGCTGAACGGGATCGAGTGGTACCCGTCGAACACGCCCCAGTTGATGACCTGCAGTCGGGACAGGTGGAACTGCTCAGTCAAGGTCGGTCTCCTGTGTGGCTCCGCCGGTGGCGAGCATCTCGAACTGCTGCTGCAGCTCGCTGATCACACTGGCCGTCATCACCGCGGTGATCACCGGGCTGATCGTGTAGCTGTCCTCGTCGTCGCGGCTGCGGCGCAGGATCTCCAGCCCCGTCAGTCGGGCGATCGCCGCGTCGATACGGCCGGTGAACGTGACCGCGTCGCGGTCCACGTCGTTGAGCACACCGGAGAACAGGCCGTGCATCTCCTCCCGCGAGATCAGCACGCTCTGCCCACCCGCGGCGCGCATCATCTGCGCCAGATGCAGGGCCAGGATCGAGTCGTACGTGCCGAGCGGCTCGCGGCGTAAGAGCTTGATGCCCTTGGCCGATTCGTAGCGGGCCTGCTCGACGAACGCGACGTCGGTTCCGTCCACGATGCGCAGCAGCAAATCCAGTTCCGAGAGCCGGACCGAGAGCTGATGGCGGTATTCGAGCACCCAGGCGTAGATGTCGGCGTCGGACTCGGCGCTGATGTAGCGCCGCGTCAGCAGGTGTTGCAGCGCCCAGCACGCACGGTCGGGCAGCTCGGAGACGTCCCCGTCGAACCGCGGCCGGCGCTGATGCGGCGGCCGCGCGGTCTGGTCGACCTGCGGCAGGGACGAGAAGTCGATATCGGAGTCGGTGCTCACGGGGCCACTCCCACGGTGATCGGTTCGGTGAAAACCACGTCAGGGACGGCGATCTCGCGATCGCGGCCGTCCAGGGAACGGAACCGGACCGTGGTGGACTCACCGGCCGTCTCCTGCGGCTGCTTGAGCGCCCACGACCACAGCACGATGATGTGACCCAGATACGCCCCTTGTCCAGACCTGTCGAGTTTTGCCACCGCGTCGGGCAGCGACATCGGCAGCGCGTCGTTGATCATCTCCGCCATCGCGGCCGCGTCGACCTGTGTGGTGAGCGCAGCGAAGCTCGCGAGGTCGACGTCGCCCTCGGCCGGTTTGGCCGGTTTGGGGTTGGACAGGTCGCCGATCTTGAAGCTGAGCGCGCCGACCGAGCTGATGGCGTGCCGGGCGAGTGGCAACTCGAGATCGAGCCGCGAATCGGTGAGCGAGGTCTTCAGCAGCGTGCGCGCGGCGCCGATCGCCTCGTTGAGCTGGCGGGCGATGCCGCGGCTCTGCTCCAGCGTGCCGAACGCGGTGAACCGCCTGACGCGTTGCGCGCAGCGCTGCTGGATGCGTTCGACCTCGTCGATCTGCTGGCCGACCAGTTCGAAGAAACCGGCCATCACCCGCCGCAGCGCCGGGTCCAGATCCGGCAGTGCCCCGGCGACCGCGGCCACGTCGGCCTCGAACTCGGCGCGCTGATCGGGATCGTTGATCATGCGCAGGAACGCGCGGTGGCTGTCACGGCCCTGCGAATCCCACGCCGCCTGGTAGTCGGCGTACATCTGGCGCTGGCGGTCGCGGTAGGCGACGTTGCTGTCGATCGGCTCGTCGAGCGCGGCTGTGGCCTGCTCGATCATCGTGCCGTACTGGCCGATGTCGGTGATCAGCCGTTCCATCTGCAGCGCGATCGCGCGCGCCTCGTCGTAGGCGTCGGTGACATCCGGTTCGGGCCGCTGCCCGGCCTCGAGTTCGTCGAGCTCACGCCGCAGCGCGTCGATCTCGGCCTCGATGCTCTTGCGGATGCGGGCGGGATCGTTGCCCACCCGGATCGCGACCTGCTTGAGCCGGCCCGCGATGCCGGTGATCGACCCGCCGGTCGCGATGGTGTCCTGGCGACGCATACCGCGCAGGAAGTCCAGCGCACGCCGCGCGTCCTGGGTGAGGTAGCAGACGTTCTGGTCGGTGCGTTCGTCGACGATGCGATGCAGCCAGCCCTGGCTCGCCCACGACTTGACCAGCGCGAGCCCAGGCTGATCGTCGCCGAGGTCGGCCAGATCGCGCTCGATGCGGACCACCAGGTCGGTCTCGGCGACCACACCGCCGCTCAGGTGCCGGTCCATCAGCGTCGCGTAGAGGCTCAGGTTGGTGGCCGAGAGCAGCCGAACCGTCGGGGAGGTCTGCAGCTCGCGATTGCGCTCGAGCAGATCGGCAGCCGACAGCTGGTCGTCCACGCACCCTCCTTCTGGCCTCGCTCCGGTGTCCGGCTGGAGGCCCCAACATAGGCCACGGCGGGGACAGCGCCGCGGTCCGCGGGGGAGTGTCGCGAGGTTTCCGGCGCGTCGTGTGACGGGTGTGACCAGCGGGATTGCCGGGTCAGGTGGGGGTGTCGTCCAGGCCCTCGGCAGGTGGTGCTGATTGACTGTGGCGGTGACTTCGGCCCGGTGGCACACCCCCGCCGTGCGGCTCATCGGCGCCGCCGTCCTGGGTGTGGCAGCCGGTGCGGTGGCGTCCGTCGAGTTCGGCTGGTTCGCTCTCCTGATCGGCTGGGACGTGCTCGCGCTGACCTACCTGGTGTGGACGTGGTCGGTGCTGTGGCGGTTCGACGACGAGCAGACCGCGTCGCACGCCGAGATCGAGGAGCCGGGTCGGCGCACCGTGTTCGTGCTGATCCTCGGCGGCGCGCTGGCCAGCCTGGTCGGGGTTGGCCTGCTGCTGGCGAATGCGCGTCCACAACATCTGGGTGCCGTGGCGCCTTCCGTGGCTGTCGGCAGCGTGGTGGTCTCGTGGTTCGCGGTGCACACGCTGTTCGCGCTGACTTATGCGAAAATCTACTTTCGCGAGAAGCCCGTCGGCGGAATCGATTTCAACACCTCTGAGCCTCCTCGCTACAGCGACTTCGCGTATGTCGCCTATGCCGTCGGCATGAGCTTCGCGATCTCCGACACCAACCTGACGTCGTCACGGATGCGGGCCACCGCCCTCAAACACGGTCTGCTGTCGTACCTATTCGGCTCCGTGATCGTCGCCTCCGTAGTGAACCTGATCGCCGGCGGGCTGTAGCTCAGACCAGCCCGAGATCCCGCAGCGAGGCGACGGTGTCGCGAATCGTTTCCTCGAGCGGGCGTGGCTGCCAGCCGAGGATCGTCTTCGCCTTAGCGTTGCTGATCTGCGGCCGGGTGCCCCGCACGTCGTCGTCGGCGGCATCGACGCCGACCATGCGCGCCAGTTCCGCGAACGTCACCGCCGGATCATCGGCGACCACCAGAAAGCGCTCGCTCGCAGCGCCTTCCGTCGTCATCGCGCGCACATGCGCGTCCGCGACATCGCGGACGTCGACCACCCCGAAGTACTGGCCGGGCGGCAGCGGATCGCCTTTGAGCATCGAGCGCACGATCCGCACCGAGGTGGACAGGTGGGGACCGAGCGTCGGCCCGAAGATGCCGACCGGCACGATCGTCGTCAACTCGAGCGCACCGCCCTCGAAGTCCCATGCCGCCCGCTCGGCGATCGCCTTCGACCGGATGTAGGCGGTGTTCTGATCGGCCGGATCGGTCCAATCCTGTTCTGTCCAGCGCTGTTCAGTGCTCGGCGAGTATCCGACCGCGGCGAACGACGACGTCATCACGACCCGCGCGCACCCCGCGTCGCGCGCATGCCGCAGTACCCGCAGAGTGCCGTCACGGGCGGGCACGATGACCTCGTCGTCAGTGCGGGGGTTCTCTGCCGGGAACGGCGACGCGACGTGCATGACGACATTTACGCCTGCGACGGCGTCCGCCCAGCCGTCATCGGAACTCAAGTCGGCAAAGGCGAACTCGACGTCCCCGACCGCCGTCTGACGCACCTCATCGGCCCGTTGCGGAGTGCGGACCGCCGCTCTGACCCGGTGTCGCTGTGCCAGAAGCTGATTGACAAGGTGGCTACCGACGTACCCGGACGCCCCGGTCACCAGGACCACGTCGCTCACTGAGCCGCCAGCCAGTCCGTCAACCGCCGCGTGCCCAGGCGGGCATCCGCGCCGGTGACCAAGCTGTCGTTGTCGACGCGCGCGCCGAAGTACGTGGCGTCTGCGTCATCGACGACGGTGCTCTTGTCTCCCTTGGAGGCGAGCACCGCGCGCGCCAGGTCGGCGAACGTCATCGTCTCCGGGCCACCCACGTTGACGATCCCGTTGACCGGGGCGCCTTGCGCGGCGTCGGCGACCGCCGCCGCCACTTCGGCGGATGCGGTGGGCTGGATGCGGGCCACCGGGGCGCGGTACTCGTCGCCGACCGCGAGCGACCCGACGATGGCGTCGGCGAACTCGTGGAACTGCGTCGCGCGCACGATCGTGTAGGGCAGTCCGGAGTCGGCGATCGTGCGCTCCTGGATGACCTTGGCGCGCATGTAGCCGCTGTCGGTGATCCCGTCGGCGCCGACGATGGACAGCGCGACGTAGTGTCCGACGCCGGCGCCCGTGGCGGCCTTGACGAGGTTCGCCGACGACGTCGTGAAGAAGTCGGTCGCCGCATCTCCGTCCAGCTGAGGCGAATTGGTGACGTCGACGAGCACCGCCGCGCTGGCAACCGCGTCGTCGAGCCCCTCGCCGGTGAGCACGTTCGCCCCGGTGCGCAGCGATGCGCCGACGACGTCGTGACCGGCCGCGGTCAGTATCTCGACGACCTGCGATCCGATCATTCCCGATGCGCCCACCACTGAGATCTTCATTCCTTTACTTTCGCACCAGGGGGCGGGCCACGGCCCCCGGAAAGTCCGTAGTCTTGACGTCCATGACGGCGGTCTTCGTACATGGCAATCCCGAGACCTCGGCGATCTGGGGTCCGATGCTCGCGGTCCTCGGCCGCGACGACGTCGTGCTTCTCTCGCCGCCGGGCTTCGGTGCGCCCCTGCCCGACGGGTTCGGCGCGACATTCCTGGAGTATCGCGATTGGCTGGAGGCCGAGCTGTCCTCGATCGAGGGGCCGATCGACCTCGTCGGCCACGACTGGGGTGGCGGGCACGTCATCAACGCTGTGATGCACCGGCCCGAGCTCGTCCGCAGTTGGGTCAGCGATGTCGTCGGGCTCTTCGATCCGGAGTACGTGTGGCATGACATGGCTCAGGTGTGGCAGACACCGGGGGCGGGCGAGGAATCGCTCGACGCGATGCTCGGCGGTGACCTGACCGCCCGGACGGACCTGATGATGTCGTTCGGCATCCCGGCCGACGTTGCCGCGCAGATCGCCGAACATCAGAACGCCGACATGGGCCGGGCGATCCTGGCGCTCTACCGCTCGGCCGCGCAGCCCGCGATGGCCGAGGCGGGCCGAGACTTGCCGCGCCTCGCCGCGCGTCCGGGCTTGTCGCTGCTGGCCACCGATGACGCCTTCATCGGCGCTCACGACAACCGGCGTCGGGCCTCCGAGCGGGCAGGCGCGCGCATCGAGGTGCTCGAGGGGCTGGGGCACTGGTGGATGGTGGAGGACCCCCATCGCGGCGCCGAGGCGCTGAACGAATTCTGGGCGACGCTGGACTAGGTGTTGGTCCTCTACACCATCGGTCACTCCACCCGACCGCTCGACGAATTCGTCGCGCTGCTGCGGGAATTCGATGTCGAGGTGCTGGTCGACATCCGGACCGTGCCGAAGTCGCGGCGCAACCCGCAGTACCACCAGGATGAGTTGTCGGTGTCTCTGCCCGCGGCCGGTATCGAGTACCGCCACCTTCCCGGACTCGGCGGACTGCGCCGCCCAGCGAAGGATTCGCCGAACGGCGCGTGGCGCAACGACTCGTTCCGCGGGTACGCCGACTACATGGGCACCCCGGCGTTCGAGGCTGCCCTCGGGGAACTGCTCGAGGTGGCCGCCGAACGCGTGACAGCAATCATGTGCGCCGAAGCGGTGCCCTGGCGCTGTCACCGGTCGCTGGTGGCCGACGCGGTGCTCTTCCGAGGTGTCGACGTGCGGCACATCATGGGACCCGGCGCGGCGAAACCCGCACGGTTGACGCCTTTCGCGCATGTCGACGCAACGCGCATCGTCTATCCGCCGGAGGATTGACGCCCGCACAGTCGGTCGATGACGGACTGCGCGTCGTCGACGGCCTTGACATCTCCGACGCCTTCGCCGGCGTTGATGGGGGCGACGCGGTAGTCCTGCCGGGCAATCGCAGCGTGCAGCGCTTCTCGGGCAGCGGTGTCGATCTCGTCCTCGCGCCCGTCCCATTGCTCGGTGAAGCTGTTGCGCAGCAATCGTTCCGGAGTGTGTGCCGGCCACGGGTAGCCGAACGCGACGTCGAAGGCGCGGGTGACGACGGTGTCGGTGGCCCGGGCGTCGATCATCGCCTGACGCGCCCCATCGGGCAGCAGGGACTCCCTGCACACCGCGAATGCCGTACCGATCCACGCGCCTGAGGCGCCTGCAGCGAGCGCGTCGGCGAAGGCCTCCGGCGACGCGATGCCGCCTGCCGCCAGCACGGGCGCTGGCACCTGGTCGATGATCTGCGCGAGCAGCGTCTGCAGCGGCATGCGCGGTTGGCCGTGACCGCCGCCTTCGGCGCCCCGGGCGACCAGTATGTCGACGCCTTCGTCTGCCGCTCGTCGGGCTTGCTCGACATCGGCGACCTGGGTGGCCGTCATCGCGCCGGCGTCATGTGCGGCCGCCACCCAGTCGAAATCGTCGCCAAAGCTCACCGACAGGAGCACGGGCCGCGCCGCGAGCGCGGCGTCGAGCAGACCGGGGTCGTCGCGGACACGCCAGCCGATCAGCCCGATCCCGAATTGGACGTCGTGCACATGGGGTAATTCTGTGTGAAGCATGGATACTGTTGCGCTGCTGCCCATCCCGATCATGCCCAAGCCGCCGGCGCGCGTGACGGCCGCGGCCAGCTCGCCACCGGCGACCCCGCCCATCGGGGCGTTGAGGATGGGGACGTCGAGGTCGAGCATGCCGGTGATCCTACGGCGGTGCTCGCGATCAGATGGCGTAGTCGCGGGGTTCGTGCTGGATGGAGATCCAGTGATCGGACGTGAACTCGTCGACTGCCCACTGGCCGCCGAAACGCCCGATGCCCGAGCCCTTCACGCCGCCGAACGCGGTGTTGGCGTCGTCGTTGACGGGGGAGTCGTTGACGTGGGTCATGCCCGCCTGTATCCGCCGGGCGAAGCGTTCCGCACGGCCGACATTGCGACTGAACACCGCTGAGGACAGCCCGTACTCGGTGTCGTTGGCGATGCGCAGCGCATCCTCCTCGTCGTCGGCGCGGATCACGGTGATCACCGGGCCGAACACCTCCTCGCGCGCGGTGGCAACGTCGTTGCTTGCCGAGAGCACATGCGGCGGCAGACACAGCCCCGTCGGACCGAACGGATCGCCTCCCGTCAGCAACTCCGCACCCTCGTCCTGGGCGCGCTTCAGCTTGTCCTGAATGCCCTCCAGCTGAGACGAATTGATCACCGGACCGAGCTGTGTGTCGGAATCGGACGGATCACCCACGGTGAGGGCCTTGACCCGGCCGACGAATCGGTCGACGAACTCATCGCGCACGGCCGCATCGACGATGATCCGGTTGGCGATCATGCAGATCTGGCCCTGGTGGAAGAACGATCCGAACACGGCGGCGTTGACGGCGAGTTCGAGATCCGCGTCGTCGAGGACGACCAGCGGCCCGTTGCCGCCCAATTCGAGGGCGAGCTTCTTCAGACCCGCCTTCTGTGCGATGCCCTTGCCCACCGGAGTCGATCCCGTGAACGAGACGACCCGGGGTGCCGGATGCTCGACGATCGCGTCGCCGATGTCCGAGCCCGATCCCACGACCACCGACAGCAGTCCGGGCGGTAGCCCCGCCTCCTCGAAGATCCGTGCCAGCAGCAGACCACCCGTCACCGGAGTGTCACCGGCGGGTTTGAGCACCACGGCATTCCCGGTGGCCAGGGCCGGTGCGACGGACCGATTGGACAGCTGCATCGGGAAGTTCCACGGCGAGATCACCGCGACCACGCCGACCGGCTCCCGGTAGACCCGGCTCTCCTTGCCCGGGATGTCCGACGGCATGATGCGGCCCTCCATGTGGTGCGGCATGGACGCCGCCTCCCACATGACGGAGCGCACCAGGTTCCACTCCAGTTCGGCCTTGGCCAGCGTGCCACCCGTCTCCCGGACAAGCCAGTCGGTGATCTCGTCTTTGCGGTCGGTCATCACGTCGGCGGCACGGCGCATCACGCCGGCTCGCTCGAGCGGTGGCGCCGAGGCCCAATCCGGCTGTGCGGCAACGGCGGCGTCGTACGCTTCGTTCAGGTCGTCCTCGTCGGCCTGGACGAGTTCGGTGAGCGTGTCACCGCGGTAGGGGTCCGTGTCGGTGCGGGTCTCCCCGGTCGAGCCGCCTCGCCAGTTCGTGCCGATCGGCATCGTGTCGAAGTGCGGATAGCTGTCCATCAGGCGCGGCTACCCGCCTCGAGTCGGCCGAAACGCGGCTGCGCTTGACGTCAACTTGCATGGGCACTACAAAACACTCATGACCATTCGGGAGGTTCGGTGAGCGACGACGTCGTGCGGTTGATGGAAGAGAACCTGCTCGCGGTGTTCAACGAGCGTGATGCCGATGCCCGGCTCGCGGTGGTGCGCCGCAACTACGCCCCTGACGTCCGGTGGTCCGACGCCGACGAGACCGTGACCGGCCAGGACCGGTTGCACGAGAAGGCGCAGGCGCTGCTCGACGGGCCGCTGGCCGGCCTCGATTTCACTCAGGCCGGTCCGGTGCACCAGGTGGCGAACATGGGCTACCTGAACTTCGAGGTGTACGCGCCGGGCACCACGGATGTGCTGATCGCCGGGTTCGATGTCGCGCTGATCGAGAACGGCGTGATCGCGCAGCTGTTCACCGTGGTGACGAAGGAACCGGCCACGCCTTGAGCGCGATGTCGGCCGCCGCGCGCAGCTGCCGGCGGGTGGCCCCGTCGCGGGCCTTCGCCGACAGGCCGCGCAGAACCAGGTCGATGTAGTCGGTCAGCGCGGTGACGTCGACTGTCGCCGGTAGGTCGCCGGCCCGTTGCGCGCGGCGCAGGCGGCGGGCGATGGCCTCGCGCCCGGAATCGCGGCGGGCACGCAACGTCGGGTCGGAGATGACGAAGCAGCCCGGCGGATGCGCCGGGCGGGTGTACAGCTCGACCGCACGCCCGAGCATCGCCGTGAACACCGCGTGCGCGGTGGGCTCCTCCAGTGCGGGCGGCACGACCGCGGACCGCTCGTACAACTCGACGGCGGCGTCGAACAGCGCTTGCTTGTCGCCGAACGTCGCATACAGGCTGGGCGGTGAAATGCCCATCCCCGCGGTCAGATCGCTGATCGACGTGCGGTCAAATCCTCTGTCCCAGAACAGATGCATGGCGGCCTGCAGCGCTTCTGCGCGATCGAACTTCGGCGGCCGGCCCATCGCCTGATCCTATGCACCGCGGCGTGGACTCTGCTAGCGTCCTCGCTTTAACGATCACTACAAAAAAACTCGAGAGGCCGCCATGACCTATGCGATCGTCGGTTCGGGGAACATCGGCTCTGCGGTGGCCGGGCACTTCGCCCGCACCGGCATCGACGTCGCCGTCGCCGCATCGCGCGGTCCGGAGACTGTCGCACCGCTGGCTCAGCGTCTCGGATCACACATCACTCCCTCCGAAGTCTCCGACGCGTTGGGCGCCGACGTGGTGGTCTTGGCCGTGCCGTTCGATGCGGTAAAGGACCTCGTGGGTCAGGTCCCGGACTGGTCCGGTCGGATCATCGTCGACGCAACGAACGCCATTGACTACAAAGACTTTTCACCGGCCGATCTGGGCGGGCGAGCATCGTCGGATCTGGTGGAGGAGTGGGCGACCGGCGCCCGGGTCGTCAAGGCGTTCGGGCACACCTGGGCCAAGGTGCTCGCGCACGAGCCCGAGGACGGCCGCGGCGGGCGGCGGGTGCTGTTCGTCTCCGGCAACGATCCGTCAGCCAACGCCGAGGTGGCCGCACTGATGGAGCGGTTCGGATTCGAGCCGATCGATCTCGGCCGCAACGATGCCGGCGGGCTGCTGCAGCAGTTCGGCGGACCGCTGACCACCCGCAGCTTCATCTCCCAGGCGATCGGTGGCGCGTCACCGGCGGAGATGGACCTCGTGTAGGGGCTGCGCAGCGAGAAAGTCGCGCAGCGACGTCGGCGGGCGACCGGTGACGTCCCGCACGGTCGTCGTCACGAAATCCTGTTCGCCGGCGCTGATGCGGCCATCGAGTGCGGCGAGCACGTACGCGAATTCCTCCGACAGGCCGGTAGCGGTGAACTGTGCGGCTCGCTCGGCGGGCGACACGTCGACATGGCGGACCTGGTACCCGAGGACGTCTGACAGGATCGCCGCGGCGTCCGCGTAGGACAGTGATTCAGGGCCGGTCAGCAGCAGTTCCTCGCCGACGGGCTCGGGTGCGAGGAGAGCGTCGACGGCGGTCGCGGCGATGTCGTTCGCGTCGATGAAACCCAGACGGCCTGTGCCGGTCGCCGTGACGATCTCCCGTGACTCACGAATGCTGTGGGCCACTGGGTGGTCGCCGACGAAGTTCTGCATGAACCACGAGGGCCGCAGGATGGTGGCCTCGGGAAACTTGCTGGCGATGACGTCGTGGATCTCGCCCAGGCCGGGCTCCCCACGCTCGATCGCCGACGAGCTCAACAGCACGACCCGACGCACACCCTGCTCCGCGGCCAGCCCGAGGAAGGGGCGCACCATCGACACCGGGTCGGCGTGCCCGGCCGGGGCGACCAGGTAGATCGCTGTCGCGCCCCGAAGCGCCGCGCCGAACGTCGTGGCGTCGGCCCAGTCGAACACTCGGGCGTCTTGATCGGCGGGGTGGGGCCGCCGGCTGGCGGGGTAGACCCGGCTGCCCCGGGCGCGCAAGCCCGCGACGACGGCGGTTCCGGTGTTGCCGGTCGCCCCGGTGACGAGAACCGGCTCAGGCATCACGGCGCTCCACATTCGCCGCGAGCGCGTCTGCGTCGCCGAGTGCCGCTGCCGCGGCGACCGGATTCCAGTAGTCGCGGTAGTGCCGAACGCCGTCGGGGCCGACGGTGATCACCGCGACATAGTCCATGTGGTACGGCGAGTTCGATTGCAGCACAACGCCGTCGGCCGAGAACTCCAGGATGGCCGTCTCCGGGTCGAGAGTGTGGTGACGTTGCCGCTCGGTCACGGTGTCGATGCGCAGCAGGGCGCTGTAGTCCTTCAGGTAGTCGGCCACGTCGGCACGGCTGCGCAGCATCGGATAGCCAGGCGCGGCGAAGGGGAACTCCATCGCACCGTCGGGCGCCCACTGCTCGGCGAAAGCCTGCATGTCATTGCGGCGAAGGCTGGCGAATAGTGCGTCGATCACCCGGTCGGTGTGCGAGCGGCGGTCATCGTCGGTCACAGTGCTCCTTGTCATATGGAACGGAACCGTTCCGTCTCGGATAGTATTCCGAACGTGACGACGAAGGCGAACCTGCGAGCTCAGCTGACGGACGGAATTGTCGAGGCGGTCCTGGACGAACTGGCCGACGTGGGCTTCGGCCGGCTCTCGATGGACGGGGTGGCCCGTCGAGCCCGAGCCGGCAAGGCTGCGCTGTATCGGCGGTGGCCGTCGAAGCAGGAGATGGTGCTCGACGTCGTGGCCGGTCTCAGCGTTCCGGCCGCCGAGACGGTGCCGTCCGATGACCTGCGGTCCGACGTCGCGGCGCTCGTCACTGGTGTCGACGCGTGGCTGAGCGATGAACGGATGTCGCGCATCCTGCCCGATCTCCTGGCCGAGGCCATGCGCAATCCGGGACTCGCCGCCGCGCTGACCGATCGTGTCGGGGCCGCCCGCCGCGGCTACGGACAGGCGGTGATCGACGCGGCGGTCGCCCGCGGCGAGGTGCCCTCGGACGTCGACAGCGAGTATGTGTTGGATCTGGTTGCCGCACCGGTGTTCTGGCGGATCTGTGGGCGCCGGCTGCAGACCAGCCCGGAGCTACTCGACCGGGTGGTCGACTCGGTGCTGCACGCGCTGGGCGTCACCGCACGATGATGGTGTGGTCGGTGCGGGGGATGAGCTCGCCGATGACCGGGGCGCCGGGGATCTCGCCGGCGATCAGCAGCCCGCCGGAGGTCTGGGCGTCGGCCAGTAGCAGCGCCTCGTCCTCGTCGACCGACAGCTCGATGTGCGGACGGACCCACTCCAAATTGCGGCGCGTGCCGCCGCTGACGTATCCGTCGCGCAACGCTTCCCGGGCGCCGTCGAGATAGGGCACGGCCGCCGCGTCGAGCACGGCCGTCACCGCACTGGCGCGGGCCAGCTTGTGCAGATGCCCGAGCAACCCGAAGCCCGTGACATCGGTGGCGCAGCGGACACCGGCTTTCAGAGCTGCCTGAGATGCCTCGGCGTTCAGCGTCGTCATCGCCTCGATCGCCTGCTCGAAGCGTTCCCCGGTGTTCTTGTGCCGGCTGTTGAGCACACCGATGCCCAGCGGCTTCGTCAGCGACAGCGGCACACCCGCGACACCGGCGTCGTTGCGCAGCAATCGGTCCGGATCGGCGATGCCCGTCACCGCGAGGCCGTATTTCGGTTCGGGGTCGTCGACGCTGTGCCCGCCGGCGAGATGGCACCCTGCCTGAACGCAGACGTCCATGCCACCGCGCAACGTCTCGGCGGCCAGCTCGAACGGCAGCACGTCGCGAGGCCAACCCAGCAGATTGACCGCCACCACCGGCCGGCCGCCCATCGCGTACACGTCGGAGAGGGCGTTGGTCGCGGCGATGCGGCCCCAGTCGTACGCATCGTCGACGACGGGAGTGAAGAAGTCCGTCGTCGCGATCAGCGCGGTGCCGCCCTCGATGCGCACGGCGGCGGCGTCATCGCCGTCATCCAGGCCGACGAGCAGCTCGCCGACCGGATTCACCGGCGTCTGGTGCTGGAGTCCGCGGACCACCTCTTCGAGCTCGCCGGGCGGGATCTTGCAGGCGCAGCCGCCGCCGTGGGCGTACTGCGTGAGCCGGTGCGTCATGGGCTCCATGCTGCCCTGCCATGATGGAGAGGTGGCTCAGGGAGGCGTATCCGGTCTGGTGACCGGCCCGATCTTCAAAATCGCTGAGCGGCAGTTCCTGTCGCTGGCGGGTTCGATTCCCGTCCGCCTCCGCCACGGTGACCATGAGTGACCCGCGCCGGCGGGTGCCGCGCACCGACGCCGTGCTCGCCGATCCCCGGCTGGTCGCGGCGGCCGACGCACTGGGTCGCGTGCTGGTCAAGGGCGTGGTGGCCGACGCGCAGCAGCGGGCCCGCGCCGGGGAGATCGATCCCGAGCAGGTCGCCGACCACGCCGTCGCATCGCTGCCCGCGAGCGCGGCGACGCTGCGGCCCGTCATCAACGCCACCGGCGTGGTGGTGCACACCAACCTGGGCCGCGCGCCGCTCTCGCAGGCGGCGATCGACGCGGTGACCACCGCCAGCGGCGCCACCGACGTCGAGTTCGACCTCGTGACCGGACGGCGGGCCCGCCGCGGCCGGGGAGCCCTGGCAGCGCTGGCCGCCGCGGTGCCCGCCGCCGAGGCCGTGCACGTCGTGAACAACAACGCCGCCGCGTTGCTGCTGACCGCGATGACGCTCGCACCCGGCAAGGAGATGATCGTCAGCCGCGGCGAGCTGATCGAGATCGGGGACGGCTTCCGGCTGCCCGAGCTGATGACGTCCACCGGCGCCCGCATCCGCGAGGTCGGCACCACCAACCGCACGCACCTGCGCGACTACGCCGACGCGATCAGGCCCGACACCGGTTTCATCCTCAAAGTGCACCCGTCGAACTATCACGTCAGCGGGTTCACCTCGACGGTCTCGGTGCGCGACCTCGCGACCCTCGACGCCCCGCTGGTGGTCGACATCGGTTCGGGCCTGCTGAGCCCGCACCCGCTGCTGCCCGACGAACCCGACGCGGCGACGGTGCTGCGCCACGGCGCCGACCTGGTGACCGCCAGCGGCGACAAGCTGCTCGGCGGTCCGCAGGCCGGATTGCTGTTCGGTGCCTCCGAGTTGATCGAGCGGCTGCGCCGCCACCCCGCCGCCCGCGCGCTGCGCGTCGACAAGCTGACGCTGGCCGCGCTGGAGGCCACACTGGTCGGGCCGCCGACCCCCGTCGCGCAGGCGCTCACCGCCGACGCGGCCGAGCTGCGCGACCGGGCAGAGAAGCTGGCGGCGCAGCTGACCGGAGCCGAGGTCGTCGACTGCGTGTCCGCGGTGGGCGGCGGCGGTGCGCCGGACATCGAATTGCTAAGTGTCGCAATTGCTCTCCCCGTGCGATACGCGTCGGCGTTGAGGACCGGCGAGCGTGCGGTGGTCGGCCGCATCGAGGACGGCCGCTGCCTGCTCGACCTGCGCACCGTCGCGCCCGAGGACGACACGGCGCTGCTCGAAGCGGTCCGGGCATGTACGTCGTAGCGACAGCGGGACACGTCGATCACGGGAAATCGACTCTGGTGGAACGGCTCACAGGTATGTGGCCCGACCGGCTCGCCGAGGAGCAGCGTCGCGGCCTCACCATCGACCTCGGCTTCGCATGGGCCGACATCGACGGTCGGGAGATCGCATTCGTCGACGTCCCGGGCCATGAACGCTTCGTCGGGAACATGCTCGCCGGCGTCGGGCCCGTCCCGGCCATCATGTTCGTCGTCGCCGCCAGCGAGGGCTGGATGCCGCAGTCCGACGAGCACGCCGCCGCGCTGCGCGCACTCGGCGTGCAGCACCTGCTGGTCGTGATCAGCAAGGCCGATCTCGCCGATCCGGCGTCTGCCATCGCGCAGGTGCGTCAGCAGCTTCCCGACGCGACGATCGTGCTGGGCACCGATATCGATTCCGTGCGAAGCGAACTCGTGGCGCTCACGGATCGTCTGCCGGCGCCGAATCGGGACGCCGACGTACGGTTGTGGGTGGACCGGTCGTTCACGGTCCGCGGTGCCGGCACCGTCGTCACCGGCACGTTGGCGGCCGGCACGATCCGCGTCGGCGACGAGCTGGTGCACAACAGCCGTCGTGTGACCGTGCGCGGCGTCCAGTCGCTAGGCCGCGACCACCCCGCCGTCGCCGCGGTGGCGCGCGTCGCCGTCAATCTCCGCGGCGTCGACCACCACAGCATCTCCCGCGGCGACACCCTCTGCACGCCGGGCGCCTGGCGTGAGACCCACGAGATCGACGTCGCGCTGCGCGCAGCAGGAAAACTGCAGCAGCACTTGGTGCTGCATATCGGTTCCGCGTCGATGCCCGTTCACGTGCGACCGCTCGGCGATGCAGGGGCACGGCTGCGTCTGCCGCACTCACTGCCCCTGCGCATCGGCGACATCGGGCTGCTGCGTGACCCGGGCGAGCATCGCATCGCCGCCGGAGTCGAGGTGCTCGACGTCGCGCCGCCGGCGCTGCGGCGCCGCGGCGACGCCCGCGCCCGGGCAGCCGAGCTCGCCACCGGACGGGTCCGCCCACCGGTCTGCGCTCGCGAGAAAGACCTGCGCGCCATGGGTTTCGCGCCGGTGGGCGAGCGCGTGGGGGAGTGGGTGGTCGACGCGGCGTGGTGGGCGGATCAGCGGGAGCGGCTGGTGACGGCGGTGCAGCGTTGGTCAGCCGGACACGCCATCGCCGCGGGCATGCCGACCGAGGAGCTTAGGCGCGACCTCGACCTGCCCGCCATCGAGCTCGTCACCGAGATGGCCGCAGACACCGGTCTCGAGGTCGCCGACGGCCGGATCCGTCGGCCCGGCGCCGCGCTGCCCGACCGCGTCGAGAAAGCGGTGTGCACGCTCGAGGAGTGGCTGGCCGCCGAGCCGTTCCGCGCGCCGGACGCCGACGAGCTCGCCGAGCTGCACCTGGGGCCGAAGGAACTGGCGGCGGCGGTGCGGGCGGGCCGGCTGGTCAAGATCGCCGACGGCGTGGTCCTCGGCCCGCAGGCCTACGAGCGCGCCGCCGAGGTCCTTGCCGGCATCCCGCAGCCGTTCACCGTCGCCGACGCCAAACGCGCGCTGGACACCACCCGCCGCGTCGCCGTCCCCTTACTTGAGGCGCTCGACGCGCGCGGGGTCAGCCGACGCCGTCCCGACGGGACGCGCGATCTGGCTCGCTGACCGGGCTCTTGGTGGCGCGCAGTGAGCCGGGATGGGCCTTCGCGCTCGGATCCTTGCGGGTCTTGGCCAGGCTGGCGATCGTGGTGACCGCGAGGATCACGATGATCACCACCAGGCTCAGGTAGGTGTTCACCTCGGGGATGTTCGGGTTGATGTCGACGTGGGCCCAGTGCAGCACCAGCTTCACGCCGATGAACGCCAGGATGATCGACAGACCCGTCGACAGGTACACCAGCCGGTCCAGCAGACCCTTGACCAAGAAGAACAGTGCGCGCAGACCCAGCAGTGCGAAAGCGTTCGCCGCGAACACGATGTAGGGCTCCGATGTCACGCCGAACACCGCGGGAATCGAGTCCAGCGCGAACAGCAGGTCCACGCTGCCGATCGCGATCAGCACCGCGAGCAGCGGTGTGGCCATCTTGCGGCCCTGGACGCGGGTGGTCAGCTTGCCGCCGTCATAGTCGTCGCTCAGCGGCAGGAACTTGCGCGTTGCCTTGATCATGATGTTGTTCTCGACGTCGGGATCCTCGTCGCGGTGCCGGAACAGTTGCACCGCGGTCAGGATCAGCAGGATGCCGAAAATCAGGAACATGAACGAGAACAGCGACAGCAGCGTCGCGCCGACCGCGATGAAGATCGCGCGCATGATCAGCGCCAGGATGATGCCGAACGTCAACACCTTGTGCTGGTGCTCCTCGGGCACCGCGAACGTCGCCATGATGATCACGAACACGAAGAGGTTGTCGACCGACAGGCTCTTCTCGACGATGTAGCCGGCGAAGTACTGCGTGCCGAAGTCGGTGCCGTAGGTGGCCATGAACCACACACCGAACGCGACGGCGACGGCAATGTAGAACACCGACCACGCAGTGGCTTCTTTGAAACCGACGCGGTGGGGGCGAACCGCGGCCAGGATCAAGTCGACGGCGAGCAGGGCGACGATCAGACCGATCGTCACCCCCCAGGTCAGAAGGCTGATCTCGAGCATGCACCCTTTGTACAGGAGGCTCCAAGGTTAACCTGCTGTTCACCGGGTAGCCCCCGCCTTGCCAACGCTCGGCGACGACGGTTGGATCAGTGTGGTGCGGGCGAAGGAGGACGGCGGGTGGATCTGAAGAAGTTGTTCGAATCGTGGCCCGTGTACCGGCAACTCACCGGCGACGACAAGCTCGGCCGCGGCCACGCCGCCCAGTCGCGGCGCTCGCTGACACTGACCGCACGCACCGCCGAAGCCGACCACGTCGCGCACTCGGTGTGCCCCTTCTGCGCCGTCGGCTGTGCGCAGAAGGTGTACGTCAAAGACGAGAAGGTCGTCCAGATCGAGGGCAACCCCGACAGCCCGATCTCGCGCGGCCGGCTGTGCCCGAAAGGCTCGGCCAGCAAGCAGCTGGTGACCGGGCCGCAGCGGCTGACCAAGATCCGCTACCGCGCGCCGTATGCCACCGAATGGCAGGACCTCGATCTCGAGACCGCGATGGACATGGTCGCCGACCGGGTGCTCGATGCCCGCGAGAAGGGCTGGCAACAGTTCGACGCCGACCGCAACACGCTGCGCCGCACGATGGGGCTCGCCAGCCTCGGCGGCGCGACGCTCGACAACGAAGAGAACTATCTGATCAAGAAGCTGTTCACCGCGCTGGGCGCCCTACAGATCGAGAACCAGGCGCGTATTTGACACAGCGCCACGGTTCCCGGTCTGGGGGCCTCCTTCGGTCGCGGCGGGGCGACGGACTACCAGCAGGATCTCGTCAATTCCGACTTCATCGTCATCATGGGGTCGAACATGGCCGAGGCGCACCCGGTCGGCTTCCAGTGGGTGATGGAAGCCAAGGCGCGCGGGGTGAAGGTCGTGCACATCGACCCGCGGTTCACCCGCACCAGCGCCGTGGCCGATCAGCATGTGCCGCTGCGCGCCGGCAGTGACATCGCGTTCCTCGGCGGGGTGATCAACTACATCCTGTCCAATGAGCTCGACTTCCGCGAGTACGTCACCGCATATACCAACGCCTCGTTCCTGATCGACGAAAACTTCCAGGACACAGAGGATCTCGACGGGCTGTTCAGCGGGTACGACGACGAGACGGCGTCGTACGACGCGTCGAGCTGGCGCTATGAGGCCACCAAGTCCGACGACGACAACTCCGGCGAGAAGGAGCGTGCCGCATCGGATCAGCACGGGTCGGGTGGCGCACCGGTGGAAGGCGGCGCGGGCGACATCCCGTCCGACCCAACACTGCAGCACCCGCGCTGTGTGTATCAGATCCTCAAGCGGCACTACGCCCGGTACACACCGGAGATGGTCGAGCGTGTGTGTGGCGTGCCCGCCGAACAGTTCCTCGCGATTGCCAAGGCGTGGACGGAGAACTCGGGCCGCGAGCGCACCGCCGCGCTGATCTACAGCGTCGGCTGGACGCAGCACTCGGTGGGCGCCCAGTACATTCGCGCGGGCTCGATCATTCAAGTGCTGCTCGGCAACATCGGCAGGCCCGGCGGCGGCATCATCGCGCTGCGGGGGCACGCGAGCATCCAGGGCTCGACCGACGTGCCCACGTTGTTCAACCTGCTGCCCGGTTACCTCGCGATGCCCAAGGCCGGTGACGCCACGCTGTCGGACTACCTCGACCGCATCATGGCGAACAACCAGAAAGGCTTCTGGCGCAACGCCGATGCGTACATGATCTCGCTGCTCAAGGAGTACTGGGGCGAGCACGCCACCGCTGACAACGATTATTGCTTCGACTACATGCCGCGCATCAACGGCGACCACGGCACGTACCGCACGGTGATGGACATGGTCGACGGCAAGGTGTCCGGCTATTTCCTGCTGGGGCAGAACCCTGCCGTGGGGTCGGCGCACGGACGGCTGCAGCGGCTCGGCATGGCCAACCTGGACTGGCTGGTGGTGCGCGATCTCGTCGAGATCGAGAGCGCGTCGTTCTGGAAGGACGGCCCGGAGATCGAGACCGGGGAGATCTCACCGCAGACGTGCCGCACCGAGGTGTTCCTGTTCCCGGCCGCCTCCCACGTCGAGAAGGCCGGCACCTTCACCCAGACCCAGCGGATGCTGCAGTGGCGGGAGAAGGCGGTCGAGCCGCCCGGCGATGCCCGCTCGGAGCTGTGGTTCTTCTATCACCTCGGCCGCATCCTGCGTGAAAAGCTCTCCGGCTCAACGGATGAACGCGACAAGCCACTGCTGAACCTGTCGTGGGACTACAAGATGGACGGCGACGAGCCCGACGGCGCCGACGTCCTGCGCCGGATCAGCGGGGTGGACCTGAGCACCGGCCGCGCTGTCGACAACTACATGTCGCTCAAGGCCGACGGCTCGACGATGTGCGGATGCTGGATCTACAGCGGCGTGTACGCCGACGAGGTCAACCAGGCTGCGCGCCGGAAGCCGCACACCGAGCAGGGGCCCTACGACAACGAGTGGGGTTGGACCTGGCCGATGAACCGCCGGATCCTCTACAACCGCGCGTCGGCCGACCCGCAGGGACGCCCGTGGAGTGAGCGAAAAGCGTTGGTGTGGTGGGACTCCGCGAAGAACGAGTGGACCGGCCACGACGTGCCGGACTTCGAGAAGAACAAGGCGCCCGACTATCGGCCGCCCGAGGGGGCCGTGGGTGTCGAGGCGCTGCGCGGCGACGACCCGTTCATCATGCAGGCCGACGGTAAAGCGTGGTTGTTCGCGCCCGACGGCGTGAGGGACGGTCCGATGCCCACGCACTACGAGCCGCACGAGTCGCCGGTGCGCAATGCGCTGTACGCCCAGCAGGGCAACCCGGCACGCAAGGTGTATGGGCGCGCGGACAATCCGTCGAACCCGTCACCGCCCGAGGCGCACGGCGAGGTGTTCCCGTTCGTGTTCACCGCAGCGCGGTTGACCGAACACCACACCGCCGGCGGAATGAGCAGGCAGCTGCCGTATCTGGCCGAGCTCCAACCGGAGCTGTTCGTGGAGGTGTCCCCGGAGCTCGCGAAGATCCGCGGTCTCGAACACATGGACTGGGCGCACGTGGTGACCAGCCGCGCGGCGGTCGACGCGCGGGTGTTCGTCACGAGCCGGATGCGGCCGCTGCGCATCGAAGACCATGTGGTGCACCAGATCTGGATGCCCTACCACTGGGGCAACAAGGGTGTGGTCGACGGTGACGTGGTCAACGATCTCCTCGGGGTGGTCGCCGACCCGAACGTCTTCATCCAGGAGAGCAAGGTCGCCACGTGCGACATCCAGCCGGGACGCCGACCGAGGGGAACTGCGCTGCTGGACTATCTGCAGCAGTACCGGAACCGGGCACAGATCACGCCGGAGACCGGCACGGACCTGGACACGACGCAGCCGTCTCACGACCACACCGAGGAGAGGTGATGGACGCCAACAGTTTCTACGGGCCGCTGGACGACCCGGCGGGTAACGCCGGCTACGACGACGAACACCCGCCTCGAGTGGGGTTCTTCACCGACACTTCGGTGTGCATCGGGTGCAAGGCGTGCGAGGTGGCTTGCAAGGAATGGAACATGGTGCCCGAGGACGGGTACAACCTCCTCGGGATGTCGTTCGACAACACCGGCGCCCTGGGCGCCAGCACCTGGCGGCACGTGGCGTTCATCGAGCAGCCGGCCACTCCGCCCGTCGAACTCGGCATGCCGGAGTTCCAGCGGCCCGGCGACGCCACCGGACCCGAGACGCGTCAGGACTTCCGGTGGCTCATGTCCTCCGACGTCTGCAAGCACTGCACGCATGCGGGCTGCCTGGACGTGTGCCCGACGGGTGCGCTGTTCCGCACCGAGTTCGGCACCGTCGTCGTCCAGCAGGACATCTGCAACGGCTGCGGGTACTGCGTGTCCGGCTGCCCGTATGGTGTGATCGAACGGCGCGAGGGTGACGGCAGGGCGTGGAAGTGCACGCTGTGTTACGACCGCCTGCACGACGGACTGGAACCCGCCTGCGCCAAGGCGTGCCCGACCGACTCCATCCAGTTCGGCCCGCTCGACGAGTTGCGCGAACGAGCAGCGCTGCGTGTCAACGAGTTACACGAGCAGGGCATCATCGAAGCGCGGCTCTACGGCGAGGACCCCAACGACGGTGTCGGCGGTGACGGGGCGTTCTTCCTGCTGCTCGACCAGCCCGAGGTGTACGGGTTGCCGCCCGACCCGGTGGTGCCCACCCGCGACGCCGGCGCGATGTGGCGCTATGCCGGGGTGGCGGCGTCGGCGTTGGTGGGTATCGCAGTGTCGGCGTTCGTGGGGAAGCGATGAGCGGAGAGGACCGGCTGCTGCGCGAAAAAGCCAGCGACACAGGCGCGCAGGACATGCACGCCCAGACGCGGCACCGGCGCGGCGGCCGCGAGGACATGGCGGTGCCGCCCGCCGACTTCCGGTCCTACTACGGCCGACCGATCCTGAAGCCGCCGGTGTGGAACTGGATGATCGCGGCCTACCTGTTCAGCGGTGGTCTCTCGGCGGGCTCGGCGCTGCTGGCAGCCGGGGCCGACCTGACGGGGCGCACGCAACTGCGTCGCGTGTCGCGCCTCGGGGCGCTGGTGAGCCTGCTGGCCAGCATGTACTTCCTGATCGGGGATTTGGGGCGGCCCGAGCGGTTCCACCACATGCTGCGGGTGGCCAAGCCGAGTTCGCCGATGAGCATGGGGACGTGGATTCTCGGCGCCTACGGGCCGGGCGCCGGACTGGCCGCCGTCGCCGAGCTGATGCCGTCGCGGCTACGGCGCTCGCTGCTGGGTCGGCTGCTGATCTGGGCGGCGCGGCCCGCGGGCCTGGAGGCCGCCGCTGTCGCTCCCGGCGTGGCGTCCTACACCGCAGTGCTGTTGTCGCAGACGGCCGTTCCCGGGTGGAACGAGGCACACCCGTACCTGCCGTTCGTGTTCACCGGCTCGGCCGCCGCCAGCGGAGCCGGCCTGGGCATGCTGGCCGCCCCGGTGTCGGAGAGCGGACCCGCCCGGCGGATGGCGGTCGCCGGGGCGGCGTTGGAAGTGGCCGCGTCGCGCACCATGGAACGCAAACTCGGGCTGGTCGGTGAGGCGTACACCACCGGCCGACCGCACCGGTTGCGCCAGGCGTCGGAAATCCTCACGCTCGGCGGGGCTGTCGGCGCCGTCATCTCCGGTCGTCGGCGCTGGGCCGTCGCCGCGTCAGGCGTCGCGCTGCTCGCGGGCAGCGCGCTGCAACGCTTCGGCGTGTTCGAGGCCGGGGTGGCGTCGACGCAGGACCCGAAATACGTTGTGGTGCCGCAGCGGGAGAGATTGGCGCGGCGCGAGGCGTAGCGCGTCGCGAGTGTGCTTCGCGATACGGCCTTCGCGGCGTGTCGCGGATGGCATTACACAATCGGCGCACACTCGGCGCATAATCGCCCGACGATCGGGCATCACGCACCTGTGGAGTGGGAGTGTGCGGTCGTGGGCGGTGGCGCCGCCGGGTTGAGCGGAGCGCTGGTGCTGGGCCGTGCGCGACGGAAGACGATCGTCATCGACGCCGACGATCCGAGCAATCGGGCGGCGCCGGTGATCGGCGGGCTGCTCGGCTTCGACCAGCGAGCGCCGGATGAGCTGTATGCGACGGGCAGGGCGGAGCTGAACGCCTACCCCAGCGTCGAGTATCGCCGCGGCGAGGTGATGCAGGGGCGTGCTGTCGACAACGGCTATCTGCTCGACCTGGCCGACGGCACGACGGTCGCGGCGAAGCGGGTGCTGCTCGCCTCCGGCATGGACTACTGCCCGCCGCCGCTGCCGGGTCTCGAACAGCTCTGGGGCCGTTCGGTGTTCCAGTGCCCGTTCTGTCACGGCTGGGAGATGCGGGACAAGACATTGGCGGCTCTGGCGTCCGGTACTCAGGGCGTGCACATGGCGTTGATGTTGCGCGGCTGGAGCGACGACGTGACGCTGCTGACCGACGGGCGATCGGACCTCAGCTCCGACGATGCCCGGGTCCTGGCGGCGGCCGATATCGCGGTCGACGAGCGACGGGTCACCGAATTACGCAGTGACGGCGATGAATTGCGCGAGATCGTCTTCGCCGACGGGTCCCGGTTGGCGCGTCAGGGTCTCTTGGTCGAGGCCCCGGTGCGACAGCGCTCACGGTTGGCGGCTGAATTGGGCGCTACGTGCACACCAGGCCCTCTGGGCACCGAGCCGTTGACCGTCGACGCCATCCACCGCACCAGCGCGCACGGAGTGTTCGCCGCCGGTGACGTGTGCACTCAGCAGCCGCACATCGCCGGGGCCATCGCATCGGGCTCGCAAGCGGCCATGATCGTCGTCCAGAGTCTTCTTGCTGACGAATTCGGTTTGCCCTATCCGCCGGGAGGATGAGCTGGGTAGCGTCGACCGATGACCTGGACGCTGGACCCCTCGCGCGGCGAACTGCTGGTGACAACCGACGTCGCGGGACCCGCGTCGGCGATGGGGCACCGGCTCACGATCGCGATGACGTCGTGGCAGGCGACGGTCACCTGGTCAGGCGACGAACCGACTGCGTCGAGCTGACGGTCGACGTCGACTCCCTGCAGGTGCTACGGGGCGAAGGCGGGGTCAAAGGCCTGTCCGGCGTGGAGAAGTCGCTCGCCCGCTCCAATGCCCTGAAAACGCTTGATGTCGAACAGTATCCGCAGATCCGATTCTCGGCCGACCAGATCGTCACCGCTATCGACGGGGGCTACCAGCTGAACGGCACGCTCGAGATCCATGGCAAGACACAGCAGCGCTCGGTAGACCTGCGCGTCAAGGATCTGGGCTCGGCGTGGCGCATGATGTGCGACGCCGCGGTGAGCCACGCCGACTTCGACCTCGAGCCCTACTCGCTGATGATGGGCGCGGTGAAGGTCGCCGACATCGCCACCGTGTCGTTCCGCGCGGAGTACCCGAAGGACTGACGCCGAGTGTGCGCGGAGATACGGCCTCCGCGGCGTGTCGCGGATGGCATTGCACGCTCGGCGGTCTACGGCGCGGGTTTGCGCTCCGTGATGAGCTCCTCGCCGCGGTCGTAGTCGTCGTCGGCGTTGTAGGTGAGCACCCCGACGGTGGCGCCGTCGGCGGTGTACCAGACGGTGAAGCCGTCGGCGTGCTCGACGAATCGGCTGTCGTCGTACCCGTCGCCCCAGGCGTGGTACTTCACGTCGGCCTCGCCCATCGTCGTCCAGAAGCCCGGAACGGCGGACCACGTCGCGTCGGCGTCACCGGCTGCCGAGGCCCCGGCGGCCTCACCCTGATCGGCCGCGTCCTGCCAGTGTTCCACGGGCAACGCGCGGCCGGCGGTCGCATTGACCGCCATCGCGACATCACCGGCGGCGTAGACGTCGGCGACGCTGGTGCGCATGTGTTCGTCGACGACGATGCGGCCGTCTTCGATGGTGAGGCCCGCGGACTCGGCCAGCGCGCTGTTGGGCTTCACCCCGGTCGCGGCCAATACGACGTCGGCGGTCAGTACGTCGCCGTTGTCGAGGTGGACGGACGTGCCGTCCAGCGAGGTCACCTCGACGCCGCCGACGTAGCGGGCCCCGGTCTGTTCGACCAACTGCCGCAGGCGCTCGCCGGCTTCTTCGCCGAGCCGCTTGGCCTGCGGCGCCGGATCGGGGGCGACCAACGTGACCGACAGTCCGCGCATCGCCATCGACGCCGCGGCTTCGCAGCCGATGAAGCCCGCACCGATCACCACCGCCGACTTCGCCTCACCCACAGCGGCACGCAACGTCTCGGCATCGTCGAGCGAGCGCAGCTGCAGTGCTTGCTCCCCGCCGGGCACCGGTAGCGGCACCGGACTCGCGCCGCACGCGAAAACCAGTGCGCTGTACGGGTATCGCTGTCCATTGGCGACGACGACGTGCTCGTCGAGGTCGATCCTCTCCACCGTCGCCTCGGAGATCACCTCGACGGCATGCTCGTCGAACCACTCCGACGGATGCATCTCGACGTCGTCGCTCTCGCCGCGCAAGAACTCCTTGCTCAAAGGCGGCCGGCTGTACGGATGCCTGCCGTCGGCGGTCAGGATGCGGATCGGACTGTCGGGGCGACGCTCACGGTAGGCCTCGGCGGCGCCGAGACCCGCTGGACCGCTACCGAGGACGAGCAAGCCAGAATCGGTCATGAGCGGGCGATACCCCGCCGCGGACCGTCCCACACGCCCGAGAGATTGCGCGATACTGACGTCATGCGGCACCTACGGCGCGTGTGGCGCGACAACGGTCTGCTCCTGGCCTGCCTGGGGCTGTTCGTCATCTTCTTCGCCGGCATGGTGGTGTCTGGCACCGCGGCGCACAACGAGGAAGCGCGCGAACATGGTTCGGCCGACGCGGTGTCGGTGATCGGCTACCTGCGCACCGGGGACTTCGTCGAGGCCACGTTCGAGAACTGGGAGTCGGAGTTCCTTCAGATGGGGATGTACGTCGTCCTCACCGCATTCCTCTTCCAGCGGGGATCGTCGGAATCCAAACCGATCGACGGCGACGCGCCACAGGACCGTGATCCGCACACCGTGCCGATCACACCGAAAACGCCGTGGCCCGTGCGTCACGGCGGTGCGGCACTGACGGTGTACGAGCACTCGTTGGCGATCGCGTTCTTCGTGCTCTTCTTCGCGTCATGGGCGTTACACGCCATCGGCGGCGTCGCGGCGTACAACGACGAAGCAGTCCAGCACGGCGAGGCCGCGATCTCGGTGTGGCGCTACGTCACCACATCCCAGTTCTGGTTCGAGTCGATGCAGAACTGGCAGAGCGAATTCATCGCCGTCGCCGCAATCGTCGGCCTGTCGATCTTCCTTCGCGAGCGCGGGTCGGCGGAGTCCAAACCAGTCGCCGACCCGCACCGCGACACCAGCGCTTAGCGCTGGTGCGACCGGCCTCCGGCGCTTGCGGGGCGGCGGGAGCGGCGGCGCGACGAACCGGGCGAGCGGCGGGGCGCAGAAGGAGCCGCGGGACGCGAGGCGGCGACGACACGCTCGACCGGGGCCCGGTACGGCGCGACCTCACCGGCCACCTTCTGCACCGCCTCTGAGTCGGCGGTCACCTGCTGAGGTGTCACCTGGATGCCCGCACGACGCAGCAAAGCTTGTGTCTCCCTGCGCTGTTCAGGCAGAACGACCGTCACCACGTCGCCCGTGCTACCGGCGCGTGCCGTGCGGCCGGACCGATGCAGGTACGCCTTGTGCTCGGCGGGCGGATCGATGTGCACCACGAGCTCGATGTCGTCGACGTGCACACCACGGGCGGCGATGTCCGTCGCCACCAGAACGCGGACCTCACCGGAGCTGAACGCGGCGAGGTTGCGATCGCGTGCCGGCTGAGACAGGTTGCCGTGCAAGTCAACTGACGGAATGCCCGCCTCGGTGAGCTGCTTGGCCATCTTGCGGGCGTGATGCTTGGTCCGCATGAACAGGATGCGGCGGCCGGTGCCTGAGGCCAGGCGGTGCACCAGATCCTTCTTGTCCTGCGGGCCCGCGACGTGGAACACGTGGTGGGTCATCGCCGGCACATGCGATTCCGGGCTGTCGACCGAGTGCAGCACCTCGTTGCGCAGGAAGCGTTTCACCAACTTGTCGACGCCGTTGTCCAGCGTGGCGGAGAACAGCAGGCGCTGCCCGTCGGCCGGGGTGGCGGCAAGGATGCGGGTGACACCGGGCAGGAAGCCCAGATCGGCCATGTGGTCGGCCTCGTCGATGACCGTCACGGCCACGCTGTCCAGACTGACCAGCTTCTGCTTCATCAGGTCTTCGAGCCGGCCCGGGCAGGCCACGACGATGTCGACGCCGGCCTTCAGCGCCTGGACCTGGCGATGCTGTGACACACCACCGAAGATCGTGGTCACCGTGAGGTTGTTCACAGCGGCCAGCGGCGCCAGCGTCGCGGAGATCTGAGTGGCCAATTCGCGCGTCGGCGCCAGCACCAGGCCCGTCGGATGGGACGGGCGGCGCTTGCCGCCGGCCAGCCGGCTGACCAGGGGCAGGGAGAACGCGAGGGTCTTGCCGCTACCGGTCTTGCCGCGGCCGAGCACGTCGCGGCCGGCCAAGGTGTCGGGCAGGGTCTCCTGCTGGATGGGGAACGGGGAGGTGATCCCACGCGCAATCAGCGCGTCGATCAGGTTCGCAGACACGCTGAGATCGGCGAAGGTCTTGTCGCTGTTCAACTTTCGAGTGCCTTTCAGGCATCGGTGTGCCGAGCCGGCGCACTGTGGGGCGCGGTCCTCAACACAGGGTGGCGAGAGTGCCGGTGGGCACAATCGATCGCCGTGACACGAGCTGTGTGGGTCCACGGGCCATCGGGTGGGGCGGCCTGGCAACGGTGCCGGCGCCACTGTCGATGACGAGCGTTTCACGACGCATCGGCTGCAGAACGACGCGGCCGACGTGTCACCACCCTACCGCATGGGACAGGATGGACGCAGAAAGGGGACGGTCATGGACTTCGCCGCCGGTCTGCAGCGCCGCATGCTGCTCGGCTACCTCGGCGTGCTCCTCGTTCTCTATCTGACCTCCGTGCTGAGCGCGTGGGGGATGGATTCTGCTCGCGGCGAGATCATTTCGGTCGCCCTGTGCCTGGTGGGGCTGGCGGCGGCGGCCCGGGCCCCGCTGAGCACCGTGCGCTACGCGGTGGCCCTGACGTGCCTGTGCGCAGCCCCTGTCGCGGCCATGCTCTTCCACGACGTGGACGCGGCACAGGTCTGGGCGGTGATCCCGTTGATGTTCAGCGCGATCTACGTCCGGGCGTGGCACCGACCCACGACGGCACGGGTGGTGGCGATCGCGATCGCCGTGGCCGCGGGCGTGGCGCTGGCAGTGGCGCCGGCCGACGTCCCCGTCCAGTGGTACGGGATGTTCGCCGTCTGCATCATCGCTGCGGCCGAGATAGTCGGGGTGCTGCTCGCCGCGCTGTACGACGCGGCGCTGCGGGACCCGCTGACCGGGGCGTGGAATCGCACCGGTCTGGAGCGGCGGGCGGCGGAGTTGATGTCCCGGGCGGCGCGCCGTGCGGAGCTGCTGGCCGTCGTCGCCCTCGACGTCGACGACTTCAAGGTGCTCAACGACCGCGCGGGGCACGCCGCGGGAGACCGGGTGCTGGCGCAGCTCGTGCACGCCTGGGGCCGGGCCCTGCCCGAGCGGGCCGTTCTCGGCCGCTTGGGCGGCGACGAGTTCGTCGTCGTCCTCGCCGGGTACGACGAGGCACGCGCGGGCGCGCTGGCGCAGCAGCTGGCCACCGGCGGCCCGGTCCGGGTCAGCGCCGGGTACGCGGTGGGACAACCGCTGGATGCGCGGACCTTGGCGGCGTTGATCGCCCGTGCCGACGGCGATCTCTACCGCGTCAAGCGCGAACGCAAGCGCGCCGGCTGAGCCGTCAGCTCTGCACTCCCAGCGCCAGCAGCGATACCAGGTCGTAGGCGACGTGCGCGGCCGCCACCCCGGTCATCTCGGCGTGGTCGTAGGCGGGCGCGACCTCGACGACGTCGGCGCCCACGAGGTTGAGCCCCCGGAACCCGCGCAGGATCTCCAGCAGCTCGCGGCTGGTGATACCACCGGCCTCCGGCGTGCCGGTGCCCGGTGCGTGCGCGGGATCGAGGACGTCGATGTCGATCGACACATAGACCGGGCGGGTTCCCACCCGGGTGCGCAGCCGATCGATGACCTCCCGCACCCCCTGGTAGTACACGTCGGCGGACGTGACGATGCCGAAGCCGAAGCGGCGGTCGTCCTCGAGGTCCTTCTTCCCGTACAGCGGGCCGCGGGTGCCGACGTGACACAGCGCTTCGGTGTCGAGCAGGCCCTCTTCGACGGCGCGGCGGAACGGGGTGCCGTGCGTGTAGGCCGCCCCGAAGTAGGTGTCCCAGGTGTCGAGATGGGCGTCGAAGTGCACGAGCGCGACGGGTCCGTGCTTGGCGGCGGCGGCACGCAGCAGCGGGAGCGCGATGGTGTGGTCGCCGCCGATGGTGACGAGCTTCGTGTTGTCGGCGGTCAGCTGGGCGGCGGCACCCTCGATGGTTTCGATGGCCTCGTCGATGTTGAACGGGTTGGCGGCGATGTCTCCGGCGTCGGCGACCTGCACGAGCTCGAACGGAGACACATCCATGGCGGGGTGGTACGGCCGCAGCAGCCGCGACGCCTCACGGACGTAGGTGGGGCCGAAGCGGGCGCCGGGGCGGTAGGACACCCCGGTGTCGAACGGAACCCCGGCGACGACGATGTCGGCGCACGTCACCTGGTCCAGCCGCGGCACTTTCGCGAACGTCGCGGGCCCGGCATAGCGGGGGGTGACAGACGCATCGACGGGTCCGACGGGCATGACTCAATCCTCCGAGACGATAGGGGTGTTGGCGGCCGGCCCGGCGGGCACCAGCCGGGGGCCTTTCGGGCCGAAGACGTCTGCAGGCTCGGGAAAGAGCCGCAGCGCAAGCGGATACAGCACCGCAGCCAACCCCAGGCCCACCGGGATGCTCAGGTCGACACCGGCAGCGAGATCCCCGAGCGGACCGACGAATTGGCCGGGCAGGTTGACGAAGCAGATCGACAACGCCGCCGCGATCAGCCAGGCGCCGAGGCCCCGCCAGTTCCAGCCGTGCCGGAACCAGTAGCGGCCGCCACGCTGACGACGGTTGAACACCTGCAGCGCATCCGAGTCATACCAGCCGCGACGGGTGAACCAGCCCAACATCATCACCACCATCCACGGCGCCGTACACGTGACGATCAGCACCGCGAACGTCGAGATGCTCTGCACCACGTTGAACGCGAAGCGTCCGACGAAGATGAACACGATCGCCAGCGAGCCGATGAACACGGTGGCCTGTACCCGGCTGAAGCGCGGGAACACACTCGAGAAATCCAGACCCGTGCCGTAAAGCGCGGTCGTGCCGGTCGACATGCCGCCGATCAACGCGATCAGACACACGGGCACGAAGTACCAGCCGGGGGAGACGGCCAGCAGACCGCCGACATAGTCGCCGTCGTCGATGAATTCCGGTGCGGCGGTGGCGACGACGGTCGCGGTGACGAGCCCGAAGAGGAACGGCACCAGGGTGGCCAGTTGCGCGCCGAATGCAGCGAGCATCGGCTGCCACGACGGGGTGTCACGGGGGATGTAGCGCGCCCAGTCGCCGAGGAACGCGCCGAAGCTCACCGGGTTCGACATCACGATCAACGCGGCACCGACGAACGACGGCCAGTACAGCGGGTCGGCAGCGGTCAGGGTGCCGGCGTAGCCCGGATCGAAGGTGCCGCCGAAGGCGAAGATGCCCGCCAGGAACAGCACGGTCGCGGCGAAGACCGCGATCTTGTTGACCAGCAACATGAATCGGAACCCGTAGATGCACACGACGAGTACCAGAAGCGCGAACACGCCGTAGGCCACGCCGACCGCGATGTCGTTGTCGGGCAGGCCGATCGCGCGGTGAGCGCCGCCGACGAGCACGTCTCCCGACGTCCACACCGAGATCGAGAAGAACGCGACGGCGGTCAGCAGCGACAGGAACGAGCCGACGACGCGGCCGTGCACGCCCAGGTGCGCCGACGACGACACCGCGTTGTTGGTGCCGTTGCGCGGCCCGAACAGCGACATCGGCGCGAGGATCGCGGCGCCCAGCAGCAGGCCGGCCAGGGTCGCGAGCAGGGCGTCGCGAAACGACAGCCCGAAGATGATCGGAAAGGTGCCCAGCACCACGGTGGCGATGGTGTTGGCGCCGCCGAAGATCAGCCGGAAGAGGTCGAGGGGGCCGGCGGTGCGTTCGGCGTCGGGGATGGGCTCGACGCCGTGGACCTCGACCTCGGTGGCCTTCGGTGGGGCGGCGCGGCCGGTGGCGGCGTTCGAGGTCATCGTCTGGCTCCTCCGGGTGTGATGCAGACAACGCTAGGACCAGCCCGGCCGGTTCGCAATCGCATCGCTCGCGCAGCCCTGCGCTGTCGTTGCGAAAAAGCGGCCGCAGGTCACAAAACCGCCATTCAGTGGCAGAATCAAGCGGTCACAGCGCACCATGTGCTGTCACGGTGAGGCGGAAAAATCATGGACGAGGTGGACGGGGCGATCGTCGGCTTGCTCGAACACGACGGCCGGCTGACACATCACGAGATCGCCGCGGCGGTCGGGCTGTCGCGCTCAGCCGCGGCCACGCGGGTGCACCGCTTGCTCAGTTCGAGGCAGGTCGTGGTGCGCGGTGTCGTGCATCCCGCCGTGCTCGGCCGTGGCGCACTGGCGCACCTCGGCATCGTCGTGGCGGGGCCGGCCGCGCCGATCGCGCGGGCGCTGGCCGTGCGCAGCGATGTCGCGTTCCTGTCGTTGACCAGCGGTACCCACGGCATCGTCGCCGAGCTCCGGGCCCGTTCGCTGACCGAGATCGACCGTGCCATTGGCGAAGTCCGCGGCCTCCCCGACGTTGTCGGCGTGGACACGCTGTCCTACGTCGAGGTGGTGCGCGACGTCATCGGTCCGGTTGGAGAGGTCGGCGTGACGATCGACGACGTGGACCGCCGGTTGTTGCGCGCGCTGCAGGACGATGGTCGCGCATCGTATGTGGATCTCGCTGCTGCCGTGGGCCTTTCGGCCGCCGGCGCGCGACGGCGGGTGGTGCGGTTGGTGGCGAACAACGTGGTGCGTATCGGTGCCGTGGTGCGCCACTCGGGACAGGATCGACAGAGCGCGGTCGGCGTGGGGATCCGGTTGGCCGGCGCGGCTGAGCCGGTGGTCGCGGCACTGCGCGCGATGCCTGCGGCGATCTTCGTCGCACGGGTCCTCGGTCGGTGCGACGTGCTCGCGACGGTGCGAGGCTTCTCGGCCGCGCAGCTGGTGGACGTCGTCGACGAGATCAGGGGGCTGCCCGGGGTCACCGCCGTCGAGAGCTGGGTGCACCTCGACGTTGTCAAGGAGAACTACGCCTCGGGATTCCCGGAGTGAGATTGTCTTCGGCCCATCTTCAGCGACATTGTCGGCGGTTGGTGAGGTGGGCTCGGTATCCGCCGACAAAGTCGCTCGGGGTGGGTCGCTGAGGGGAAGGCCGCGGGTTTCCTTGGTTCTTGCGGGTGGGCTGCGGGCGTCGGATTTCCCGAGTGAGATTGTCTTCGGCTCATCTTCAGCGACAGTGTCGGCGGTTGGTGAGGTGGGCTCGGTATCCGCCGACAATGTCGCTCGGGGTGGGCCGCTGAGAGATTTACGTCAGCGCAGCGTCGCCAGCACGTCGTCCACCTCGTCCTGCGTCGTCGCCCAGGAGCACACCAGCCGCCACACCGGCTCGTCGAGATTGGGCTGATGCACCTGATGAGACCGCAACAGCCGGTCGATCGCTTCAGGATCGAGCCGCACGAACACCTCGTTCGCCTCGACCGGTGACGCCAGCGTGAAGCCGAGCTCCTCGAGCCCGGCGCCGAGCGCGGCCGCCATCGCGTTCGCATGCGCGGCACTGCGTAGCCACAGATCGTCGGACAGCAGCGCCACGAACTGTGCCGCCACATACCGGTGCTTGCTCGCCAGATGGCCGATCTGCTTCTGTACGAAGCTGATACCGGTGAAGTGCTCGGGCCGTCGCACCAGGATCGCATCGCCGAACAGCAACCCGTTCTTCGTTCCGCCCACCGTCACGATGTCCGCGTCGCCGACCGCGTCGATCGGCGAGACCTGCTGACTTGCAATGGCATTGGCTACCCGCGCCCCGTCGACGTGGACGAGCAGGCCGAGATCGTGCGCATGATCGACGAAGTCCTTGATGACGGGCGCCGACCAGACGCGGCCGTTCTCGGTCGACTGCGTGATCGTCACGATGCGTGGCTGGGAGTGATGCACCGGCCCGCGACGCGTCACCCGGCGATCCAACTCGTCGGTCCCGATGATGCCGTCGGCGCTCGGCAACCGCGTCAACTGCGCACCCGAGAGCCGCACCGGCCCGCCCGCCTCGTCGAGCAGCACGTGCGCGACGTCGCTGCAGAGGATCTCGTGCCACGGCTGCACCGCCGAACTCAACGCGATGATGTTGGCCGCCGTACCGGTGAACGCGTAGAGCACCTCGGCGCCCGGGGAATCGAAAGCCTCCCGCAACGCCGCCGCGGCCTGCGCGGTGACAGGATCGTCGCCGTACGACGGCGCCGGCCCGGTGTTGGCGCGGACCAGCGCGTCGAGGACGGCAGGGTGTGCGGGTGCGGCGTTGTCGGACGCGAAGGCAGCGGAGACAGGCACGCTCGCCATTGTGCCCCCGCTCATCGGCCGGCGAGCCAGGCGAAGAACTCCTCGGCGTCGAACACCGGCTTGCCGTACTCGACGGCCTTGCGGGCCTTGCCCGACTGCGTGCCGGCCTCCGCCGTGACGAGCACGTCGCACCGCGTCTTCGACACCGTCTTCACCGGCACCAAACCCGCGGCCGCGGCCAACTCCTCCATCTCCGGACGCTCGACGATGCGCCCGGCCGGGTCCTGCGCAGTTCCGGTGAAGCAGATCCTCGTCCCCGCGACGAGCACCGTGCCGATGTCGGGTTCCTCGGCGTCCCCGCCGATGTCCGACGTGAGGTCGACTCCGAGCAGCTCCGAGGCAGATCGCAGCCGGGCACGCACGTCGTCGGTCAGCCGCACCCGCGAGGCGGCGCGACGCAGCTGATCGGCCACCGACTGGCGCGCAGCGGCATCCCACGTCGACGCCGCACCCGGTGCCGGCTTCTCGCCCAGCAGCACCGCTCCGACGTCGCGGCTGATCCGCAGCAGCGCCGACAACCCCGGCAGGTGCTCGGCCGCCGGCGTCGGGGCCGCCGCATCACGGGTGACCAGCAGCCCTGCGGACTCGACCGCGTCGGGCTCTTCGAATGCCGTCGCACCGTCCGTGGTCGCCGTGTCCCGCCGAGCCTGCATCGCCGCCTGCGCCCGCTCCAGCGCGGTGCGTCCCGTGACGCGCGTGCCCCGCAGATCGACCCCTAGCGGCATCGGCGTGACATAGCCGAGCCGTTTGAGCTCGAAATCGAGCAAGCCCAGCTGCTCGTCGACCCCGGGTCCGACCGGAGTGCACCCCGCGAGCATCGGCGCGATCACCGCCCACGCCTCACGCAACGTCGGCGCCAACAGCACATCGGACACCGTGATGCCGTAGGCCGACCGCGCGTCGGCCAGATCGCGCTGCGGATTGATCAGCGTCGAGACCGCGGTGCCGTCGTCGAAGGCGACCGCGAGCTCCACCGGTCGTGGCCGCGACATCCGGCCCTCGTCACCCACCGTCAGCATCCCGAACGCGCAGAACCGGTGCGCGCCGGTGCCGTCGCCGCCACCCCGGAGGAACCGCGCGATCCGCCGGTCGGTCTTCAGATCCTTTGGCAGCACAGGCCTTTTGAGCACCAGCCCGGCCAAGGAGGTGCAGCGGCTGAGCGCCACGTACAGCTGCCCGGTCGAGAACATGCCGCCGGTCAGGTCGACGACCACGCGGTCCAGCGTCTGACCCTGGCTCTTGTGGATCGTGATCGCCCACGCCAGCTTGAACGGCAGCTGGGTGTAGGTGCCGATGACTTCGCGGCTCAGCGACCCGCCGTCGAGCACCGGTCGGGTGGCCTCCCAGCTGAACGGCGCCACCTCGGCGCACGACCCGTCGGGGAACTCGACCTCGACGACGGCGCCGTAGCGGTCGTAGCCGACCCCGACCACGCGGCCGATGCTGCCGTTGACCCAGCGGTCGCCCTGGTCGTTGTTGAGCATCATGACCTGCGCACCCACCTTGAAGCGCAGCGTCTCCTCGACGGGCGGTTCGAACAGGCTCAGATCGCCGGAAATCCTTGCCTGGTGGACGAACTCGTCACCGGTCAGGCGCTCGAGCTGCTGGCGGTTACGCGCTGTCACCAGGCGGTTGGTCGGTGCCAGAGTCAACCAGAACTCGTCGTCGGGTGGGACGAAGTCCTTGTCGGCGCGGGCGTTGAGCTGCTCCTGGGCGTGGCCGAGGAGAACGCCCTCGCGAATCTCGTTCAGAGTGGCTGTCATTCGGTCATCGCCGAGCTGACGGAACACCGTGGTCAGCGAGACGGTCGGGAAGTCCTCTCGGTGGAACGAGTGTGCCGAGAAGAAGTAGGGCGTCTCGTAGGTGCTCTCGAAGAAGCCGGTCTCGTGCTCGGTCACCACCGGCGGCAACTGGTACAGGTCGCCGACGAGCACGATCTGCACACCACCGAACGGCGTACCCGGCATGGGCCCGAACCGGTACAACGCGGCGGCGATCATGTCGAAGACATCGGCACGCACCATCGACGCCTCGTCGATGATCAGCGTCTGCAGCGACGCCAGCGTCTTGGTGAAGCGGCCGGGCCGGTAGTCACCGCCGCGCACATCGGCGAGGGTCGTCGTCGCCCGGAACCCGAACAGCCGATGAATGGTGTAGCCGTCGACGTTCAGCGCAGCGATCCCCGTCGGTGCCACCACCACGACGCTGCGATCGGTGTCGGCCAGGAAGCGGCGGATCAGCGTCGACTTACCGGTGCCGGCCTTGCCGGTGAGGAACACGTTGCCGCGGTCGGCGAGCCGGTCGAGTGCGTGGCGGAACTCGTCGGTGAGGACGATGCCATCGCGCGCCATGGCAGCCCAGGGTAGTGCCGGCGCCTCCAGTGAGAAGCCATGGTCGTGCTGGGCGCCCAATCGCAGCCCGGAATGCTATTCCGCGGGGGAGGGGGGCGGCTTGGACCGCCACGCCCGCCAACCCCGATGCGCGGCATAGGCCCCGGCGCCGGCCGTCAGGCACCACACCACGATCGCGGCGATCAGCAGTGGTGCCGAGAACGAGCCGAAGGTGGACCCCAGCGCCGTGTACGCGAACGCCTTGGGCGCCGAGCCGATCACCGCGCCGGCCGCCATCTGCCAGACCGGGACCCCGAACGCGCCGAACGTGTAGGACGCGAGCGCGTCGTTGATGCCCGGCACGAAGCGCTGGCCGACCACAGCCCACAAGCCGCCGCGGCGGATCAGCGCGTCCACCCTCGCGGAGCGCTCCGGCCCCAGCAGTGCGTGGGCACTGTTCCGGCCTGCGCGCCGTCCCGCCACGGACGTCAGCACCGCCGAGCCGACCGTCGCGCCCAACGTGACGAACGTGCCGAGCACCGGGCCGAACAAGAAACCGCTGCCGGCGGCCAGCAGCGGACCGGGCACCAGGACCGCGCCCAGCACCGAGGACACCGCCACGTAGACCACCGGCGCCAGCGGGCCGGCGGACTCGATGAACGAGCGCACTTCGGCGACATCGATGACCTGGCGGATCGCGGTCAGGTAGAACAGCACACCGAGGACAGCCGCGAACAGCGCGAGCCGCAGGATGTGGGGGCGTCGCGACGTCTGTGGAGTGCCTTCGGGGTCAACCATGCCGAGAGCCATCCTGCCGTAGCCCGTTAAGTTGGCAGAGTGACTGCAACGCCGGGGGAGCTGACGGGCACGGAACGCGCGGTGCTACTGGTGCTGATGGCCCGGGCCCGCCCCGTGCCGAATTCCGAGCTGGCGGCCCTGGGTCCCGCGCTGGACAAACCGGGCCGGGAAAAACTCAACCGGTTGGGGTTGATCGACTCCGAGCGCGTCGGCAACCGGTACGTCCACGAGCTGACCGACCGGGGTTGGCGAATGTGCCGAGAACTGCTCGACGCGCCGCCACCAGCGCGGGCCACCGGGCCGGCGAAGGCGCTGCAGACGATCCTCGCGGGCCTGGGCCGCTACCTCCAGACGGCGCACCTGAGCCTGGCCGACGTGTTCGGCCCGGGGGACACGGCAGCGGACGCGCCGAGCGTCGAGGACCGCATCCGCGCGGTCTACACCGAGTTGGCGCCCCGACCGGGTGGCTGGGTGCCGCTGCGCCGGCTGCGCGCCGAACTCGACGCGCCGCGTGACGCCGTCGACGCCGCGCTGGCCGCGCTGCACCGCACCCCGGGGGTGAGCGTCATCCCGGAGGAGAACCAGAAACAGCTGACCGACGAAGACCGCGCCGCCGCCGTGCTGATCGGCGACCGGCCCAAACACCTGATCGCGATAGAGGCCTGATGGACGCATCGCAGCGGGAAGCGCTGACCGCGCTGCGCCTGACCTGGGCACCCACCAGCGACGACCTGTGGCGACCGCAGGCCGCCACGCACGTCAGCGGGCTCAACGACGCCGCAGTCGACGACGTGATGGCGGCCTTCGGCGACGCCCGGGCCGACCCGGAATCGTCGCCGCTGGGCGTCGTGATCCGCGGACCCGCCGGCTCCGGCAAGACCCACCTGCTCGGCCAGATCCGCGAGCGCGTGCAGGCCGAGGGCGGCTTCTTTTTCGTCGTCGAGCTGCTCGACGCGGCCAGCTTCTGGGAGTCCGTACGCAGCGGGGTGCTGGAGAGCCTGGGCAGGCCAGGGCATCGGCTCGAGACCCAGCTCAAGGACGTGCTGTGGGAGCTGGCGTCGCTGGCGCACGTCTCGCGTGCGGATCGGCGGGCACTGGTCGGCGACGACGACCTCGACGCGGAGACGCTGTACCGCTTCGTGATGGCGCTCGCCAAGCAACCCTCGGCGAAAGAGACGGTGCGCCAATGCCATCAGGCGCTGCGTGCGTTGGTTCTGGTGGCGTCCAACGACTTCATGGCCCATGACATCGGCGAGGGATTCCTGCAGGGCAGTGAGGAGTTCACCGCCGAAGAGCGGGGACCCTGGGGGCTGCGGGCGGCGCCGGGCTCCGCCCAGGAGTGCGTGCGAGACATCGCCCGGCTGGTGGCGCTGGCCGGACCGGCGGTGCTGGCCGTCGACCAGATCGACACGCTCATCGCGCAATCCCTGGCGGCCACAGGCCAATCCACGGACCAGGGCGATATCGTGCTCGACCAGGTCGCCCACGGGTTGATGGCGGTGCGGCAGACCATGCGGCGCACCGTGCCGGTGGTGGCGTGCCTGCCCGCGGTGTGGGAACACATCCGGGACACCGCGACAGCCAGTGTGGCCGATCGCTTCCGGGTCACCGGTGTCCTGACGCCGCTGCCCACCGCCGACATCGGGCGAGCGATCCTGGAGCGCCGCTTCACCGCCAGCTACCGCGCAGTCGGGTTCGCACCGCCGTACCCGAGCTGGCCGATCGCGGCCGAAGCCTTCGACGAGGCGCCGTCCTACACGCCCCGGCAACTGCTGATCCGCGCCGACACCCACGTCCGGGAATGCCTCAAGTACGGCGACGTCGTCGAACTGCACCACCTCACAGGCGAGGACGTGGTGTGGGACTCGTTGTCGGACAACGAGTCCGGTCAGGACGTCGCGGTTCTCGATCGGCGATTCGCCGAGTACCGCAGAAAGGCGGTGCCCGCAGCGGCGACCGCGTCCGACGGTGAGGACGTCACGATGCCCGAGCTCCTCGGCGCCGCGCTCACCGCATGGATCGCCGAGCGTGACGGTGAACAGACCTTCGCCTGCGACCCGCCGCCCGGCACGCACGTGACGTTGCACGCCCGGCTGCGCGAGACGCTGGACAGCGCCACCGAGGACGAACGGCACTGGGCGTTCCGGGCCGTCGCGGCCGACAACGCCAGCGCCGCGCTGAGCCGGGTCCGAAAAGCCATCACCGCAGCAGGTTTCGGCCCGGGGGCGGGCCGGCGCCAGCTGTACCTGATCCGCAACACGCCGTGGCCCACCGGGAAGAAGACCGCCGAGGAGATCGCGGCGTTCCACGCGTGGGGCGGCGTGACCATAGCGGTGTCCGAGGACGACGTCCGCACGATGGCCGCCCTGAGGGACCTGTTCGCCGAAGACGACCCCGGACTGGCGGCGTGGCTACGCACGCGCAGGCCAGCACACCGGATGACGTTGCTGGCCGACACGCTTGGCGACGGTGTGGCCGAAGACGCGCCCGAATTCGTCACGGACAGTGAGTCTTCGGCCGAGCCGGTCGACGAGGCACCCACTGTCGACGTCCCCGACACCGAGGTGCCGCTGGGTCGTGATCTGCACACCGGCGAACCCGTGACCATCCCGATGTCGGCGCTGCGCAAGCATGTCGCGGTCTTCGCCGGGTCGGGATCGGGCAAAACCGTGCTGATCCGCCGGCTGGTCGAGGAGTGCGCGCTGCGCGGTGTGTCCTCGATCGTGCTGGACCCGAACAACGACCTCTCCCGGCTCGGGACCGGGTGGCCGCAGAAGCCCGACGGCTGGCAGCGTGCCGACGACGACCGCGCCGAGGAGTATCTGCGCTCCACCGAGGTGACGATCTGGACGCCGCGGCGCACCAGCGGCCGCCCGCTGAGCTTCCAGCCGCTGCCCGACTTCGGCAGCGTCGTCGACGACCACGACGAGTTCTTCGAGGCCGTCGAAGCGGCATGCTCGGCGCTGGAACCGCAGGCGCTGATCACCGGCAAGACGCAGAAGGCCACCCGCGCCCGGGCTGTACTACGAGAAGCATTGCAGCACTACGGCAGGACTCCCGAGCCGACGCTGGCCGGCTTCGTCCGTCTGCTGGCCGATCTGCCCGAGGACGTCAGCAACATGGCCGGTGCGCACGAGATCGCCGGCGACCTGTCCCAGAACCTGCGCGCCGCGATGGTGAACGACCCGCTGTTCGGCGGCACGGGCACCCCCGTCGACCCCGGGGTCCTGCTGACGCCGTCGGACGGTTACCGCGCGCGGGTGTCGGTGATCAGCATGATCGGGCTGCCGTCCGACGAACAGCGGCAGAGCTTCGTCAACCAGTTGCAGATGGCGCTGTTCGCGTGGATCAAACGCAACCCCGCGGGTGACCGGCCGCTCGGCGGTCTGCTCGTCATGGACGAGGCGCAGAACTTCGCTCCGGCACGAGGTTTCACCGCATGCACACGCAGCACCCTGGCGTTGTCATCCCAGGCCCGCAAGTACGGTCTGGGATTGGTGTTCGCCACGCAGGCACCCAAGGGGCTGAACCTGAACATCCCTGGCAACGCCGCCACGCAGTTCTACGGCCTGCTCAACGCGCCCGCCCAGATCGAGACGGCCCGCGAAATGGCCAGGGCCAAGGGCGGACTGGTCGACGACATCAGCCGGCTGCGGGCCGGCAATTTCTACGTCGCCACCGAGGGGGAGTCGTTCCACCGCGTCGTCGAACCGTGGTGCCTGTCCTTCCACCCGTCGAGCCCGCCGTCGGCCGACGAAGTCCTGGCGCTGGCGGCGCAGCGATGAGCCAAGTCTTCATCACCGCTGACGAACTGGCCGGGATGCTCGAACGTGGCGCGCCCGTCACGCTGCTCGACGTCCGGTGGTCGCTTCCCGAACCCGACGGCAGTGCGGCCTATGCGCACGCCCACCTGCCCGGCGCGGTGTACGTGTCGCTCGACGACGACCTGACCGACCACAGCGTCAGCGGCCGAGGCAGGCATCCGTTGCCGTCAGGGCCCGCGGTTCAGGCGGCCGCCCGGCGCTGGGGGGTGCGCACCGGGGTCCCGGTGGTGGTCTACGACGACTGGAACCGCGCCGGATCGGCGCGGGCGTGGTGGGTGCTGACCGCCGCCGGCATTCCGGACGTGCGCATCCTCGACGGCGGTCTGGCCGCGTGGCGCGGCGAATTACGCTCGGGCGTTGAGGCCGTCGCACCCGGTGACGTCACGGTGGCGCACGACGACCTGTACCACGGTGCGCTGCCGACGGTGACGGCCGACGAGGCGGCCGCAGCTGCGATGCTGATCGATGCTCGCGCCCCCGAACGCTTCCGCGGCGAGAGCGAACCCGTCGACCCCGTGGCCGGTCACATCCCCGGCGCCCGCAACGTGCCCAGCACCAGCCTGCTCGCCGCGGACGGGACGCTGCGCGATGACCTCAGCTCGCGGTTGGGCGGCGTGGGCGCACGCCCCGCCGTCTACTGCGGGTCCGGGGTCACCGCGTCCGTCGTCGTCGCCGCCCTCGCCTCGGTCGGGGTGGATGCGGCGTTGTTCCCCGGTTCGTGGTCGCAGTACAGCGCCGAATCAGCGCGCCCTGTCGCTCTCGGTGAGTGATCCGGTCTCGTCCAGATCGAGAACCGGGGTGGGCCGCCGGAAGCCGCGCGTGACCACCGCGAGCCAGACGACACCGACCGCGAGCCAGATCAACCCGATCGTCAGGGCTTCCCCGGACAGGCTGGTCCACAACCACACCGTCAGCAGGAAGCCGATGGCCGGCAGCACCACGTTGAGGATGACGTTGCGCTCCCGCTGATCGACGAAGTAGTGCTTGATCACCGACAGGTTGACCACCGAGAACGCCACCAGCGCACCGAAGCTGACCACCGACGCCAGGATCGCGAGATCGATCACCAGGGCGAGCAGAGAGATGACGCTGATCGTGATGATGGCGTACACCGGTGTGCTGAACTTGACCGACACGTGCCCGAAGACCTTGCGCGGCAGAATGCCGTCGCGGCCCATCGCAAACAGGATGCGCGCGACCGACGCTTGCGAGGTCAGTGCTGAACCGAGGGCGCCGGCGACGTAGGCGGCCGTGAAGAACGTGTTGACGAACGAACCGCCCGCCGCGAGCATCACGTCTGTCGAGCCGGTGTCGACGGATTCGAACTGGTTGGACGGGAACACCAGCTGCGAGACGTAGGACAGCACGATGAAGATGATCCCGGAGACGACGGTCGCGATCATGATCGCCTGCGGCACGGTGCGTTTGGCGTCGCGCGCCTCCTCCGACAACGTCGACACGGCGTCGAAGCCCAGGAACGACAGGCACAGGATCGCGGCACCGGCCAGGACGGGGTTCATGCCGCCCGCACTGCCGTCACCGGTGAAGGGCGCCATCAAGTCGACCGTGCCGTAGCCGCTGATCTTCGACAGCGCCAGCGCCACGAACACCACGATGAAAATCGCCTGGATCGCGATGATCAGGAAGTTGGCCCGCGCCACCGACACGATGCCGACGATGTTGAGCACCGTGACGATCGCGATGGAGACGAGCACGATCACCCACGCGGGAAGCGCCGGCACGGCGGCGTTCAGGTACAGCCCGATCACCAGATAGTTGAGCATCGGCAGGAACAGGTAATCGAGCAGCAGCGACCAGCCGGCCAGGAAACCGAAGGGAGCGCCGAACGTCCGCTGCGTGTACGTGTAGGCAGAACCCGCGACCGGGATCGCGCCGGCCATCCGGGCGTACGACAGCGCGGTGAAGATCATCGCGATGGTGGTCACCACGTAGGACGTCGGCACCCGGCCGCCGGAGGTCTCGGTCACGATGCCGTAGGTGGTGAACACGGTCAGCGGCACCATGTAGACGAGGCCGAAGAGCACCAGCGACGGCAGGCCCAGTGCCCGTTTCAGATGACCCTCGTTGGGGTCGGCGAGGAACGCGCCCGAATCTGTGCTCATGTCAGTTCTCTCCGTTCTCGGCCCGGTAGGCCGGTGCGCCGCGCAGGTAGGTGGCGCGGATGCCGACACCGGGAAGCTCCAGCGGCGGCACGGCCCGTGGGTCGCGGTCCAGCCATACCAGGTCGGCGCTGGCTGCCGGGGCGATAACGCCCCAATCGTTATCGGCGAACGCCTGATTCGCAACGCCGGCGGTATACGCCGACAGCGCGCGCTCCACCGGCAGGATCTCGTGCGGCGTCCAGCCACCCTCCGGCTCACCCGCGGAAGTGCGTCGTGACGCCGCCACGGCGATGCCGTCGAGCGGGGCGCCCGAGGACACCGGCCAGTCCGAGCCGAAGCCCAGCGGTGCGCCGGAGGTGTCCAGCGTGCGGATCGGGTACTGGCGGTCCGCACGTTCGGTGCCCAACCGGGGCACCGTCAGCACCGTCATCAGCGCATCGAGTTGCGCCCACAGCGGCTGCATGTTCGGGATGACTCCGAGCGCGGCGAACCGGGCCAGGTCGGCGTCGTCGATCAGCTGGCAGTGCGCGATCACCGGCCGGCGATCGCGCGGACCGTTCTGCGCCACAACATGTTCGATGGCATCGAGAGCCTGCCGCACCGCCGCGTCGCCGATCGCGTGGATGTGGATCTGCAGGCCGAGTTCGTCGGCGCGACGAGCCGCCTCGGCCAGTGAGTCGCCCTCCCAGTTCCGCATCCCGCGGTTCTCGTGCGCGTGCATGCCCGAGCAGTACGGCTGCAGTAGGGCGCCGGTCTCGTTCTCCACCACCCCGTCGGCGAAGAACTTGACGGTGTTGGCCGTGAGCAACGGGTTACCGGCCTCGGCCACCAGGCGCTGCTGCTCGGCGAAATGGCCGACCTGGCTGTCGAAGTGGCGGGGATCGCCGTAGAGCGCCAGGTTGAACCGCATCCGCAGGGCGCCGCGACGGGCGGCCTCGACGTAGGTGGCGACGTCGGCCGGTTCGACCCAGGCGTCCTGCACCCACGTCACACCGCGGGCGAGGTAGTAGTCCGCGGCGGTGCCGAGCGCGCCGATGCGGACCTCCTCGTCGCGGGCGGGCATCACGTTCATCACGAGATCGGTTGCACCCCACTCGCGCAGCGTGCCGAGCACCGACCCGTCCGCGCGATGCGGGATCTCGCCGAGGACCGGATCGGGAGTGTCGGCGGTGATGCCAGCGCGCTGCAGTGCGGCGGTGTTGCACCACACCGTGTGGTAATCCCAGGCGCGCAACACCACCGGACGATCCGGCACGGCCGCGTCGAGCCAGCGCGCATCGAACAACCCGCCGGGGGCGAGGCTGCCGTCGTAGGAGGCGCCGACGATCCACTCCTCGTCGGGATGATCCTCGGCATACTGCTTGACCGCGAGCACAATCTCGTCGACCGAGGTGCACGGCCGCACCGCCGGCCCGACCGCTTCCAGACCGCCGTAGAGCGGATGGGCGTGCCCGTCGCCGAACGACGGCATCAGGAAGCCGCCCTCGAGGTCGATCGTTTCTGCTTGTCCTGCTTGAGCTCTCGCGTCATCCCCCAGGGCGGTCACGATGCCGTCGACGACGAGGACTGCGTCGGTGTCCTCGCGGCCCGTCCACACCACGCCACCAGTGAAGAGATTGATCATCGAGCTCCTAAAACGAATGAAGTTCGTTTATTGTGGACTGAGTCACTCGACCGTGCAAGAGGGGAGCACGACGTGGGCCGACCTCGGACGCCTCTGCTGTCCACTGAGCGGATCGCCGAGGCCGCGTTGGAGCTGGTGATCAGCACCGGCGGCTTCACGATCGCGGGGGTAGCGCGCAAGCTTCGGGTGCGGCCGTCCTCGCTGTACAACCACGTCAGCGGACGCGACGACGTCGTGGAACTGCTCCGCGAGCGGGCGATGTCCGATGTCGAACTGCCCCTCGACGATCCGCAGCGGCCGTGGCGCGACGTGGTCGCCGACATCGCGCGCTCCTACCGGCGCAGCTTCGCCCGCTACCCGCAACTGATCCCGCTGCTCACCGAGTACGCGGTGAACAGCCCGCATGCGATCACGATGTACAACGCGCTGGCGGCCACGCTCACCCGGGCCGGCTTCGACCCCGCCGACACCCTGCGGTCGATCACGCTGGTGGACTCCTACGTGCTGGGATCCGCGCTCGACGTCGCCGCACCCGACCAACCATGGCGCCATCGCGCCGAAGTCGGGCCGGAGCTGGCCGCCGCACTGGAAACCGGAGCGCCCAAACCGCAGCGCGCCGACGACGCGTTCGAGTTCGGTTTGGCAGTGCTGCTGCGCGGACTGGGGTGAAATCACCGTGCGTCGATGTGGTGCGTACAGGCGTCCGAGATAGCAGATTGGTCGTGCACAGCTTCCGCTGCTGAAAGGAAAGTGATGAGCGACAACATCTACCGGGTCGTCGAGATCGTCGGCACATCGTCGACGGGCATCGATGACGCGATCACCAACGCCATCTCCCGGGCATCGGAAACCCTGCACGGCCTCGACTGGTTCGAGGTGACCACCATCCGGGGTCATCTCGAAGACGGCGCTGTCGCTCATTTCCAGGTGGCACTGAAGGTCGGCTTCCGACTCGACGGTGCCGACCAGCCGCACTGACGGACGGTCAGAACTGCACGCCGCGCGTCAGCGCTCCGTCGACCACGAGGTTGGTGCCGGTGATGAAGCTGGCGGCCGAGCTGCTCAGGAACACCACCGCGTTGGCGACCTCCTGCGGCGTGGCCATCCGGCCGGTCGGGTTCAGCGCGAGCGCCTCGGCGAACAGCGCCGGGTTCTCGGTCTCGATCGTCGGCCACACCCCGCCGGGGAAGTACGTGTTGCCGGGGCTGACGGTGTTGGCGCGGACGCCCTGGGCGGCGAGCTTGTAAGCCAGGCCCTGCGTGTAGTGAATGATCGCCGCCTTCATCGTGCCGTAGGGGCCGGCCGCGAAATCCACCTCGCGGCCCGACACGCTGGAAATCGTGACGATGGAACCGGATTCGCTCGCCAGCAGATGGGGCAGCGCCGCGTCGACCAGACCGATCGTGCCCATCAGGTCGACCTCGAACGTCGTCCGCCAGTTCTCCGGCGACTCCGGGATCGCCAGCGCGCTGACGTTCGCGACCACCCCGTCGAGCCCACCGAACGCCTCGGCCGTCGCCTGCACCCACGCGGTCAGGGCCGCCGTGTCGCCCACGTCGACGACCGAGCCTTCGGCTTTCGACCCCAGTTCCTCCTGCGTGTCGGCGACCGCCTCGGGTGTCCGTGCGCAATAGGCGACGGTGGCGCCCTCGGCGAGCAGACCCTCCACGACCGCCCGGCCGATGCCGCGGGTCCCGCCCGTGACCGCGAAGCGCTTTCCCGCCAGCCCGAGATCCATGCGCGTCCTCCTAGTAGGTGATAGTGCCCAAACCGATTGCTGCCGAACGCATCTCCTGATGCACACCGCCGAAGGCGGCCGCGGCAGGCAATAACCGTTTGTCGATCTTGGTGACCGAACTGTAGTTCGTGTCGACGACGTTGGCGATCGGTGCGAGCGAGATCTGGGTCAGCAGCTGGTAGGCGTCGAGGCGGTCCAGGCCGTACAGCTCGCCGAGCCAGGTGATCATCTCGACCTGGCCGGCGCGCCACGCCTCCTCCAGCGGGCGGCCCGAGCCGACGCACATCAGATGCGTGTCGGTCTCGATCCGCGGCCACGCCGGCCCGCCGCCCTTCACCAGCCCGACGATCGCGGTCACATTCATCGCACCCTCGACCGCGGTGCCGCAGGACTCGCCCTCGCCCTGCCGGTAGTGGCCGTCGCCGAGGGAGAACAGGGCGCCGGGGACGTTGACCCGCAGGTAGCAGGTCGCGCCCGCCCGCATCTCCGGGGTGTCCATGTTGCCGCCGAACACGTCGGGCACCAGCGAGGTCCGCACCTCGCGGCGGGCGGGTGCGACACCGACGGTGCCGAGCATCGGGTTGGCCGGCAGCGCGAGCTCGAAGTCGCTGCCGTGCGCGGAGAATGCGACCGTGCCGGACGCGGAGTCGTACTCGTAGATGTAGGTGCGTTCGGGGAGCGGGTCCTGCAGCGTCGGGCTGGCCGGGACGCTGGTCAGCCCGCCGAAGAACGGAATCAGCGTGGACGCGCCCCACGTGCGCGCGGGCGTCAGGTCGACCAGATGGACGACGAGCGTGTCGCCGGGTTCGGCGCCCTCGATCCAGAACGGTCCGGTCTGCGGGTTGAGGTCCTCGGTGTCCAACGCGGTGGTCGCGACATCCGCGGCGCTGGTGATCCGGCCTCCGTAGGCGTCCTCGGTCCACAGCGTCAGCACCGTCGGCGGCGTGATCCTCAAGACAGGTGCCGCGCCGCCGAAGGTGTATGCCATCTGGTCGACGGTCGGGATGAAGGTGACGTGATCCATGCCGGCCATCCTCGTCCGGAGTGGCGCGCGCCGCCATACGATCGAGGTATGGCCGATGAGATGAGCGGAGAGCGCGACTTCAACCAGCGCAACATCGACGAGTTCCGGGCCAACGGCGGCAAGGTGGGCGGTCAGTTCGAAGGCTTTCCGCTGCTGCTGTTGACCTCGACCGGCGCCAAGAGTGGTGAGGAACGCGTCAACCCGGTGGCCTACTTCGAGTTCGACGATGCCATCTACATCGTCGGGTCCGCGGCGGGCAGGGACTCAGATCCGGCGTGGGCGTTCAACATTCGCGCGCATCCTGAGGCCCAGGTCGAGATCGGCTCCGATCCGCCGCGGCCGGTGCGGGCCCGTGAGCTGCCGCGCGAGGAACGCGACCGCCTCTACCCCCGCGTGGTCGAGCAGGCGCCGGGGTTCGGTGAGTACGAGAAGCGGACCGACCGCGTCATCCCGATCTTCGAGCTCGTCCCCGCCGGCTGACGGGTTTGTCGCAACCGACCTCCGCAGGCCTGCCCGTGTGCAACGGTATGCACCATGCGCGTGTGGGGGATCGTGTTGTTGTCCGTCGGGCTTGTCGCGGGTTGCAGCAGCAGTCCGACGCCGCCCCAGTCATCGGGGGAGTCGCCTCCCGCCGCGAAAGCCTCGGGGGCCCCGCAGGAGCCGCAGGCCGGAGACGGCACCGAGGGGTCTGAGGGCTCTGAGGGCTCTGAGGGTGACGGCAGGATGATCGTCACCTACGAGGACGCGACGACGCCCGACGCCGCCGCGGGACGTGCGCTGCTCGAAGACAACACGGTGCTCGACGACCTCGCCGCCGACATGAACGAGTCCTTGTATCTGCCATACGACATCACGCTGCGGGGGGCACAGTGTGACGAGCCGAATGCGTTCTGGGACGCGGGAGCCAACAGCATCACGCTGTGCTACGAGGACGCGGATTCGGCCAAGAAGGTGTTCACCGCGCTGGGCGATCCGGACCCGACGGCGGCGGCCGTCAACTCCGAGTACGCGACGTTCTATCACGAGGTCGGTCACATGGCGATCAGCATCTACGATCTGCCGATCACCGGCCGTGAGGAAGACGTCGCCGACCAACTCGCGGCGTTCGTGTTGCTGCAGCCCGGCGACGACGGCAAACCCGACCCCGAATCCGTCAAGGCCGTCAAGGATTTCGCCAGCACCTTTGAAGCATCCGGCGCCGAGCGTCAGGAGCTCGGGGCCGCCGACTTCGCGGACGTGCACTCACTCGACGAGACGCGGATGTTCAACCTGCAGTGCTGGATCTACGGCGCCGACCCCGAGGCCGGTGCCGACCTGGTGACGTCTGGCCAGCTGCCCGAAGGCCGTGCCGACGGCTGCGCCGACGAATGGAACCAGCTGGACAACGCCTGGTCGACCCTGCTGGACCCGCACCTGAAGTGATCAGCGCGGCGGCGGTGCCGGCGGAGGAGGGGGCAGCGGAGCCGGTGGCGGTGGCGGAGGCGGCGGGGCCAAAAGCCGCACGATGTCGGGTTTCATCTGCTGCAGTTGCGCGCCCCAGTACCCCCAGCTGTGGGTGCCGTTGGGCGGGAAGTTGAAAATCGCGTTGCGCCCGCCCGCGGCGATGTACTTGTCGCGGAACTCCTTGTTGGTCGCGATCGTGATCGTCTCCAGCGAGCCCGCACTGAGGTTGATACCCAGGTCCGTCCCGGTGTCCAGGTCGGAGGCGACGCCGTTGCCGCAGTAGACCCACAGCGCGGTGCGGTTGGCGACGAGCCGATTGATGTTGAGCATCGGATCGGCCCGCTTCCAGGCCGGTGACCCGGATGGACCCCACATATCGAACGAGTCGAAGCCGCCGGCGTCCTGCATCGCGATGTCGATGAGCGGCGGCCAGAATTTCTGCGACGGAGCCAGATAGCCCGACAGCGAGGCCGCGAACTTGTATTGACGCGGGTAGTAAGCCGCCATCGTCAACGCCGCACCCCCCGACATCGACAGTCCGACAACGGCATTGCCGAACGGATCCTGCCCCCGGTTGGCGGCGAGCCACGTCGGCAGCTCGTTGGTCAGGAACGTCTCCCACTTGTAGGTCAGCACGCCGGTGCGGTTCTTCGCCGGCCGGTACCAATCGGCGTAGAAACTGGACTGCCCACCGACCGGCATGATCACCGACACCCCGGACTCGTGGAACCACTCGAACGCGGCGGTGTTGATGTCCCAGCCGTTGAAGTCGTCCTGGGCGCGCAGGCCGTCGAGAAGCAGCACCGAATGCGGGCCACCGCCCTGGAATTCGACACGGATCGTGCGGCCCATCGACGGTGACGGCACGTCCAGCTGCTCGATCGGCAGGCCCTCCCGGGAGAACGCGTGCGCCTGCGGGGTGACGGACAGCGCGGTGACGGCGAGCAGCGCCGCGACGGCGACGCGACGGAACCGCTGGCCCAAAGAGATCACGCGCGCGAACCTATCCGCGCTGATGGCCCTGAGCTCGAGGGCGCGCGCGCCGGTGATCGTGTTGTTATCCACCCGCGCCCAGGTCGCTACCGGCGGGCCGCGAGGAAGCCCGCGACGGCCACAGCGGCAGCGCACACCATCGCGATGCCCAGCGGTGTCGCGGTGTGCTCGCCGCCGAGGCCGACCAGGGGCGACACCACGGCGGCGAGCCCGAACTGTGTGGCGCCGAGCAGCGCGGACGCGGTGCCTGCGGCCCTCGGCGCAGCGGACAGCGCCAGCGCGGTGGTGTTGCCGAAGATCAGGCCCATGCCCGCGACCGCGAAGAACAGCGGCAGCGCGAGCCAGCCCGCGGGAACCCCGGCTGCCGCGAGCGTCAGCACCGCGATGCCGGCCGTCAGGATGAGCGCAAGGCCAGCGCCGGCCAGCGTGCGCGGCTCGACACGAGCGGCCAGCCGTGCGCTCGTCGCACTCATCAGCAGCAGCCCGCAGGCGTTGACCCCGAACATCGCTCCGTACTGCGCCGAGCTGAGGCCCATCATCGTCTGGTAGACGAACGGCGACGCCGAGATGTAGGCCATCATCACGGCGAACGCGAAGCCGAAAGCCACCAGATGGCCGAGATATTCGCGTCGCACGAGGTCCCGCAGCGGAGAGCCCTGGGTGGCCCTGGTCGCGCGTAACGCAGTGCGTCGTTCCTCGGTGTGGGTTTCGCGAATCACGACCAACGCAGCGACGAGCATGGCGACGACGAGGGCCAGGATGACCGCGAGCGCACCGCGCCAGCCCAGCGGCTGCACCAGGAAGCCGCCCGCCAGCGGCGCGGCGATCGGGGCGATACCGCCGACGATCATCATCAGGCTGAAAGCCCGTGCCGCATCCCGTCCCGTGGCCAGATCCGAGATGATCGCCCGACCGATCACCATGCCCGCCGCACCCGTGAGCCCCTGCGCGAGACGCGCCGCGACCAGCACCTCGATAGTCGGCGCGAAGACGGCGACAACGCTGGCGAGCACACACACCGCGGCACCGCACACCAGCGGCTTGACACGCCCGTAACGATCCGAGAGCGGACCGAACAGCAGCTGGCCCGCCGCCAGGCCGAGCAGGAACGCGGTGAGGGTGAGCTGCACATTGGTCGCAGAGGTGTGCAAGTCACCGACCATCTGCGGAAAGGCGGGCAGGTAGAGGTCGGTGGCGAACGGCGCGACCGCCGACAGCAACGCGAGCGTGACGAGCAGCCCGCCGGTGATCTGCGGCGCTTTTCGGCGTGCCGGGGTGACGACGGTGGAGGTCATCGGTTCTCCCAAACTGATTATCAGAATATAATTATCAATAAATAACTATCAGGTAGGGTGAGTTCGTGCAAGCCCGCCAGCCCCGCGCCGAGCAACTCGCGGACCTCGCCGACGCCGTCATGACGGTCGCGCGTGCGATCAAGTCGCAGGCCGCGGCAGACCCCGACGTCGTCGAACTGTCGGCGACCGAGGTGACGGTGCTGCGCTACATCGACCACCACCCCGACGTCAGCGCAGGCACCGTCGCTACAGGAACGGGTTTGCAGCGCAGCAACCTGAGTCGGGCGCTGCGCGACCTCGAGGCCAAGGGGCTCGTGCGCCGATCGGCCGACCCGGCCGACAGCCGTCAGGTCGTGTTGCGCTCGACCCGCCGGGCGGCGGAGAACCTGACCCGGCTGCGCGGGATCTGGGCGACGCTGCTCGGCAACGCTCTCGCGGCGTCCGGTGAAGAACACGACATCGCGTCGACGCTGAGGCTGTTGCGTGCGCTCGAAAGCGGGTTCCGCTAGAAAGTGAGCGGACCGGTCAGCAGCACGGGGCCCTGCGCCATGAAGCGTGGTGTGCTGCCGCGGTGGACGTCGGCGGCGTGCACGGTCAACGGATGCAGGACGTACATGTCACCGGGAACGCCGGTGGCGTGCCGTACCGGCCGGTGAGCGCTGGCGGGTTCGGCGCGGGCCGCGGCGTCGACCGCATCCAGCGGCGCATCGCCGAGCACGCGGGCGGTGTCGCGGTGCGAGCCGACCCGGATGCGGGTGGGCGCATCATCGATCGTCACCTCCGACAGCAGCGTCAGCACCAGAAGCGTGCGCGGCCGGTTCGTGACCACCCAGGTGCCGTCCTCACCCGAAGTGTTGAGGTCGATGTGCCAGCCGCGGTCATCGGCGGGCGGTGACACCGGAAACCGCACCGGCACATTCCCCAACGCACCGCGCGGCGTCCAACCGCCCTCGCCGCAGATCGCATTGAGTGCGTCGGCGAGTGCCGGGCTGCGGGCGACCTCACCGCACGGGCCGGCGCCGGTCAGGTCGGCCAGCCACACGACGGTTTGCGTCCAGGCCGCCGCGCCGAGCTGCGCCGAGAGCTGCTCGCGGGCGGCATCGGCGACGTCGCGCGGTGCTGCCCCGGCGATCTTGACGACGCCGTCCGCGGCGAAGACGTCCCTGTCGACCATGGGCCCAGGCTGACAGAACGGATGGACCGGCCGCCACCGGATATTCGGTGTGGAAGCCTTGGCGGGTGATGCTGTTCGGGTTTCTTCGCAGGCGGCGTGTCGCCGTGCCGGTCGGGCGCTACGATCCCGACGCCGGCCGGTGGAGTGATCACGACAGCGGCGGACCGGTGGACCGGACTCACCTGACGGTGGCGACGTTCAACATCTGGTTCAACGAGCTCCACCGGAAGCAGCGCTACCAGGCGATCGCCGAGCTGCTGTCCCGAGAACGCCCCGACGTCATGGTCTTTCAGGAGGTGACCGAGGCGGCGCTCGCTGTGTTCCTCGGGCAGACCTGGATACGGCAGGGTTATCGTCGCGCAGCGGTGGTCGGCGACCACAACTACGGAATGCTCATGCTGGCGCGGCTCCCGGTGCAGGAGTGCACCTACACCCGGTTGCCGACTCGCCTGAACCGCGGGTATCTGACGGCTCGATTCACCGTCAACGGACGCGATCTCGTGATCGGCAGCGTGCACCTCGAAAGCGGTAAGGCCGCAAGGACGTTGCGGGCCCGACAGCTGTCCCGCCTGTTCCGTGCCGTGGCCGCAGACTCCGATGTCGTGCTCCTCGGCGACTTCAACCTGCGCGAGATCGAGAACGGCGCGCTCGACCCGACCTATCGGGATGTGTGGCCGCAGCTACGGCCGGGTGAGCCGGGCTTCACCGAGGACACGTCGATCAACCTCATGCGCTACGACATGAAGAACAAGCACCGACACGTCCGATTCGACCGTGTCCTCGTGAAAAGTCAGAGGTGGCAACCCATTGAGATCCGATTGCTCGGCCTCGAACCGATCGCACCGTCGCTCCCGCGGATCTTCCCGTCTGATCACTTCGGGGTGCTGTGCCGTCTCGCCGCCCGGCCCCGAGGTCGCTAGAGGTCGACACTCATCGGGCCCACGCCCCAGATCTCGTCGCAGTACTCGCGGATCGCGCGGTCCGACGAGAACATCCCGCTGCGGGCGGTGTTGCGAATCGACATCCGCGTCCACACCTCGTCGTCGAGCCACACCCGCGACACCTCGGCCTGCTGATCGACATAGGACCGGTAGTCGGCGAGCACCAGGAAGGGATCGTGGGCGATGAGGTTGTCCACGACGGGCCGCAGCACCTCGGTGTCGCCGTGGGTGAACGTGCCCGCAGCGATGAGTTCCAGCACGGAGGCCAGTTCCGGATCGCGCTCGACGTAGCTCTGCGGCCGGTACCCGTCCGCCTTGACCGCCTGGACCTGATCTTCGGTCAGCCCAAAGCAGAAGAAGTTCTCCGCACCGGCCTCCTGGCGGATCTCGACGTTCGCGCCGTCGAGCGTCCCGATCGTCAGCGCCCCGTTGATCATGAACTTCATGTTGCCGGTGCCCGAGGCTTCCTTGCCCGCGGTCGAGATCTGCTCGGAGAGATTGGCCGCCGGATATACCAGGTGCGCGTTCTTGACGTTGAAGTTCGGCAGGAACACCACTTTGAGGAAGCGGTTGACGTCGGGATCGTTGTTGATGGTCGCGCCGACCGCGGTGATCAGCTTGATGATCCGCTTGGCCATGAAGTAACCGGGTGCCGCCTTCCCGCCGAACAGGAACACCCGAGGCGGGATCGCCAGGCCCGGGTTCGTCTTCAGGCGGTGGTAGAGCGCCACGATGTGCAGCACCATCAGATGCTGGCGCTTGTACTCGTGGATGCGCTTGACCTGCACGTCGAACATCCACAGCGGGTCGAGCTCGATGCCCGTCGTCGAATGCACGTACTCAGCGAGCCGGGACTTGTTGGCCCGCTTGACCTCTCGCCACCGCTCCCGGAACGCGGCATCGCCGATGAACGATTCGAGGCCGTGCAGCCGCTCCAGATCGGTCAACCACCCGGGGCCTATCGCCTCGTCGAGCAGCCCACGCAGCCCCGGATTGGACAGTGCGAGGAACCGCCGCGGGGTGACACCGTTGGTGACGTTGCCGAAGCGCTCCGGCCACATCTCGTAGAAGTCTTTCAGCACACTGGCTTTCAGCAGCTCCGAGTGCAGCGCGGCGACCCCGTTGACGGCGTGGCTGCCGACGGTGGCCAGATGGGCCATCCGCACCGACTTGCCGCCGTCCTCCCCGATCAGCGACATGCGCGCCACCCGCTCCTCGTCGCCGGGGAACCTGTCACGCACCTCGGCGAGGAAGCGCTCGTTGATCTCGTAGATCAGCTCGAGGTGGCGCGGCAGCGCCTCCCCGAACAGATGCAGCGGCCACGTCTCCAGCGCCTCGGGCAGCAGCGTGTGGTTGGTGTAGCCGAATGTCCGCACCGTCAGATCCCAGGCGTCCTCCCACGCCAGGTGGTGCTCGTCGATCAGCAGCCGCATCAGCTCGGCCACCGCGATCGAAGGGTGGGTGTCATTCAGCTGGATCGCCCACTTGTCGGGCAGTGCTGACAGCGGCAGGCCCGCGCGCTCGAGGTGGATGTCGAGGATGTCCTGCAGCGAGCACGTGACGAAGAAGTACTGCTGCAGCAGGCGCAGCCGCTTGCCCGCCTCCGGTTCGTCATTGGGGTAGAGCACCTTGGAGACGGTCTCGGACACCACCTCCTGATCGACGGCCTTGTAGAAGTCGCCGCTGTTGAACGCATCGAGGGCGAACGATTCGACGGCGCGGGCACTCCACAGCGTCAGCGTGTTGCAGGTGTTGACCCCGTAGCCCTGCACCGGCGTGTCGTACGAGACGCCCTTGAGCACCCGCTGCGGCACCCACCGCACCCGCAGCCTGCCGGTCAGATCCTCGTAGGTCTCGGTGTGGCCGCCCCAGTTGACGAGGTAGCTGGCGTCGGGCTTGTCGATCTCCCACGGGTTGCCACGCACCAGCCAGTTGTCGGTCTTCTCGATCTGCCAGCCGTCCTGGATCTCCTGGGTGAAGATGCCGAATTCGTACCGGATGCCGTAGCCGATCGACGGCCGTTCGAGCGTCGCGAGCGAGTCCAGGTAGCAGGCAGCCAGCCGGCCCAGGCCGCCGTTGCCCAGCCCCGGCTCACCCTCGCAGTCGAGGATCTCGTCGAGGTCCTGGCCGAGGTCGGCCATGGCCTGCCGGGCCTCCCTCTCGATGCCGAGATTGAGCAGATTGTTGCCCAGCTGCGGCCCCATCAGGAACTCCGCCGACAGGTAGCAGGTGACCTTCGCCGACAGGTCCAACCAGTCCTGCGTAGTCGCCATCCAGCGTTTCTGCATCCGATCGCGCACCGCCAGCGACAGCGCGCGGTAGTAGTGCTCGGGCTGCAGCACCGCGGGCGGGCGGGCGATCGAGTACACCAGGTGGTCGGTGACCGCGGCGCGCAGCGCATCGGCGGTCATGCCGGTCCTGGTCTGCCCGGTCGGGCCGGGCGCAGCGCCGTTCACCTGGGCGGACTGGTCGGAGGGAGCGTTGACGAGGTCAGTCACGCGGGCCATTCTGGCGGGTCCATGTTTCGGCAATGAATCCTGATCGTGAACGCCACCCCTGAGACGGTTGTGCGCAAACGTTGGCGCTGCCGTTATTGACGCGGTTGACTGTTCCGATGGCGACGGACGCGCACCCCGGGGGGACGCGTCATGCTGGTGCGGTACCGCCTCTTCCGCGGCTGCTCGGCTGGACATTGGCCGTCGGCCTCACCTGCTTCGCGGTCCGCGGGCTGGTGTACCTGGACAGTTGGTCCTACGCGATGGTGTGGCCCGCGGTCGCGCCGCAGCTGGTCGCACTGCTGACCTCTCCGCGCAAGCAGTGGCCGGTGTACCTGATGGCCTTCTTCGCGGTGCAGGTCATCCCGGCCCGGCTGGTACTGGGGATCGCCCCCGAGATCGGGCTGGTGTCGACGCTGGTGGCGGTGGTGTTCGCCGCGGCGATGCTGCACCGCGACCAGGACTGGGTGGCCGGGCGCAGCGACTCGCTGCGCAGCTGGCAGCGGTTCCTGCTCTACGGGGTCTACCTCGCGCCGGCGCTGGCGAGCCCGATCGGTGTCGCCGGACTGGTACTCAACGGCGAGGTCGGCACGCGACCGGGAGAGCTGCTCCACGCGGCCGCAGCATGGTCTCTCACCGAGGCCGTCGGCATCGCATTCCTGGTACCTCTGATGCTTCGGTGGCGGCACTACGCGCGTCGGCACACCTGGCGCGACGCGGCGTGGTTCACGGCGATGATCGCGGTCACGACGGTGTCGTGCGCGGCGTCGGCGAGGATGTCGAGCTTCGTGCTGGTGTACCTGTCCTGCCTGCCCGTGCTGCTGGTGCTGATCCGCTCGGGCATCGCGGCCGCGTTCGCCGCGATGGCGGTCGGCTCGGCGATGGTGCTGGGTGGCACGTTCGCCGGCCACGGCCCGTTCGCGCTGTCGATCGGCGATGCCGGTCAGGCGATGATCTCGGTCCAGGTGTTCGTGCTGGGCGCGTTCACGATGCTGGTGCTGATCGCGGCCGCGCTCGAGGACCGGATGCGGCTGGCGGCGCTGGCGGACGTGAGCCACAAAGCCTACGAGCTGATCGCGGACCTCACCGGCGATGTGGTGATTCTCGTCGACTCCGACGGCACCGTGCTGCACCGTGCCAGCGAGGGCCACGAGATCCTCGACATCCCCGACGGACCCATCGACAAGTCGGCGTGGCTGGACCACGTTCACCCCGACGACCGCGCGGCGCTCGTCGGCTTCCCGGCCGCCTTCCCAGGTACCTCGGAACCCTTCCGCGTCCGGCGGTCCGACGAATCATGGGGCTGGTACGTGCTGCACAGCCGGCGCACGGCAGACGGCCTGACCGCAGCGATCATGCGCGATGTCACGTTGGAGCGTGAGGTGCAGGAATCGCTCACCGACATGGTGAACACCGACCCACTGACCGGACTCGCCAACCGCCGCGGGCTCGACGTGCGCGCCGGCGACATCTGGGTCCGGGCCTGCGACGCCGGCGAGCAGGTGAGCGCACTGTTCGTCGACATCGACCACTTCAAGTCGTTCAACGACCTCTATGGCCACCGCGCCGGTGACGTGTGTCTGAGACAGATCGCCGACGTGCTGGCCCACCTCGCCGATCCCAGCGTGTGCGTCGCCGCGCGGTACGGCGGCGAGGAGTTCGCGGTCGTCGTCTCCGGGTGCGACGACCCGGGCGGTTTCGCGACGGGACTGGTGACGGCGATCCGTTCGCTGGCGATACCGCATGCCGCAGCCCCGACGGGCACGGTGACGGTCAGCGTCGGCGTGGCGACCCTTCGCCCGTGGCGGCAGACGGTGCCGGACACCGACGCGGCGGTGCGCGATCTGCTCGACCGCGCCGACAAAGCGCTCTATGCCGCCAAGAGCCAGGGCCGCAACTCGGTGTCGAGCTACCGGGACGCCGGGGTGCTACTGGGCGAGTAGGTTGACCGCCCGGCCGAACAGCGTGGGCAGCGCTTGCGCGGCGGGGACGATCGCGCGCCGCACCGGAGAGCCGCTCGCGCGCACCATCATCGACGTCATCACGCGGTAGCGACGCGTGGATCGGCGCCAGAGACGATCATAGGCTTCGGGCCGGTCGGCAGCCACGCACCCGGCGAGTGCCCGGGCCGCGGCGAACGAGAGTCCCAACCCTTCGCCGGTCAACGCGTCGACGTAGCCGGCGGCGTCACCGACGAGCATCACCCGCCCCGCCACCCGGCTCACCACCCGCTGCCGCAGCGGACCCGCTGCACGATCAGGACCGTGTGCTGACCCCGAGAGACGTTCGCGCAGAACGGGAAACGCTGCCAAGTGATCATCGAACCCACCCCGGCGCGAGGTCAGGATCGCCACCCCGACACAGTCGTCGGCGACCGGTGTCACGTACGCTTCCCCGGCGTCCGGCTCGGCGGCCCAGTGCACCTCGACACGGTCGGTCCAGGGCGCGACGGCGACGTGGCGGCTCAGGCCCCACCGTCGCCGGCCTGCGCCGGGGCGCTGCAGCCCCAGCTGCGCCCGGATCGGCGAGTGCAGGCCGTCGGCGGCGGCCAGATATCGGGCTCGAATCCCGTTGAGGAGCACACTGTCTCGATCCTGGTCGATCGAGTCCACCGAGCCGCTCATGATGTGGACCCCGGCCGCTTCGGCGGCGTCCAGCATGGCCTGATGCAGGGTGGTGCGCCGCACCCCGAGGCCCGGGCCGTCGTCGAACGTCGCGGTGGCCGTGTGCGCGCCGCAGAGATAGGCGACGCCGCGAAACGGCACTCCGTCGGGACAAACGCCGAGCGCGGCGAGGTGGCGAACGGTGTGCGGCATCAGCCCCTCGCCGCACGCTTTGTCGATCGGCGCCTGCCGTCGTTCCATCACCACGGTTTCCAGGCCGAGCCGGGCGGCGGCCAGCGCGGTGGCCAGGCCCGCGGGCCCACCCCCGGCCACCGCCAGGTCGATCACGGCAGCCGCTCCAAAGCCTGCTCTTCGCAGGTGATCCGGGTGTGGAGCAGAACCGCGTTCAGTGCGGTGAACACGACAGCGGTGATCCAGGCGGTGTGCACCAGCGGCAGCGCGATTCCTTCGGCGATGACGGCCACATAGTTCGGATGCCGAACGTACCGGTACGGTCCGCCCGTGACGCGGCCGGCGCCGGGCACCACGACGACGCGGGTGTTCCACTGGTGGCCGAGGGTGCTGATACACCACCACCGCAAGCCCTGCGCGGCGACCACCACAGCGAGCATCGGCCACCCCAGTGCGGGCAGGAACTCCCGGTGTGCCGCCTCCAGCAGACAGGCGGCCAGCAGCGCCGTGTGCAACGCCACCATCACCGGATAGTGCCCGGCGCCGTACTCCACGCCGCCCCGCTGCCGGCTCCACCGCAGATTACGTTGCGAGACAACCAGTTCAGCGATGCGTTCCAGTGCGACAGCGCCGATCAGCGCGGTGTAGGCCAGCATCTGGTCACCGCCAGCCCAGCAGCACGAACTCCGCGCAGAAGCCCGGCCCCATCGCCATCAGCAGACCTGGCCGGCCGGCCTGAGGCTTCTTGGCGATGGTGTCGCGCAGCACGTGCAGCACCGACGACGAGGACAGGTTCCCCACCTCGGCCAGCGAGCGCCACGTCAACTCCAGCGCGTCCGGCCCCAGGTCGAGGGCGGCGGTGATCGCCTCGATCACCTTGGGGCCGCCCGGATGGGAGACCCACGCCGCGATGTCGGTGACCGTGAGATCGTGGGCGCCGAGAAAGGCGGTCACGTCGTCGGACAGGTACCGATCGATCAGGTCGGGAAGGTTCGGGGACAGCACGAGCGCCAAGCCGCTGCCGCCCACCCGCCAGCCCATGGTGTCCAGAGAGTCGGGGTAGAGCCTGCTGCGCGAGTCGATCACCGCCGGACCGTGCGGGTCGAGACGACGGCTGCGATCCTCGCCGACGGCGACGACAGCGGCCGCCCCGTCGCCGAACAGCGCGCTGCCCACCAGGCTCGCCATCGTCGGCTCCACGGCCGGAAAGGTCAGCGAGCACAACTCGACTGAGATCAGCGCGGCAGCGTGTCCCGGCGCGCCGCGCAGGTAGTCGTGCAGGCGGGCGATCCCGGCTGCCCCTGCGACACAGCCGAGTCCGAACAGCGGAACACGCCGCACATCGGCCCGCAGTCCCAGCCGTGTCGCGATGCGCGCGTCCAGCGAGGGCACCGCGATGCCGGTCACCGTCGTGGTCATGATCATGTCGAGTTCGGCGGCGTGCACACCGGCTTCGTCGAGCGCCGCGGTCAGCGCCTCGCAGGCCAGGTCGGCCGCGTGGTCGAGGTAGATGTCGTTGGCTTCGCCGAAGTCCTGCAGCGTCTGATACCGCTCGAGGGGCAGCACGAAGTGCCGGCTCTGCACCTTGGCGTTTTCGTGCAGAGCGTGCACCACGCCGGAGACGTCGTCGAACGCGGGCATCGCGAGGATTGCCTCGGTGATCTCCTGCTGGCTGTAGCGGTGGGCGGGCAGGGCGCCGGCAACGCCGGCGATGACACTGACAGGGCTCATGGGCTTATCCGTTCCGTGTGTTCTCGAGAAGGCACCGCCTGTCCCTCGGTCAGCCCGAGACGGCGATGAATCCGGTTGAGCCGCTTCGGGGCCCACCAGTTCCAGCCCCCCATCAAGCGCATGAAGGCGGGCACCGCCACCATGCGCACCAGCGTCGCGTCGGCCAGCACGGCCAGCGTGAGCCCGAGACCGAACATCCGCATGACCGAGGTGCTGGCCGCGATCAGCGCCGCGAAAGAAATGGACATGATCAACGCGGCGGCGGTGATGATGCGCCCGGTGTAGGCGATGCCGAGCGCCACCGACTCATCGGAATCGCCGGAGCGTAACCAGATCTCACGAATACGGGCGACCAGGAACACCTCGTAGTCCATGGACAGGCCGAAGGCGATGCAGAACAGCAGCACGGGCATGTTCGCGATCAGCGTGCCGGTCGGTGTGGTGCCGAGCCCGCCGAGGTGACCGTCCTGGAACACCCAGACCAGCGCGCCGAACGCCGCGCTCAGCGAGAGGACATTCAGCACAAGGGCTTTCACCGGGACGACGACACTGCCGGTCAGCAGGAACAGCAGCACGAACATGATCACGCCGATCAAGCCGAGCACAAGGGGCAGCGTCGACGTGATCGCGGCGACGCTGTCCCGGTTCGCCGCGGCCGTGCCGGTGAGCTCTACCGCCCGGCCGCCCGGCCCCGGCACCGCCTCCAGACGGTCCAATTGGGTCTCGGAGGCGTCGGAGAACAGCGGTGCGCTGCTGGCCACCGTCAGGTAAGCGGCGCCGTCGCTCTGACCGGCCGGCGCGGACGGCGGTCCGGCGGGGCGCCCGTCGACATAGGTCCCGGTGGGTGCCGACACCGCGACGACGTCGGGCACGCGGGACAGATCGGTCGCATAGGCCGACAGCTCGGCTCGGCCCAACCCGCGGGCGTCGGGCAGCACGACGGTGACCGCGGTGTCGGTGTTCTCGGTGAACTCATCGCGCAACTGATCGCCCACCTGATGCGCCGAGGCGGACCGGGGGAGCACGCGATCGTCGGGAAAGCCCCACCGCACCCCGAGGAACGGTAGGCCCGCGACCACCAGCAGCAGCACCACGGCCAGACCGAGCGGGACCGCGCGGCGCATCACGACCCTGGCGCAGCGATACCAGAAACGCTGTTCCACGGGGACGGGTGCAGGCTCGGCCCGGCGCAGCACCCGGCGTGCGAGGCGGCGCACATCCAGCGCCGCGTGCCGGTCGCCGAGCAGCACCAGCGCTGCCGGGGTGACGATGACCGCCGACGCCGCTGCGAACGCCACCGTCGCCACGCCCGCGTACGCGAACGACTTCAGGAAATGCATCGGGAAGAGCACCATCACCGACATCGACAGCGCCACCGTCGTCGCCGAGAAGATCACCGTGCGCCCGGCTGTGGCCATCGTGGTCCGGATGGCCTGTTCTCGGTCGGCACCCGCGGCGAGCTCGTCGCGGTACCGGCTCAGGATCAGCAGGGTGTAGTCGATGGCCAACGCCAGGCCCATCGCGGTCGCGAGGTTCAGCGCGAAGATCGACACATCGGTGAACGCGGTGACCACCCGCAGCACCGCGAGCGCGCCGACGATCGCCATCACCCCGATCGCGACCGGCAGCGCGGCGGCCAGCAGGCCGCCGAACACCCACACCAGGACCAGAAAGCTGAGCGGGATCGCCAGGCCCTCCATCAGCAGCAGGTCGCGTTGCGAGTGCTCGGTGATCTGCACGTTCACCATCGCGGTGCCGCCGGTCTGCACGCTGACGCCGTCGGGCACGTCGCGAGTGACCTGTTCGTCGATCTGCTCGGCATAGGTCTGCTGCTCGGCCTCGGTGCCGCTGATACCGACAACGATGAGCCCGGCGGTCCGATCGCGGTTGACGAGGCCGGCCTGGGTGCCGGGCGGGGTGGTCCATGCGGACGACACGGTGGCGACGTGGGGTCGGCCGCCGACCTGCGCGACGATGCGTTCCCCGGTCTGGCGGGCGGCCGGGCTGTCGATGCCGTCGGGTGAGGACACCACGATGACCATCGCGACGTCGCCCTGGCGGAAGGTGTCCGCGAGGGTGCGCGACGCTCTGGCGGATTCGGAGCCGGGGTCGGCGAACCCGCTCGGGGACAGATGCGCGGCGACCGGCACTCCGATGATCGCCAGGAGTGCGGTGAGGACCGCCGCGGCGGCCACGATCCGGCGTGGGGCGGTGAGGGCGAGTGACGCGATGCGGTGCAGCAGCTTCGTCTCCTATCCCATGGAGGGCCTGGAGTGGACACGGGTGCGCTGCCGGTTCGGTTCACGGGGTGGCGCAGGTGTGACCTAGATCATGGGCGGAGTTCGAAGTGCTGGTAGTCCAGCGGGGTGCGCCAGTGCCCGCCCCAGCGCCAGCCGCCGGTCACGAACGCCGCGACCGCGGGATCGCCGTCGTGCAGCATGCCGACGTCGCGGCGGGTGCGATCGAGCCAGGGCGTACCGGTGGCCGGCTCGACACCGCCGCGGGCGTCGACATAGGGATTGACGAGCGGGTTGATGTCGACGGCGCGGCCGTAGGCGTGCCAGGACCAGCTGGTCGAGCCGGGGATGCCGCGGCAGTTGAACGCCGAGGTGTTGTTGTCGCGCATCGACAGCTCGTCCTCGGCGCCCGGGTAGCGGGCCGCGCTGTGCATCTTCTCGATCGGGAAGCGCAGCGCGGCGAGCCGCGCGAACACGTCGATGACGGCGTCGGTGATCGCTGCGCCGACCACCAACTCACCGCGGTGCAGGCGGCCGTCGTAGCCCCAGTGATCGAGCTCGACGCGCCGCAGCTGTTCCGGGGGCACCGGGCAGCCCGGACGCCAGCTGGCGCCCAGGTCAGCGGCGGTGACGGGACGGACAGTGGCCGGTCGCGGCGTTGGGGCAGCCGGTGATGTTGTGGCCGTTGAGGTTTCCTGCGTCGACGGTGCGGGAGCCGGTGGAGGTGGGGCGCACTGCACCAGGACGGCCGCCACGGCCACCGCGACAACGAGCCGTCTCAACCGCACGACAGCGACGCTACCGACGGACTGCGCGCCTCGCTTAGTCGACCTAATCGCTTTTGTTAGTACAGCTTTCGACATCGATCGTTCGCCGTTGTTGCTGTGATCTGGGCCATTGTGCGGTTATGATGTGTCCGTCATCACAGAGAGGACGAACATGGCTGCAATCAGCGAGGGCTCGATGGTCCCGCAGGAGATGAAGCCGGCGCGCGCCGCTCACCCCGTCAATTGGTTGATCGGGTTCGTGATGGCGACGGTGCTGATCGCCGGGATCGCCGGTGTGGTGCTCGCCCTGTCGAGCGGGATGCCGACCATCGCGATCGTGGTCGCGCTCATGACCGGAGCGGTGTTCGCCGGCTCCCTCTGCTGAGGCCTTTGCCCGGCGCGGTCTCACGGCCGTAGCAGAAAATCCACCAACTCCTGCCGCTGTGCGGCAGGGATCTGCGGTGACTTCGAGCTCGACAGGTGCAGCGCGCCGATGCCGATCGCGAACAGCCACTGTGACCGCTGCTCCGCGACCTCCTCGCCGAAGCCGCTGTCGAGGAACGCTTGACGTACCGCGGCACGTGCGCGGCGGTCGGCGGCCCTGACGCTGCGGGCTGCGGCGCGGTCAGTGCGGGCCCATTCCCGCATCGCCCGCTCGAGCATCCACTGACGCGGGCTGACCAGAAATGCGGTCATCTTGATCAGCCGCTCACGCGCCGGCAGCGTCGCCAATTCGCTGAAGTGACGGTGATCGTCGTCGCGCCACTGCGCCCACGCCGACACCAACGCCGCCTTGTACGCCGCCATGTCGGTGAAGTGCCAGTAGAAGCTGCCCTTCGTCATGCCCAATCGGGCTGACAGGGTGTCGATCTTCAACGAGGTGAAGCCGTCCTCGGCGAGGATCGCGAAGCCGGCTCGCAGCCACTCGTCGGCGGAGCTACGGCCTGCGCCTCGGCGCTCGGATCCTGCCACGGCGCCAGTTTAGGTCCCACCCAGAACCTCATGGCCCCGACCGAATTCAGACCATCGCGATGGGTGAGATCGCGGCGCCCACGCGCAACGCACCGTCGAGTTCTCGACTGATGTCGTAATCGAAGACGGCGTGCCCGGCGACGATGTCGACATCGCGTCGGGCCCGCTGTAACGGGTTGTCGAGGAAGTGCGCGCTCGCGCCGGCCGCACCCAGCACATCCCCGATGACTGCGCGAGATTCGGCCACCACGTGTGCCGCGGTGGCTCGCGCACGTGCGCGAAGCTTCACATCGACTGCGCCACCGCCGGATACCGCCCCCTGCACCTCGTCGGCGACCGAGAAGACGAGCGCGCTCAGAGCCGCCATACGCATGGTCGCCTCCGAGAGGCGCATCTTGGCTGCCGGCTGTTCCTTCTGCGCACCACCGCCGTAGGCGAGGACGCGATCTCCGAGTCGCGCCGCGAACAGGTCCACCACGCGTTCAGCGGTACCCAGCACCGGCATACAGGCTGTCAGGGCCAAGGCTGAGACGATCGGCCACCGATACGTGTCGCTCCCGTGCACGGCAGCGCCCGGGCTGGTTCCGGCGTACACCTGCGGCACGCCGACGATGCGATGCGCGGGCACGAAGACGTCCTCGACGATGACGTCGTTGGAGCCCGTGCCCCGCATGCCCGCGGTGTGCCAGACGTCGGCGACCGTGACGTCGCCGATCGGCAGCGCCGCCAGAGCGGGGATTATCGACGAGCCGGTGCCCAGGAGGACGCCGACGATCACCCAGTCGGCATGCATGACACCCGTTGCCCAGGACCAACGGCCCGTGATCCGGTAACCGCCGTCCGCCGACTCACCCCGTCCCGATGGTGCGAGCGGTGCAGGAGCCAAAACAGCTCCGTCGGAGAAGATTTCGTCTTGCGCCTGCTCATCGAACAGCGCGATCATCCAGTTGTGCAGGGCGTAGAAGCCCAGGGTCCACGCTGACGACGTGCAGCCGTGAGCGAGTTGACGAACCGGCTCGAGCACCGCCGGAAACGGGGCCTGCGTACCTCCGTAGCGAGCGGGTAAAAGCAGCTCGAAGAGCCCGCTGCTACGAGCCTCGGCGATGGTCTCGTCGGGAAGTCGCCTGAGCTGTTCGGTCTCATCGGCGCGCTGCGCAATCCGGTCGACGAAGTCGGGGTCGATCACGGTCTGCACGTGAGTCGTCGCGAGCGTCATGGCCCGACACTAACATACTTTAAAGTATGTACACCGTGCCGCGGTAATGCCATACTTCGAAGTATGGGAGCCAGGCGTTCGGCCGATCCGTCGACACCGACGCCGTTCTGGGACAGCGACATCGACACCCGCCTGGCGGACTTCGCCGTGTTGCGGCAACGTAGTGACGGCCTGGAGTTCATCGAGCAGGAGAACGGCTCGGGCTTCTGGTCGGTGACGTCGTACGCCGGCGTGCGCGCGGTGACCCGCGATCCTGCGCGATTCACGAGCACCCGCGGGTTCTCGCTGGACGACATGCCGCAGGAGCTGCTGGCCATGCTCGGTTCCATCATCGTGATGGACGACCCCAAGCATCAGCAGTACCGGCGTCTCGTGCAGGTCGCGTTCTCGCCCCGCGCCATCCGACAGATGACCGACTACGTCGGCGAACTCGCCGATGCCATCGTCGACGACATCCGGCAGCAACGCACCTTCGACTTCGTCGAGACCGTCGGCGCCAATCTTCCGTTCCAGGTCATCGCCGACCTCCTCGACATCCCCACCGGGGACAGGCCGAGACTCCGAGAGTTGATCGACCTGATTCTCGGTGTCGACGACCGGGAGGTCAGCAATGTGGAGACGAGCCTGCGGGCGGTCACCGAGTTCTTCGAGTACACGATGGATCTGGGCCGGAGCCGTCGCCGGAAGCCCGGTGACGACATCACGTCCCTTCTGATGCAGGCCGACGTCGACGGGAAGCGCCTGACGGCCGCCGAGTTCGGATCGTTCGTCATCTTGTTGGCGGCTGCGGGTAACGACACCACTCGCACGGGCCTGGCGTGGGCGATGCACCTTCTCAGCGCGAATCCCGAGCAGAAGCGAGCACTCGCTGCCGATTTCGACGGCCATGCGGGCAACGCCATCGAAGAGGTGCTGCGATGGTGCTCGCCGGTGTTGCACATGCGGCGCACAGCGACCGAGGATGTCGCGATCGGCCGGCACGTCCTCGCAGCGGGCGACAAGGTCGTGGTGTGGTACATCGCGGCCAACCACGATCCGAGCGTGTTCGCCGATCCGGCGCGTTTCGACATTCACCGCGGCAATGCCCGCGACCACGTCGCCTTCGGTGCCGGCGGACCGCACTTCTGCCTGGGTGCCGGCCTCGCGCGCATGGAGATGCGGGTGGTACTGAGCAAGCTGCTGGCCGCCTTCCCTGACCTGCACACGACCGCGCCGCCCGACACACTCCGATCCGTGTTCGTCCACGGTGTCAAAGCGCTGCCGTGCGCGGTTGATTGACGTGCAAAACTCGGGCTGAGTTTTTCCCTCCGAAGAATGCGCGGGCTTTCGTAGCGTGACGCGGTGTGACCGTCCCTGCCTTCTCGCGCCGTCGTGCGCTGCAATTGCTCGGCCTCGCGGGCGGGGCGGCTGTGCTCGCACCGGCTCTGGCCGCATGTGGATCGTCGAGCACCAGCTCGGCACTCCCGTCCACCGCGCCGCTATCGGGCCGCTTCGACGGCGTCACGCTCAAACTGCTCGTGAACCAGCCGCACGTGACATCGTTCCGCGACGTCCTCGCCCCGAAATGGGCCGCAGCAACCGGTGGCACGCTCGACGTCACCGCGTCGCCGTACGACCAGCTCACCAGCAAGCAGATCCTCGATGTGCAAAGCGGCACTGGTGAATTCGACGTCTTCGACTACTTCTACTTCGGCCTCGGAGACTTGGTCGACGCGGGGGCACTCACCGAGCTGACGCCGTGGATCGACGCGAATGCCGGACAGATCGGTGTCGACGGATATCTGCGGTCGATCTACGATCCGTACACCCTGCTCGACGGGAAGCGGTACGGGCTGCCCTACGACGGCGACATCCACATCCTCTTCTACAACGCCGAACTGCTCGATCGGTACAAGGTCACGCCGCCCACCACGTGGGACGAATACGACGAGGTCGCTGCGAAGATCACCACCGATGCGCGTGGCGCCGCCTACGGCGCCATCGTGTCCGGCCAACAGGTTCCGATGATCCTCGGCTGTTCCTACATCAACCGGCTCACCGGATACGGCGGAAACCTGGTCGACAGCACCGGAAAGCCGGCGCTGACCTCCGATGCCTCGATCGCCGCGCTCAAGCACCTCGTCGCGGTGGCACCTGCGGCCCTGCCGACCCCGCTGCAGATCGGCTTCGACCAGGCCAACACCGCGTTCCTCACCGGTCAGGGCGCACTGCTGGACACCTGGACCGACATGGCGCTGCGCGCCGAGGATCCGACCGCATCGCAGATCGCCGGCAAATGGGGTGCGGTGTCGCTACCGGTCGGCGGCACCAACACCACGCCGCGCACCGCGCTGGACGCCGGCTTCGGCCTCGGTATCTCCACCGCGACGAAGAACGCCGACGCCGCAGCGGCTTTCATAAACTGGGCGACGGCCGGCCCGCAGAACCTCGTGACGTCGTCCACGGCGGGCGCGGGCATCGACCCTGTTCGCGGTGAGGTCCTCGACTCCGAGGGATACGCCAAAGTGGTCACCAAGGCGATCGGGCCGATCCGGCAGGGCCTCGGTGGCGATCCTCTGGTGTGGCCGAAGCAGGCCGGTGCGCCGAAGCTGTTGCAGGATCTGGTGGATCAGTTGGCGCTGGCGATCAGCGGCAGTCAGACCGTCGAGCAGTCGCTGGAGAACGCGCAGCGCGGATGGGAGAGCGCCGCTACATGATCCGGCGCGTTCCGCTGTGGCTGGCCGCGCCCGCGATCGCCGGACTCGTTCTGTTCCTGGTCTACCCCACGGTCTACCTCATCGCGCTGACCCTGACCAAGTCATCTCTGGCACACCCGTTGCGCAGCTTCACCGGCACCGACAACATCGTCACGGCGCTCGCGTCACCGGCGTTCGTCCCGTCCCTGTGGAAGTCGAGCCTTTTCGCCATCGTCGTCGCCGCGGTCACCACGGTCCTCGGGCTCGCCCTGGCACTGCTGCTGCGCCACCGCGGTGGCGGCTTCGGGTTCGCCGGGGCGCTTCTGCTGCTGCCGCTGGTGACCGCACCCGTACTGGTCGGTGTGGCATGGAAGTTGTTGCTGGCACCCGTCGGTGGAGGGTTGGCCGGGGTGTTCGCCGCGATCGGCCTGGGTGGCGTCAATCCGCTGGGATCCGGGGCCGGAGCACTGATCGTCCTGATGATCATCCACATCTGGCAATGGACACCGTTCGCGACGCTCATCGCGTTCGCCGCGCTCGGAGTCGTCCGTCCCGAACTCCTGGAGTCGGCCCGCATCGACGGGGCCGGGCGGTGGCGCACCTTCACGACCGTCACGTGGCCCGCGATCCGCCCGACCCTGTTGGCCGTCGCCGTACTCGAGCTCGTGATCGGCTACAAGGTCTTCGACTCGATCGTCGTCATCACCTCCGGTGGCCCCGGATTCTCCACTGCGCTGACGCCGTTCGTGATCTACCAGACCGGACTGAGGGGCAGCTTCGACATGGGCACCGCCGCCGCGCAGACCCTGGTGTTCGGCCTCGTGGTCGGGGCGGTGGCCACCGTGGTCACCACGCTGCGGGCACGCGCGGTGCAGGCGGACGCGTGAGACGTCGGATCGCGCTGGCCGGTGCCGTGGTCATCGCGCTGCTCCCCATCGCGTACCTGGTGTCGCTGGCCCTACGGCCCGCCTCGGACGTGCTCAACTCCAGCTTGCTGCCGCACTCCTGGACGATCAGCAACATCGTCACGGTGTTCGACACCATCGACCTGGGCACCATGCTGCGCAACTCGTGGCTGACCGCGCTGGGAGCAGCGCTGCTCGCCGTCGTGATCGCCGCTCCCGCCGCGTATGTCACCGCCCGCCACGTCCGCGGGGAGCGCCTGCTGACAGTGCTGCTGGCCAGCTACTGCGCCCCACCGATCGTCGCGATCATCCCGCTGTTCTTCCTGCTGCGATCGGTGGGGCTGGTCAACAACGTCGCGGGCCTGATCCTGGTGAACGGCATCGCCGGCGTGCCCGTCGCGGCGTGGCTGCTGGACGGGTTCGTCCGCCGCATCCCGGTCGAGATCGACGAGGCCGCCGCGATCGACGGGCTACGTCCCGCGGCGATCTTCGCCAAAGTCGTCGTCCCACTGCTCCTCCCCGGGGTGATCGCGGCCCTTCTCGTCGTGTTCTTCCTCAGCTACAACGACTTTCTGTTCGCGGTGTACCTCGCCGTGACCAAGGAAAGCCAGACCCTGACCGTCGGGCTGTCGCTGTTCCAAGGCGACCGCAACGTGCAGTTCGGACAGCAGGCCGCGGCCGGCCTGCTCGGCATCCTGCCGGTCTACGTGCTCGCCCTCGCCGCCCAGCGGTACCTGGTGGGCGGCCTGACGACAGGAGCCACCAAGTGAGTGCCGTCGAACTCCGCGACATCACCAAGACATTCGACGCATCTGCTGTGGTCGACCACCTCAGTCTGTCACTGCCCGAAGGCTCGATGACCGTCCTCGTCGGACCGTCGGGCTGCGGGAAGTCCACCACGCTGCGGATCGTCGCCGGCCTGGAGTCCGCCGACAGCGGCGGCGTGCACATCGGCGGGCGTGACGTGACCGCCGCGACCCCGTCCGAGCGCGACGTGGCGATGGTGTTCCAGAACTATGCGCTGTACCCGCACCTGAGCGTCGAACGCAACATCGCCTTCCCGCTGCGCAACAATGGCGTGCCCAAAGCTGCTGCCGCGCAACGGGTTCGGCAGGCTGCTGAGCGGGTGGGAATCACTGCGCTGCTGGACCGCAAGCCGCGCCAGCTCTCCGGCGGGCAACAACAGCGGGTGGCCATCGCCCGCGCCCTGGTGCGCACGCCGGCGCTGTTCCTGTTCGACGAGCCGTTGAGCAATCTCGACGCGAAGCTGCGGGTCGAGCTGCGATCCGAGATCCGACGGCTGCAGCAGGAATCCGGGATCACGGCGCTCTACGTCACCCACGACCAGGAGGAGGCGATGACGATCGCCGACCAGCTCGTGGTGCTGCGCTCCGGACGCATCGCGCAGGCAGGCACCCCGGCCGAGCTGTACCGGCGGCCGGCCAACACATTCGTCGCCGGCTTCATCGGCTCGCCGAGCACCAACCTGATCCCCGGCGCGGTGCGCGACGGCGTCTTCGACGCCGCGGGCCTGCACGTCCGGATCGGCGGTTCCGACCACGCCGCCGTCACGCTCGGCGTCCGGCCCGAAGACCTCACCGTCACCCCGAACGAGACAGGTAAGGGGACTCTGGAACTCGTCGAATTGCTCGGTCCCCGTTACGTTTTGATCGTCCGGATCGAAGAACACCGGTTGACCGCGGTGGTGGAGGCCGCCGCGGTCGCGCAGTGGCCCGGCGCGCCGGCGCCCGGCGACACCGTCGCCGTGGACGTGCGATCCGATCGCGCGCACCTGTTCGACACCGCAAGCGGTGACCGGCTCGACTAGCTCTCGCGCTGGGTGCGGCCGATGCCCCATGCGTACGGAGGGGGGGTGCCGTTGACGGCGTGGGCGCCCAATACCTTCGCCTTGAACAGCCTGGGGTTGTGCGAGGCCACCGTGCGGGCATTGCGCCAATGTCGATCCAGTCCCCGGTCACGCGAGGCGGCCGAGGCGCCGAGCGTGTCGAACAGGTTGGACGCCGCATCGATGGCCAGCTGCGATGCGGTCACCTGCGCTGCCGCCGCCTCCAGTTCGGTCCGCTCGGCGGCCGCAGGCAGGGCCGCGTCGTCGGCGAGCGCTGCTGCGTCGATCGCCTCGGCCAGTCGCAGAGCCACGGCCTCGGTGGTGTAGGCCGCAGCCCAGATGTCGCCGACCCGGCCCAGCACCTGGGCGTCGTCACGCACCCGGGCTGCGCTGGCGTGCGAGTAGTTGCGATCTCGCCGCTGCACCTCGGCCGTCACATCGGCCAGGACCGCCCGGGTGATGCCGGCCAGCGTCGCCACGAGGTTCAACTGGTAGAGCCCGGTCTGGTAGGGGTGCCTGCGCTCGAAGGCAATGACGTCCTCGGCCACCGCGTCGCTGAATTCGGTGGTGCCCGTTCCGGTGCCGCGTTGCCCGAAGCCGTCCCAGTCGTCGTGCACCACCACACCGGGCTGGCGGGTGTCGACCACGGCCGTCGCCCAGCCGTCACCGTCTTTGACGTACACATCCGCCCACTCGGCGAAGATCGTGCCCGTCGTGTAGTACTTGCGCCCGTTCACCACATGACGTCCGTCGCGATGGGTGACCGTCGTCTGCGCATCTCCGATGGCCGTCGAACCCGTCTCGGTCCACGCGTTCCCGGCGATCTCGCCTGCCACGAATCGGGCGAACCACCGGGACTGGTCGTCGCCGCGGCGGTGCCGGAACACCGTGTCCTCGACCAGCACGAAATGTCCACGCAATGCCTGGGCCAGGTTGGCGTCGGCCGCGGCGAGATCGATCCACAGCGCCGTGATCTCGGTCCAGTCCAGGCCCCAGCCACCGAACTCGACCGGAACCCGCAGGGTCCCGAAACCGGCCCGCTTCAGCAGCGTCACCGCATCCACCGGCAGCACACCGGCCAGCTCACGGTCCCGCGTCCCAGCCGCGATCTCGGCGAACACGTCGGTGAAGTGAGCGCGGGCCTGCGCGAGCCGCGGGCGGGTGGCTGTATCAGTCACGACATCGGTCACGACCGCACAGTTGACCACAATCCGGCCGAAGCGCACGGATTTGACTCTCTTAGAACAGAACCCGCCCTGTTTAGGGTGCGCGTCCGTACTGTGATCGCGATGCCCCGCACCCCCTGGACCGCGCCGCCGTCGGCCGCCGACACACAGCGCTGGGACGCGATCGCCGACGAGGTCGCAGCCACCCTGGCCCACGACGTCCTCGACCGCGACCGGGCCAACCGGCAGCCGGACGCGGAACTGAAGCTGCTCAAGGAGTCAGGGCTGGCCGACCTGCTGATCCCGGCCCGCTACGGCGGCGCGGGAGGACACTGGTCGACGGGCTTACGGGCGGTGCGCCGCCTCGCCCGCCGTGACGGCTCGATCGCGCAGCTCCTGAGCTACCACTACTGCAATCAGGCCAGCATCGTGTTCTTCGGCGACGAATCGCGTTGGGAGCATTGGTTCACTGCATCGGCGCGCGGCAGCTGGCTGTGGGGCGACGCGGTCAACCCCGTCGACCCCGACCTGGTGCTCACACCCGACGGCGACGGTTACCGTCTCAACGGCCGCAAGCGATTCGCCACCGGCGCCGCCACCGGCGACGTGACGCTGGTGATGGCATCGACCGGTGCGGCCGTGCTCGCGTCCGTCGTGGACCACGACCGGCGCGGAGTGCACTTCGTCGACGACTGGGACGCACTGGGACAGCGGCTGTCGGCCAGCGGCAGCGTCGAATACCGCGACGTGCGGATCGACCCGGACGATGTGCTCGGCGAGGTCGGTGAGGAACCGTATTCGACGCTCGTCACCCCGGGTGTCCAGCTCGGCTTCGCGAACCTCTACCTCGGGATCGCCGAGGGCGCCCTCGAGCGTGCCCGCGACCTGACCCTGCAGCGCCGGGGAGCGTGGTTGCTCAGCTCAGCCGAGCACTACTCACGGGACCCGTTCGTGCAGCGGATCTTCGGCGAACTCCTGGCGCGCACCGCCGCCGTCGAGGCGCTGGCCGACCGATGGAACACCGAGTTCGACGCGGTGATCGCACGGGGCGCCGACGTCACCGCCGACGACCGCACCCGCGCGGAGATCGGTATCGCCAGGCTGAAGATCGTGGCGACCGAGACCGCACTCGAGGTGGCTCACCGCGTCTACGAGGTGACCGGCGCGAGCTCGACGCTGAGTTCGGTGGGCCTGGACCTGTACTGGCGCAACGTCCGTACGCACTCGCTGCACGACCCCGTCGACTACAAGAAGCTCGAAGTCGGTGCGCACTACCTGACCGGCGACGTCGCGCCGATCACGCTGTACACCTGAGTCAGATCTGTCCGTGCCGGGGTGGCAGCGTGCCCGAGAGGGTGTAGCGGCCGATGTGCTGCAGCTTCCACCGCGTCGGATCGTGCAGCGTGTGCGTACGCGCATCGCGCCAGAACCGCGACAGGTTGTCCGATGCGGATGCGCTCCTGGTTCCGCCGAGCTCGAACAACCCGTTGGAGGCGGCCAGGGCGGCGCGCACGGCGCCCACCTTGGCGGCCGCCACCGCGACTGACGCCTCGGCGGCCGACTCCTCGGTCAGATGCGCGGTCGCTTCATCGACACGGCGGGCCGCCTCGGCCAGCAGCGCCTGGGCGGAGCGGACCGTGACGGCGAGCTCTCCCGCGGCGTTGATCACCGTGGGATCCTCGACGGCCGCCGGTACCCGTGCCTCGAAATGCGCCCTGGCCCGGCCGGCCTGGTGAACCCCGGCGGCCAGTGCACCCGTGGCGATGCCGACGTCGATAGCGCTGTGCCACAACTGCGCTCGCGCCCCGTAGGTGGTCGGTCCGGCGAAGATCGGGCTGAACGGCACGACGTGTGCCGCCGGCACGATGACGTCGTCGAGTGTCACGGTCCCCGAGGCCGTGGTGCGCTGCCCCATCCCGTCCCAGTCGTCCACGACGTCGAGCCCGGGTGCGTCGCGCGGCACGAACGCGACCGCCTTCGGCGTCGACGCCACCGGGACTTCGCCGGAGCCGTCACTGAGTGAGGCCCGCACCACGACCCAGTCGGCGAACAGCGCCCCCGTGCTGTAGAACTTGCGGCCCGCCAGCACGTAATCGCCGCCCGCACTGGGCGTCAACGTCGTCGCATCCACATCGATCGGGTGCGGACCCCGTTCGCTCTGCGCGTTGGCCACCAGCGCACCGGCGAGCACCTCACCGAAGAACAGCTCGTGCTGCGCGACGGTGCCCTGGAGGCGAAGTGCCTCCAGGAAAGTGAAGTGCGAGTGCGGGATCTGAGCCAGCGACGGATCGGCGTGGGCGAGGAGCCGGAACACCTCCGCGACGACGGTCGGCGGAGCAGCGATACCACCGCACTGCTTGGGCACCGTGATGGCCAGCAGGCCGGAGTCCTTCAGCGCCTTGATCTCGGTGTGCGGGAGGACACGTTGGGCATCGCGCTCGGACGCACCGGCGGCGATGTCCTCGGCCAGAGATCGCGCGACCGGCAGTACGTCGTCGACCGACGTGATCACCGGCTGCCTCCGACAAACGGGATCGAAGGAGCAGCAGCGGTTTTCGTTGTCGCGGTGAACAATCCCCGGTCCCGCAGGATCGGCACCACGCCCTCGCCGAACCAGTACAACTCCTCCAGGTGCGGGTAGCCCGAGAAGATGAACTCGTCGATACCGACTTCGGCGTACTCGGCGATACGGTCGGCGACCTCCTGATGGCTGCCCACCAGCGCGGTACCCGCGCCGCCGCGCACCAGGCCGACACCTGCCCACAGATTCGGCGCGACCTCCAGTGTGCGGGCATCATGCCAGCTGCCGGCACGTCGGTTCTCTTCGTGCAGAGCCAGCATGCGCTTCTGTCCCTCGGACTGGCTGCGATGCAGGCCTTCCTGCGCTTTACGGACCGTCTCCTCGTCCAGTGCGGCCACCAATCGGTCGGCCTGCTGCCACGCCTCGTCGGCGGTGTCGCGGGAGATCGTGTGCAGGCGAATGCCGAAGCGCACCGGGCGGCCCTCGTCAGCCGCGAGTTTGCGAATCCACTCCACCTTCTCGGCGACCGCGGCCGGCGGCTCGCCCCACGTGAGGTACACATCGGCGTGCTTGGCGGCCACCGGGCCGGCAGCAGCGGAGCTGCCCCCGAAGTACAACGGCGGCACCGGATTCGGCAACGTCGCCAACGCCGCCTCGTCGACGCGGATGTGCTCGCCCTCCAGCGTCACCGTCTCCCCGGTCCACAAGCGCCGCACCACCTCCAGGAATTCGTCGCAACGCTGATAGCGGCCGTCCTTGTCCAGGAAGTCGCCGAACGACCGCTGTTCGTGCGCCTCGCCGCCGACGACCACGTTCAACAGCAGACGGCCCGGGACGTGGCGGGCGAACGTGGCCGCCATCTGCGCCGACAGTGTGGGGCTGACCAGTCCCGGCCGGAACGCGACCAGGAACGCCAGCGACGTGGTCTCTCGCGCCAGCAGTGCCGCGGTGACGAACGCGTCCTCACACCAGGCGCCGGTCGGGATCAGCGCGCCGGTGAAACCGAATGACTCGGCGGCACGCACGATCGACCCGAGGTAGTCGATGGAGGCGTCGCGATCGCTGTGCGCGGCGCCGGCCGGGGTGCCGTGGCCACCGCCGACGATCAGGCGGCTGTCGCCGTAGGTGGGCAGGAACCAGTGCAGGGTCACAGACATGACAGAGATCCTTTCAGCGGCCGCGCGCCGGTTGGGCCGCGAGGGAGGCCGAGGAGGAGGGGACGGTGGACGGCCGGTCGATGATCGTCGAGCGGGCGCCGCCCACGCGGTAGGAGGCACCGCGGTGCTGCTCGGGCAGTCGGTCGCCGAGGCCGGTGAGCTTGTGGCGCAACGTCCCCGGCGTGTAGTCCTTCTGGTAGGCGCCGCGGGCGGTCAGCTCGGGGACGACGTGCTCGATGAACTCGGCGAACGAACCGGGGGTGATCGCGTAGGCCAGGTTGAACCCGTCGACGTCGGTTTCCTCCACCCACTCCTGCAGCGAATCCGCCACGTGTGCGCCCGATCCGACGAAGCGCGGGCCGAGGCCACCGATCTTGCCCCACTCGGCGATGTCACGAATGGCCCACTCGCGCCCGTCGGGGTCGGCGGACTGGAAGGCCTTGACCGCCGAGAGGATCGCGTTCGAGTCGACGTTGCCCACCGGCTCGTCGAGCCCGTAGCGGGACAGGTCGACGCCCATCCAACCCGACATGAACACCAGCGCGCCCTCGGGATCGCCGTAGGACAGGTACTCGGCGTGACGGGCGTGGGCCTCCTCGTCGGTGGCGGCGGTGACGATGGTCGACAGGTTGAAGATCTTCACCGAATACGGGTCGCGGCCGGCGATCTCGAGTTCGCGGCGGACGGTCGTCACCGTGTCGCGCAGGATCGCCTTGGTGGGCGCGGCGGTGAAGATGGCTTCGGCGTTCTCGGCGGCGAACCGCACGCCGCGCGGGGACGACCCGGCCTGGTAGATGACCGGGGTGCGCTGCGGTGACGGTTCACTCAGGTGGATACCGGGGACGCGGAAGTGCTTTCCGTCGTGGCCGATGTGGTGCACCTTGTCCGGATCGGTGAACACCCCGCGGGAGGCGTCGCGGACCACGGCGTCGTCCTCCCAGGACCCCTCCCACAGCTTGTAGAGCACCTCGAGGTACTCGTCGGCATGGTCGTAGCGGGCGTCGTGCGCGGGCTGATCCGTCTGACCCATGTTGCGCGCCGCGGCCGGCAGATAGCCTGTCACCACATTCCAGCCAATGCGGCCGCCGGTGAGGTGGTCGAGCGTGGACAGGCGACGGGCGAACGGATACGGGTGCTCGAAGCCGGTGCCCGTCGTGATGCCGAACCCGAGGTGCTCGGTGACGTAGGCCATCGCGGACACCAGCAGCAGCGGGTCGTTGACCGGGACCTGGGCGGCTTGCCGGATCGCGGCTTCGTCGCTGGCGCCGTAGACGTCGTAGGTGCCCAGCACGTCGGCGATGAACAGACCGTCGAAGCGTCCGCGCTCGAGCAGGCGGGCCAGTTCGGTCCAGTACGTCAGGTCCTTGTACCGCCACGACTGGTCCTCGGGGTGTTTCCACAGGCCAGGGGACTGGTGGGCGACGCAGTTCATGTCGAAGGCGTTGAAGCGGATCACACGGGTCACCGCGAAAGGGTGCCGGGTGTCCGCGCGCGGGGCACGGGTTTGTCTCACCGCGATTCTGAGTGCTGCCGCGGGTTCTTCGCGGAATATCATTCCGGGCTGTCAGGCGGGCCGTTTCACAGCCGTGGCTTCTCGCTGGCGGCGATCCCACGCCTCCCGCACCCACGCGATGACCTCGTGGTCGCGGTCGCCCGCCATCACCCGGATGACGAGCCAATCGGCGTCGGCGAGCATGCGCAAGCGCCGGGCGTCCCAGCGGTACTGGGCGTTGTCCGTCCGGTGCTGCTCGCCGTCGTACTCCACCGCGATCATGACCTCCTGCCAGCCCATATCCAGATAGGCGAACGTGCGGCCCCACGGGTCGGCAACCGGGATCTGCGTCTGCGGCTCGGGGTAACCGCTGTCGATCAGCAACAGACGCAGCCGGGACTCCTGCGGTGACTGTGCGCCGGGGTTCATCGACGCGAGGGCCTCGCGGCAGCGGCGCACACCATGCCTGCCGCGGTAGCGATAGGTCAGAGCCAGGATGTCGGACGCGCTGACTTGGGTGGCCCGGGCGAGTGCGTCCAAGTGTGCGACCGCGACGGTGCGCGGCAGGTAGCGGCCCAGGTCGAGTCCGGTGCGGGCGGCGGTGGCAACGGAAAGCCCAGCGAGCGTGGTGATTTCGTCGTCGGCAATGCGCTCGCGCCGGGTGATGATGCCCGCCGGGCAGTTGCTGTTCGCCCAAAGCAGCTCAACGGGTGTGGCCTCGTCCACCCAGCGTGCCCCGTGCAGTGCCACTGCTGCTCGGCCGGTGATCACGCCGCGACGGTGGGACCACAGCCACGCGCCCTCGGTGCGGACCGCGAGCGTAGGGTCGACGTCGTTGCGCACGTAGACGTTCGGGTAGATCGCGCGATAGTTCCAGCGCAACGCCCCGCGCGTGACGACGCCGGCGGCGATTGCTTCCGACCCGATGATGGCTTCCCCCATACGAGCATCCTGAGGCCTGGGGGCGAGGGCTCCGCGCATGAGAAGCCATGGCTGTGGATAACTCGGATCAGCAGCCGGGAATGGTATTCCGCGGGGAGTCGGCGCGGGGGTGGCGTCAGATCATGTCGCGGCGGGTGAGCCAGCGCATGATCGGCCAGCCTATGAACACCGGTAGCCAGCACGTCAGGATGCGATAGAGCAGCACCGAGGGCACCGCCACTGCGGCGGGCACGCCGAACGCAGCCAGCCCACCGATCAGCGCCGCCTCCACGGCGCCGACGCCGCCGGGAGTGGGCGCCGCGGACGCCAACGTGCCGCCGACCATCGTGACGATCGTGACGGTCACGAAGCTCGCGTCACCGCCGAACGCCTCGATGCTCGCCCACAGCGCGAGTGCTGCCCCTAAAGTGGTTGCGGCACAACCCAGTACGATGATCGCCAGCCGTTTGGGTTCGCGAGCCAGCTCGACGAGATCGTCGACGACCTCCTTCAGCCGCGGCCGCACCGCGGTGGCCAGCCAGTGCCGGAGCTTGGGCACGAACAGGAACACCCCGACCGCCCCCAGCGCGGCACCCGCGATCAGATACAGCACCGTGGCGCTGGGCACGAACCTCGACAGATTCGCCGACGCCCCCGCCGCCGCGCTGAACACGATCAGCAGCGACACATGCGTCAGCACCTGCACCGACTGCTGCAGCGCCACCGCCGTCGTCGCTCGCAGCGCGCCCAACCCGCCCTTCTGCAAGAACCGGGTGCTCAGCGCCAACCCGCCCACGCCGGCGGGTGTGGTCGTCGCGGCGAACGTGTTCGCGACCTGCATGACGGCCAGGTTGCGGAAGGTCACCAGACCGTCCGCGCAGGCCCACAGCGCCGCACCCGCTCCGAGGTACTTCAGCGCCGACACCGCCAGCCCGACCACCGCCCACCACCAATTGGCCGTGCTCAATTCGGAGAAGAACACCGGCACCGAGCTGATGAACGGATACGCGACATAGACCAGGGCCACCAGCAGCACCGTCTGGATCAGCTGGCTGCGGGTGAACCGCGTGATCGTCGCCGTCGTGATCTGATCGGCCCCGGTCTGACGCTTGACCTCGTCGCGCGCACTCGCCATCGTGTGCGCCGGGTCGCGCACCGATTGCCGAAGACGTTGATGCATGGCCGCTTTGGTCAGCCGGCGCGACGCGGCGAGGACGGCGTCGTTACCGAAGACCGTGATCGCCGCGGCCACCGCCTTGTCGGCCCCGTAGAGGTCGGTGGTGGTGACCAGGAGTTGCGCGATGTCGTTGTGCAGGTGCGCTTCTGACGCGCCGTACTCGGCGAGGCTGAACCCGCCGAACAGGGGCGTGCCGTCGACGACCGTGATCTCCTTGCTGCGCAGGTCCCCGTGCGAGATCTGCTGGCTGTGCAGGACCGCCAACGCATCCCACAACCGGGCGACCGGCGTCTGGTCGGCGCACTCGTCGATCGGGATGCCCTGCGCCGGCCGGTGTGCGTACAGCGTCCACCCGCGCTCCAGCGCCGAGACCGCGATCGGTGCGGTGTTGGCCAACCCCACATCGCCGACCGCGATGGCCATCAGCGCGCGATGCTCGATCGCGCGGCGCATCGAGGTCTGCAGCGGAGCGGTCTCGCTGTCGCGCAGCCGCAGCTTGCGCCAGAACTGCCGCAGGAAGCCGCCGCCGCGCTGATGCGGTCCGTAGAGCTCGACGATCGCCAAGCCCTCGTCCGGGTCGGCCCTGCCCCGGTCCTGCGTCGCACACAACAGCATCGGGCCTCGGCCCGCAGGCCGCACCACACGCAGCGCCGACACCCCGAAACCGCGCCGCGCCATCGCCCGTGCCGCTCCGTCCAGAGGGACCTCGAGCGCCGGGGTGCCGACCACGAGAACGACGAGGGCGCCGACGAACCAGCCGACGGACAACCCTAGCAGCGACCGGGCGGGCACGACGGCGCTGACCACGAGGTGGATCGGCACGAACGCCAACAACAGCGTCCACCACCACCGTCGCCATCTGGCCGGCAACCACGGCCCGGACACGGTCAGCACGGCGGCGAGCATCGCGATCCACCGCGGGTCGTCGAGGAACTGCGACGCCACGGTGTCGAGCCGATCGGTGAGGTCGAAATGCCAACGCGGCGCGGCGATACCGTTGCCGGTGATCGACAGCGACAGGATCGCGATGACGCCTGCCGCGGCGTAGGCGCCGAGCAGCTTCCACTGCCGGGCGAGGACGAGACCGATGAGGATCATGAACGGCAGCGCCAGAATGGCGATGCCGTAGACCAGATAGACGGTGTTGGACTGCGTGGGGGTCAGCACGCCGACGATCTCGGAGATCGAGCGTTCCAGCGCTTCCCATTCGTAGCGGGTGATCAGTGAACTCGTCACCACGATCACGAGGAAGACCCCGGCCGAGACGAGCCGCAAGATGTCGTTGGTGCGCCGGGTCAGCGGTTGGAGCAGGTCTCCCGTGACAACGATGTCCCGCCCGTCAACGCGCATGGCCCACCGATCATAGCGGCTGGCCGCTCACCTCACGGTGACGTAGACGGTCTGGTTCGTGACGGAACGGAAGTTGTCGCCCTGAGACGTGGCGAAGGGAACGCCCTGACGCACGACGGGCCCGTGCGTGATCGACACGATCGAGGCTTCATCGAGCGGTGCGGCCGAGAGTCGCGTGACGACCACCCGGTTGCCCTGGTTCTCCAGAGCCGTGATCGCGGTGTCGGCGTTGCCCGCGCCGGTCGGGGCGGCCACGGCCGGCGCGGCCAGGCTCAGTGCTGCTGCGATGGTTGCGGTGCCGGTGGCCAGGAGAAAACGTCGGTTCATACCCCGTACACGACAACGGGGCGCCTTCGGTTCAGAAGGCGCCCCGTCCTGGTGTCGAGCGGGTTACTTGACCGTGACGTAGACGGTCTGGCTGCGGACCGTGCGGCTGTTGTCGCCCTGCGAGGTGGCGAACGGCACGCTCTGCGGAGTCGAGGGACCGCGAGTGACGGACACGACGGATGCCTTGTCCAACGGGGTGTTCGACTGCCGGGTCACGACGACCCGGAGCCCCTGGTCCTCCAGCGAGCTGATGGTGTCGGCTGCGTTGCCACCGGTCGGGGCGGCCTGCGCGGGCGCGGCCAGTCCGACGATGCCGGCGGTGAGCGCGGCTGCGGCGGCGGTGGTGACGGTGAGCTTCTTCATTTCCGGCCTTCTTCGTGTGGTTGATCTTGGTGATCTGACCTGTCAAACCGCTGTGAGCCGGGGTTCATTTCACCTGGCAGGAATTGACCGGTCGCTGGCAGAAAGTGCGCAGTCACCGGGCTCAGACGGCGAGGCGGCGGGCCAGGCCCGACGCACGCGCGGCGCGCCGGCCGACCGCGGCCCGCACCGACGCCTCGGTACCCACCACCCGCACCTTCTTCTTGGCCCGGGTGACGGCGGTGTAGAACAGCTCGCGGGTCAACAGCCGCGACTCGGGCGGCGGCAACAGCACCGTGATCTCGTCGGCCTGACTGCCCTGGCTCTTGTGGATCGTCATCGCATGCATGGTGTCCACGTCGGTGAGCCGGCCGGCCGCGAACTCCTGCTCGCCGATCACCACCCGCACGCCCTCGCCGCGCACGACCGCGACCCCGGTGTCGCCGTTGTAGAGCTTGCGGCCGTAGTCGTTGGCCGTCACCAGGACCGGGCGGCCCGCATACCAGTCCGCCCAGATCGGCTCACCGGTCGCGTCCGTGAGCCACCGCTCGACCTGACGGTTCCAGTGGGCGACACCGAACGGGCCGCGACGGTGGGCGCACAGCAGGCGATGCTCGTCGAGCGTGTCCAGCGCGACCCGCACGTCACCGAGGACGGCCGCCTCGCGCAGCCGCAACGCCTGGGGCAGCAGCACCTCGCGCAGCCGCTCGCCCGGCGCGTCGGCATCGATCCACTCGACGTGGTCGCCGCCGTCGCGCAGCACCTCGACGGTCCCGTCGGCGTCCCCGTCGCGAATCGCTGCGGCCAGCGCGCCGATGCGGGCCCCGAATCGGTGCGAGGTGTGCAGCGCCGCGATCCGCACGTCGGCGCGCGCCCCGAGGCCGTCGACCAGGTCGGCCAGCACCGCGCCCGCCTCCACCGAGGCCAGCTGGTCCGGATCCCCGGCCAGCAGCAGGCGGCTGTCGGGGCGCACGGCCTCGAGCAGGCGCGCCATCAGCGTCAGCGACACCATCGACGTCTCGTCGACGACGATGACGTCGTGCGGGAGCCGGTTCTCGCGGTGGTGCCGGAACCGGGAGCCGTTGTCGGGGCGCGGCCGCAGCAGCCGGTGCAGCGTCGAGGCGGTCAGCGTCGGCAGCCGGTCGCGGTCCTGGGCGTCCAGTGCCCCCAGTTCCATCCGCACCGCCTCCAGGAGTCGCGCTGCCGCCTTGCCCGTCGGCGCCGCGAGTGCGATGCGCAGCGGCGGCCTCCCGTCGAGCGCTGCCTGCTCGGCGAGCAGCGCCAACAACCGGGCCACGGTCGTCGTCTTCCCGGTGCCCGGCCCGCCCGTCAGCACCGTCAGCGACTGCGCGAGCGCGACCTCCGCAGCGCGTCGCTGCTCCTCCCAGCCACCGGGGAACAGGCGCTCGAGGCCGGGCGCGGCCGTGGACTGCGGTGCGGCCAGCAGCGCCAGCACGTCATCGCGGACCTGCTGCTCTTCCCGCCAGTAGCGATCGAGGTAGAGCAGGTCCGCACCGGAATCGGACAGCAGATGCAGCACATGGTTGTCCACCAGCGGGCTGGCCCGCACGGCCGTCAGCCACTCCGGGGTTGCAGGCCACGGCAAGTCGGGCTCACCGATCTGCTGGGCGAGCGAGCGCAGATCGACGCAGACCGAGCCCGCGCGCACTGCCCGGACCGCGAACGCCACGGCCAGCGCCACGGTCGGGGTGGGCTCGCCGGTCAGCGTGCACAGCCGTTGTGCCACATGGACATCGGCCGGTTCGAAGAGCTCGGCGAAAGCATCGAGGTTCACGGCGACTCCCCGCGCAGCCGGACCCGGCGGGCCGTCGAGCTCTCGTCCAGTTCGACCAGGTCCTCGTGCGAGCGCAGGAACTCGCTGAACGACCGGTAGCCGAGCGACTTCTCCGAAAACGACGGATCCATCCGCTTCATCTGTGCCTTCACCGCCGAATTGTGCAGCCAGTCCACGTCGTCTTTCTCCAGCCCGATCTTCAGCGCGCGGGTGAGCAAGGCCGTCGCCGCGTCCAGCGGGTCGGGCTCGTTCTCGCTGTCGTCCTGCGCCTTGGCCGGGCGGCTGCGCTTCTTCCGCGTCTCGGCGGCGGCAGCCGCATCGGGCTCGAACACCGGTACGCCGGGTAGCGCGTCGTAGGTGACGAACTCGTCGCACGCCGCCGCCAGCGAGCGGCTGGACGAGCCCGCGACCCCGATGCCGACGACGTACCGGCCGAGCCGCTTGCATCGTTGCGCGAGTGCGATGTAATCCGAATCGCCGCCGACGATCACGACGTGGGTCAGGTCGGGGAGCCGGAACATGTCCTCGACCGCGTCGACAGCCAGGCGGATGTCGGCACCGTTCTTGCCGTATGCCGCGGCAGGGAACAACTGCACCAGATCGACTGCCCGGCCGACCAATTGGCCGCGGTAATTCGCGTTGACGTCAGCCGACCAGTCGGCGTACGCACGGGTGAGCACCAGCGTCCCGAACGACGACGCGAAGTCCACGATGGCGCCGACGTCGACAGTGGCGCGCGTGAGCTTCTCGGCGAAGTCAGCGGTGCCCGTGTCGCGCGACCTGTCGCGGTGGTAGGAATTGCGGCCGTTGACCTGCTCGTAGCGGCTGATCACGATGTTGTCGAAGTCGAAGTAGACCGCGACGCGGGAGTCGGGCGAATCCGTCATCGCAACAGTCTCTCCGACGCTGCGCCGTGTGCCAGCAGATCCGACACCGCGACGACCAGATCCGCGGGTGGCTGCCAACTGAACACTCCGGCCGGATGCCCGCCCACCACCGGCGTCGCCGGCCCGCACATCCCACGCACGAACAGGTACAGCACACCACCGAGGTGACGCTGCGGCGTGTAGTCCGGCAGCCGCCACCGCAGGAACCGGTGCAGCACAACGCAGTACAGCAGCGCCTGCAGCGGATAGTCGGAGTGCAGCATCGCCTCCACCAATCGGGGCTGCCCGTAATCGGCGGCGGTCAGCTCGCCGCCCGGTTCCCCCAGCCAGTTCGTCTTGTAATCCACCACCACGTAGCGATCCCCGAGGCGCAGCACCGCATCCAGCGACCCGGTGAGATAACCCCGCAGCGACTGGATTCCCAGCGAGCCGTCGGAGAGCCGACGGGCGTAACCCGCGAGCGGATCGTCGGACGGCAGATGGGTGCGTAGCAATGCGCCGACATCGGCCAGCGAGAGGGCGGGTGCGTCAGCGCGCAGGTCACCTCCGGCGAGGGGAAATTCGAAATCCAGCTCGCGCAGACGATCTCGCAGACCGATCGCGCGCAGCGTGGCGCCGGGGGCCAGCGGCCCGAGCGGGGTGTCGTGCATCGGGATCAGGGCCGCGGCCAGATCGGCCGGGGCCACGTCGACCGGCCACCACAGGGCGTGCCGGCGGATCTCCGTCTCGAGTTCGACGGTCAGGTCGGCGGCGAACGGATCGGCCGTCTCGAGCACCGCGTGCACCAGTGTGCCGAATGCGGCGCCGGTAGGAAGGTCGGCCATCGGTGAGCGCACCTCCTGGCCGGCATCGACCGGTTCGGACAGCGGGACGTCAGCGACCTCGTCGTCGAGTTCGGTGACCTCCGGCTCGCTGGACACCCCGGGCGCCTCCTCGGCGGCGCGGATCAAACCCGAGTAGGACGTCCTGCGCCACGACGTGTCGATCCGACGGTGGAAGTGGCGAACGTCCAGATCGTCCGGCACCGAGGCGCTTTCGATGCGCCTCGGTGCGACGATCACAGACTCTTCGAGCACCGGTCCGCCCGCGTCGGCCCACGCGCGCAGCGCCGCCATCGCGTCGGGATCGTCGATTCGGGGTGGGTCGCAGCGCTCGGGCACCACCGCCTCACCGGGCCTGCGGCCGCGCAGCAGCCGGGACAGTCCGCCGTTGGGTTCGTCGGCCGACGGTGCCCACCAGGCGACGATCTGCGACTGCGCGCGCGTCATCGCGACGTAGGTGAGTCGGACGTCGTCTCCCGCAGCCTCCCGGCGGCCCTGCCGCTGCACTGCGTCGTGATCGGGACTCTGCTCGCCGCCGATGTGCAGGCAGCGCGTGTCACCCTCGTGATAGAGCACGACATCGCGGGCCTGAATATTGCGGTTGAACGCGAACGGCAGGTACACGACGGGAAACTGGAGACCCTTGCTCACCCACACCGTCATGATCTGCACCGCGGCGGCGTCACTGTCCAGGCGGCGGCTGCGTTCGACCGCGCCGCCCCGCTCGTCGCGCTGCGTGCGCAGCCAGTCCCGCAGCGCAGGCAGGCTGTAATGCTCCCGATGAGCCGTTTCCTGCAGCAGCTGCGTCAGGTGCGCGAGGTCGGTCATGTGCCGTTCGCCGTCGACCCAGGACAGCACCCGCTGGCACATTCCGGCGCGCTGGGCTGCTTCGAACACCGCGGCCACCCCGCGCTCCCGCGCGTGATCAGCCCAACCGAGCAGCGTCTCGGTGATGCGATCGGTCAACCGATCACCCTGCGCGACAAGGGTTTCTGCGGTCTCTCCGAAGAACATCGTGGTGGCCGCGGCTCGCACCAGGCCGGAGCGATGCGGCTGGTCGAAGGCTTCGAGCAGACACAACCAGTCGTCGGCGGCCGGGGAGGCGAACACATCGGAGTCACCCGTGTAGACGACCGGGATGTTCGCCGCGGTCAGCGCGTCGAAGCAGGCGCGCCCGTCGCGATGGCTCTCGACGATCACCGCGATGTCGCCGGGCAGCACCGGCTCACCGCAGTACGTCGCCCCCGAGGCGAGTAGCGCGGCGATGTCGGCGGCCATGTCCTTCGGGATGTGCTCCCGCAACCGGTCGATCGGGATCGTCTTGTCGGGCCGGACCTTGAGCTGCTCCCGGCTGACCACCCGCAACCGGAACGGCGCGGTGTGCGGTGCGCCCGTGAGGCGATGCTCGGGGTGGGCGGCGGCGACCGGCCGGACCACGATGCGCGGGTCGCCCAGCTCCGCGTCGCGCATCACCGCCTGCAGGCTCGCCACCAGCGGCCCGTCGCTGCGGTAATTGGTGCCCAGCGTGCGCTGGCGACCGGCACTCGACGCGGCGTGCAGATACGTGACGATGTCGCCGCCGCGGAACGCGTAGATCGCCTGCTTCGGGTCGCCGATCAGGATGACCGTGGAGTGGCCGCTGAACGCGCGGTCGATGACCTGCCACTGCACGGGGTCGGTGTCCTGGAACTCGTCGACCATCACGATCGACCAGCGCCGCCGCATCCGGGCGCGGGCGGGGGAGTCGTCGGGCGCCAGCGCGTCGGCGAGCCGGGAGAGCAGGTCGTCGTAGTGCAGGATGCCGAGCCGCCGCTTGCGCTTCTCCAGTTCGGCGCAGACCGCGGTCGCGAACTCCACCCGCACCGCGGGGTCCGTGCCGGGAGCCGGGCCGGTGGGCCGCAGCTCGGTGTGTGCGCCGGCGACGACCTCGCGGGCCAGGCGCAAGGCGGCGTCGTAGGACAGCAGCGGTTCCTCGCGTTCCTGCCCGAAGTGGGCGAGGTACAGGTCGTCGACGATGTCGCGCACCACGTCCTCGAGGCTCTCCACCAACTGCACGCCGGAATCGGTGTCTCCAGCCACGCCAAGGCTTTTCAGCACCAGCTGGCAGAACTGATGCGTGGTCGCGATCGTGGCGGCGTCGAAGCCGGCCAGCGCATCACGCAACCGCCGACGACGCACGTCGACGTCCTCTGGCGACCCCGACACCAGGTGGGTGAGCAGCGGGCTGTCACGGGCGCGAGACGGATCGTCGAATGCCAGCAGGGCATCGAGGATCTGGGCGCGCACCCGCTCCCTCAACTCCTGGCTGGCGGCACGCCCGAACGTGATCAGCAGCATCTGATCGAGCGTCGCGACGCCTTCGGCGACGTAGCGGGTCACCAGGCCGGCCAGCGTGAACGTCTTCCCGGTGCCCGCACTGGCCTCCAGCACCGTCGTGGTTCGCGGTTCCGGCAACGGGCCGAGCAGATCGAACGGCTCCATCTAGTCCGGTGTCCTCTCCGCGCGCAGCATGTCCGACCACAACCGGGCCGAATACTTCGGCAGGCCGGCGGCGACGAGATCGACCAGCGGACGGCCCGGGCCCCACACCGTGACATGCGCGGGTTCGGCGTCCTCGCCGGGATACTTGCCGGACTTCCACTTCCACCCGGCCTCCCGCGCCGGGGCGCCACGGTGGTGCTCGGTCTCGGCCCACGCGTAGGACGTCTTCGGCGGCAACGGGATCGGTGCACGACGTCCCTCGTCGTACATCTCCACCAGATCGGCCAGCACGCCGACGGCGTCGTCGGGCGGACCCAGCACCCGGTGGCGCGGCGTCTCGCCGCGTTTGGGCCGGCCGATGCACACCGCCGTCCACTCCCGCCCCGGATCGTGAGCGGTCAACGCCACCAGACGAATCCACGATTCCAGCAGATGCCTGCCGTCGAGCTTCGAATACGTGACCCACACAAGGCGTTCGCCGTAGACGCGGGGCACGGTGCCCGTCACGCGCCGACCGGCGCCGACGGTAGCGTCGACGTCCATGGCTCGCGGAGCCGACGTGCGGTACTGCTGGGCAGCCGCCGCCAGCGCCGCGGCGCGCTGCGCGAGCTCCTGAGCCTGCCGCCAGCCGAGCCGGCCCGGCGGTAGTGAACCGCGGCGCCACTCGGCCTGCTGCGCCTGCGCCGGGGTCATCCCGCGCTGCATGTCCTCCAGCATCCGAGTGCCGATCTTCCACTCCGCCAACGCATCGATCTCCACGGGCATGCCGTCCTCGACAGCGTCGACGTCCCACGGCAGCGTGTAGTCCAGGGCCCGGAAGAACCCCTTGACCGGATCCTTGAAGAAGGCGATCAAGTCGTCGAGGACGACGTCGTCGGTCGGGGGTGCGGGTAGCGGTGCACCGATAAGCGGCGGCTTGACCGTTCGGCGGGCCGTTGCGGCCCGCGCCGCTGTCAGCGCGGCGGTGTCGAACGTGAACGGCTCACCCGGCCGGGCACCCAGCGCCCCGCGGGTGGCATTGAGAATGTCGAACGGCTGCAAAGGATGTCGGATGTGCACGCGCTCACGGACCGGTTGCCCGGTGGTGACGTCGAGCGCGTCGAGGAGCTCGACCAGGGGCACCGCCGGCGGCTTGCGCTGCCCCGAGTACTCGTTGGCGCCCGTGTAGGTGATCACCAGCCGTTCGGTGGCCGCACCGATCGCGTCGAGCAGCAACTGGCGGTCCTCGGAGCGGCTGTCCCGTTCCCCGGTCATCGGATCGCGGGCCAGCGCATCGTCGCCGTCCGTCACGCCCTGCCGGGGAAAGACCCCGTCGTCGAGACCGACCAGACACACCACCCGGTGCGGTACCGAGCGCATCGGCACCATCGTGCAGACGGTCAACGTGCCGGTGCGGAAGTTGGCGCGGGTCGGGCGACCGGCGAGATGGCGGTCCAGCAGCGCTGTCACATCGGCCAGGCGCAACAGCGTTTCCGACTGCTCGCCGGCGTCGGCGAGGATGTCGGAGAACTCCCGGTCCACCTGGGCGCCCTGCCACGCGTCGGCGTCCCCAGCGGCGGTGAGCCGGTCCAGGCCACCACGCAACGCCGTCAGCCAATCACGTAAAGTCCCTGTGCCGGTCAAGCTTTCGACACTCTCGCGGAGTAGTTCGACGTACTCGGCCAGTCGGCCGGCCAGCTCCACCCGGTTACTCCCGACGTCGTCGAGCGGCAGCGTGGTGTCCAGCCAGCTGTGGGCGTCCTCGGACATCGCGACGCCGGCGAGTACCCGGTCGATGCCGAACCGCCAGGTGTTCTGCACGAAGTCGACCCCGTAGGGATGGCGGTGTCCGCGGTCGAAACCCCAGCGGATGTTGGCCTCCCTCACCCAGTTCCCGATGGTGTCGAGATCGTCGTCGGTGAAACCGAAGCGCGCCCGCACCGGCGCGGACTCGGCGAGGTTCAGAACCTCGCTGGCCGTCGCTCGGCCGCCGGCGAGGGTGAGCACCTGACTCGCCACGCCGAGCAGCGGATTGGTCTGCGTGAGCGCGCGATCGGCCAGCTTGACGCGCAACCGGTGCGCCGGGTGCGCATCCGACACCACCTCGCCGAGGCCGAACCCCGCCACGATCAACGGTGCGAACGTCTCGATGTCGGGACACATGACCAGGATGTCGCGCGGTTCGAGCGTCGGGTCGTCGGCGAGCATCCCCAGCAGGACCTCGCGCAGCACGTCGATCTGGCGCGCCGGACCGTGGCAGCTGTGCACCTGAACCGACCGGTCATCGTCGTCGAGCGAACGGCCCTGCGGACGAACGCTGTTGGCGGCGATGTCGGACTGCAGCCACCCGAGCAGTGTCGGCGGCCGATCGGCGGAACCGAGGAACTCGTCGACCGCCGGGTCGGCGGGTAGGGCCCGCTCCAGCTCGCGCAGATCGCGCCCCAGCGTTGCGAGCAGCGGGTGTGCCACGGCGCGTTGGGACGTGTCGGTGCGCCTCGGCACCGGGCCCTGGCCGCCCCGCAGCGCCGACCACAGCTCGTCGCTGGGATGGGGCAGCCACAGGTGCAGATCGTGGTGGGTGCTCAGGGCGTTCAGCAGCTCGATCTCGGTGAGCGGCAAGCGAGTATGGCCGAACAGCGACAGCCGCGCCGGAAGATCGACGGCGGAATGACGCAGGCGCGCAACGGCTTCGGCGTGCCGCACCGGTGGTGGATCGGCGTCGACACGGGCGAGTAGGGCGCGGTAGAGCTCCGGCTGCCAGGCCAAGTCCGTATCGAGGGCGTCGGTGCGGCCCTGCGCCCAGTCGATCAACAGCTGCGGCCGCTGCCGCGCATACGAGGCGAACAGGCCGGCGAGCCTGCGGGCGACGGCGTAGCGCCGGCCCTGACGCAGCTCCCGCTCCTCGCCCTGCTCGTGATGACCGAGATGGGCGGCCAGCGTCGCGCACCATGGCCGGTCCAGCGAGCTGTCGATGACGTCGAGCAGCGGCCAGACCATGGCGTCCGGCGCCCACGGATCGTCGTCGGCGGTGCCCGTCAGTTCGGCGACCAGTGAACGCGGATGGCGGAAGGTGATCCCGGCGCACACGCCGTCCTGGCCGCTGCCCCGGCCCAGGATGTGGGAGAGCCGCTGACTGAGCCAGCGTTCGGTGCCGCGGGCGGAGACCAGGACCAGGTCCTCGGCGAACGGGTCGGGCGGCGGGACCGCCAGCATGGCACCGAGGCCGTCGGCGAGCAGGTCGGTGCGATCAGCCCGATGGAGATGTAGCGCCATCGCGACTCAGGATAGAGGGCGCCACAGACAGAACGGCTTGGACAGGACGGGTCAGCCGCGTTCGATGACGTTGCCGGTGCCGGCCTGCGAGGTCTTCGGGTCGCCGGTGCGATACGTGACCCTGTTGTCGAAGCCCGAGACGGTGATGGCGTCCGCCGACTCCACTGTCAGTGTGTTCTCCATGCCCGAGACCGACACCTCGGCGCACGAGCCCTGCACCTCGATGGTGTTGTTCATGCCGCTGATGCTCACCGTGCCCTGGTTGCAGATCACCGTCTGGGTGCGGTCGACGCCGCCGATCGACAGCGAGCCGCCCGCCTCGACGGTGAGCACCTGGTCGCCGCCGCCGATGCCGGGGATCGCCGGAATGCCGGGAATCGACGGGATGGACGGCATCGAGGGAACGGCGGGAATCGACGGTTCGGCGACGCTGCCGCCACCACCGGACACGTTCGGCCGGCCCGGAACGGAGTTGTTTCCGAGGAAGTAGACGGCGACCCCGATCACCCCGGCGATGATCACGAGGCCGGCGATCAGCGGGATGATCCACGCGGCCGGGTTCGGCCGCTTGTGCACGACCTGCTGTGGCGTTGCGTAGTAGGGCGATGGGAACGGTTGCTCGTAAGGGTTCGTGGCGTACGGAGGTACGGGCACGGTGGAGCCCGACTCGCTGGCACCGGCCTGGCCGGCGAGCGGCCGCTCGAGGTCCCGGATACGGGCCTCGGGATCCCCAGTTGGCTCCATGGGCAGATGCTCGCACACCGGTCGGCCCCGCTCAACGGATCTGACCAAACACGTCCGGCGTGGCCTGGCCTACAACCAGTCCCGGCGTTTGAACGCGACGTAGAGGATGACGACCATCACCACGATGAGTGCTGTGCTGGTGAGGAATCCGGCGACCGTCTGGATGCCGGGGTATTCGACGTTCTGGCCGTAGTAGCCGGTGATCGCGGTCGGCACTGCGATGATCGCCGCCCAGCCGGTGAGCTTTTTCATGACCACGTTCAGCCGCGCGTCCTGCAGCGAGAGGTTCGTCTCGAACACTGTGGTGACCATGTCGCGCAACGACTCGGTCCACTCCGAAGCCCGCAGCACGTGGTCATACAGGTCGGCGTACTCCGCATCCAATTCCGGAGCGGTCTTCGCATCGAGCCGACGGTGCTGGATCGCCGAGACCACCTCCCGCATCGGCAACACCACCCGGCGCAACGCCACTAGATCCTTGCGCAGCTGAAATGTCTTCCGCTGCAATCCCTTCGGCGGTGTCGCGTCGGCGAACAGATCGTCCTCGAGACCCTCGATCGCGTCGTCGAGCGCCTGTACCGCCGCGAAGTGGCCGTCCACCACCACATCGAGCAGCCCGTGCACCAGCGAGCCGACCCCGTACTCCTGACCGCCGAGCTCGTCGAAGCGGCGCGACACCTCGTCGATGTCGATGTCTTGCGACAGACGGACCGTGATCAGCCCGCGCGGCAGCACGAAACCCGAGATGCGGTGCACCGCGAGCAGTGACGGCGCCGGATCGGCCTGCGTGGCCGGATCGGTCATCGTCACCGCGTACACCGTGAAGAAGGTGTGGGTGCGGTACACCACCGCCTTGGTGCGCTCGGATTCGGCGAGCGCATCCTCGACGGCCCACGAGTTGAGATGTAGTTCAGCGGCGAGGTCTTTGAGGATCGCGTGGTCGGGATCGTAGATGTCGCACCACACGAGCGTGTCGTCGCCGCTCAGGCAGTCCGAGATCGCCGAGAAGTCGAAATCGTCCTGAGGTTCACCGTGCCGCCAGATCCGGCCGCGCACGTGGGTCATGATCTCAGCCGAGCGTGAATTCGTCTGCCAGGCCGTCGATTCCGGCCTGGATGGCGTCGAGTGCCGGCTTGCGCGCCTTGAGCTTGGTGGCCAGGTGGGCGCCGGCGTGCAGCGTGCTCGCCGCCTCCTGGGCCACCTGCTGCGCGCGGGACAGGACCTGATCGGCTTCGACGATCTCGTCGAGCCAGCCCGCCGCGATCGCTTCATCGCCGACGAACGTCGCGGCCAGTGCGGTGCCCCGTTCGAATGCCGCCGGTGTCAGCCGCATTCGCATGATCTCGATCGCCGAGATCGGGATGGTCATGCCGATCGCGACCTCGATCGCCTGACAGCGGGACTTGGGTGCGCCCACGCGGTGGTCTGCCGACAGCAGCAGGAACGATCCCATCGCGATGGCGGGGCCGGTCGCGGCGATGATCACCGGCACCGGGAACGTCAGCGTGCGCAGCGAGAGCTTGAAACCGCCGGAGAGCATGCCGAGCGCGGCGGCGGGGTCTCCGGACTGGAAGACCGCGAGGTCGAAGCCGCCGCTGAACACCCGCGAGTTGCCCGCCAGGACGACCGCCTTGGCCTTATCGGCTTCGGCACGGTCCAGAGCCTCGTTGATCGCCGCCTGCATGTCCGGCCCGAGGACGTTGACCTTGCCGTCGTCGAGCGTGATCGTGGCTACCGAATCGGCGAGCTCGTAGGACACGGTGCTGGTCATCGGGTCTCCTGGGGCGTGGTGTCGGGGCGCATCGAACCTAGCAGCGAAGCGACCGGGGACGTCTGCGGGAGTGACTACTCAGCCCGCAGTAGGCACCGGGCAGGCAATTAAGTACCCGACTACGCAAGACCTGGCCTGTGCGCGTCCCTAGCGTGATCGTCAAGCGCGGCGGTGACGAGGGGTCGCCGCGCTTCTATCTTCAGGAGGACGATCATGGGGGCACACCGCAAGCCGGCAGAGTCTGAACCCGACCGCCGCAGACGCCGGGTGAAGGCGCGAAAAGCGCGACGCGACAGCGGGATTCCCGCGCTCGGTCTGTGGGAGTGCGGGATCGGCTCCGGCTGGCGGTGACAGCCGCCTCACGACGTGTTGACCAGCGCGGGCTGCGCGGCGGGCGTCTCGATGGTCATGGGGGAGGCCATCAGACGCTCGCCGCGGGCCACCCAGTCGGGGTCAGCCCACTGGACCTGCGCCGGCAATCGTCGCCAGTACGACGGATGCGCACGCAGGTAACACTCCACGCTGGCGTGTACCGCGGCATCAGGGGGGAGCCGGCGCGGCGACACCGGATGGGGGCTTCCGGCCAGTGCGTCGACCGGGCCCGGAGTCTGCCGGCCGGCGGGATCGGCGAGCTCGGCGCCAGCATGGATTGCTCCGTCGAGCACCCAGTCCAGCGCGATGTCCGACAACGCCCGGCAGGAATGCGTGCTGCGGGTGATGTCACCGTGCGCACCGCGGAACCACACGTCCTGGTGCGACAGGGCTTCCGGACCGAGGGGGAGTGCTGCCGTGCGCGCGTCGATGGCCAGTGCGTGCCGCGCCGCCTCGACGTGCCACAGGAAGTCGGCAGACGCACCGCGGGGAAGACCTGCGATGCGGCGGCTGTCCCACAGCCCGAGGAAGCGCACCGTCGTCGACGTCTCGTCGGGTCCACGCAGCTCGGCGGCGAGCCGGCGCAGCCGCTGCCAGTCCCGCTGATCGCGCGCGGAGCGCGGCATCGCGTAGGTGTTCACCAGGTAGGTGCCCAACTCGGCGAGCGATTCCGACACTTGATCCGCGGGCAGGATTCCGACCGTGCCGATCAGCCGGGCCAGGGCGCGGGCGCACACGCCGTCCCGGCCGGCTCCCACGATGAAGAGACGGTCACCGGGTTCCCAGGCGTCGGCGAGGAAGCCGTAGGCCGCGACGACGTACCGGCGTGCCGCGTCGAGAGGACGGGCACGGCCCCGGACGTCTCGCGGCACGCGGGCCGGCGACCAGACGAGCTGCCCGGCGGAGCGGCGCAGCAGCCCGGCGAACGCCGTGGCGTTGCCGGCCGGATTGAAGTTGTCGAAACACAGCGCGATGTTCTTCACGATGGCCCCCGACGGGATGTGCGGTATGCGCTGGGAGCTGAGTTTGCCAGAATGCGCCCTGGCCGGGGCCGATTCAGCCGAACACGCCCGTGTCAGCCACCCATCAGCGTGCGCCACTGATCGAGCGAGCTCGCGCGGTAGACGTAATTGCTGCGCCGGACGGAGTCCAGCGGGGCGCTCTTGGCCGCCGAGTACCAGTGCCCGGGGAACACGGTCGGATCACCTGGCAGAGCGGCCAGTGCCTGAAGGCTCCTGAACATGTCGTCGACGTTGCCGCCGGGAAAGTCCGTGCGGCCGCAGCCCTCCAGGAACAGGGTGTCGCCCGCGACCAGCCGATCGCCGAGCAGGAAGCACTGGCTGCCCGGCGTGTGACCAGGAGTGTGCAGTAGCTCGATCGCGATCGCGCCGACATCGACGGTGTCGCCGTGCTGGTGCGCCGTCAGCTCGCTGGCAGCGATGCCGGTGACGCGCGAGACCCAGTCGACCTCGTGGGTGTTGACGTGAACCGGAACACTGGTGCGCTCCAGCAGCTCGGCGAGCCCTTTGAGCTCGAACCCCATCATCGAACCGCCGACGTGATCGGGATGATGATGAGTGACCAGCACGCCGGACAGGCGCATGCCGTCGGATTCGAGGACGTCCACCAGGTCCGCGGCGGCGTAGGCCGGGTCGACGATGACCGTGTCGCCGGTCTCCTTGTCGCCGATCAGGTAGGCGAAGTTGCGCATCTGCTCGGCGATCATGTCGCCGGCCGCGAAATCGCGGCCCGACAGGAGCTGACGGAAGTAGAGACGATCGTCATCGGCCATGCGGGTCAGCGTAGGCGCACGTGGGTCACCGCCCCGGCATCACCAGCGGTTTGGCGCCACAATCGGTGAGAATGTAGTCTCTTTGAGGCCCGTCGCTGCGATGACGTGCTGCAGGCCCCCTTAGCTCAGTCGGCAGAGCGTTTCCATGGTAAGGAAAAGGTCAACGGTTCGATTCCGTTAGGGGGCTCGGTGAACCGCTGTGCGGTTTCGTCCGGGGCGGTGTAGCTCAGCTGGTTAGAGCGCACGACTCATAATCGTGAGGTCGGGGGATCGAGCCCCCCCACCGCTACAAGAACTAACGCGACGTAGAAGAGAGAGACGACTGCCGTGGCCTCCAGTACCGATGTACGGCCCAAGATCACCTTGGCCTGCGAGGTGTGCAAGCACCGCAACTACATCACCAAGAAGAACCGCCGTAACGATCCCGACCGGCTCGAGATCAAGAAGTTCTGCCCGAACTGCGGCAAGCACCAGGCCCACAAAGAGTCGCGGTAGGACCACCGCTGCGCCGTGTCTTTCCTGGACGAGTACGTCGGGCTGCATTATCGCCACCCCGACCACTACGTCGTCGGGCGTGAGAAGATCCGCGAGTACGCGACCGCGGTCAAGAACGACGACGACGCCTTCTTCACCGAGAGCGCCGCGACGGAGCTCGGTCATGACGGGTTGCTCACGCCCCTGACGTTCATCTCGGTGTTCGGCTACCAGGCGCAGCGAGCGATGTTCGAGTCTGCCGGTATCGCGATCGCCGACGCCCAGATCGTCCAGGTGGACCAATCGCTGAAGTTCGTCCGCCCGATCCTGGCCGGCGACACGCTGTACATCGACGTGTGGATCGACTCGGTCCGCACGGCACACGGCACCGACATCATCGTCACCAAGAACATCGTCAGCAACAGCAATGGCGACGTCGTCCAGGAGTCCTACACGACCCTGGCCGGGCGGAGCGAAGAAGACGGAGAGAGTGGCTTTTCAGATGGCACTGCGTGAGTTCAGTTCGGTTCAGGTCGGCGATCAGCTGCCCGAAAGGGTCATCCCGCTGACCCGGGCGGACCTGGTCAACTACGCCGGTGTGTCCGGCGACCTCAACCCCATCCACTGGGACGACGACATCGCCAAGCAGGTCGGTCTGGACACCGCGATCGCCCACGGCATGCTCACGATGGGCCTCGGCGGCGGATACGTCACCTCCTGGGTGGGCGATCCGGCCGCCGTCACCGAGTACAACGTGCGCTTCACCGCCGTAGTCCCCGTCCCCAACGACGGCAAGGGCGCCGAGATCGTGTTCAACGGCCGCGTGAAATCCGTTGAGCCGGAATCGAAATCGGTCACCATCGCGCTCACGGCCACCGCGGGCGGCAAGAAGATCTTCGGCCGGGCCGTCGCCGTGGCCAAGCTGGCATAGGCAGGTCTGCGCACATGGCTCTCAAAACCGACATCCGTGGCATGGTCTGGCAGTACCCCGAGCCCTTCGTCGTGGGGCGCGAACAGATCCGCCAGTACGCGAACTCGGTCAAGTCGTTCGACCCGGCCAGCCACGACCCGCAGGCGGCCGCAGAACTCGGCCACAAAGGTCTGGTTGCGGGACCGACCTTCATGTCGATCCTCGCGGTGATGACGCAGCGCCACTTCTTCCAGAACGTCGACGTCGGTTTCGAGACGATGCAGATCGTTCAGGTCGACCAGAAGTTCCTCTTCCATCGGCCGATCGGCGAGGGTGACTCGCTCACCGCCACCATGCACATCGAATCGGTCGACGAGCGCTTCGGCGCCGACATCGTCACCACCCGTAACGTGCTGACCGACGACAACGGCGAAGTGGTGATGGAAGCGTTCACCACGCTGATGGGGCACGAGGGCGACAACTCGATCTCGGCGGGCTGGGATCCGGAGACGGGTCAGGTCGTGCGCAAGCCGGTCGTGCACGACACCGAGGACTCATCGGCTGCTGAGCCGGCGACGGATTAGTAACTCCGACCCGCGGCGCGCTACACTCGGCACTTGGGTTTTCCCAGTTGAGCGCGCTGTCCGTCGGGGCTTGTGTCACCGCACGGGGAGCGCGCAAATTGTGTGAGCCCTGCACGGAACCCTAGGGGCGTAGCTCAACTGGCAGAGCAGCGGTCTCCAAAACCGCAGGTTGCAGGTTCAAGTCCTGTCGCCCCTGCTCAACTGAATACTCGGTACGTGGCGCCGGCCGGTCTGGATACTGGACAGGAGGGCCCGCGAATCGGGACCCATGACGACCGATCACGAGGGAGCACGCGGTGAGCGACGAGCGCGACGGTGCCAGCTCGGCAGGCACCGACAGCGGCGCGGAGACCGACGGCGGTGATGCACGAGCGCAGACCGCGGTCGTGACGCGTCCGCTGCGACCCACCGGCAAGCGGTCGCGGCGGGCGGCGGATGTCGACGACGCCGCGGCCGACGACACCGATGCCGCGCCCCAGACCGACGGGTCGGGCGGCAAGGACAACGGCAAGGGTCCGAAGGCGAAGAAGAAGACGGCGAAGAAGCCCAAGGACGGGCCGTCTCGCAACCCCATCGCCTTCATCTTCAACTACCTGAAGGAAGTCGTCGCCGAGCTGCGCAAGGTCATCTGGCCGAACCGCAAGCAGATGGTCAGCTACACCACCGTGGTGCTGGTGTTCCTGGTCTTCATGGTGGCGCTGATCGGCGGAGTGGACCTGGGCCTGGCCAAGCTCGTGACGTTGGTGTTCGGCTGACCCTCGCGGTCTGCCACGCCGACGCAATTCATCTGTAGAGAGGACTGACACGTGACCAGCTTCGACGGCGAGACCGCCGCGAGCGTGTCCGAGGCGCGCGCCGAAGAGGCCGATCCGGCAGTGGTGATCACTGACGAGGCCGCCGAGCATCTCGAGAACAGCAGCCCGGCGGAGGCGGTCGAGGACGCGCCGCTGGAGACGGAGGCCCCCGAAGCCGACGAGGCCCCAGTGGTCGACGAGGACGAGGACCCCGCCGTCGCGCTCAAGAAGGAGCTGCGCCTCAAGCCGGGCGACTGGTACGTGATCCACTCGTATGCCGGTTACGAGAACAAGGTGAAGGCCAACCTCGAGACCCGCGTGCAGAACCTCGACGTCGGCGACTACATCTTCCAGGTCGAGGTGCCCACCGAAGAGGTCACCGAGATCAAGAACGGCCAGCGCAAGCAGGTCAACCGCAAGGTGTTGCCGGGCTACATCCTGGTGCGCATGGAGCTCAACGACGAGTCGTGGGGCGCAGTGCGCAACACTCCCGGTGTCACGGGCTTCGTCGGCGCGACGTCGCGTCCCTCGCCGCTCTCCCTCGACGACGTGGTGAAGTTCCTGCTGCCTCCGGCCGCGGCGAAGAAGCCGGGCAAGGCCGCCTCGACGGCTGCGGCGTCGTCCGAGGCGTCGATGGAGCGTCCGGAGATCCTGGTCGACTTCGAGGTCGGCGAGTCGGTCACCGTCATGGACGGGCCGTTCGCGACCCTGCCTGCCTCGATCAGCGAGGTCAACGCCGAGCAGCAGAAGCTCAAGGTGCTGGTGTCGATCTTCGGTCGCGAGACGCCGGTCGAACTGACCTTCAACCAGGTCGCCAAGATTTAAGCCGGGCCCCTCGGTCGTGAGGACGCCCACGAGATAGAAGAAGGACAAGCACAACCATGCCCCCGAAGAAGAAGGTCGCCGGGCTGATCAAGCTGCAGATCCAGGCCGGGCAGGCCAACCCCGCCCCGCCGGTCGGTCCCGCGCTCGGCCAGCACGGCGTCAACATCATGGAGTTCTGCAAGGCGTACAACGCCGCGACCGAGTCGCAGCGCGGCAACGTCATCCCCGTGGAGATCACCGTCTACGAGGACCGCACCTTCACGTTCGCGCTGAAGACCCCGCCTGCCGCCAAGCTGCTGCTCAAGGCTGCCGGCGTGCAGAAGGGCTCGGGTGAACCGCACAAGACCAAGGTCGCCAAGGTGACCTGGGATCAGGTGCGCGAGATCGCCGAGACCAAGAAGGAAGACCTGAACGCCAACGACATCGATCAGGCCGCCAAGATCATCGCCGGCACCGCCCGGTCCATGGGCATCACCGTCGAGTAAGTCGAATACTTCGACACCCGTGGGAGAGCTGGCATCGGCTCGTAACCACGACCTCAGCAACTAGGAGACATCAATGAGCAAGAACAGCAAGGCCTACAAGGAAGCCGCCGAGAAGGTCGACAAGACCCGGCTGTACACGCCGCTGGAAGCCACGAAGCTGGCCAAGGAGACGTCGTCGAAGAAGCAGGACGCCACCGTCGAGGTCGCGATCCGCCTGGGCGTCGATCCCCGCAAGGCTGACCAGATGGTGCGCGGCACCGTCAACCTGCCGCACGGCACCGGTAAGACCGCCCGCGTCGCGGTGTTCGCCGTCGGCGACAAGGCCGAGCAGGCGCTGGCCGCCGGCGCAGACGTCGTCGGCAGCGATGACCTGATCGAGAAGATCCAGGGCGGGTTCCTCGACTTCGACGCCGCGATCGCCACCCCGGACCAGATGGCCAAGGTCGGCCGCATCGCGCGCATCCTGGGCCCCCGCGGCCTGATGCCGAACCCGAAGACCGGCACCGTGACCCCGGACGTCACGAAGGCCGTCAACGACATCAAGGGCGGCAAGATCAACTTCCGCGTCGACAAGCAGGCCAACCTGCACTTCATTATCGGCAAGGCCTCGTTCGACGAGAAGTCGCTGGTCGAGAACTACGGCGCCGCGCTCGACGAGATCCTGCGCGCCAAGCCGTCCTCCTCGAAGGGCCGCTATCTGAAGAAGGTCGTCGTCTCCACCACCACGGGCCCCGGTATCCCGGTCGACCCTGCGGTGACCCGCAACTTCACCGAGGAGTAAGCGGCGGTCGGGCCGATCGGCGGGACAACTCCTGGCCGGTCGGCTACGATCCGCTCGATAGATCGCTGACCGATCTGTCGAGCCGGCCGGGGGGCGATAGATGAGCGTTCCCAGTGCGGTCGCGTGGGAGCACAGGCTCTTCCGAGCACTCGCCGTAGCGGTGGTGGCTCTCGCGCCGGTCGAGGGCTACCTTCTGTGGCTGCATCCCGGCTTGGCCAAGTTGCCGGCCGCCCTGTTAGTGGTGACGTGGGGTGTGCTGCGGTGGCGCGTGCGCCCGACGCCGCAGCCGCAGCTGATCTACGTTCTGCTCGCTTCCCTTGCGGTGATCGTGATCGCCAGTAGCGCAACACATCTCACGTCACCGTTCGCGACGCTCTATGCGACCCGCTGGCTTCCATTCCTGGTGGTGACCGCGATCCTGATCGACGTGGCGTCCGCGTTGGTCGGGGTGCGACTGTTGAGCGTCGCGACCGTGGTGGGTGCGACAGCGGCGTCGATAGGGGCCTTGTGTTTCGTGCTCGTGTTGCGGGAGACGCGTAGCGCACTCCCGGAAACCGACCCCAACGACCTCGCGTGCGCCCTTGTCGCGGCGCTGCCGTTGCTGCTGTGCCTGTCGCCGCGCCGGACGATCGAAAGAATCGCTGTGGCGGTGGCTTTCACGTCAATAGCCCTTGCCGCGATCGCAACACAGTCCCGCGGCGGCCTCATTGCTGTATCGGCCGCGTTCGCTTGGACGATGATTCGGCGCGCGATCCCGCTGCGGCCGGCACTGCATGCCGGCGCGGTCCTCGGGATCGCGGCCGCCGTCGCCGCCTACGTGTGGCGGTCCGACATCGCAACGGCGGTGGCGGCCAAGAAGTACATCGGCCAGTACAACGCCGACACACGATTACTTCGGTGGCACGGTGCGCTGGAATTAGTCGGCCGCCATCCGCTTCTCGGCGTGGGCCCTGGCGGGTTCCGTGACCAGTACCCCGTGGTGTCGCAGATGGCCGAAATCGACGTTCCCGCACAACAGTTCGTCGCACACAACACGTATCTGGAGGTGGCGGCCGAGCTCGGCCTCGTCGGGTTGGCTGCACTGCTCGCCGTGCTGGCCACTGCCTTCCTCGGCGCCGAATACGCGTTACGGCGCGGGATGGATCGTGGAGTGGCGGTCGGTGTCCAGGCCAGCGTGATCAGCGCAGCGGTCGCGGTGTTCTTCCTGTCCGGCCAGTACTTCTTCGCGCTGTGGTGGGCCGTCACGCTCGGATGTGCACTCGGTATTCGCGCTCGCCGCGGGCGGGTCGTATGAGAGACGTCCGCGTTCTGCACGTCATCAACGAGTTGGGCTCGGGTGGTGCCGAGGCGCTCGTCGTCGAGATGGTGCGGCGATCCGCCGATGCGGGATGGGTCTCTGCAGTGGCCTCCCACGGCGGGCGCAGAGTCGCCGAGCTCACCGAGGCGGGCGCCCCACACTATGAGGTGGCGATGTCGAAGCGGACGGTGCGCGGGCTCCTCGCGGCGCGCCGCGACGCCACCCGAGCTGTGGCCGCGTTCCAGCCCGACGTGGTGATCGCCCACAATGTGTCGGCCTCGGTGGTGGCCAGACTGGTGCGACCCGTGCGGTCTGTCATCGTGCAGAAGCCCCCGATCGTCACCGTTTTTCACGGGGTTGCCGGCTCCGAGTACCGCGCCGCGGCCAGGATTCTGCGGATGACGTCGAATCGGGTGGTCACAGTGTCGGACACCGCACGACACCGTCTCCAGAGCGCCGGCCTGCGCGGATTGGACATCACCACGATTCACAACGCCGTCACCCCGAGGACGGAGACATCACGGCATGCTGCGCGCGCCGCGCTCGACTTACCGCAGCACGCACCGATCGGTCTGTGCGTGGCGCGCATGGAACATCCCAAACGCCACGACCTGCTTCTCGAGGCGTGGCATCGTCTTCCGCCGGGCGATCATCTACTCCTGCTGGCCGGCGACGGGTCGCTACGACCGCGATGGGAGCGCGCGGCCCGTACGCACGGTGACCGGGTCAGATTTCTCGGCGACCGTTCGGACATCGCGACATTGCTGGCTGCGGCCGACATCACGACGTTGATCAGCGACTCCGAGGGACTGCCGATGGCGGTGTTGGAATCCCTGGCCGCCGGTCGGCCGGTGGTCGCTTCCGACGTCGGGGGAGTCCGCGAGATCCTCGGCCACGGCGGGGGCATCCTCGTTCCTCGAGACGATGTGGGCGCGATCGCGAAGGCCTTGGAGGAGCTGTTGGGCAACGAGGCGGCGCGATGCCGGGCTGCCGTCCAGGGTCTGCAGGTGCTCGAAAGTCGCCACGACCCCGTCGACATGATGAGCAAGTACCGCACCGTGGTGTCCGAGACACTCGCGAGATTCGCATCATGACCGCGGCAGTGCGGGGAACGCGCGGCATCGTCGCACTTGCGGTGCTCGTCGGCCTCGTGGTCGGGATAGGGACATGGCTGGCGGCAGTGGCCGAACCGGCTCGCTACGAGGCGCGCGTCGACTTGCTGGCGTCCCCGCTGCCGAACCCCGACCCTGCTGTCGTGCAACTCTTTTCGACGGTGGCATCGAACTCGCTCCCTGCGATCATCGACGTCGCGCAGAGCCCGGCGGTCTTGGCGAGGGCCAGTACCGCCGTTCCTGGTGCGCCCGAACCCGGCGAATTGGCGTCGTCCATCGTCGTCGACATCGTTCCGCAGTCACTGCTCACCCGCATTTCCGTGCAGGCGTCCTCGCCTGACACGGCCGCCAGGCTGGCGGCCTTCCTCGCCGACGCGATCGTCGGCAGGGATCTGATCGCGACCGTCGGACGGTTGCGGGTCGTCGATCCCGAGCCGGTGGTCAGCACCGTCGCACCCGACCGCGTCTTCGCCGCCGGTCTGGCCGGCACAGCCGCCGTTGCGTCAACCGCAGCCGCTTTCGTTCTGTGCGTGCTCATCCGACCCTCCCCACGGCGCCGGCTCACTGAACTGCTGTCCGCCGCCGGGGTCAACGAACGGATCGCCGTGATCGACCGTCGGGCAGCTGGATCTGTCGCGGACGTCGCGGTGCTCGCCGCCGCAGCGGCACGCCCGGTGCGCGTAGTCGCACTGCACCCGGCCGCGGAACCGCATGTCCGGCAGTACAGCGACGCGTTGACGAAAGCCGGGGTGTCGGTCGCCGACGGCGCGCCACATGGCGAGCAATCTGTCGTGGGACTGGTCTCTGGGCGCGTCTCGCAGACGGTGGCCTGGACCGCCGCCGCGTTACCAGCGGACCATCGCTTGATCGCGATCTCCTATGGATGACCGAGCGCGCCGGGGTGTCGGATGGCTCGCGCTGGTGAGTGCAGCCACCAAAGGCAGCCAACTCGTCGTCACGCTCGTGCTCGCCGCGCTGTTCTCCGCAAGCGATCTCGGCGTCGTGGCTCTGACCCTCGCACTGATCAACACCGCGATGATCGTGCAGTCGATGGGGGTGACCGCAGTCATCGGCCGGACGGAGCGCGACCCGGACCGGATGGCGGGCACGGTGCTGACGATGACCTCGCTGCTGGCGTTGCTCCTCACCGCCGCCGGAATCGGGGGCGCACCCGTGCTCGCACGGGCCTTGGATGCGCCGGCCGCCGCGCCGCTTCTCGCGACGGCCTCGATCGGCCTGCCGTTCATGGCGGTCGCCTGGGTGCAGCTCGCCGTCATGAGCCGCAGCCTCGATTTCCACCTGAGGTTCCTGCCGGATGTCGGCAGCGCGCTCGCCGGCGCGGCTGTCACGATAGGCCTGGCCCTCAACGGTTCCGGGCCGATGGCGGTGGCCGTGGGGTTCGTGGTCACTGCGGTTGCGCAACCGGTGCTCGGCGTCGTCGTCGGTGTGCGCGTTCGCCCCTGCTGGGACGCCGATGCGGCCAGAGAAGCTGCGCACTGGATCGTCAGCGTCGGCACCGGTGTCATCGCCGCGACGGTGGTGCTGAACATCGACTATCCGATCGTTTCTCGGGTCCTCGGGCCGGACGCGCTCGGCGTCTATTCGCTGGCCTTCCGGTTCGCTTTCCTTCCGTACGCCCTCCTGGGCACCGTGTTCGCCAGCGTCGCATTCGCTCTGTACGCCAACGTCATTCGTGACGGACGCCGCGGGGAGGCAGTGAGCGCGCAGGCGCACTTCACCCACCTGCTGCTGGTGACCGTCGGGGGAATGTACGTCGTGATCGGCCAACTGGCCGATCGGATCGTGCTGCTCGGCGAGCGGTGGGCGCCCGCGATCCCGGCATTGATCCTGTTGTGTGCCTTCGGCGTGGGACGCGCGGTCCTGACTCTGTGGTGCCAGATGTTGATGGCCACCGGCCGACTGCGTTGGTACGCAGGCTTCGAGTGCGGCCATCTCGCACTACTCGCGGTGTCTCTGCTGCTGTTCGCGCGATTCGGTGTCGTCGCAGTGGCTTTCGTTCAGGCCGTGGCGGTGTGGACGATCGTGGCGGGCGTGTGGGTGGCGTTGGCGCGCGAGCAGGTTGCGCCCGCGGGGAGGGACTTGCTGCGGGCGGTGGTCGGTCTCGCGGTTCCTGCAGGGGCGTGCGCCGCGCTCGCAGCCGCCGTGCATCAGAGGTTTCCCAGCACCGTTCTCGGCGCGGTAGGGGAGGGTGCGGTGCTGGTCTGTTGCTTCGCAGCGGTCGCCGGCGCGACCAACCGGTCACTCGTCGTGTCCCTGGTGCGACGCCCACGAGCGGTGCGGCCGTGACGAAGGTCGCGTTCGTGCTGACCCAGGACCGCGGCGGACCCGTCGACGTGACCGTCGCGCTGGCCGCTGAACTCGTCACTCGCGGGGTCAAGGTCGCGGTTTTCGGTCCGGCACCGGCAAACCCTGCGGCCGTGGTGGGGCTGCGCCACGTCCCCGTCGCAGTGGGCAGCAAGCTCGACGTGGACGCCATGATCCGGCTGGCGGCGCAACTCCGGTCGTGGGAACCCGATGTCACCCACGCGCAGGATCGCCGTGCCGCGCTGGCCATTGCGAGTCCGGGCCTCGCCCGGGGACTCGGCGCCACCGTCTGGACCTATCATGGCGTGCCGTATGACGTGAGTCAGCAATGGTTCAGTGGCACAACGCGATCGAGGGCACCGTCACGCTACTCGCGCGCGGTGCTCACTGCGGACGCGCTGGTGGCCCGCCGGATGCGCCGGGTGATCGCGCCGTCCCTGCCGATGCAGCGGTTCCTGCGCGGTCGGCTGCGAGTGCCTGCCATCGCGGTGGCCCACATTCCCAACGGTGTGTCATTGCCCGACGCCGAAGTGCTGTCCGGGCCGGTGCGACGTCTCGTGTTCATAGGGGGGCTCGAACCCGTCAAGGGCGTGCTCGATCTGCTGGCGGCGCTGAGTCGGCCCGGTGTGTTTCCACCCGATGCGACCCTCGACATCATCGGCGATGGACCCGAGCGGCAACGGGCCATGGTTGCAGCCGCCCGGCCTCCCCTCGCCGGGAAGGTCCGATTTCTCGGTTTTCGTCCCGCGGCGGCCGATCTGCTGGCCGGATACGACGCACTGGTGATGGCATCCCGCATCGAACAACAACCGCTCGTCGTTGTGCAGGCGATGGCAGCGGGCCGCCTCGTGCTGGCCACCCGTGTCGGCGACATCCCCGACATGGTCGACATCGACGGGTTCCCTTCGTTTCTCGCGCCGCCCGGCGACACCGATGCGTTGGCTGCGGAATTGACCAGGTTGTTCTCAGTTTCCGACCCATTCGAGGCGAGCCGCCGTCTGGCCGCGCGCGCTCGCGAGCGCTACTCGGCCGCGCGAAGCGCCGATGCGCACCTGACGCTCTACCATTCGCTGACGGCGGTCGGCACCGGGCATTCCGATTGCCGCGCAGTGCGCCCCGACGAGCTCTAGACTCCACGAGTGACTCGCGTCGCAATCGTGTCCGAGCCGCCTGACGGGGGAGTGGCCGAACACGTGCGCCAACTGGCGCTCGGGCTCCCCGTGCACGGCTACGAGCCGGTGCTGATGGTGTCAGAGGCCTTCGCTCACCTCGAACAGCTGCGCGGGTCGTGCGAGGTCGTGACGCTGCCCTTTCGCCGCGATTACTCCGATCCACGTCGCGAAATTCGTTCTCTGACAAAGCTTCTGCCGATGGTACGCACCACCGAGATAGTGCACACGCACGCCGCGAAGGCGGGAGTTCTCGGTCGGCTGGCGGCGCGGCTGGCCCGTCGACCGGTCGTCTACTCTCCACACGGCTTTCCGTTCATCGGCGAAATGTCGCGCCGCCGAGAAGTTTTCTCTCATGTGGTGGAGCGCGCGCTCGCTCCGGTGACTGACGCGCTGATCTGTGTGTGCGAAGCGGAACGAGGCTTCGCCGCCGACCGCCGGCTGCGCCCGCGGTCCACCGCCGTTGTCCACAACGGGTGCGCGCCGCCGAACACCGACAGTGACGCACAGGTCGAGATGCTCAGCGGCCTCGTCGTGGGAACCGTCTGCATGCTGCGACCCGAGAAGGCTCTCGACTGCCTCCTCGACGCGATGCCGCTCATCGCCGCGGCTGTGCCGCAGGCACGCCTGGTGATCGTCGGGGACGGTCCGATGGACGTGGTGCTACGCGCGCACGCCGCTGCCCTCGGGGTCGAAGTCACCTGGCTGCCGTTCACCGCACCGGCCGCGCGATACTTGCAGACCTTCGACGTGTTCGTCCTCAGCTCCGCCTGGGAGTCCTTCCCCATCACCGTGCTCGAAGCGATGTCGTGCGGTGTCCCGCAAGTGGTGACCAGGGTCGGTGGCACGTCGGAGTCCGTTGTCGCCGAAACCGGCCTCGTGGTGCCGCCGCGTGATCCAAGGGCGCTGGCCGAGGCGGTCATTCAGCTCCTACGCGACCCGCAGCGGCGGGCCGCGATGGCCGAGGCGTCGCGGGCGCGGCACGCGGAGCGGTTCACCTCCGAGCGGATGGTCGCAAACACCGCGGTCGTCTACGACCGGTTACTCAACCGCGGCTGACGGTGCGCATCCTCTTCTGCTGTTCTGAGAGTCCGCGTGCACCGCTGAACGGTGCCCGCCTGGTGGCATGGCACCTCTGCGCGCGACTGACCCACCGGCACGACGTGACGGTGGTCAGCGTGCGGCACCCCGATCAAACAGGAGCGCCACCACCGGGCGTACGGATGCGTGAAGTGCCGCTGCCGCCGCTGGGACGGGCCGGCTCCTGGGTCGCGCGTGGCGCGGCTCTGACTCGGCGTGAGCCAGTCGAGGCGCGGCGGATGGTCGCCGCTCTCGACCCGCTCGTGCGCGAGCTGGCCGGCCACGTCGACGTCGCGCACGTGATGTTGGGCGAGCTCGCAGGGTTGGCTCGTTCACTCGACGTGCCCACCGTCATCGCCCCATTGGATGCCTGGCACCGCAACGTCGAGGCGCGCGCCGCCATCACGAACGGGCCGGCGAAGTTGTGGCGGCACGCGCAGGCGCGGGCGGTACGACGTCTCGAATCAACCGAATATCAACACTTTTCGCGTGTCGTGCTGGTCACCGAAGAAGACGCGTCGGCGCTGCACGCACTGAATCCGAGTCTGCCGACCGTCGTGATCCCGAATGGAGTGGACGCCGGGCACTATGCACCTGACGGTCGCGCTCGTTCAGGGGTGTTGTTCACCGGTGCGCTGAACTATCCGCCCAATGAACAGGCAGCGGTCCGACTGGCAGAGCGGATCATGCCGTTGGTGCGCCGCTCGATGCCAGAAGCGCAGCTGACCCTGGTGGGGCGGTCACCCGGGCCGCGAGTGCGTGGCCTCGACGCGACGGTCATCGCCGATGCGCCCGATCTGCGACCGTACCTGTGGGGCGCGGCCGTCTACGCATGCCCGATGGAATTGGGCACTGGTATCAAGAACAAGCTGTTGGAGGCGATGGCGGCCGGAGTGCCTGCCGTCGCAACGCCGCTCGCCTGCCAAGGGATGGTCGTTGCGAACGGCATACATCTGCGAATCGCCGACGACGACGCGGCATTCGCCTCGGCTCTGCTGGAAACCCTGCGCGCACCGGGCGACAGCGCGGAGACTGCCCGGGATTATGTCCGCGCCCATCATGACTGGGACGCGGTGGCCGACGCCTACGAAGCGACGTACCAAGAGATCATCGACGCCCACTGAGCCCGCTGGATGCCCCTCGACCACCGCGTGCCCGGCCGCGCCGCAGCCATCGTCCCCCACGAACGACGGGTGTGCGGCGCTCAACCGGGGATCCGAGTTGTCCCCCACATCGAATGCTGATGCGGTGGTCGAGGAGCCCCTGGCAGCAACATAACACCGGCGCGGCGTCACCGCGCCGCAACGGTGAAAAGGGGTGCGGCTCAGGCGGCCGCGGCGCCCGGCTTCAGGTACGTGACGAGGCTGACGTCGAGCGCCTCGTCGACGAAGTAGTACTGGCACCCGGTCAGGTAGCGCATGTAATCGTTGTAGGACTGCTCGCCGGCAGCGGCGATCGCCTCGTCCTTGTGCTGCTCGAGACGCGCCGCCCAGATGCCGAGCGTCTTGATGTAGTGGTTACGCAGCGACAGCGTCTCCGGCACCGTGAACCCGGCCTTCTCGCCGTGCTCGACCATCATCTGCGTCGTCGGGATACGGCCGCCCGGGAAGATCACCTCACCGATGAACTTCGCGAACCGCGCCAGCTCGAACGTCAGCTTCTTGCCGCGGGCCTGCAGGTCGTACGGGTGGTACCCGCAGCTGCTCTGGATCGTCATGCGGCCGTCGTCGGGCAGGATGTCGTAGCACGTCTTGAAGTAGTCGTCGTAGCGCTCGAAACCGAAATGCTCGAAGGCCTCGATCGACACGATCCGGTCGACCGGTGAGTGGAACTGCTCCCACCCTTCGAGGCGGACGTCGAACGTGCGCTCCGAGTTCAGTCCGGCCAGCAGCTGGTTGCAGTAGGCCTGCTGGTTCTTGCTCAGCGTCAGACCGATGACGTTGACGTCGTACTTCTCCATCGCGCGCTGCAAGGTCAAGCCCCAACCGCAACCGACTTCCAGCAGCGTCATCCCCGGCTGCAGGTCCAGCCGGTCCAGGTGCTGATCAACGTTGGCGATCTGCGCTTCCGACAGCGTCACGTTGGGCCCGGTGTAGTACGCGCAGCTGTACTTGCGGGTGGGGTCCTGGAACACACCGAAGAAGTCATCCGACAGGTCGTAGTGCGCCTGGATGTCCTCGAAATGAGGAGTGAGATCCTTCGTGCCGGTGGAGTTGTCAGACATGTGTTCCTAGGTCCTCTTGATCGTGGGGCCGCTCGTGGTGGGCCCCCGCCCGGTGCTACATCGCGATGGTGTCCTGACCGTACCCAAACGGGGCACGGCCTTGCGGTAAACACGCTTCTCGGGCGATCAGCCTATCGGGTCGGCCTCACAGGGGGCCAATTCGCTCAGGGCTGCTTGACCAACGTGAACTGGTTGACGTCGGTGTAGCCCTTGCGGAACGAATCCGCGCACCCGGTGAGGTAGTGCATGTAACGGTCGTACACCTCTTCGGACTGGACGGCGATGGCCTCGTCCCTGTGCGCCTCGAGCGCCGCCGACCAGTGATCCAGCGTGCGCGCGTAGTGCGGCTGCAGCGACTGCTCACGCGTCAGGGTGAAGCCCGCCTTGCCGGCATGCTCGCCGACCAGCTCGATCGTCGGCAGATATCCGCCCGGGAAGATCTCGGTCAGGATGAATTTGATGAACCGGGCGACCGAGAACGTCAGCGGGATTCCGCGTTCGATCATCTGCGGGATCGTCAGCGCGGTGATGGTGTGCAGCAGCATCACGCCGTCGTCGGGCAGCACCCGGTAGGCAGTGGTGAAGAAGTCGTCCCAGCGGTCCTTGCCGAAGTGCTCGAACGCCCCGATGGAGACGATCCGGTCCACCGGCTGATCGAAGCTCTCCCAGCCCTCGAGGCGGATCTTCTTGGTGCGGGGGCTGTCCGATGCGGCGAACACCCGCTCGACGTGCGCCTTCTGGTTCTCGCTGAGCGTCAGGCCGATCACGTTGACGTCGTAGCGCTCGATCGCGCGCATCATCGTGTAGCCCCACCCGCAGCCGACGTCCAGCAACGTCATGCCGGGCTCCAGCCCGAGCTTGCCGAGCGCCAGGTCGACCTTGGCGCGCTGCGCCTCCTCGAGGGTCATGTCATCGCGCTCGAAGTACGCGCAGCTGTACATCTGCGACGGATCGAGGAACAGGCGGAAGAACTCGTCAGACAGGTCGTAATGCGCCTGGACGTCGTCGAAGTGAGGCTTCAAGTTCTTGGCCATGAGGTGGCCTTCCTGAGCAAGCTGCCCGAAGAGGATCTCCTGAAACGGCGGTCACGCATGCCCGTCAGGCATGGTACGTGCTTCTACTGGCCCTGCGCGAACGTCGTCTTCAGCTCCCCGACGATGTCGTCCCACAGGGGTTCGGGCAGCTCGTGGCCCATGCCGTCGAACAGCGCCAGCCGCGCGTTCGGGATCGCACGGGCGATCGCACGACCGCCCGACGGCCGCATCAACTTGTCGGCTGTGCCGTGGATCACGACCGTGGGAGCAGTGGTCGTGCGGTTGTACTTCCGCAGGCTGCCGCTGCCCAGGATCGCCGAGAACTGCCTGCCGATCCCCGCGGGGTAGTAGGCCCGGTCGTAGCCCTCGATGGCCTCCGCGCGCAGCGCGTCGTCAGAGCGCGGGTAGCCGGGGCTGCCGATCACCTTGCTGACCTTGACCGCGTTGTCGATGATCGCGTCGCGACCGGTACCCCGTGGCTTGGCCAGGATCGCGAGCAGCTGCTGCGGCCCCGGCGGCGGCAGCGCCGACTGGTTGTTACTCGAGAAGATCACGCCCAGCGAACGCGTCCGTTCGGCATGCCGCGCGGCGAACACCTGCGCGATCATCCCTCCCATGGATGCGCCTACGACGTGGGCGCGCTCGATGCCGAGATGGTCGGCCAGCGCGGCCGTGTCATCGGCCATGTCCTCCAGACGGTACGGCGCCGGACTTGCCAGCCCGAGGAAGGACCGCGCCATGCTCAGCGGCAACGGAGACCGGGCCCGCTCGCCGCGCAGCTTGCTCGACAGCCCGCAGTCGCGATTGTCGAATCGGATCACCCGCAAGCCCTGGTTCACCAGCTTCTCGCAGAACTCGGTGCGCCAGAAGATCATCTGCGCACCCAGTCCCATGATCAGGATCACCGCCGGGTCACCCGGGTCGCCCATGTCCTCGTAGTGGATGTCGACCTGGCCGGACCTCGCCGTGCCACCGCGCACCTGCATCAGGCGTCCAGCTGCTGGTCGTGTTCGCGGGACACTTCCACCATGAAGTTGGCGAAATAGCCGGTCAGCGCCGGATCGCTCATCATCTGCCAGCTGGGCGCCAGCAGTTTCATGTAGCGCTCGACATAGAGGAACTGCTTGCCGATCAGCACCAGCTCGCGGGGCAGCTTCACGTCGTAGGCCTCGGCCAGCGTGGACAGCTGCTTGCCGATTTCGGCGTAGCTCAGGTCACCCAGCGACGTCATCGTCAACGGGGTCGCGAACTTCTCGAGGTCCTTGGCCGCCTGCGCCTCGGGCTTCATGGTGCCGACCGCGCCCATCAGCACGACGATCTTGCCCGCCGCGGCGTGGTCCTTCTTGACCAGCAACGCGTACACCAGCTCACGCAGCAGCCAGCGGGTCCGCGGATCGATGCGGCCCATGATGCCGAAATCGAAGAACACGATCTTGCCGTCGTCGTCGACGGACAGGTTCCCGGCGTGCAGGTCGCCGTGGAACAGGCCGTGGCGCAGACCGCCCTCGAAGACGCTGAACAGCAGCGCCTTGACGAGCTCGGTGCCGTCGAAACCCTTCTTGCGGATCGCGGCCACGTCGTCGATACGCACCCCGGAGATGCGTTCCATCGTCAGCACCCGCTCGCTGGTCAGGTCCCAGTAGACCTGTGGCACCCGGATGTTCTTGCCCAGCGGGGACGCGTGCATGTGGGCCACCCAGGCGTCCATCGACTGCGCCTCGAGGCGGAAGTCCAGTTCCTCGGCGAGGTTATCGGCGAAGTCGGCGACGACATCCTGCGCGGACAGCCGCTGACCCAGCTTGGCGAACTCGACGAGACGGGCGCCCCGCTTCAGGATTTGCAGGTCTGCGGCGACGCGGCGGCGGATGCCCGGCCGCTGGATCTTGACGACGACCTCTTCGCCGCTGTGCAGCGTCGCGTAATGCACCTGCGCGATCGACGCGGAGGCGAACGGCTTCTCGTCGAACGAGGCGAACAGGTTCGCCGGGTCGTCGCCCAGCTCTTCCCGGAACAGCTTGTGCACGGCCTCGGTGTGGGCGGGCGGAACCCGGTCGAGGAGGCTGCGGAATTCGCGGCTCAGCGGCTCGCCGAACGCGCCCGGGCTCGACGCGATGATCTGGCCGAACTTGACGTAGGTGGGCCCCAGGTCGGCGAAGGTCTGGGGAATCTGCCTGACGATCTTCTGCTGCAGCGACCCGCGGGAGCGCAGAGTCGACACGACCCGCGCGCCGGTGCGAGTGACCTGCCATCCGGTCGCGCCGACGCGCGCTGCCTCGATGGGCAGGGGCACACGGTCGAGCTTGGCTACCTCGCGGTGCTGCGTGTTCCGCGTAGTACTCATCCCCGCAGTGTCTCAAAAGAGCCTGAAGGCTCGAAAATCTGTGTGCCGTGGGTCACAGGTCCGGGTGCCGGCACGCCACCGGCGACCCGCGCTTTGGCCTGCTGGAACTCCGGCATCGTCCCCGAGGCGGCCGACACCCCGTTAATGATCGACCACACCAGCGCGCGCCGGGCGGTGCGCTCGACGATGTTGGGGTCGCGGTGCTGGATCAGCCCCTTGGCCCAAGAAGGCATCGTGTCGCGCACGGCCCAATTCAGGGCTGCTTGCGGCAACGGCAGGTTCGGTCCGGTCGCCATCGCGGTGCCGTAGGTGACTGCGAGCTTGGGGAGATAGGACTTCAGGCAGTCGAGCGTGTCGGCCTTGGTCGCGGGCAGATCGGTGCCGCCGAGCGCGTGCCCGACGCGCACGAACTCGCCGTAGTAGCGATCGATCTTCTTGCCGCGCAACGGGTTCGGATGATAGAGCTCGTGCGCCGTGGCAATACCCCAGACGACCGTCGCATAGTTCCAGCGCAGCCATTCGGGGTCGTCGGCGTCGTAACGCGCGCCGTCGGGCCGGGTGCCCTTGATGGTGTGGTGCATCGATGCCACGGTGGTGGCCAGGCGCTCGGCGGTCTCGGTCGAGCCGTAGGCGGTGCCGATGAAGAACGCGACGGAGTGTCCGAGGCGGGTGAGCGCACCCCGCGGGTCGATCTGAGGCATCGGATCGTCACGGGTGTCGTCCCGGACCAGGCGCGAGTGGTGAACGCCCATCCAGTAGATGGACGGGTCGAGACGCTCCAAGAACGCTGCGCACTGCAGGCCGAAGATCAGCGCATGGGTGTGCGAGTGCACGTGCCACACCGCGCTGCCGGGGCCGAACCAGCCGGGATCGCCCATCGGGGCGTCGAACTCCATTCCCTTGAAGAAGTGTCGGCGCACGTCCTGGTCGAAGCGTCGGTCGAGCACCTGGCCGACGAGCTGATGCGGCAGGAACATCTCATCCTCCTGGTCACGGGTGTACCCAGGTTAACTTCTGGAGACGGTTGTGACCAGATCTGCGGCGGCTTACCCTGATCGAGTGTCGACTCCCACGCGATGGGCGGGCGTCCCCCTGGTCGACCGCCGTGCCGAGCGGCGGGAGCTGCTGGTCGACGCCGCGTACCGGATCTTCGGGGAGGGCGGTGAGCAGGCGCTCGCGGTGCGGTCCGTGTGCCGCGAGAGCGGCCTCAATTCGCGCTACTTCTACGAGAGTTTCGCCGACGTGGACGCCCTGCTCGGCGCCGTCTACGACAGGGTCAGTGCGGAACTGGCCCACGCGGTCGACGCCGCTATGGCCTCCGCGGACGAGTCGCTGTCCGCCCGCACCCGCGCCGGGATGGCGGCCGTGCTCGAGTTCAGCTCCAGCGACCCGCGACGGGGCAGGGTGCTGTTCACCGACGCCCGCGCCAACCCCGTGCTCGCCGCCCGCCGTGCGGCGACGCAGGACCTGCTGCGCGAGGCGGTGTTGTCGGAGGGCTGGCGCCTGCATCCGGATTCCGACCCGGTGGGAGCGCAGGTCGCGGCTGCCCTCTACGCCGGCGCGATGGCCGAGCTCGCACAGCAGTGGCTGGCCGGGCGCCTGGGCGACGACCTCGACGCCGTCGTCGACCACGCGCTGGCCCTGGTGCTGCGTTAACCCGCCGGGCGCCAGCGCTTGATGAAGTCCGTCTCCGGCCATTCTTCGTGCGCCGCCATCAGCTCGTACATCGTTGCGCCGTCGCATGATTCGCGGATGATGTCGGCATGGCCGGCATGGCGGGTGAGCTCTTCGAGCAGGTGGAAGCCGACCCAGCGCACCGTCCAGAAATCGACGTCGCTGGGGAACCAGGGCACCTCATGGGGCACCGGGACGGCAGTGTCGAGATCCTTCTCCGCGAACGCCGCCAGCACGTCGTTGTTGACGGTGTGCAGGTCGTCGAGCAGATCGGCCAACGTCTCGTCGTCGCGCATCGTGTACTGGTCGGCGTACTCGGCCATCTGCTCCTCCAGCGGCCGCGCATCCGGCTCGGGGAACTCGGGAGCTGCGAGAACCCGGTTCAGCCAGCCGCGCTGCACGCCGGCGGCGTGCTTGACCAGGCCGCCGATCGACAGCGCACTCGCCGACGGCGTCGCGCGGGCCTGCTCGTCGGTCAGGCCGTGGGCCACCGAGGAGAACGCGTTCTGGTTGAAGCGGAGAAATCCGATCAGCGTCTGACGTTCGCCGTCGGCGGGAGGGGGCAGTCCGGGCATGTCACTTCTCCTTGGTGTGTGCGTAAAGGTCACGGATGCAGGCGATTTCGGCTCCGTGGTGGATCATCTCACGGTTGATGTGCAACACCAGCGTCATCATCGGACGCTCGCCGTAGGGCCCCTCGGCCGGGCCGCACGGACGCGCCAAGGCGTCGGCGTCCAGGCTGCGGACGCCGGTGAGCCAGCGGCGGTACTCGTCGTCGAGTTGGGCGAGTGCGGTCGCGGCGTCGGTGGCGTAGCTCCACGAGGAGTAGTCCGCCGGTGGTCCCTGGAAATGAGAATGGCTGCGCATCGCGAGCACGCCGACGATCAGGTGCGCCATCCGCCACGCGATCGTGGTGAACGGTTCGGGTTGTGGCGGCGGGGCGGCGAAGTCGACGCGCGCGTCGCGGTGCACCGTCCAGCAATCCGGTACCGGTTCCCAGAAGTACTCGTCGTCGGTGAGGCCCTGCAGTCGTGGCCGCAGCTGCGTCCGCCAGTGCAGGTCGAGTTGATCGATCAGTTCGTCGGTGACGTCCATGGCCCAAGCGTCGCAGGTCTATAGGACAGATTCGGTCCTATGATGCGGGGAAGTCGGTACTCCGAGACACGTGCTCCCAGGTGTGGATGTCGTCGTCGACCGCCGCGCGGGCACTGCCGATCAACGCCAGGGCGTCCGAGCCGAGGACGAGATGGCCGGGCGGCGAGGCGACGTCGAGAATCGACAGGATGGCCTGCGCGGCCTTCGCCGGGTTGCCCCGCTGGTTACCGCTGGCGGTGCGCCGCGCGGCACGGATCGGATCGAACAATGCGTCGTAGTCGGGGATGGAGCGTTGTGCACGCGTCATCGACCGGCCCGCCCAGTCTGTGCGGAACGAGCCCGGCTCGATGGCGGTGACGTGTATCCCGAAGTCGGACACCTCTTTTCGCAGACTTTCCAGCATGCCTTCGACGGCGAACTTGCTCGCGCAGTAGGCGCTCATGCCGGGCACGGCCATCAACCCGCCCATCGAGGTGACCGCCATGAGATGCCCCGCGCGGCGTGCTCGCATCCCCGGAAGTGCGGCTTGCAGCGTGGCGGCCACGCCGAACACGTTGGTGGCGAACTGCTCGCGCATGATCGCGAGTGGCGTCTCCTCGAACACGCCCTCGACGCCGTAGCCGGCGTTGGCAATGACGACGTCGATGGCGCCCACCGACGACTCGACGTCGGCAACCGTGGCGAACACCGCGTCGTCGTCGGTGACGTCCAGCAGGCGGGCGTGGGCGAGGTCGGGGGACAGCGCCTCGAAGGCTCGTCCGTCGTCGTCATCGCGCACCGTGCCCGCCACTCGATGGCCTTGATCGAGCGCGGCCTTTGCGATGGCCCGGCCCAGTCCCGAGCTGACTCCGGTGATGAAAAAGGTTCGCACGGTTCCTCCACAGCTTGTTTGACTCTACGTCGACAATAATCAACACAACGTCAAATACATTCCCACCGTGATGTAGTTGATCGACTACACTCCTGTAGTCAACCGACTACAGGGCAAGGGAGCATGATGACAGAGATCACGACCGAACTGCGACGGACTTCGGCAGAGTCCGCGTGGCTGGCGCGCTATTACGCGGTACGGGGCGGCTTCTCGCTGGCATGGGTGGCTGCCGCGCTCACCGTGGGTCCGATGTCGCCCCTGGTGGCGGGCATCCTGCTGGTCGGCTACCCGACGTGGGATGCCGTGGCGAACATCGCCGACGCGCAGCGCGCCGGTGGGCTCCGGCGCAACCCGACTCAAGCAGTCAATGCTCTGGTCAGCGCCGTGACCGCGCTGGCGGTCGGCGTCGCCCTGACACAGGGCATGCATGTCGTTCTGGCGGTGTTCGGCGCGTGGGCCGCGCTGGCCGGCGTCCTGCAACTCGCGACCGCGCTGCGCCGCCGTCGGCAAGCCGGCAGTCAGTGGGTCATGGTGCTGAGCGGAGCGCAATCCGCGGCCGCCGGTGCCATGTTCCTGGCCAAAGCCGGCGGTCAGGCGACGCCCAGTGTGGCCGACATCGCGCCGTACGCCGCGTTCGGCGCTCTCTATTTCCTGGTGTCGGCCGGCTGGCTCGCGGTCTCACTGCGCCGCGGGCGCTGAACGCCCCGGGGGTCGGACAACTGGTCGGCGAGCATCCCCGCGCTCTCTCGCGGGCCCGGCATGCGGTCGTCGAGACCCGTTGCCGCTCTCAGGAACGGTCCGAAGAGGTGCCAGCCCAGTTGCAGCGCAAGTGCATCAGCGGTGGCCACCCGCGCCGCCTCGTCGTCACCGAGGCGTTCGCGTGCGACGTTCACCAGCTGCTCCACGTTCGGGAAACGCTGCTGCATGCGACCGACATCGAAACCGTCGAGCAGCGCGCGGGCGATCACCGTCCAGTTGCGGTGTGCCAGGGCTTCGACATCCTCCGGCGCCGCAGCCGTCGACCGGGCGGTCTCGAGCTCCTCGGCGAGATGATCCAAGACTGCCGACACCACGGCATCCTTGGTGCCGATGTGGCGAAAGATGAGTCCCTGGTTGATTTTTGAGCGTTCGGCGATATCCCGCAGGCTGGTCGCCGCGGGCCCGCGCTCGGCGAACAAATCGGCGGCATGGGACAGCACGACGGGCCGGATCCGGGCGCCCGCCTCCGTCGACTTGCCGCTCTCGGTCGCCATGTGTACACGGTAGCGTTCGGCCATGTCCGTTCATCCGAGGTCATGAGCAAGCCCTGGCAGTCCAGGCGCGCAGCACCCACGGTGCGTAAGGGCGAACTGCGCGAGCAACAGATTCTCGACTCTGCCGAGGAGCTGCTGTCGGGCGTCGGCTACGCGGCCATGACCGTCGCCGACATCGCGCAGGCCGCCGGGCTGACCCGGGCCGCGCTGTACTTCTACTTCGGATCCAAACAGGACGTGCTCACCGCACTCGTCGCACGCACCGTGCAGACACTGACCGACAAGGCAGGCCTGGCACGCACGGACGACAGGCCCGTCGAGGACGTCATCGCCGGCGCGGTCGAGCGCACTGCCGCGCTGTGGCTCGATCGCGGCCCGGTGATGCGGATGGCCGTCGACCTCGGTTCCACCGTGCCCGACATCGGGTCGATGTGGACCGCAGGTGCCGAGGAATCGATCGCGGTGATCGACGACGTTCTCCAGCGCTGCAACGTCCCGGCTCACGACGGCCCCGACGGCGCGCCTGCGCTGGCCCGGGCCCTGTGCTGGATGATCGAGCGCAACTTCTACCAGGCGTCCAAGGTGTCCGCCGCGGCGATCGAAGAGACAAGTCAGACGTGCCAGGCCATCTGGCGCGCGGTCGCCGAAGGGGCTGGGCAATAGGACGGAAACGGTCCTATGGCTGTGACACGCTGACGTGGTGTCCGAGACGACGAGCCGCGTACTGCAGCTCCTCGGCCTGCTGCAATCACGGCGGGTCTGGTCGGGCGAGGAGCTGGCCGCCCGGTTGGGCGTCACCACCCGCAGCGTGCGCCGCGACGTCGAGCGGCTGCGGGATCTCGGCTATCCCGTCGCAGCGAGCAGGGGGCACGCGGGCGGGTATCAATTGGGCGCCGGCGCCGCGCTGCCGCCGCTGCTCCTGGACCCCGACGAGGCGGTCGCGATGGCGGTCTGCCTGCGGCTCGCGGCCGGCGGCAGTGTCGCCGGAGTCGGCGAATCAGCGCTGCGCGCACTGAGCAAGCTCGACCAGGTGATGCCGCGGCGGCTGCGCTCCCAGGTGTCCGCCGTCCACGAGGCCACCGTGACGCTGACATCGGGCGCGCCCGAAGCCGTCGTCGAACCCGATGTGCTGATGACACTCGCCCGGGCCAGCCGGGACCGCGAACACGTCACCGCCGCATACGTGGATCGCGGCGGCACCGCGACGCGGCGCCGCCTGGAGCCCTACCAGCTGGTGACCACTGGACGGCGGTGGTACCTGCTCGCCTACGACCGCGACAAACAGGACTGGCGAAGTCTGCGGCTTGACCGCATGACCGACGTCGCCGCCGTCGGCACCACCTTCGTGGCGCGCGACGCCCCCGACGCGGCCGCCTATGTGCGCCGATCCATCAGCACATCGCCGTACCGACACGTCGCCCGCATCCGCTACCACGCGCCCGTCGACGCGGTCTCCCGATACTTCCCACCCGGCTCGGTGGACATCGAAGCCGACGGCCCCGACGCGACGATCGTCACCGCAGGCGCCGACGACCCCCGGCAGATGGTGCCCTGGCTCGCCATGGTCGACGCCGAATTCGAGATCCTCGACTCCGCCGAATTGGCCGCCGCGATGGTGGCGACGGCGCAGCGGTTGCGCCGTGCCACGGGAGGATGACCGGATGCTCACGCTCGCCCTCGATATCGGCGGCACCAAACTGGCGGTCGGACTGGTCGACGACTCCGGTGGGCTGCGGTACCGCGCAGAGCAGCCCACGCCCCGCGGCGACCCGGAGACGATCTGGGCCGTCACCGAAACTCTGCTCACCGACGCGCTGGCTGCCGCAGGTGCAGTCGACGTCGTCGGGGTCGCGTCGGCCGGGCCCATCGACGTACCCGCAGGCACCGTCAGCCCCATCAACATCCCTGCCTGGCAAGGCTTTCCGATCGTGTCCCGGGTGGGGGAGCTGACCGGCGCCGCGGTGCGTCTGGGCGGCGACGGGTTGTGCATGGCGCTGGGCGAGCGGTGGCGCGGCGCCGCGGTGGATGCCCGGTTCCTGCTCGGCATGGTCGTCTCGACCGGTGTGGGCGGCGGGCTCGTCCTCGACGGTGCGCCGTTTCACGGGCGGACCGGCAACGCCGGCCACGTCGGCCATGTCGTGGTCGAGCCCGACGGCGCGCCGTGCACGTGCGGCGGTCGCGGCTGCGTGGAGACGGTCGCCGCGGGACCGTGGCTGGCGCGGTGGGCCCGCGCCCATGGCTGGCAGGCCACGCCCGACGCCGACGCCCGGGAGCTGGCCGAGGACGCGCGCCGTGGCGACCCGGTGGCGCTGCAGGCGATCGGGCGCGGCGCCGACGCGCTGGGCCGGATGATCGCGTCCGTCGCTGCGGTGTGCGACCTGGACCGCGTGGTCATCGGCGGTGGCGTGGCGCGCGCGGGGGAGCTGCTGTTCGACCCGCTGCGAGCGGCGCTGCATCAGTACGCGGGACTGAGCTTTCTGCGCGACGTCGAGGTGCTGCCCGCCCGCCTGGGTGGCGACGCCGGGCTGATAGGTGCCGCCGCACTCGGCCGTTTTGGCTGATCGGGGCGCAGCAGGCTATTCTTGCGGGCGTTCCACCGAAGACCGTCGGTCACCAGTCACATGGTTGAAGGTCCGGGTTTCACCCGGCGGCCCACGCAGGAGGACGAGGCACGTACCTCATTTGTGTGCGCCCCGACCTGTCTGCGTCGGGGCGTTCGTCGTTTCACGACCTTCTCTCCTGCGCCCGGCCCGCGCTCCTCGATGGGACATCCGTACACCCACCACGAGGAGGCATGCATGGCCAAGGCTGACAAGGCCACCGCGGTCGCCGACATCGCCGAGCAGTTCAAGGAGGCGACGGCGACGCTCGTCACCGAATACCGCGGACTGACGGTCGCCAACCTCGCGCAGCTGCGCCGTTCGCTCGGCGACTCCGCCACCTACACCGTTGCCAAGAACACCTTGGTCAAGCGTGCGGCGGCAGAGGCGGGCATCGACGGTCTCGACGAACTGTTCGCGGGTCCCACCGCGATCGCATTCGTCAAGGGCGAGGCCGTCGACGCCGCCAAAGCGATCAAGACCTTCGCCAAGGACAACAAGGCGCTGGTCATCAAGGGCGGCTACATGGACGGCCGCGCGCTGTCCGTCGACGAGGTCAACCGCATCGCGGACCTCGAGTCGCGCGAGGTGCTGCTGGCCAAGCTGGCCGGCGCGATGAAGGGCAACCTGACCAAGGCTGCCGGCCTGTTCAACGCTCCGGCGTCGCAGGTCGCACGTCTGGCTGCCGCGCTGCAAGAGAAGAAGGCCGCTGAGGAAGCCGCATAGCGGCTCCCGCACGTTCCACCCACCCACAGACATCAAGAAGTAACGAAGGAAGGACCATCATGGCCAAGCTGTCCACTGAAGAGCTGCTCGACGCGTTCAAGGAGCTCACCCTGCTCGAGCTGAGCGAGTTCGTGAAGGCGTTCGAGGAGACCTTCGAGGTCACCGCTGCGGCTCCGGTCGCCGTCGCCGCTGCCGGTCCCGCCGGTGGTGCCCCCGCCGAGGCCGCCGAGGAGCAGTCGGAGTTCGACGTCATCCTCGAGGGTGCCGGCGAGAAGAAGATCGGCGTCATCAAGGTCGTCCGCGAGATCGTGTCCGGACTGGGCCTCAAGGAAGCCAAGGATCTGGTCGACAGCGCCCCCAAGCCGCTGCTCGAGAAGGTCACCAAGGAAGCCGCCGAGGACGCCAAGGCGAAGCTCGAGGCCGCCGGCGCATCGGTGTCCGTCAAGTAAGACGCAGTACGGAGCCGTCGCGATCGACGGCAACGTCAAATGTGGGGCTGGTCTGGCAAACAGGCCAGCCCCACACTGCGTTACGGCCGTCCCGCCGCGGCCGTGCAGGCGGGTAGGTTACAGTGACTCAAGCCACAGGTGGGGTATCCGTGGTGGGCAGTTGCTGGAATGGCGAGAGGAATTCGCGTGGGTATTGGTATCCAGGTCGAGGGGCTGACGAAGTCCTTCGGTTCTCAGCGAATCTGGGAAGACGTCACCTTCGATCTGCCTGCCGGTGAGGTCAGTGTGTTGCTGGGCCCGTCGGGTACCGGTAAGTCGGTGTTCCTGAAGTCGCTGATCGGGCTGCTGCGCCCGGAGCGCGGCAAGATCATCGTCGACGGCACCAACATCATCGAGTGCTCGGCCAAGGAGCTCTACGAGATCCGCACGCTGTTCGGGGTGATGTTCCAGGACGGCGCGTTGTTCGGCTCGATGAGCCTGTATGACAACACCGCGTTCCCGCTTCGTGAGCACACGAAGAAGAAGGAATCCGAGATCCGTCAGATCGTGATGGAGAAGCTGGACCTGGTGGGTCTGGCCGGTGATGAGAACAAGTTCCCCGGGGAGATCTCCGGTGGTATGCGCAAGCGTGCCGGGCTGGCGCGTTCGCTGGTGCTGGACCCGCAGATCATCCTCTGCGACGAGCCCGACTCGGGTCTGGACCCTGTCCGTACCGCGTACCTGTCGCAGTTGCTGATCGACATCAACGCCCAGATCGACTGCACGATCCTGATCGTGACGCACAACATCAACATCGCGCGCACGGTGCCCGACAACATGGGCATGTTGTTCCGCAAGCATCTGGTGATGTTCGGGCCGCGTGAAGTCCTGTTGACCTCGGATGAGCCGGTGGTCAAGCAGTTCCTCAACGGTCGGCGTATCGGCCCGATCGGTATGTCGGAGGAGAAGGACGAGTCGACGATGGCCGAGGAGCAGGCCATGATCGACGCCGGTCACCACGATGGTGGCGTGGAGGAGATCGAGGGGGTGCCCCCGCAGGTGTCGGCGACCCCGGGTATGCCTGAGCGCAAGGCGGTGGCGCGTCGTCAGGCGCGGGTGCGCGAGATCATGCACACCCTGCCCCCGGCCGCCCAGGAAGCCATCCGCGACGACCTCGAAGGCACCCACAAGTACCCGGTCCACGATTTCGGCGACGAGCCGACCAACCGCCACCAGCACGAGGACGACGCGCCCACCGGGCGTATCCCCGTCGGCGGCGACCGCTGATCCCCGCCCGCTGCGCGGGCGCTCGACACACTTCTGGGTGAGTGGCCTCCGCGCGCCGGGATTTGGCGCGCGTCAAGCTTTAACCATCCGTTCTCTTGCGGGGCCGTCAGTACGGCTATACAGTTTGCCAGAATCACGTTGCCGTGCGTAAAACCGCACTCAAGGCAGGGATGCGTGGTTTCTCGGCGCTTTCTGAAAACAGGAGAATAATGGTCGACCGCTATCGGGTCTGGTTGGGGACAGGCTTACTAGCGGGGGGAATGTCAGCTGCGATGCTGACAAGTGCAGGTGTCGCAGCAGCCGACGAGGGAACCTCGTCCGGCACGGACTCGCAGGCATCGACGACGGAGTCGAACGCCCGTGGCGGCGACGACGCCACGACGGTGAAAACCGTGACCAAGGACGCGGCGCGAGAGCGCAGGCCGGGCCTCAAGCCGCGTCACGGACAGTCGGACAAGCCCGAGGTCGCGGAACCCGATGTCGCGAAACCCGGTGTCGCGAAACCCGGGGTGGTGGACCCCGAGACGGCCGAGCCTGAGTCGGCGGACCCTGAGAAGGCGGATCCCGACAAGGCATCGCAGGCCGACGCACCGGCGCGCACACCGCTGCGGAACCTGTTCGGCGGCGGCAAACACCGGGCACCGGAATCCGACGCTCCCGCCGACGACGACGCAGCACCTGAGGTGCAGCCCGTCTCCGAGCCGGAACCCGTCGAGGTGGCTGAGTCCACCGAGCCCGCCGAACCGGCTGAGACCGCCGCTCGGACACCGCGCCAGGTGCGTCCGAGCGCATTCGCCACCGGCGTCGAGACCGATCTGGGCGCGCCGGACGGCGCGATGGTCATGCGCCTGGCCGCTGCCGAGGCGCCGCCGGTGCAGACGGCGCCGACGCTGCTCGACGTGCTCAACACCATCGGCAAGAAGTTCTACGACTTCTACACCGACACCATGCAGTTCTTCGCCGGTCCGGTCCGCGCACCGTTCGGAAGCAACGTGCGGGTGGAGTCGTCGACGTTGACCATCGGCGGGCACAAGGACGTTCCCGCCGACTGGTACTTCCCCGACACCGACACCCCCGCCGGCCTGATCTATCTCCAGCACGGCTTCCTGGCCAACGCCTCCTTCTACAGTGCGACTGCGGCCTACCTCGCCGAGAAGACCGACAGCATCGTCGTCGTGCCGTCGCTGACGTGGAATCCGTTCGACGTCGAGAACTACCCGCTCGAATGGCCGAGCACCGGCCGCGCCATCGCGGCCCTGTTCGCCGGTGACCGGGCGGCGCTCACGGCCAGTGCCCGCGCCGCCGGGTACGCCGGGGAGCTGCCCACCCGGGTCGTGCTCGCGGGACACTCGGCCGGCGGCGGCCTGGTGGCGATGGTCGGGAGATACATGGCCGAGACGGGCAACGCCGACGATCTGGCCGGGCTCATCATGTTCGACGGTGTCGGCACGCTCAGTTACATGAGCCAGGACATCGCCGCGATCCCGACGTCGATCCCGGTGTACAACATCGCTGCCGGACCCAGCTCCTGGAACTGGTACGGCGACACCAATCGCAAGCTCGGTAACGTGCGCCCAGGGATGTTCACCGGCGTCACCTTCCGGGGCGGATCGCATGCCGACGGGATGCAGACCACCGCGCCGATCGTGCAGCATTTCGCCTACCTGGCGATGGGGTACTCCTCGCCGATCGACGTGATGGCGAACAAGGTGCTGGCCGCGGGCTGGATCAACGACATGCTCGACGGCACCCACACGGACCGGCTCTACGACAGCGACGCCTCCGCGTGGAGTGTCGTCACCGGCTGGTGGTGGGATCAGCTGACGTCGTCGTCGACCCGGCGCGTGCGCACGGTGACGATCTGATGCGCGAATTACCCCCAAACACCGCGTTGTCTCTTGACGGAACAGCGAAACCGGGCCAATCTATTGGCCAGCATGTTTGCAAGGAATGAGGACGCCAGCCAGCGACCAAGCCTTCGTGGCATGCCATCTGTCGCCGGATGTTGAGGAATAGCCCGTCCTGCGCTATCGTTGGACGTTGCGCTGGCTGCATCCTGCCCACCTCATCCGCACCGCCCACGTAGTCGAAGCCTGAGTCCTGCTCAGCGACCTAGACGTGTGCCGTGCGCCGGGGGCGGCTCGTGGAGCCAGCCGAACCGACGCAGAATCGCGGCATGACGGTCCGGTCTCCACCGGTACTACGGTCGCATGAGGTGCTGGAAGGATGCATCTTGGCAGGGTCCCGCCAGATCGAGTCAGTAACCAACAACTCCGTTCCCGGAGCACCAAACAGGATTTCTTTCGCGAAACTCCGTGAGCCCCTCGAGGTTCCCGGGCTTCTCGACGTCCAAACCGAATCGTTCGAATGGCTCATCGGCGCCGAGGACTGGTTCCAGCGCGCCGTCGACCGCGGCGACGTGGACCCCAAGGGTGGTCTGCAGGAAGTTCTCGAGGAGCTGTCCCCGATCGAGGACTTCTCGGGCTCGATGTCGCTGTCCTTCTCCGACCCGCGCTTCGACGAGGTCAAGGCACCCGTCGACGAGTGCAAAGACAAGGACATGACGTACGCGGCGCCGCTGTTCGTCACCGCCGAGTTCATCAACAACAACACCGGCGAGATCAAGAGCCAGACGGTGTTCATGGGTGACTTCCCGATGATGACGGAGAAGGGCACCTTCATCATCAACGGCACCGAGCGTGTCGTGGTGAGCCAGCTGGTCCGCTCGCCGGGTGTGTACTTCGACGAGACGATCGACAAGTCCACCGAGAAGACGCTGCACAGCGTCAAGGTGATCCCCGGCCGCGGTGCGTGGCTGGAGTTCGACGTCGACAAGCGCGACACCGTCGGCGTGCGTATCGACCGCAAGCGCCGCCAGCCCGTCACGGTGCTGCTGAAGGCGCTGGGCTGGACCAACGAGCAGATCACGGAGCGCTTCGGCTTCTCCGAGATCATGATGGGCACGCTGGAGAAGGACAACACCGCAGGCACCGACGAGGCGCTGCTGGACATCTACCGGAAGCTGCGGCCGGGCGAGCCCCCGACCAAGGAGTCCGCGCAGACCCTGCTGGAGAACCTGTTCTTCAAGGAGAAGCGCTACGACCTGGCCCGGGTGGGCCGCTACAAGGTCAACAAGAAGCTGGGCCTCAACGCCGGCCAGCCGATCACCAGCTCGACGCTGACCGAAGAGGACGTCGTCGCGACCATTGAGTACCTGGTCCGTCTGCACGACGGCCAGACCACGATGACGGTGCCCGGCGGTGTCGAGGTGCCGGTCGAGGTGGACGACATCGACCACTTCGGCAATCGTCGTCTGCGTACCGTCGGCGAGCTGATCCAGAACCAGATCCGGGTCGGCCTGTCGCGTATGGAGCGCGTCGTGCGTGAGCGCATGACCACGCAGGACGTCGAGGCGATCACGCCACAGACCCTGATCAACATCCGTCCCGTCGTGGCGGCGATCAAGGAGTTCTTCGGCACCAGCCAGCTGAGCCAGTTCATGGACCAGAACAACCCGCTGTCGGGTCTGACCCACAAGCGCCGCCTGTCGGCGCTGGGCCCCGGCGGTCTGTCCCGTGAGCGCGCCGGCCTCGAGGTCCGCGACGTGCACTCCAGCCACTACGGCCGCATGTGCCCGATCGAGACCCCGGAGGGCCCGAACATCGGCCTGATCGGCTCGCTGTCGGTGTACGCGCGGGTGAACCCGTTCGGCTTCATCGAGACGCCGTACCGCAAGGTCATCGACGGCAAGGTCTCCGACCAGATCGATTACCTCACCGCCGACGAGGAGGACCGCCACGTCGTGGCGCAGGCCAACTCGCCGCTCGACGGTGACGGACGCTTCGAAGAGGAGCGCGTGCTGGTCCGACGCAAGGGTGGCGAGGTCGAGTTCGTCTCGGCAGCCGAGGTCGACTACATGGACGTCTCGCCGCGCCAGATGGTGTCGGTCGCGACGGCGATGATCCCGTTCCTCGAGCACGACGACGCCAACCGTGCCCTGATGGGTGCCAACATGCAGCGCCAGGCCGTTCCGCTGGTCCGCAGCGAGGCCCCGCTGGTCGGCACCGGTATGGAGCTGCGCGCCGCCATCGACGCCGGTGACGTGATCGTCGCCGACAAGGCGGGCGTCATCGAGGAGGTGTCGGCCGACTACATCACCGTGATGGCCGACGACGGCTCCCGGCACACCTACCGGATGCGCAAGTTCGCCCGTTCCAACCACGGCACGTGCGCCAATCAGCGCCCGATCGTGGACGCCGGGCAGCGCGTCGAGTCGGGCCAGGTGCTCGCCGACGGTCCGTGCACCGAGAACGGTGAGATGGCGCTGGGCAAGAACCTGCTCGTCGCCGTCATGCCGTGGGAGGGCCACAACTACGAAGACGCGATCATCCTCTCCAACCGTCTGGTCGAAGAGGACGTGCTCACCTCGATCCACATCGAGGAGCACGAGATCGATGCCCGCGACACCAAGCTGGGCGCCGAGGAGATCACCCGGGACATCCCGAACGTCTCCGATGAGGTGCTCGCCGATCTCGACGAGCGCGGCATCATCCGCATCGGCGCCGAGGTCCGCGACGGCGACATCCTGGTCGGGAAGGTCACGCCGAAGGGCGAGACCGAGCTGACCCCCGAGGAGCGCCTGCTGCGCGCCATCTTCGGTGAGAAGGCCCGCGAGGTCCGCGACACGTCGCTCAAGGTGCCGCACGGTGAGTCCGGCAAGGTCATCGGCATCCGGGTGTTCTCCCGCGAGGACGATGACGAGCTGCCCGCCGGTGTCAACGAGCTGGTCCGCGTCTACGTGGCCCAGAAGCGCAAGATCTCCGACGGCGACAAGCTCGCCGGACGCCACGGCAACAAGGGCGTCATCGGCAAGATCCTGCCCGTCGAGGACATGCCGTTCCTTCCGGACGGCACCCCGGTGGACATCATCCTGAACACCCACGGTGTGCCGCGTCGTATGAACATCGGCCAGATCCTGGAAACCCACCTCGGGTGGGTCGCCAAGGCCGGCTGGAACATCGAGGGTGCACCCGAATGGGCGGCCAACCTGCCCGACGGCATGCAGTCGGCTCCGGCCGATTCCATCGTGGCCACCCCGGTGTTCGACGGTGCGCAGGAGAAGGAGCTCGAAGGCCTGCTCGGCTCGACGCTTCCCAACCGCGACGGCGATGTCATGGTCAACGAGCAGGGCAAGGCGGAACTGTTCGACGGCCGGTCCGGCGAGCCGTTCCCGTACCCGGTGACGGTCGGCTACATGTACATCCTGAAGCTGCACCACCTGGTCGACGACAAGATCCACGCCCGTTCGACCGGTCCGTACTCGATGATCACCCAGCAGCCGCTCGGTGGTAAGGCGCAGTTCGGTGGTCAGCGTTTCGGCGAGATGGAATGTTGGGCCATGCAGGCCTACGGCGCGGCCTACACGCTGCAGGAGCTGCTCACCATCAAGTCCGACGACACGGTCGGTCGCGTCAAGGTCTACGAGGCGATCGTCAAGGGCGAGAACATCCCCGAACCGGGTATCCCGGAGTCGTTCAAGGTGTTGCTCAAGGAGCTGCAGTCGCTCTGCCTGAACGTTGAGGTGCTGTCTTCGGACGGCGCGGCGATCGAAATGCGTGACGGTGACGACGAGGACCTGGAGCGCGCAGCTGCCAACCTCGGAATCAACCTGTCCCGCAACGAGTCCGCATCCGTCGAAGACCTGGCCTGATAGTCAAGTTTCAACACCCGCAAGGGGAAAGGGAGTTACGTGCTAGACGTCAACTTCTTCGATGAACTCCGCATCGGTCTGGCGACCGCGGACGACATCCGCAACTGGTCCTACGGCGAGGTCAAGAAGCCGGAGACCATCAACTACCGCACGCTCAAGCCGGAAAAGGACGGCCTGTTCTGCGAGAAGATCTTCGGACCTACTCGCGACTGGGAGTGCTACTGCGGCAAGTACAAGCGTGTCCGCTTCAAGGGCATCATCTGCGAGCGCTGCGGCGTCGAGGTGACCCGCGCCAAGGTGCGTCGTGAGCGGATGGGCCATATCGAGCTGGCCGCGCCCGTCACCCACATCTGGTACTTCAAGGGCGTGC
>JAEXZY010000057.1 GCA_023404955.1 Actinomycetes bacterium
TGGATCGGGCCCTGAAGGGGACCGATCTGGAACATCAGGCCGCCCAGGCCGTGGGCGCGCTGGACCAATTTCAGGCGGGCTATTACGATTTTCGCGAGATCTGCGACAACCTATACGACGGCATCCACATCACCGACGGAGAGGGGAAGGTCCTCTTCATCAACCAAGCCTATACCCGCACCACCGGCATCCGCCCGGCGGAGATCTCGGGCCGGAAGGTCGCCGATATCGAGGCCGAAGGCGTCCTTTACAGGGGCTCTGTCACCGAACAGGTCCTCAAGCGCCGGGAACGGGTCAACTCCGTGGCCATCATCCTCAAGCTGGATAAGGAAGTGCTGGTCACGGGGAACCCCGTTTTTGACGGTGCGGGCAACATCAAACTGGTGGTGACCAATACCCGAGACTTTCCTGAACTCAAGCGGCTGGAACAGCGGCTGCTCACCATGGCGGAGGAGAGCAAAAAGGTCAACGAGGAGTTGGCCTACCTCCGCAGGCAGCAGACAGGGCACAAACAGATCTATTACCGCAGCGAGGCCATGCGGCAGGTGATGGAGGTGGTCCGCACCGTGTCCGCCGCCGACGTCACGGTGCTCATCACCGGGGAGTCCGGCACCGGCAAGGAGTTGGTGGCCAACGAGGTCTATCAGCGCAGCGAGCGAAGGGACAAGCCCTTTATCAAGGTCAACTGTGCCGCCATCCCCTCCGAGCTGTTGGAGTCAGAGCTCTTCGGCTACGAGGAGGGAGCCTTCACCGGGGCGCGGCGCATGGGCAAGGCGGGCATGTTTGAGCTGGCCAACACCGGCGTCATCCTCCTGGATGAGATCGGCGACATGCCCCTTCCTCTCCAGACCAAGCTGCTCCGCGTGCTCCAGGAACGGGAGTTGATGCGCATCGGAGGCAGTAAACCGGTCAAGCTGGACATCCGTGTCATCGCCTCCACCAACAAAGACCTGCGCGAGGAGATCAAAGGGGGACGATTCCGGGAGGATCTTTTCTATCGGCTCAACGTGGTCCCTATCGCGCTGAAACCCCTGCGGGAGCGCAGGGAGGACATCCCTCTCCTGGCAGAGGAGTTCTGCCGGGCCTACAGCAAAAAATATGGAAAGTCCGTTCTCCTCTCCCCGGATGGGATGGATCTGTTGATGGAGTACCACTGGCCCGGCAACATCCGGGAGCTTGAAAATCTGATTGAGCGCCTGGTGGTCACCAACGACTCCGGCCCCATCGCCCGCAGCAGCGTGTTCCGGGCCCTCAACCCCAATGGGCTGCCGTTCTCCCCCTCTGAGACCTCTCAGACCCTGAAAGCCCAGGTAGGCGCCTTCGAGCGCGAGCTCATCCTCCACACGCTGGAGCGGGAGGGCTCCCTCCGGAAAGCGGCCCGGGTCCTGGGGGTGGACCACTCCACCCTGGTCAAAAAATGTCGGCAGTACAACCGTCCCTAGCGCTGATGCCGCACCCGGTGAAATTCATCACCACATAGGTGATGAATTTCACCGGGTGCTTTTTTCTTTATTTCGTTTCGAAATATTTCAAATTATAGGGCAATTCTCCCATTTTATTTGTTTTATATTGGTCTTTCTCTATAGAAGGCGAATTTACAGTCGGTGAAATTTATCACCGCTTTTCTTTTTTCTGTCCCTGTACCCCGTTTTTTTGTATCCTGCTCAACCGCCTCCCCCCCAATGGGTTGCGTATTTTTTCCGCTCGTTCTCCGGAATTGGCCCGGCGTTTGCATAGATAGAAGGTGTGCAATGGGTATTCGCCCAAAGATTCTCGAAGAGAAAGTCGGGGTAAAGAACATGAGCAAAAAGACCATCATCACTGTGGCGACCACCGGCGCGTGGCCGAAGAAGAAGGACAATCCGAATGTCCCCATGACACCCGCCGAAATCGCCGAGGACGTATACGCCTGTTGGCAGGCGGGGGCAGCCGTGGCCCACCTGCATATGCGCGACGACGAGGGGAACGGCACCATGGATGTGAACAAGTTCCGTCAGACTGTGGAACTGCTGCGTAAAAATCATCCCGACTGTGACATTGTCCTCAATATGACCACCTCCGGCGATCTGAACGCCACCGACGAGACCCGCCAGCTCCACCTGGAAGAGCTCCGCCCCGAGATGGGCTCCTATGACTGCGGTTCCATGAACTGGCTGAATTCCAGCCTGTTCATCAACCACCCCAAATTCCTGGAGGAGCTGGGCACGCATATGCAGGAGTGGGGCGTAAAGCCCGAGATCGAGGCCTTTGACCCCGGAATGATCGCAAACGCCGCCTACTATCTGAAGAAGGGCATTTTGAAGGCGCCCCTCCACTTCCAGTTCTGCATGGGGTGCGCCAACGGTATCCCCGGCAGCATGAAGAACCTGGTCTTTATGAAAGAGACGATGGAATCCCTGTGCCCCGGCTCCACCTGGAGCTGCTTCGGGGTGGGCCATTCCGCAATGGAGATGCTCTACGGCGCAGTGGCCATGGGCGGCCATATCCGTGTGGGGATGGAGGACAATGTCATGTACGCCAAGGGGCAGCTCGCGGAGAGCAACGTCCAATTTGTGGAGCGTGCGGCCCGCGTCATCCGGGAGTACGGCAATGAGGTGGCCACTCCCGACGAAGCCCGTGAGATCCTGGGGCTGAAGAAATGAGCTGGGGCGTCTACTGGATGTTTTACCGCTGTCCGGTGTGCGGCAAAAAATTCAAATCCGGCACGGACACCATCACCGAGCCCGCCTTCGGTCGATGCCCCGCCTGCCGGACCGAGGGCGTGCTGGTCGGCGAGAGCGGCAAAACTGTTCCACCAGATCCCCATGACTACGAGGACACTGCGGATTGAGGAGGTCCTTTTCATGAAAGATATTAAGTATATTCTGATCTGCGGCGCCGGACTGATGGGCAAGAACATCGCCTTCGTCATGGCGTCCAATCCCACCTACGAGGTGGGCGTCTATGACCTGTATGAGACCGATGTGGCGGCTGGTATCCGGACCAACACCAAGCAGTTGATCGCCAAGGGCGCTCTCACCGAGGAGGAGCTGGCTTCCCGGCTCTCCCGCATCTCCTTCACCACCGACCTGGACAGCGAGCTGGTCAGGCGGGCCGACTTGGTGATCGAAGCCGTATTCGAGGACATGAAGATCAAGCGGGATATCTTCGCCAAGCTGGAGGCGCGCTGCCGTCCCGACACCATCTTCTGCACCAACTCTTCCGTTATGAGCCCCAGTGAGATCTCCGCCGAGCTCCAGCACCGGGAGCGCTTTGTGGGCACCCACTTCTGGAATCCCGGCCATCTGATCCCCCTGGTGGAAGTGGTCAAATCCGACGCCTCCTCCGATGAGGTGGCCCAGACCGTAATGGATGTGTTCGCCTCCGCCGGAAAGGAGCCCGTCCTGTGTAAGAAGGACGTGCCCGGCTTCATCGCCAACCGGATGCAGCACGCGCTGTGGCGGGAGGCCATCTCCATTGTGGAGCGCGGCATTGCCGACGCCGCCACCGTGGATAAGGCTGTGCGCTACTCCTTCGGCCTGCGGCTGCCCCAGTTGGGCCCCATGGAGAACGCCGACATGGTGGGCACCGACCTCACCTACAACATCCACGACTACATTCTAAAGGACCTGGAGGATTCCCATGAGCCCTCTCCCCTGCTCAAAAAGCTGCGCGACGAGGGCAAGATCGGCTTCAAGACCGGAGAGGGCTTCCAGACCTGGACCCCCGGGCAGATCAAGGCGTCCAACGAGGGGCTCAACGACTACTTGGTAGATATGCTCTACGGAAAAAAGAAGTAATTTTCCACCGTTTCCTCACGCACCGCGCTTAAGCTATAATGTTGAGAGAGAAAGGAAGCGATTCTTATGTCCAGCAACACCGCTGCCCAGTCCAAGGGGACGCCGCTCTGGCGGATCAGCAAGAAATTTAACTTCGCCGCCGAAAAGATCATTCCCGATTCCTTCGTATTCTGCGTGATCCTGATGCTTGTCGTCTTCGTCCTGTCGCTGGTCCTCTGCGGCAAGGGCCCCTTGGAACTCCTGATCGCCTGGTGGGATGGCCTGAGCAGCCAGTTCACCCTGGCCTTCCAGATGGGCCTGATGGTCATTGTCTGTGCCACCTGCGCCCAAAGTCCTCAGGTTGCTAAGCTGTTGAACAAAATTGCAGGCTTGGTCAACAGCCGTACCGCCGCGCTGATTGTGTTGATGATTTTCGGCTATGTCACTTCCATGCTGAACTGGGCTTTCTGCACCATCGTCACCCCCATTTTGGCCATGCATCTGGCAAAGCGCATCAAAGGTCTCCATTTCCCCATGATGGTGGCCGGCGGCTACTCCTGCATGATCCTGGGCCAGTGTCTCGGGCCCTCCGCCACCCTGTACTCCAACCTGGCCACCGAGGGCAGTTCTTATGCGGCTATCGTAGGCCAGACCATGAGCGTAGCCGACACCTGCTACAACCCCATGAACATTATCCTCTTTACTGTCCTGGCCATCGTGTTTATTCTGCTGGTCCTTTTCACCCAGCCCGGTGAGCATGAACTGGTGGAGCTGGGCAATATCGCCACCCAGGCCGATGTAGAACCCAAGTCCTATCGCAGTACTACCAAAGCGGAGACACCGGCCGAGAAAATGAACACCTTCAAGCCCATCATGTGGGTGGTCGGCGCCTTCATCTTCGTCTATATCATCTATTCTGTGGCCACCAAAGGCCTGTTGGGCGCTCTGAATATGAATCTGGTCATCTTCCTGTTCGTGGGCATCAACTGCTTCCTGTTCCCCGAACCCCACGCCTGGATCGAGGCCCACTCCAACAGCATGCACCTGGCCACGGACGTTATGCTCCAGTTCCCCTTCTACGGCGCCATCATGGGCATGATGTACCTGGACGGCGGCCTGGGCTCCGTGCTGGTTAACGCCATCGTCTCCATAGCCAATGCTCAGACCTTGCCTATTTTCTCCTTCCTTTCGGCCTGCGTCACCAATCTGTTCATTCCCTCTCAGGGCGGTCAGTTCACTGTGCAAGGTCCTCTTATTGTTGAAGCTGCCAAGGCTATTCCGGGCGCCAACCTGGTCAACTGCCTCAACGCCTTTGTCTATGGCGACGAGTGCACCAACCTGCTCCAGCCGCTGTATGTCATTCCTGCCCTGTCTGTGGTCGGCATGAAGCTGAAGGATGTGTGGGGCTTCATGGCCTTCATCTGTATGTTCTGGGT
>JAEXZY010000105.1 GCA_023404955.1 Actinomycetes bacterium
CCAACAGTTATTCATCCAATGTTGGATTGGCTATGGAGGTGGCTGTTTCTTTATATAAGGCTGATGCTCCATTACATATTTACGATGCAGAGAAACTTCTGAGTATTCTGAAGGAAGAGGATTTTGTCCGATTGGTTCCTGATTCATACCATAACTATATGGGATATCAGGAAGAAGGTACCGTATATGAACTTCCTTGGGAGTATGAATGTTTTGATGAGAAAAACTCTTTTCTTACTCTGGAGCAATATCATGATATTATTTCTCATACCGAATGGGAGTCTGAGAAACGTGTAGAGCCTATTTCTTAATGGAACGTCGTAATTAAAAGTTGGCTTATCTCCGTGTTTATGCGTGGTTGATAAGCCATTTTTTTGCAATCAAAACTTCATGAGGGAAATAGCGAAATTGGACATATAACAAATACAAAATATAGGATTTACAATCAATCACTATGATTTGACGATAAGTTTTCTAAGAAAAATTAGTTTTATTCTCAGAAATTACATAGTTTTGTATTTATAATCTTCATAATAGTGAAGATTAATGCTTAAAAATATATGTAAATATCATTATAATGATATATAAATACGGTTTATATGGTAGATTTCTATGAATACTCCACGCCTGAGCTTGTAAGGCTATTAGGTAACAGATTTAAAGAATATAGAATTCGTTGCAATCTCACTCAGAAAGATGTTTCTGAGCAATCCGGAATTGGACTTACAACCATCCACAAATTCGAGAATGGTACAGCTGGCAATATTTCATTGTCAACATTTATTGTGTTGTTGAAAGTGGTCGGTCAGATTAACACTATAGACAATCTTCTTCCGGAATTGCCTGAATCTCCTTACATGGTGCGTAAGGATGATAAAAAGGTACAGCGTGTCAGACACTCTAAATAGCATAAATTATGGTACAGTCGTTAAAAGTAATACTTTGGGGTGAGGAAATTGGTAGATTGGCATGGGATGCCAGACGCAGGTTGTCCTATTTTATGTATAATCCGGCCTTCTTGAAGAAAGGTCTTAACATTTCTCCATTAGCTGCACCAGTTGATGGAGCGAGAGGACTTATGCCTGTATGGGGAGAAGAGGCCAAGATTTATCAAAAATTACCGGCTTTTTTAGCAGATTCATTGCCAGACTCATGGGGTAATCAACTTTTTGAATTATGGCGCCAACAGAATCACTTGTCAAACGCAGATATTACTCCTCTTGACAAACTCTCATTTATAGGAAAGCGTGGAATGGGAGCTTTGGAATTCTTGCCTGAGGTTTCAAGAGAGCGTAAGGCTGAAAAAATAGATATCAAATCATTGGCAAATTTAGCAGAGCGTATATTCTCAGAAAGAGAAAATGCCAGAATCCTGCCTGAAGAGTCGGTGACAATGCAATCATTACTTACGGTTGGTACTTCAGCCGGTGGTCGTCAACCTAAGGCCATTGTTGCCATTAATCTAAAGAATGGTGAGGTTCGTAGCGGGCAGATTTCCGGATTAGAGGAGTTTGATTACTATCTGGTCAAATTTGGTAATTCGCAATACAGTTCGGCAGAATTGGAGATGTCTTACTATGAACTTGCTACAATGGCAGGGATAAATATGATGCCTTCCAAACTCTATCAGGTGGACGGAAATAATCATTTTATGACAAAACGCTTTGACCGTAATCATGGAAAAAAGATTCATACACAAACTTTGGCCGCAGTTAGCCCTGATGCGGACAGTTACGAACAATTAATTACAGTATGTCGGAAGCTCCATTTGCCAGAAACAGACTGTTATGAAGTATTCCGCAGGATGGTCTTTAATGTATTGGCAAACAATACAGATGATCACAATAAGAATTTTTCATTCGTTATGAGTGAAGACGGTACTTGGCGTCTGTCTCCTGCATACGATGTAACTTATATATTTGACAATGGAGGATTCTTGCCTAATGAAGATCATTGCATGTATATTAGGGCAAAACTTAGGAATATAACACGGGAAGATGTTATTCAATTTGCTAAAGATAATGGAATACGTAGGCCTGATGCAATAATACGTGATATAGTAAATGCCATGAAACAATTTCGTACGGTTGCCACTAAATATGGTGTTGCTGAACAGTGGGTAGGACGTGTCGAAAACACTATAGTTGACCGTCTGAAATCATGGGGAGAGTTAGAGGAAATGGCTCCCGAAATATGCGAATTGGTTATAAACGGACATATTATAAAGAATATCCGTATTGAGCAGGCGTACAAGGGAAATTTCCATTTGCTTGCTGAAATAGACGGTCATGAACGTAAGTTTATTATTGGTAAGAATAAAGAAGAGTTTTCACTTATTGAATCAATGGGCATAGCAAACCTGTCATCGAATCAGCTTAAAGATATGGTTGAAAAGTATTTTATTCACTTGAAAGTGTAATCGCCGACTTCGATAGACAGGTCTTTTTCCATCATGGGATTCAAATGATTAATGGTTTTTGCATTTAAGATTTATAATGGAAAGCATTCCAAGCAATATCACATATAAGTATTCTGCTGTCCAATATACAGACAGGGAGGAGCTTAAATTGCTTATCGTCCATAAATAAATCTGGTAGGCTATAATGGTTACAGTTTGAAAAATGAAAGTTGTACGTGTGGCACCTGTCCCTGTGACAGCATTCATATATACATAACCAGGTAAGGCAAAGGCATAATTCAACAACGCTACTGTAAATGGCAGCTGTGCTATTTGCATTAGGCCCTCATTATCCGAGTAAATATTAAAAAGTGGATTGAAACAGATTATAGAAAGAATAATAAGTGGGAATCCCACGGCATATCCCAAACGGATAACCCGGTTACATAACGGGAAAATCTGATTCTTTTGTCCTGCTCCCAACAGATTACTTACCAATGATCCGGTAGTTGCTGCCAGTGAATTGACTATGACGAAAAACAAGGTGGATATGCTACGTATGACATTTGTCGCTGCCAGTTCCAACTCTCCCAAATGCTCAATGACTACGAAGAAGGCAAACCATGAGGCAACACCAATAAACGGATTGAACATGCTCCAGAT
>JAEXZY010000144.1 GCA_023404955.1 Actinomycetes bacterium
AAGGTGTCCCACTGCTGGATCGTCAACGTCCGACCCTGGCCATCGACCAGGCTCAGCTCATTGTCCAGCCCTGCGTGAGAGGTGCCAGTGCTCACGAACAACGCCGCGACGGCCGCAACCATCGCGATCAGCACCCGACTGATTGCCTTCATGTTCTCCCTTGCTCAGTAGAACGGGTCCCCATGTCGGGGCACCGGTTGCTCGTGCCTGGCCGTACTGCTACACCACACACCTCGCGAGAACTTCATGTGAGTGGAATTAAAAAGCCCACATTTTGTTCTTACGAATCACTCATCGTTTTGACGAGAGGAACATAACGAGGAGGCATCCGACCGGCAACGCGTACGTCCGTGTGGTGTCGTAAGGCGCACGACGTGACAATCGTTTGCTGACGACTCCCCGAGAGTCGACGTCCCCCTCCTTGCGACGACGGGGGTCGGTCGAGAAGAACCGTCGCTGATCTTGACCCCGCACCCACGTCTTCGCTCGGCACGGCGCCGGCGTTACACCAGGTTCCTGTACTGCGGCTGTGGCGAACCTACAGGTCAGCCGTGATCGCTGTGATGGGGCGGAATGTTGTCACGCAGCCAGCGATCCCGATCGTCGTCGTCCCCGGCACGGTCGGGGTCCCGTTCACCGGTCGGCATCTCCGGCAATGTCTCGCCGAACACCTTGTTAACTACATCCTTCGAGGGGCGCGGGCGGTCGGTCATTGAGCCCACCCTGTGTGACAAAGATCACACTGCCACCGGGATGCGAGTTCACTTCCCGTTAACGCAGCCGGTCGGACGCGCGGTGCGCACATGAGAACGCGGGCCGGAGAGAACGCTCCTCCGACCCGCGTGCGGACCAGCTGCTGCCAGCCCATGGCGTTTAGATCTCCAAACTGGATAGCTGCGCGATGATGTGCGCGGCCAGCGGCCCGAGTGTCGCCATCCCGTCGCGGACGGCGGCCCGCGACCCGGCGAGGTTCACCACCAGGGTGCTGCCCGACACGCCGGCAAGGCCCCGCGACAGCCCGGCGTCCGCGGTGCCCGCCGCCAGACCCGAGGCGCGCAAGGCCTCGGCGATACCCAGGAGCTCCCGATCGAGCAGATCACGAGTGGCTTCCGGGGTGACATCGCGTGGCGTGACACCGGTACCACCGACCGAGATCACAAGGTCGACGCCGCCGATGACGGCGGTGTTGAGCGCGTTGCGGATCTCGACTTCGTCGGAGGAAACGACGATGACGCCATCGACGACGAAGCCGGCCTCACCGAGCAGTTCGGTGACCAGAGGCCCGCTGTGGTCCTCCTCGTCACCGTGCGCTGTACGGTCGTCGACGACGACGACGAGAGCCCGGCCGACCAACGTGTGGGGCTGTTCCATGGGCACAACCGTATATGTCGGCACGGACAGCGTCGCAGCCACTCGAAGCGTCGGTCGTGGCGGACCCTGAACCACCCTCACTGTGCCGCCTTCCCCAAGGTCACGTCGACGGTCCGCGGCTTCCCGGCGGGGTCCAGGTAGGTCAGTGTCACCTTGTCTCCCGGCGCCTTCGAGCGCACCGCGGCGACGAGTGCATCAGCGCTGTCGATCACCCGGTCGTCCAGCTTGGTCACGGTCACCCCCGCGGGAAGCCCCGCCGATGACGCGGCGCCGTTCGGCGTCACCTCGACGATCTTGGCCCCGTCTCCGCCGGCGTTGTTGCCCACCTGGACACCCAGCGAGGCCCGCGACGCGCTCCCCGTCTGGATCAATTCGTCGGCGATCCGCTTGGCCTGGTCGACCGGGATCGCGAACCCCAGACCGATCGAGCCGCCCTGAGCCGCACCGGAATCGGCGCCCATGGTGGCGATGGCGGAGTTGATCCCGACCAGCTCGCCGTTCATGTTGACCAGAGCGCCTCCCGAGTTGCCCGGGTTGATCGCGGCGTCGGTCTGGATGGCGTCGAGCACCGTGTTCTGGTTCTGCGCATCGCCGCCGGCGGCGACCGGACGGTTCAGGGCGCTGATGATGCCCGTCGTCACCGTGCCCTCCAGACCCAGCGGCGAACCGATGGCGACCACGTCCTGACCGACCCGAAGGTTCGCCGACGATCCGATCGCGATCGGCGTCAGACCGGAGACACCCTTGGCCCGCACGACCGCGATGTCACTGCCGGGATCGGCACCCACGATGTCGAACGCAGCGGTACGCCCGTCGGAGAACGTGACCTTCGTCTGCGGGCCACCACCCGGCGCCGCCGCAGCAGCGACCACGTGGTTGTTGGTCAGGATCAGTCCGTCGGTGGACAGGATGACGCCGGAGCCCTCCTCGGACTGGCGGCCTTCGTTCACCTCCAGCTTGACCACACTCGGCACGACCTTGGCCGCGACCTGCTCGACCGAGCCGGTGGGCACGCTCGCGGCGGGCTGGCTGGGCGCCGCACCGGTAGCGCTGAACCCGGTCGAACTGTGGGCCGGGTGCACGAGTGTCGCGACACCGCCGCCGATCCCTGCGGACACGATCGCGATGGCCACCGCGCCTGCGGCGAGACCCGTTGCGCGCGAACGCTTCTTGGGCGCGGGCGCAGCGGGTGGGAAACCCGGCCGCTGGTATGGGTTCGGCATGGGTGCGCCGGGGTAGGGATCGTAGGGCGGCCGATAGGCCTGCCGCTGCTGCTCCGTCGCATACCGCCAGTCCCAGCCCGGCTGTTGCTCATGAGACCCGGATCGCTGGGGACCGACCTGACCGTGCGGCGCCTGGCCACCCATGCCGGGCTGCTGTCCCGGCTGCGGCCCCGGTGTGTACCTCGGGTGGTTGGTCATGTCGCTGCGGTGTCTTCCTCGAGTAGGGATCGTGTACTTCACCAACGAACTACGTGGGATCTAGAGTGCCCATCCGGGCTGAGAGTGCCCTGAGATTCGCATCGGTACACGCCCAGATTCTGCCGCGCCCACGTGAACATCGTCGCTGGTGACACGCGTCACCGTCAGGACGCCGGGTCGCGTGTCGCCGTCGTCTCCGTCGGGACCGAGGGGCGCCCCGGCAGCACCATGTGCATCGATGTGCCGGGCGGGTCGCCGCCCTCGACGGTGTCGGTGACCAGTAGCGATCCGCCGTGCTTGGCCACCACTTGCTTGACGATCGCCAGGCCCAGACCGGAACCCGGCATCGCCCGCGCCGCAGTGGACCGGTAGAACCGCTCGAACACGAGATCTCGTTCGTGGGCCGGGATTCCCGGTCCGCTGTCGGACACCACGAGCGCTGCGTGGTTCGCGTCGACCTGACGCAGGACGACGCCCACCCGACCGCCCGGGGGGCTCCACTTCGCCGCGTTGTCGAGCAGGTTCAGCACCGCGCGGCCCAGCCCGGCCGCATCGCCGTACACCTGCCAGGGCGTCACGGTGACGTCGAACTCGATGTCGTTGCGGCGGCGGCGAACCCGCTCCAGCGAGCGATCGATGACGTCCGCGATCTCGACGGTCTCATGGACCACACGCCCGGCATCCTCCCGCGTGAGGTCGACCAGATCGCCAACGAGCGTGGACAATTCCTCGATCTGACCCATGACGTCGGCCTGCAGATCGGCCATCTCGTCTTCCGGGATACGTGGTGCACCCGGACGCATCGATGCCATCAACAGTTCGACGTTGGTCCGCAGGGAGGTCAACGGGGTTCGCAACTCGTGGCCGGCGTCGGTGACCAATCTGGCCTGCCGCTCGCGTGATTCGGCGAGCGCCCGCAGCATCATGTTGAAAGCCTCGGTGAGCCGCGCCAATTCGTCGTGACCCACGACCGGGATGGGTCTGAGATCGTCGGTGCGCGCGACGCGTTCGGCAGCCTGGGTCAGCCGAGCGACCGGACGCAGGCCCGCGGTGGCCACCATGCCACCGGCGATCGCGGCAATCGCCACACCGATCCCGCCGACCGAAAGCAGCACGGTGCCGAGGTTCTTCAGCGCCTGCCCGGTCGGCGCCAGGCTCTTCCACATCAGCAGCGTCGTGCCGTTGTCGAAATGCCGCGCCAACAGACGGTTGTGGCTGACGGTACGCAAGGAGCTCGTCTGCCTCCCGGCGATCACGTCCTTCTCCACGTCACCCAGGGTCGGAATCTGCCCGTCCTGATTGGCCGCGTAGATGGCCCGGCCGGGGATGACGAACATCGCCTTGATGTCGGAGTACGCCGTGCCTTCGATGATCTTGCCGGGATCGACGACCAGTGAGCCGCTCTCTTGGAGCATGTCGGCGCGCGAGGTGAGCTGGTTGTCGATGTCTCGATAGAGGGTCTGCGCCATCACGGCGTACACCGCGACCCCCATCAGCACGACGGCCATCAGCACCATCGACATCGCCAGCAGCATGACCCGCCAGCGCAGAGACACCGAGCTGCCGACGGGATGCGGCTGATGCGGCTGTCCCGGCCACGCGACGTCGGGATGCGGTTGCATCAGGGCGGGGTCTCCCGCAGGACGTAACCAACCCCCCGCACGGTGTGGATGAGCCGCGGCTCACCTTCGGCCTCGGTCTTTCGGCGCAGGTACCCGACGTAGACCTCGAGCGCGTTGCCCGACGTGGGAAAGTCGAAGCCCCATACCTCCTCGAGGATGCGGCTGCGGGTGAGCACCCGTCGTGGGTTGGCGATCAGCATCTCGAGCAGTGCGAACTCGGTGCGGGTGAGGCTGATCGGCCGCTCGCCCCGGGTGACCTCGCGGGTCACCGGGTCCAGCGACAGGTCGGCGAACGTGAGCGCGGCCGATTCGCTGGAATCGTCGAGCGTGGTCCGGCGCAACAACGCGCGCATACGCGCCAGCAATTCCTCGAGGGCGAACGGCTTGGGCAGGTAGTCGTCGGCGCCGGCATCGAGGCCGGCGACCCGCTCGGACACCGAGTCGCGGGCCGTGAGCACCAGAATGGGCAGATCGTCTCCGGTGCTGCGGAGCTGGCGGCACACCTCGAGCCCGTCGAGGCGGGGCATCATCACGTCGAGCACGACAGCGTCGGGACGATCGCTGGCGATCAGGTCGAGCGCTTCGCGGCCGTCCTGCGCCAACTCCACCGAATAGCCGTTGAAGGACAGGGAGCGGCGCAGCGATTCGCGGACCGCGCGGTCATCATCGACGACGAGTATGCGCACCGCCACAGTCTCGACTCCGTGTCTGAGAGAGTGCTGAGAGCTGCGTCGTCGAAACCTGAATGTTTCCGCTACGCGACGTCGCGGTTAGCGGCGATCCAGATCGATGAGGCCGAGGCGGGCTGCCTTGAGCAGCCGCCGCGGCACCTTGCGCTGCTGACCTGCAACGGTCACGCCGACGAGTCCGGTAGCCGTGGCCTTCCACTGCGCGCGCCGGCTCCGGGTGTTCGCACGCGACATCCTGCGCTTCGGGACAGCCATGATCGAGCTCCATCTGTTTCGGGGCGTCCATCGGCCGACCGACGGACATGAACCAGTACTGCCTGCGAGCCTGGGCGAACCGGACGCGGACAATTGATCTTCAGGATAGCCGGTGAGCTGGACGGGCTCCAAACTCCGCGGATCCCACCCCGCGGGAACCCGGTCGAGTCTCCACGTCGGGTCTTGACGTAGTACCGCCGGTACCCGCTAACCTACCGGTTGGTTGGGCGTTGGGCCCGCTACAGCGACGGGAGACTGCGTGACGCCGGTGTCGGACCGCGATCCCGTCCGGATCGCGAACTGCTCGGGCTTCTACGGCGACCGGCTCTCGGCCATGCACGAGATGCTCACCGGCGGCGACGTGGATTACCTGACCGGCGACTACCTCGCTGAGTTGACGATGCTGATCCTCGGTCGCGACCGGATGAAAGACGCCGACCGTGGATACGCCAAGACCTTCCTCCGTCAGCTCGAGCAATGCCTCGGTCTCGCCGTGGATCGCGGGGTGCGCATCGTCGCGAATGCCGGCGGTCTCAACCCGGCCGGGCTGGCCACCGCCGTCCGCGCCCTCGCCGAGCGTCTGCAGATCAGCGTCGCCGTCGCGCACGTCGAGGGCGACGACCTGCTCTCCCGCGCCGACGAGCTCGGACTGGGCCGGCCATTGACCGCCAACGCGTATCTGGGGGCGTGGGGCATCGTCGACTGCCTGCAGGCGGGCGCCGACGTCGTGGTGACCGGGCGCGTCACCGACGCGTCGGTGATCGTCGGGCCCGCAGCGGCGCACTTCGGCTGGGCCCGCGAGGACGTCGACCGACTTGCCGGCGCGATCGCCGCGGGCCACATCATCGAGTGCGGCACCCAGGCCACCGGCGGCAACTACTCCTTCTTCACCGGCATCGCCGATCTGACCCGCCCCGGTTTCCCGATCGCCGAGATCCACGCCGACGGCTCGTCGGTCATCACCAAGCACCCGGGCACCGGTGGCGCCGTCACCGTCGGCACCGTCACCGCGCAACTGCTCTACGAGATCGGCGGTGCCCGCTACGCCAACCCCGATGCCACGCTGCGGCTCGACACGATCACGCTGACCGACGACGGACCCGACCGGGTCCGCGTCAGCGGCGTCACCGGGGAACCACCGCCGCCGACACTGAAGGTCGGCCTGAACAGTCTCGGCGGGTTCCGCAACGAGATGACGTTCGTGCTGACCGGACTCGACATCGAGGCCAAGGCGGCGCTCGTGCGACGTCAGCTCGAGGCGAGCCTCGCGGACCCGCCGGCGGAGATGCAGTGGTCGCTGGCGCGCACCGACCACGCCGACGCCGACACCGAACAGACCGCCAGCGCCCTGCTGAGCTGTGTCGCGCGCGACCCCGACCCCGACGCCGTGGGCCGCCGATTCTCCGCTGCCGCCGTCGAGTTGGCCTTGGCCAGCTACCCCGGCTTCACGAGCACCACTCCCCCGGGCAACGGCCAGGTCTACGGCGTCTTCACCGCCGCATACGTGCCGGCCGAGCAGGTGCCGCACGTGGCCGTGCACGCCGACGGCACCCGCGTCGACATCGCACCCGCCACACAGACCTGCGAACTCGAGCCGGTGCCCGAGGTCGAGCCGCCGCGGCCCAGCGCCGGCGGCCCGACGCGACGACTGCCGTTGGGCACCATCGCCGGCGCCCGCAGCGGTGACAAGGGCGGCAGCGCCAACATCGGCGTCTGGGTGTGGACGGACGCCGCCTGGCAGTGGCTGGCCTCGGCGTTGACCGTCGACACGCTCCGCGAACTCCTGCCCGAGGTGGCGGGGCTCCCGGTGACCCGACACCTTCTTCCCAACCTGCGTGCCGTGAACTTCGTGATCGAGGACATCCTGGGTCAGGGCGTCGCATCCGCGGCACGTTTCGATCCGCAGGCCAAAGGTCTGGGTGAATGGCTGCGCAGCCGAACCGTCGACATCCCCGAGGAGTTGCTGCCGTGAGTATCTGGACCACACCCGAGCGCGAAGACCTGCGAAAGACGGTGCGGGCCTTTGCCGAACGCGAAGTGCTCCCCCACGTCGAGGAATGGGAGCGCGTCGGCGAACTCCCCCGGGATCTGCACCGCAAGGCGGCCCAGGCGGGCCTGCTCGGCGCCGGTTTCCCCGAGACGGCAGGCGGCGAGGGCGGCGACGGCGCCGACGCGCTGGTCATCTGCGAGGAGATGCACCAGGCAGGGGCACCCGGCGGAGTGTTCGCCTCGCTGTTCACCTGCGGCATCGCGGTGCCCCACGTGATCGCCTCCGGCGACGAGTACCTCATCGACACCTACGTGCGACCGACGTTGCGTGGCGAGAAGATCGGTTCGCTGGCGATCACCGAACCCGGCGGCGGGTCCGACGTCGGGCACCTGACCACGCGCGCGGTCCGGGAGGGAGACGAGTTCGTCATCAACGGCGCCAAGACCTACATCACCTCCGGGGTGCGCGCCGACTACGTCGTGACCGCGGCGCGCACCGGCGGATCGGGCGCCGCCGGAGTGTCACTGATCGTCGTCGACAAGGGCACCCCGGGCTTCGAGGTCACCCGCAAACTCGACAAGATGGGCTGGCGCTCCTCCGACACCGCCGAACTGTCCTACACCGACGTCCGCGTGCCCGTCGCCAACCTCGTCGGCGCGGAGAACAGCGGCTTCTTCCAGATCGCCGCGGCCTTCGTCTCCGAGCGCGTCGGGCTCGCCGCGCAGGCCTACGCCAGCGCGCAGCGGTGTCTGGACCTCACCGTCGAGTGGTGTCGTAACCGCGAGACCTTCGGCAAGCCCCTGATCGCCCGGCAATCGGTCCAGAACACGCTGGCCGAGATGGCGCGCCGCATCGACATCGCCCGGGTGTACACCCGCCACGTCGTGGAACGGCAGATCGCCGGCGAGCAGAACCTCATCACCGAGGTGTGCTTCGCCAAGAACACCGCTGTCGAGACCGGAGAGTGGGTGGCCAATCAGGCGGTGCAGCTGTTCGGCGGCATGGGATACATGGCCGAATCGGAGGTCGAACGCCAATACCGCGACATGCGCATCCTCGGCATCGGTGGCGGTACCACCGAGATCCTGACCTCGCTGGCCGCTAAGTCGCTGGGCTTCCAGGCGTGACGCTCCGCTCGACACTGGACCCCCGCTCTTCCGCGTACCGCGAGGCGGCCGACGCGATGGCGATCAAGTTGGCCGAGCTCGACGCCGAACACGCCAAGGCGCTGGCCGGCGGAGGCGAGAAATACGTCAGCCGCCACCACGCCCGCGGCAAGATGACCGCTCGCGAACGGATCGAGGCACTCGTCGACCCGGATTCACCGTTCCTCGAGCTGAGCCCGCTGGCCGCGTGGGGTACGGATTTCACGGTCGGCGCGAGCGTGGTCATCGGGATCGGCGCGGTCGAGGGCGTCGAATGCCTGATCGTCTCCAACGATCCGACCGTCAAGGGCGGCACCAGCAATCCCTGGACGTTGCGAAAGATTCTGCGCGGCAACCAGATCGCGCTGGAGAACCGGTTGCCGGTGATCTCGCTGGTGGAATCCGGTGGTGCGGACCTGCCCACGCAGAAGGAGATCTTCATCCCCGGCGGGCAGATGTTCCGCGACCTGACCCGGCTCTCGGCGGCCGGTATCCCGACGATCGCGCTCGTCTTCGGCAACTCCACCGCCGGCGGAGCCTACATCCCGGGGATGAGCGACCACGTCGTGATGATCAAGGACCGCTCGAAGGTTTTTCTGGCCGGTCCTCCGCTGGTGAAGATGGCGACCGGCGAGGAGTCCGACGACGAGTCCCTGGGCGGGGCCGAGATGCACGCCCGCACATCAGGTCTCGCCGACTACTTCGCCGTCGACGAGCTCGATGCGATGCGCATCGGCCGGCGTATCGTGGCGCGGCTCAACTGGCACAAGCAGGGCCCTGCGCCGAAGCCGTACACCGAGCCCGTGTTCGATTCCGAGGAGTTGCTCGGCATCGTGCCGCCGGATCTTCGTATCCCATTCGACCCGCGGGAAGTGATCGCCCGCATCGTCGACGGCTCGGAGTTCGACGAGTTCAAACCGCTCTACGGCGGTTCCCTGGTGACCGGTTGGGCCACGCTGCACGGCTTTCCGCTCGGCATCCTCGCCAACGCGCGCGGCGTGCTGTTCAGCGAGGAGTCACAGAAAGCCACCCAGTTCATCCAGCTGGCCAACCGCTCGAACACGCCACTGCTGTTCCTGCACAACACCACCGGCTACATGGTGGGCAAGGCGTACGAGGAGGGCGGCATGATCAAACACGGATCGATGATGATCAACGCCGTCTCGAATTCGACTGTGCCGCATCTGTCGCTGCTGATCGGCGCCTCCTACGGCGCGGGTCACTACGGCATGTGCGGACGGGCCTACGATCCACGCTTCCTGTTCGCCTGGCCGAGCGCGAAGTCGGCCGTGATGGGCGGCACCCAGTTGGCGGGCGTGCTGTCGATCGTGAGCCGGGCCGCGGCGCAGGCCCGCGGTCAGCAGGTCGACGAGGCGGCCGATGCCGCCCTGCGCGCGGCCGTCGAGGCCCAGATCGACGCCGAGTCGCTGCCGATGTTCCTGTCCGGGCGGCTCTACGACGACGGCGTCATCGATCCGCGCGACACCCGCACCGTGCTGGGCATGTGTTTGTCGGCCATCGCCAACGCACCGATCGAGGGGACGTCGAACTTCGGCGTCTTCCGGATGTGAAGGGTAAAGCGATGATCACCCGAGTTCTGGTCGCCAACCGTGGCGAGATCGCCCGGCGCGTGTTCGCCACCTGCCGGCGGCTGGGCATCGGCACCGTCGCGGTCTACACCGATCCCGACGCCGAGGCTCCGCACGTCGCCGAGGCAGACGCCCGGGTGCGCCTCGACGGCACCCGCGGCTACCTCGACACCACCCAGCTGATTGCCGCCGCACGCGCCGCCGGGGCCGACGCCGTCCATCCCGGCTACGGCTTCCTCTCGGAAAACCCCGACTTCGCGGCCGCGGTCATCGACGCGGGTCTCACGTGGATCGGTCCGCCCGTGGCCGCGGTGGCCGCGATGGGGTCCAAGATCGAAGCGAAGAAGATGATGGCCGCGGCGGGCGTGCCGGTGCTCGACGAACTCGACCCGGACACGGTGACCGCCGACATGCTGCCGGTGTTGATCAAGGCGTCGGCCGGCGGCGGGGGCCGCGGTATGCGGGTGGTGCGTGAGCTCTCCGAGCTGTCCGCACAGGTCGACGCTGCGCGTCGCGAGGCCGAGTCCGCGTTCGGCGATCCCACGGTGTTCTGTGAGCGCTACCTCGACGCGGGACATCACGTCGAGGTGCAGGTGATGGCCGATGCGCACGGCACGGTGTGGGCGGTCGGCGAGCGGGAGTGCTCGATCCAGCGCCGTCACCAGAAGATCATCGAAGAGGCGCCCTCCCCGTTGGTGGAACGCACTGCGGGCATGCGGGACAAGCTGTTCGAGGCGGCCCGGCTGGCCGCCGCCGCGATCGGCTACACCGGCGCGGGCACCGTCGAGTTCATGGCCTCGGACGACGGGTCCTTCTTCTTTCTCGAGATGAACACCCGCCTGCAGGTGGAGCACCCCGTCACCGAGCTCACGTCGGGTCTGGATCTGGTGGAGCTGCAGCTGTCGGTCGCCGATGGAGAACCCCTCGACGAGCAGCCACCCGCATCGACCGGCGCGTCGATCGAGGCGCGCCTCTACGCCGAGGACCCCGCCAAGAACTGGCAGCCGCAGGCGGGCACCGTGCACCGTTTCGACGTGCCCACAGCGGTCGGGCATTTCGAGCTGATGGACCGGGCCGGGGTCCGCCTGGACTCCGGGCTGCACGACGGCTCGGTGATCTCGGTGTTCTACGACCCGATGATCGCGAAGGTGATCTCGTGGGCGCCCACCCGCGCGCGGGCCGCCGCGCTGCTGGCCGACGCACTGATCCGCACCCGGCTGCACGGCGTGCGGACCAACCGCGACCTGTTGGTGAACGTGCTGCGCCATCCGGCGTTTCTGACCGGTGCCACCGACACGGCGTTCTTCGATACCCACGGCTTGGCCGAGCTCGCCGCACCGGTGGCTGACAGCGCGACCACGGAGCTGGCGGTGATCGCCGCAGCATTGACCGAGGCGGCGTACAACCGCGGCACCGCAAGGGTTTTCGCGGGCATCCCGAGTGGTTGGCGCAATCTCGCGTCGGGCTGGCAGACCAAGAGCTACCTCGACGACGACGGCGGCAGCCACGAGGTGGCCTACCGCGTCACGCGTGACGGCGTTCGGTTCGCAGACCGCGACGACGTCACGCTCGTGACGGCGACGCCCGAGCAGGTGGTGCTCGACGTGGCAGGCGTCGACCGGCCGTTCACCGTCGCCCGACACGGAGACGACGTGTACGTCGACTCCCCCACCGCGGCGGTGCATCTGTTGGCGGTGCCGCGTTTCCCCGACCCGGCCGATGCCGTGGCGCACGGTTCGTTGCTCGCGCCGATGCCGGGCTCGGTGCTGCGCATCGGCGCCGCCGTCGGCGACACCGTCACCGCGGGCCAGCCGCTGGTGTGGCTGGAGGCGATGAAGATGGAGCACACCATCGCCGCGCCCGCCGACGGCGTGTTGGCCGAACTCAACGTCACCGCGGGAACGCAGGTGGAAGTGGGCGCCGTACTGGCGCGCGTCGATTCAGGAGAGGCATCATGACCGGATTCGTCGAGACCGAGGAACAGCAGGCTCTGCGCAAGGCGGTCGCCGCGATGGCCGCCAACTACGGCCAGGACTACTACCTGGAGAAGGCCCGCGCCGGCCAGCACACCGATGAGCTGTGGGCCGAGGCCGGCCGCCTCGGCTTCATCGGGGTGAACCTGCCGGAGGAGTACGGCGGCGGCGGCGCAGGCATGTACGAGCTGAGCCTGGTCATGGAAGAGATGTCCGCGGCGGGCTCGGCGCTGCTGATGATGGTGGTCTCGCCCGCCATCAACGGGACCATCATCGCCAAGTACGGCACCGAGGAGCAGAAGCAGCGCTGGCTGCCCGGCATCGCCGACGGCTCGACGACGATGGCGTTCGCGATCACCGAACCCGATGCCGGCTCCAACTCCCACCGCATCACGACCACGGCGCGACGGGACGGCAGCGACTGGATCCTGTCCGGCCAGAAGGTGTACATCTCCGGCGTCGACCAGGCGCAGGCGGTGCTCGTCGTGGGTCGCACTGCCGACCACAAGACGGGCAACTTGAAGCCCGCCCTGTTCGTCGTACCGACCGACACCCCCGGGTTCACGTTCACCAAGATCCCGATGGAGATCGTCAGCCCCGAATTCCAGTTCCAGGTGTTCCTCGACGAGGTCCGCCTACCGGCCGACGCACTCGTCGGGTCCGAGGACGCCGCGATCGCGCAGCTGTTCGCCGGGCTCAACCCCGAACGGATCATGGGTGCCGCGAGCGCGGTCGGGATGGGCCGCTTCGCGATCGACAAGGCGGTCGACTACGTCAAGACCCGGCAGGTGTGGAAGACACCGATCGGCGCACATCAAGGCCTGTCCCACCCGCTGGCCCAGAACCACATCGAGGTCGAGCTGGCCAAGCTGATGATGCAGAAGGCCGCGAGCCTGTACGACTCGGGTGATGACGTGGGCGCTGCAGAGGCGGCGAACATGGCGAAGTACGCCGCCGGCGAGGCGTCGGTGCGCGCCGTCGACCAGGCGGTGCAGTGCCTCGGCGGCAATGGTCTGACCAAGGAGTACGGAATCGCGTCGGTACTGACGGCGTCGAGGTTGGCCCGGATCGCGCCGGTCAGCCGCGAGATGGTGCTGAACTTCATCGCGCAGACGTCACTCGGGCTCCCCCGGTCCTACTGATGAAGCTGGTTGACTATCAGCGGGACGGCGCGGTCGCCCGGCTGACGCTCGACTCACCGCACAACCGCAACGCGCTGTCGACGGCGCTGGTCGCGCAGGTGCAGGAAGGGCTGGACCGAGCGTCGGCCGACCCCGATGTCCGGGTCGTCGTGCTCGGACACACGGGCAGAACGTTCTGCGCCGGGGCCGACCTCGCCGAGGCCGCCGGCCGTGATCCCTCAGAGCTGGCCGTCGACCGGGCGCGCGAGATGACGCAGCTGCTGCGCAGCATCCTGACCTGCCCGCGTCCGGTCATCGCGGCCGTGGACGGCCATGTGCGCGCGGGCGGGCTCGGCCTGATCGGAGCGTGCGACATCGTGGTGGCCGGCACAGCCAGCACGTTCGCGCTGACAGAGGCCCGCATCGGGGTGGCTCCGTCGATCATCTCGCTGACGTTGCTGCCGAAGATGACAGCGCGCGCGGCAGGCCGCTACTTCGTCACGGGCGAGAAATTCGGCGCGGCAGAGGCCGCACAGTGGGGCCTGGTCACCGTCGCGGCCACAGACGTGGCCGCCGCGGTCGACGATCTGACGGCGGCGATCGTGCAGGGCTCACCCCAGGGCCTGGCCGAATCGAAGGCGCTGACCACCGCCGCGATCCTCGACGAGTTCGATCGGCGGGCGGACTCGCTCACCGAACGGTCGGCCGCGCTGTTCGTCTCCGAGGAAGCCCGCGAGGGCATGCTGGCGTTCCTGGAGAAACGAAAGCCCCACTGGATCGGCTGAGTCCTCACAGTTTGGCCACGGCTCTTGCATGTATCGCTGATCGTCGTAGCCTGGGTGGCGATGTTGGGACGTAGCAGGAGGCCCCGATGAGCAGCCCCGTGTCGCGGAGCGGTTCGATGCGCGCGGCCGACACCGATCGCATCCAGGTCGCGCAGCTGCTGACCGATGCCGCGGCGTCGGGCACGATCGGGGTGAGCGAGTACGAATCCCGGCTGGCCAGGGCATATGCCGCGCAGACCTGTGAGGAACTCGACCGGTTGTCGGCTGATTTGCCCGGCGCGATCACCCGCGGACGCAGCGGCACATGCCGGCCCGCACCGTCGAGCACCCTGCTCGCGATCCTCTCTGGCTACGAGCGCCGCGGCCGGTGGAACGTACCGAAACGACTGACCACCGTCGCGCTGTGGGGCGGCGGGGTCGTCGACCTGCGGTACGCCGACTTCACCGCCCACGACGTCGAGATCCGCACCTACTCGGTGATGGGCGGCCAGACGATCCTGGTGCCCCCGGAGGTGAACGTCGACCTCCGCGGCGTGTCGGTCATGGGCAGCTTCGACCACAGCATCGAAGGCGACGGCCACCCCAATGCACCCTGCGTGCGCATCTCCGGGTTCGCGCTGTGGGGCAGCGTCACGGTCAAGCGGAAAAAGCGCAAGTCCGCCTGAGCGCCTGGACGATCGGCGAGCTACCGCCGCCGCTTGGACCCCAGATAGTCGCCGACCACCGCGGCGCCCAGCCCGTCGAGGTCCGGCACCACGACGCGGCCGCCCACGCGTCGGGCCACCTGATCGATGAACCGCGCCAACCCCGGGTCGCTCCCCAGCCGGAAGATCGTCACCTGAGCCCCGAGTCGCGCGACCTCGTCGAAGCCCTTGACGGTGTGGCCGATGGTCCGTGGGTGCGGCGGGTAGTCGAAAAAGACCGCGGGACTCCCGTTTCGGTCGAAGTCCTCGAGATGCGCGGTCGGCTCACCGTCGGTGACGACGAGGACGACGGGCTGCGCGTTCGGATGCCTGCGGAGGTGCCGAGTCGCCAGGGCCAGCGCGTGGTGCAGATTGGTGCCCTGTTCGTAGACACCCTCCAGCCCGGTCAGTTCGGCGGCGGTCACAGTGCGGGCATAGCGGCCGAACGCGACGATCTGCAGCGCGTCGGACCGGAACCGGGTGCTGACGAGGTGGTTGAGTGCGAGCGCGGTGCGCTTCATCGGCAGCCACCGGTTCTCCATCACCATCGAGAACGAGGTGTCCACCAGCAGCGCCACCGCGGCCTGGGTGCGGGTCTCGGTCTCGGAGATCTCGACGTCGTCGACGGTGAGACTGATCGTTCCCGTCCGCTCACCGGTGCCCGCCTCGCGGAGCACGGCGTTGGTCAGCGTCCGCGTGACGTTCCACGGCTCGGTGTCGCCGAACTGCCAGGGCCGCGTCGCACCTGTCAGCTCGCCGGCCGCACCGGCGCGGCGGGTGTCGCGTTCACCGTGGCGGCCCGAAAGCTGTTGAGCCACATCGCGCAGCGCGGTCTGCCCGAGCTGACGCATTGCCTTGGGTGAGAGCCGCCACTGCCCGTCGGCGCCGCGATCGAGGAATCCCTGGTTCATCAGCGCGCGTTCGAGTTCGGCCAGCGTGCGCGCGTTGACGGCGGCCTCGTCGCCGAGCTGGCGGGCGAGCATGTCGAGGTCGACGTCGTCCATCGTGGCGCCCGAATAACTCTGGGAGAGCTGCTCGGCGAGCTGCTCGAGCTCGGCGATGTCGGCCAGCGCCTGCGCACCCTCACCCATCCCCATCGGGTTGTCACCGGAGAAGCGCTCCGAGCCGTTCCAGTCCTCTCCGGGACGCGCCGCCTGTAGATGCGCGTCGAGCCGATCCAGCGCGTTCATCAGCGACGGCGAGCCGAAGGCTTGCTGCGCCAACGAGTCGAGCTCGGCGCGCTGCTGCTCGGACAGGCTGTTGCGGAAACGCTGAGCGGCCGCAGCACGTTTGGCGAGGGAATCGAGCAGCTCGTCGATGTTGCGCGGGTTCTCGGGGAAGAACTCGCCGTGTTTGGCCATGAAGTTCTCGAAGTCCTGCTGGCTGTCCTCGCCTTTGGCGTGTTTGTCCAGCAGATCGTTCAGATCGTCGAGCATGTCGTTGACACGCTGACGATCCTCGTCGGTGGCGTTCTCCAACGCCTGCTTCATACCCGCGAAGCGCTGATCAAGCATCTCACGGCCCATGAGGTCCTTGATCTGCTCGTACTTCTCCCGCGCTTCCGGGGAGCGCCAGTCGTACTCGGAGAGCTCCTGGACGGCTTTGGCCGGCGAGGGTGAGAGCGAATCGAGCTGCAACTCGCCGAATCTCGCGTCATCGTCGAGTGCGCGCGCCAGCTCTTTGCGTTCGGCGAGTACGGCCTGGTCGAGCAGCTTCTTGATGTCGGCCAGGGTTCCGTCGAGGTTGTTGCGCTGCAACAGTTCCCGCCGTCGACGGTTGGCCTCGGCGGCCAGCTTGTCGGCGCCGGGCATGTTCTTCGACCCGCGACGCAGCAGCTCCTGCAGCGCACGCCGCGGCGAGGTGCCCTCCATGACGTCCTGCCCGATGGCTTCCAACGCCTCGCGCAGATCCACCGGAGGGGCCAGCGGATCCGGCCCGCCGGTGTATCGCGAATACCGCGAGAAGTGTTTAGCCATATACAGTTTCGCCCTCTCCGGACACCTTGTCGATGCGCTTGGCGAGGTACAGCGCCTCGAGTGCCAGCTCGATCGCGGCGGCTCGCTGACCTTCCGTGGACGCCTCGAGGCGGCGCTGGATCTCGGCGACGGCGGGCACCTCGGGAAGCGCGGCGAGCACCTCGCGCGCCGACACCCGCTCACCGGTCGTGACGGGCGAGCCGTTCTCCACCGCGGTGACGATCGGGCCGACGTCGATGCCACCGAGCAGCCGCTGTGCTGTCTCGGCCGTGGCGCGCCGCAACAGGTGTTCGAGTACCGCCTGCTCGCGCCCCTCCTCGCCGGACTCGAACTCCAGCTTGCCGCGCAGTACGTCGATCACGGTGCCGAGATCGACCACCCGCGCCACCGGGTCCTGTTCGCCCAGCAGCGCCGCGCGGTGCCGCGCCGACGCGGCCACGGTCTCGGCCGCGGCGATCGCGAACCGCGCCGAGACGCCGGAACGTTGGTCGATCGCGGTCGATTCGCGCAGGGCACGCGCGAACCGGGCGAGGATCGCCATCAGGTAGGGCGGCACCTCGGCGGCCAGGTGCGCCTCCTGGGTGATGACGCCGACCTCGGCGTCGAGCTCGAGCGGGTAGTGCGTGCGGATCTCCGCGCCGAAGCGGTCCTTGAGCGGGGTGATGATGCGGCCGCGGTTGGTGTAGTCCTCCGGGTTGGCGCTGGCCACGACGAGGACGTCGAGCGGCAGCCGCAGCGTGTAGCCGCGGACCTGGATGTCGCGCTCCTCCATCACGTTGAGCATCGCGACCTGGATGCGCTCGGCGAGGTCGGGCAACTCGTTGACCGCGACGATGCCGCGGTGGGCGCGCGGGATCAGTCCGTAGGCGATGGTTTCGGGGTCACCGAGACTGCGCCCCTCGGCCACCTTGATCGGGTCGATGTCACCGACCAGGTCGGCCACGCTGGTGTCGGGGGTGGCGAGCTTCTCCGTGTAGCGCTCGCTGCGGTGCCGCCACGCGATCGGCAGGTCATCGCCGGAGTCGGCGGCCCGCCGGATCGACTCCGGCGTGATGGGGCTGTAGGGGTGCTCACCCAGTTCCGCCCCGGCGATCACCGGCGTCCACTCGTCGAGCAGTCCGCTCAGAGCGCGCAGCAAGCGGGTCTTGCCCTGCCCGCGCTCTCCCAGCAGCACCATGTCGTGGCCGGCGATCAGGGCCCGTTCCAGCTGCGGGATGACCGTGTCGTCGAAGCCGAGGATGCCCGGCCAGATCTGTTCGGCGGTGGCCCCCGAGCTGAGCGCGGCCAGCAGGTTCTCCCGGATCTCGGCCTTGACGCTGCGCTCCTGATGCCCCGAGGCACGCAGCTCGCCGACGGTGCGGGGCAGGTCGTTAGATGATGTCACCACTCCACGCTACGACTGTTCTCCGCGAGCGGGCGTCTCTGCACGCAAAACACCGCCTCAGGCAGGCATTTTGCGCACAGTCACGGCGATCGTCAGTGCGCGAAGTGGCGCGCCCCGGTGAGATAGAGCGTGATCCCGGCCTCCGCGGCGGCCGCGGTCACCTCGTCATCGCGCATCGAACCGCCAGGATGCACCACGGCCGTCACCCCGGCCCGCGTCAGCGTCTGCAGCCCGTCGGGGAATGGGAAGAACGCGTCGGAGGCCGCGACGGCCCCCTGCGTGCGATCGCCGGCCCGCTCCACGGCCAGCCGCGCCGCGTCGACGCGGTTCACCTGACCCATGCCGACGCCGACCGTCGCGCCGTCCTTGGCGATCACGATCGCGTTCGACTTGACCGCGCGGCACGTCCGCCACGCGAACACCAGATCGGCGAGCACCGACGGATCCGCCGGCGTGCCGGTGGCCAGCGTCCAGTTCGCCGGATCGTCGCCGGACGCATCGACGGCGTCGCGCTGCTGCACCAGCAGGCCGCCACTGACCTGACGAAACTCGGTTCCCCCGGTCTGCGGCTCCGACGCCACCAGGATGCGGATGTTCTTCTTGCCGCGCAGCACCTCGACCGCGCCGTCCGCGTAAGCGGGGGCGACGATGACCTCGGTGAAGATCCCCGCCACCGTCTCGGCCATCTCGACGCTGACCTCGGTGTTGGTGGCGATCACGCCACCGAACGCCGACAGCGGATCGCATTCGTGGGCCTTGCGGTGCGCATCGGCCACCGACACCGACGAGACCGCGATGCCACACGGGTTGGCGTGCTTGATTATCGCCACGCAGATGTCCTCATGGTCGAACGCCGCACGCCACGCCGCGTCGGCATCGGTGTAGTTGTTGTACGACATCTCCTTGCCGTGCAACTGTTCTGCCTGAGCCAGACCCGGCCAGCCGCCGTCATCGCTGTAGAGAGCCGCCTGCTGATGGGGGTTCTCGCCGTACCGGAGCACCGCGGTGCGCCGGAACGTCGCTCCGAACCACGGCGGCAGGGAGCCCGCGTCGGCCTCGACACCGTCCTCGGGCGCCAGCACCGACTCCATCCACGACGCCACCGCGACGTCGTACTCCGCAGTGTGACGGAAAGCCAACGACGCCAGCCTTTTTCGCTCTGTGAGCGTGAAGCCGCCGGCCCGCACGGCAGCCAGCACGCCGTCGTACCCCAGCGGCTCGACGACCACCGCGACGCTCGGGTGATTCTTGGCCGCAGCGCGCACCATCGACGGGCCGCCGATGTCGATCTGCTCCACGCACTCGTCGACCCCGGCTCCGGAGTTCACGGTCTCGGTGAAGGGGTACAGGTTCACCACGACGAGCTCGAACGCTTCCACGCCGAGGTCCTGTAGCGCCGAAACATGTTCGGCCTTGCGCTGATCGGCCAGCAGCCCGGCGTGGACGCGGGGATGCAGCGTCTTCACCCGGCCGTCGAGCACCTCGGGGAACCCGGTCACCTCCTCCACCGGGGTGACCGGAACACCGGCGTCGGCAATGGTTTTGGCCGTCGATCCGGTCGAGACGATGCTGACCCCGGCCTCGTGCAGACCCTGGGCCAGCGGAACGAGCCCGGTCTTGTCGTACACGCTGATCAGGGCGCGGCGGATACGCCGCCTGCCGTCGCTGTCGGTCATCCTATGGTCGCCTTTCGTCCCGTCCAGGTGACGCCGCGGGTGGCCAGCGCCGCCAGGACATCCACCAGAAGTTCTCGTTCGATCGTCTTGATCCGTTCGTGCAGGGTGGCCTCGTCGTCGCCGTCGAGCACCGGCACCGCCTGTTGCGCGACGATCGGGCCGGTGTCGGTGCCCGCGTCGACGAGATGGACGGTGCAGCCGGTGACGCGGACGCCGTAGGCGAGCGCATCGGCGACGGCGTGCGCGCCGGGGAACGCGGGCAACAGCGCCGGATGGGTGTTGACCACCCGCCCGGGGAACCGCCAAAGGAACTCCGGGCCAAGGATTTTCATGAAGCCCGCCGACACGACCAGGTCGGGCTTGTGTGCTGCCGTCGCCGCCGTGATCGCGGCATCCCACGCGGCGCGGTCGGGGTGCGAGCGCAGCGGCACGGTGAACGTCGGGATCGCCGCGTCCTCGGCGATCTGCAGGGCACGACAGTCGCGGGGGGGGGCGGCCGCGCCGCCGC
>JAEXZY010000151.1 GCA_023404955.1 Actinomycetes bacterium
CTCGTGGACAGTCTTTCTTTGCTCGTATGGGTTGGTCATGGAAGGATCGCTATATGGTGAATGCAACGATGCGTGCCGATGGTTCTTCTAAGTTTGCAAGAGGTCATCGTTGGGGCTATTTCCCTTCTGTTTCTGCAGGTTGGACTATTACTGAGGAAGATTTCATGAAATCAAGTGCTTCTTGGTTGGATTTCTTGAAACTTCGTCTTTCTTGGGGTCAGGTTGGTAATGCGAATATCAAGTGCTATCAGTATTTGGCTCCTGTATCTACATCCAATACCAATTACAACTTTGGTACTGATGGTGGTACTACTGGTTGGAATATGGGTGCTTATACCAGCCGTTTGGCGAATGAGAATGTGAAGTGGGAAACTTCTGAGCAGTATAACGTAGGTTTGGATGCTCGTTTCCTCCGTCAGCGACTCTCTTTGACATTTGATGCATATATCAAGAATACTAAGGATTGGTTGGTACAGGCTCCTGTCTTGGCTACTGCTGGTACAGGTGGTCCGATCATCAATGGTGGTGATGTGAAGAATAAGGGTATTGAACTTGGTCTTTCCTGGAATGATCAGATTGGTAAGGATCTTGTCTATAGTGTAGGTGCCAACTTCGCATACAACCATAATGAAGTAGGTGCTATCCCAACGAAGGATGGTATCATCCACGGTCAGGAAAATCAGATTTATCAGAATGCAGAAGAGTTCTATCGTGCAGAGAATGATCATGCAATCGGTTACTTCTGGGGTTACAAGACAGCAGGTATTTTCCAGAACCAGCAGGATATCAATAACTGGATTGCAGCAGGTAATGGTGTGATGCAGAGTAATGTGCAGCCTGGTGATGTGAAGTATGTCGATATCAATCATGATGGTGTAATTAATGCAAATGATAAGGTTGATCTGGGTAATGGTCTTCCTAAATATACTTTCGGCTTTAACTTTTCTCTTGGTTACAAGGGATTTGATTTGAGTGCTAACTTTACGGGGGCTGCTGGCTTCCAGATAGCACAGTCTTACCGCGATCCAAGTTCTTCTCAGGCCAATTATAGCCGCCGCATTTTAAAGCGCTGGACAGGTGAGGGTACAAGCAATGAGATTCCTCGTGTTACCTACGGAGATGTTGGTAACTGGTTGTTCTCAGACCTCTATTTGCAGGATGGTGACTATATCCGCTTGCAGAACCTTACCATGGGCTACGATTTCAAGAAGCTCATCTCTTGGAAGGGACTCTCTAAGATGCGCCTCTATTTCCAGGTGCAGAATCTCTTTACTTTGACCAAGTATGATGGTATGGATCCGGAAATCGGTTCTTTCAATGGTACTGATGGCAACAGCAGCGACTCTTGGGTATCTGGTGTTGATATGGGTTACTATCCACATCCACGTACTTTCATCGTTGGTTTAAATCTTGCATTCTAACTCTTTAATAGAAAGTAACATGAAAAGAAAACATATATTGATGAGTGCTTTGATATTGTCTGCCTTGACATTTACGTCTTGCGAAGACTTTCTCGACACTTCATCTAAAACAGATATGAACTCTGAGACCGCTTATAGCACTCCGGGTGCTGCAGGTCTGGATCTCATTGGCTGCTATGATGGTTGGCAGCGTACAATTAGTGATGAGGGTGTGGGCATGTATCTTACTGCAGAGTTTGCTTCCGACCAGGCTTTTGCTGGTTTAGGACTTTCTGATGCTAAGAATAATAACGTGCTCGACCAGTTTGATACAGGTCTTGCTCCTTCTTATAATGATATGTTTAACACCGACTGGGTAAACTATTACAAGGCTATCTTCCGTTGTAATAAGTTGATTCAGGCTGATGCTACTATCAATTGGAATGGCGATACCAAGACCGAAGGCCGCATCATGGGTGAGGCTCGTGCCATCCGTGCCATCTTGTATTTTGATTTGGCCCGCTTGTTTGGTGATGTACCTTTGCTGTTGGTACCGACTGAGGAGAATGTTCCTCGTACTCCTGCCAAGGAAGTATATCAGGCTATTTTCGATGATTTGAAATATGCTGCCGAGAATATTCCTGCTGATGCTTATCCATTGAGCGACCGTAATACCAATGATGGTCGTATTACCAAGTATGCAGCTGAGGCTTTATTAGCTCGTGCGTACCTTTATTATACTGGTTATTATGGCGAAGAACATCCTGCTTGTTCTAAGGCAGAGGCTACTGCTGCCATCAATGACGTGGTAGAAAATGGTGGCTATGAGTTGGAAGAAAATTATAAGGATTTCTGGATGCCTTCTTCTGATATTACCGCTGAGTCCAAGACCGTGACGGGCGATGATACAAAATATAATTGGCAAACTACTTACGCTGGTAAGTGGTATGATGGCGATGGTTGGAAGTCTGGACAGGGTAATTTGTCTAAGGAAATCGTTCTGAACATGAAGTTTGCTGTTACTCAGAATTATGATGGTGATGGTGATGGTAATACATTCTCTGTTTACCTTGGTCCTCGTAACCGTTGTGCAAACGATGTACATATTGCCAGTGGATGGGGCGCTTGCCCTGTTACTCCTGCTTTTGTGGAGCAGTATAAGAACGATCCTCGTTTCTCTGCTTGTGTTTGGAGTTGTCAGGATGCTGGCTTTACTGCCGATGAGGCTGATACATACGAATATACAGGTTATTATACCCGTAAGTATGCGCCAATGTGTTTCTCTGATGGTACACGTCAGGAGGTAGGTTTTAAATTGGGTATTGCTCACCAGAACCTTACTTATTACCAGGACTATACCATCATGCGTTATGCTGATGTCTTGTTGATGCATTCAGAGTTGAATGGTAACGACTGGGGCTTGAATAAGGGTCGTGCTCGTGTAGGTCTGGAATCTGTTGATTATAGCATTGAGAATATCCGCAAAGAGCGTGCCATCGAGTTGGCTTTCGAAGGTGTGCACTATTGGGATTTGATGCGCTATAAGAAGGATGGTGCTTATGCAGCTGAAGCCATTGCCAAAGCTCAGAATGGAGCCAAGGTGAAGAATGGAGGTGTGGATGCTACGACCAAGTTCGTGGAAAGCAATTTCACTTCCAAGAAAGGCTTGATTCAGATCCCTAATACTCAGATTACGCTTTCCGGTAAAGTTCTTACTCAGAACCCTGGATGGTAATTCCTTTGAGGTAACATAATAAACATTTAATAATAAGAAGATATGAAAATACATAATCTTATATATACGCTTCTTGCTGCCATAGCAGTCTTCCTGATGGCTTCTTGCTCTCCAGAAGATTTCGGATTTGGCAAGAAGACATACTCTCCAGAAGATTTGGTGGAGGGTAAGGCTTATACGGTTACCATTGAGGGTAATGTATTAAAGCTGGAATCTAAGATTTCTGATGCCACATCTCTTTGGATTACTCCTATTGGGCGTTCCCAAGAGAAAGCGTTTACCGTGGAACTTCCTTTTGCCGGCGATTATGAGGTAACCTTTGGTGTGGAAACTCCTGGTGGTATCGTTTATGGTGAACCATACAAAATCAATTTGGCTAAGAATGATTTTTCTCTCTTGAGTGATAATAAATGGTTCCTATTGGCGGATAAGGATTATAAAACAGGTCAGGAACTTCCTGATGCTGCTACTCTCTCTGCTGGCGTCAGCAAGAAGTGGTATCCTTGCGATGCAAATTACAACATCGGCCGTTGTACAGGTCCTGTGATGTATTGTTCACCTTATGATCCTGATGGTGACGGCAAGGGATATACTGCTGATGATGAGGCAAATGGTGTTTATAAGGATTTGCTTTTTGGCTCTGACAACTGGAAACCAAACTGGGATCCTGGCTTCCAGAGCTGGTTGATTCCTGAAACTGATCCTTACATGGATTCTTATATGACATTCAGTATGGATGCTCAGAATGGTTGTGTGGCTACCATGTATCGTGGTGAATCCGGAACAAAGGGTGCCAGCACGGGTTCTAATATGGTGGGTAAGTTTAATATGAATTTGACTGATAAGACAAAGCCTACCATCTCTTTCACAGATTGCTATGCCATGCATAATACAGGTTTTGATGCTGTTTGCTCCAACTACACTCAGGATATTCAGATTGCAGAGTTGACTCCATACCTCCTTCAGTTGGTTACCAAGCGTACCAATTCAGAGGGTAACTGGTATCTTGTCTGGAACTTCGTTTCTGAGGATGTAATTGCTACCAAGGGTGCTTGCATTCCTAAGGCCGATCAGGATTTGATAGAGACAGCGAAGCCTAAGCTTCCTACTTTCGAGAATATCCATACCGACTTGTTCACTGCCGATATCAATGGTGACAAGTATGTAGGTAGCAAGATGACTTTCAATTTGGATTCTGAGACTCCTTATGATTTCTTGTGGTGGAACGGTTCACCTAATGTAAAGGCATGGGAGAGCGTAACCGGTGGTAAGTATAACTCTACCTGGGCTCCGGCTCTTGACGACAAGGCAATCGATAACTTCGAGTTGACTATCAGCAAGGCTTCTGATGGCTCTTACAATTATGAATGTGGAGAGGCGGATGGTAAGGTGAAAATCACAGAGAATACCTTGACTTTCGATAAGGAAATCTCTGTATTTGCCGTGGCTGGCGATAAGCGCACCATCGAATTGAAGGGCAAGCAGTTCTATATCCTTGGCAACTCTGCTGATGATCAGTATCTCACTATCGGTATTCCTGAGACAACGGATGAGAATGGTTTGGTCAACTCTTATCTCGTAGCTAAGTTGGCTTACAAGAAGATTGCTACCGGTCCTACAGGTCCTACCAAGGTGGCTATCGACAATTCCATCATCCACAACGAGGGTATCATGTGGATTGAGAATGGTTGCCTCCGCGTCGCTTTCCACTCTTATGGTGAAACAGGTAAGGGAATCTTCAAGGATGTGAAGTCTGTGAAGTTGAAGAAGAACCAGACCATCACCGTTACCTTTAAGATTAAGGGTGGCGTGACATGGAGCAAGACTCCTAAGTGTGCCTTGATTGATAACAATATCAAGAAAACATGGGAACCAGGTGCATACGATCTTCCTGATGCTGTTGCTGTAGATACCAATGGCGGTGAGACTACCGTTTCACTTACCAATACCACCGGTTCTACACAGACCTTCACGGCAACCTGTCTCGACCTGTCAATTCAGTTGAATGGTTTTGGCGACTACGGTGGCTCAACCGACAACATCGACATTGAGATTGTTTCCTGCACAATTCAATAACTTTAATAGCGCAAACTTATGAAGAATAAAATATTATACGGAATTATGGCCTTTGTCATGGGTATCTTCATGACAGGCTGTAGCGATGATGATTATTCTATCAGCAATACTCCGCTGCTCACCGACGAGTCGGTGACTACAGGTTCTGCTGATGTGACTGTGACATCCGCTACATTCCATGGCACGGTAAAGGGCCTCGAAGAGCAGAATGCCAGTGCCTATGCATTAGGCTTCTACTATGGTAAGAGCGAAGATAACTTGAGTGAGAAGGTGGCTGCTTCCGGTAGCAGTGAGTTCCAGGCTACGGTTTCCGGTATGCCAGGTGATGTAGTCTACTATCAGGCTTATGTTACCTTGCAGGGTAGGGTAACCTACAAGGGTTCTGTACAGAGTGCCATCATGACCGATGCCAAGGCTATCACCGGTGAGCCGAAGGATTTGACAGCCAACTCTGTTATCCTGACCGGTAAGTTGGAAAAGGCTCCTCAGGAGGCTACCAGCGGTATCGTTATCTCTGGTGTCGAGGGTTCTGAGAAGGTGCGTGCCGGTGTTCGCATAGTTGCTGCCGGCATCAACGACAATTACGAGATCAAGGCAGAGGGTCTGTTGCCTAATACAACTTACCACTATACTGCCTATCTCGACCTCGGAAATGGTACTGTATATGGTGAAGACCGTACTTTCACCACTGCTCCTTCTGACTTCAATCCTGATACTGACCTCGTTGACTTGGGGCTTTCTACCAAGAGGGCTAAGTATAATGTAGGTGCTACTGATGAGAAGCAGCTGGGTGGTCTCTTCGGATTTGGTGATATGACAGGTTTCCAGACTTCTATCAATCTGGAAGATTATGCTTCTGCTGATATCTACAAGACCGACCGTGATGTAGCCAATAAGGTATATGGTTCATGGGTTACCATGCCAACCATCGATGAGTTTGAGGAACTTTTCACAGAGTGTAAGAAAGAATGGGTAGAGGATACCGAGAATCATGTAGCCGGTTACAAGTTTACCGGTCCTAATGGTAACTCTATCTTCTTGCCTGCAGCCGGTACCCGTACTCAGGGCAATGTTTCCGGCGAGGGTTTGAACGGTTACTATCTCTCTGGTTCTATCAATGCCACAGACAACAGATTTGCCATGGCATATAGCTTCGACCAGAATGCTGCACGCCGCACTTCTACTCCTGTTTATCAGGCATTGGCTATCCGCCCTGTATCTGTGGCTAAGAACGTGAAGTTTGTTAAGGAGAAGTTGTATAATACTTGGGAGTTTGACTTGAAACCAGATGAATCTCATTATAAGTTTGTTGGTCCTGTTTTCTTCTATGGCAAGGATGCAAGTTGGGCTTCTTATACCAATAACCAGCCTGTTGTCGGTGAAACTACCGGTTGGGATGCAGAGTATGCAAATATTAAGTCATGGGCTATCACTGATCCTAGCCATTGTAATGGTACAATGACATTCTATAAGGATGAAGATGGCAATGATAAGGTAAAGGTTCATCAGGTTCAGGCTGATGGTTCTTATAAGGATTCTGAAGGTACATTTACCGTGGATGAGAAGAATAAGACAATCACAATGACCATTGACCCTCTGAATGCAGTAGAGTATATCGGTGGTATCACTCGTACTGATGAAACAAAGATCAAGGTGATGTCTCTTTCTGACGAGGCGCTTCAGTTGGGTGTAATCCGTTCTAGTGATGGTCAGCTGATGATTTATAACTATGTAACCTCAGATGTCAAGAATGGCTATGTTGCCAAGTTGACTGCTTGGGGTGATGGTGGCAACTGGGATGGCGCTTCAACTGTCGTTTCGGGTGGCTCAAAGGCTGTTGGCCAATATACTGTTAAACTTGAAACAACAGAGGCTCGTACCAATGGTAAGGTTTATGTACTTGATCTGGAAGGCTTTGCTGCAAAATACCCTAACGCGTTGGTTCGCATTGATGCTATCAAGGCTGATGGACAGGATTTGAAGTTTGATGCCAACAAGTTCCATTATGGTGCCCTCGAGCCTAACGGCAACTATCGTATAGAGTTGTTTAATATCTGGGGTACTGGTACAGCTCAGAATTCCCCATTCCGAGCTAGTGGAGGTCCTGGTGATGCTGGTGAACCTGCTCTTGCCTTCAACAAAACCTTGGAGGTAACATTCTCTGTAGTTTCTACAACAAGCGATGGTACTGGTGTCTATACTCCTACATTCAATGCCGTTCGTGGCTGGGGTGAAGGTGAGGCTCAGTTGTGGGGATATAACGATGGTTCTACTTTGAAAGTTGTTAAGAGTGACAAGGGTCAATACTCTCTCGAGAACAATCAGTTCGATATGACTTATGAAGGTTCTGGCTTTGAAGGTGGTACTATCATGACCTTTATCGAGTTTGCTGACCTTTATGGTTTCTTCCCAGGCACACACAGTACTTTGGATGAGTTCTATCTTGACGGTAAGGCTGTTTCTTACGATAAGTCTAAGGTGGTTGACGCCAATGAAAATCCTAAGTATCGTTTGGAATTGTTTAATTGCTATGCTGCTACAAAGGATAATTGTGCATTTGGTGTCAAGGATGGTGATTTGATGCGAGAGTTGGGCTTTAATAAGTCTATGCGCGCTAAGTTCACTGTTCATAGCCTCTTCCCAGTTCCTGAGTGGTAATATTTGATAAATATTAATAAGGAGAATCCGATAGTTCTCAGAACTTATCGGGTTCTCTCTAAAATGAAAAGAAAATGAAGAAATTCAAATATCTATATTTGTTGCTCTTGGGCATTGTCTGCGGATTGGCTTGCACGGCTTGCTCGTATGAAGACGATGATTACGATGAACCTAGCTTTAAGGTTCTCAACCCAGAGCTTTCGTTTGATGGCACAGGTGGTGTACAGACCATCAATGTGCAGGCTGATGCTCAGCCTACTGCTTCCGTGATAGAAGGTGCCGACTGGTGCTCTGTTGCTTATAAGGATCAGGCTGCCGGCACATACAATTTCGATGTAACCGTAGCCGCTTCTCAGGAAGATGAAGTAACTACTGCTACCGTCCGTATCATTCAGGGCTATAGCCGTAAGGACGTTACGATTACCCGTGCCAAGAAGGGGGCTGTTGT
>JAEXZY010000135.1 GCA_023404955.1 Actinomycetes bacterium
TCATGGTAATGTGTTTGTTGAATGCACTTTTTCTACGGAGGATGGTAAACAGGCGGATTACGGACGTACTAAAAGTAACCACGGTTCGGCCTATCCTGATGCAGAGTTTGTCTTGATAGATTGTAAAGTGAAAAATATAATTCCTGAAGGCTGGAGTTCTATTGGAGCGAAGACTGCTAAAATGTACGAGTATAATACTTGTGATATGGTGACAGGAAATCCGGTTGATGTATCCAAACGTCATCCATATTCCCGCCAGCTGACAAAAGATAAAGATACAGAGCTGATTAACAATTATCGGAACCCTGCTTTTGTTTTGAAAGGCTGGGTGCCGGATAGTTGTATAAATGGGACGAAGTAATAATTAGTGGAGATAAGTTTGCGCATCGAATATTGAGGTATCTAATTAAATATCGGAAACAGATATGGATGATCTATTAAAGTTGGAAACAGAAACTTTTAATAAATTATATACTGATTACAGGTTACGGTTTATTCGTTTTGCGCAAACTTATATTCCCGATATTTCTATAGCTGAAGATATTGTGATGGACACTTTAGCTTATTATTGGGAACATCGAAGAGATATAAAGAACGATGAGAATATATTAAGTTATCTTTTAACGGCTATAAAGCATAAATGCTTGAACTATTTAAGACAGGAACGCTTTCATTATGAAAAGAATAATTCTTTGTCTGAACTTGCTTTATGGGAATTGGATTTTAAGATATCAGCATTATCGGCATGTGATCCTTGTGAATTGTATACTAATGAGGTGCAAGAGATTGTAAATCATACGCTTGAAAAATTGCCATCAAAAACTCGACAGATTTTTTTTATGAACAGATATGAAGATATATCCTACCCTGAAATAGCTAAAAAGTTATTTGTGAATCAAAAAACCGTTGAATATCATATAAGTAAGGCATTAAAAGCTCTACGTGCTGTCCTCAAAGACTATCTTTCTTTTTTGATTTATCTAATTTAGCAGATTTTTTTGTTTTTCGTTTAGGGTATTTCCATTCTCATGTGCTTATAGAGTAAATAATGGAAAGAAAATGAATTTATTATCGTTGTATCATTTTTTTGCAGGCAAAGCATCTGACAAGCAGAAAGAAGCTATTAAACGATGGGCTGAAAGTTCACCGGATAATTATGAGACATTATGTCGTGAAAAGAAAATATTTGATGCAGGTATTTTGTTGGTAGATAAAAAGGAACTGTTTCAAAAAGAAAATGCCCCGTTGTTATATAAGTTAATTAATTATACCGTAAAGATAGCTGCGGTTGTTCTTTTGGTTGTTGTGTCTGTTACTATTTATAAGTATCAGGAATTGGTGAAAAAATCAGAGGTATTACAAACCATACTTGTTCCTGCCGGTCAAAGAATAAACATAATTTTACCCGATAGTACGTTTGTGTGCCTTAATTCTAATACGAAATTTAGTTATCCTTCTGTTTTTGCAACAAATAATCGTAAAGTAAAGTTGGATGGAGAAGCTTATTTTGAAGTATCGGCCAATAAAAATAAGCCATTTTATGTACATACTTCAAAAGGAGAAATCAAAGTACTCGGTACTCATTTTAATTTGGAAGCTTATTCTAACGCTGATGTATTTAAGACTTCTTTGTTTGAAGGCAAAGTTCGTGTCAGAGTAAAAGGTAACAATATTTATTTGAAACCTGATCAAATGGTATGTTATCATAAAAATGGAAAAATTCATTTGGAAACCATCCACGATTATGACCAGTTCCGATGGCGTGAGGGATTAATTTGTATAAAAAGCGCAAAATTGAAGGACATCATGAAAACTTTTACTAAATATTTTGGAGATAGCATTGTTATTCAAAATAAAGAGGTGGAACATTATAAATATACAGGAAAATTTAGACAAAGTAGAGGGGTTATTAATGCGTTAAGGTTATTGCAGAAAGATGCTCCTTTTACTATAGAGCAGGATGAGGACAAACAAATTATTTATATCAAATAGAGGTTCAAATACATAAAACACAACTATATTTTTTTTAAAACTAAAATCTAATAACATGGAAACAACTTATTTAAACGTATGTGATAGGCCAATAAGTCGGTGGTCTATTGTGAGATTACTGAAAACAGTCTTGTTGCTATTATGTGTGTCATTTAGTTCAGTGTACGTACAAGCATCAGATCGGAACGAAGGTATCACTATTTCATGTAAGAATGAAAGCTTGGAACAAGTGATACACTTGATTGAGAGCCAGTCATCTTATCTTTTTGTGTTAAATGATAAGGTGAATACTAAACACAAAGTAAGTATAAAGATAGAGAATGGAAATATAAATGCTATTCTGAATAAAATCTTTCAAGGTACCAATATGACGTATCAAGTTGATGGAGATCATATTTTAATTTCAACTACTCATAAAAGTATCGGTTTGGATGAAACACGACAGGCTACCATGATAAAAGGAAAAATAGTAGATAATGCAGGTGAGCCTATGATTGGAGTAAATGTATTGGTAAAAGGAACGACTAATGGTGCCATTACTGACTTTGAAGGTAATTATTCTCTTGCTGATGTAAACGAGAATGATGTATTAATGGTGACCTATATTGGCTATCTTACTCAGGAGATAAAAGTCGGGAAACAGTCTGTCATAAACGTTGTGATGAAAGATGATACTCAATCTTTGGATGAAGTGGTAGTGGTTGGATATGGTGTTCAAAAGAAGAGTGATTTGACTGGTTCTATATCTTCTATAAAACCAGCGGATATTACATCTACTCCTACTACCAATGCGTTGAAATCTTTGCAAGGTAAAGTAGCGGGATTGGATATAACACAATCTAGCGGGCAACCCGGAGCCTCTATTTCATTAACCATGCGTGGTAATCGTTCTCTTAAAGCTGACAATAATCCGTTAGTATTGGTCGATGGTATAGATTACGGATCATTTGTTGATATTAATCCTACTGATATTGAGTCTATTGAAGTCTTGAAAGATATCTCATCTACAGCTATTTATGGAACGAAAGGAGCTAATGGTGTAATTATTATTACAACAAAATCCGGAGCCAAGGGACAAAAGACGAAAATCGATTTTAATGCTTATGTTTCTATTAAAAATAAGGCTAAATACCCTCGTATGATGAATGGAGAAGAATATGCTCAATTAAAGAGAGAGGCCTATAGAACTACTAATTCAGCAGCGCCGGATCAATATATGGATGATGCTTTGATTTTCAATGCAGAAGAATTGGAGTATTTGGAAAAAGGTTATTGGGTTGATTGGCAGGATTTATTGTTGGGTACCGGTATTACCCAAAATTATGAAATCAGTATGTCTGGTGGTACGGAGAAAACATCTTATTCATTATCATTTGGTTTTCAAGATGATAAAGGATTGTTGAAAAATGATGTATTGAAACGTTATAATGGTCGTATTAGTCTTGATCATAAGATAAATAAAATTTTCAATGTGGGTGTGAATGTTTCATATACTTTTAAAGATCAGGATAAGAGACAGAATCCATTGAATTTGGCTAACAAAATACCATGTATAGGCAGAGCTTATGATGATAATGGTAATTTTATATTAAACCCTGCTCCTGGAAATAGTTCTGCATTCAGTCCTTTATGTGATGAGCAGCCGGGTGCTTACGAGGATAATATTCGTACGAAACGTATGTTTGCTTCGGGGTATTTGAATGTGAATATTA
>JAEXZY010000022.1 GCA_023404955.1 Actinomycetes bacterium
GGAAGAGTTCCTGATCCTGCTCCCTAGATACAAGGAACTGCTGGCGGATCCCAAATCCCATGTAAGCCGTCAGGTCCTGTTCGATGAATACCGTGCGACTCATCCCGACGGTTACGGAAAATCACAGTTCTATTACCATCTGAAGCAGAATCTCGTTGCGAAGAAGGATGTTACAGCCGTACTTGCCAACACCTACAGACCGGGCGAGAAACTCATGGTCGACTTTGCCGGTGACAAGCTCAGCTATGTAGATGCCGAAACCGGAGAAGTCATAAAGGTGGAGGTGTTTGTCGCCTGCATGCCTTACAGCGACTATACCTATGTGATATGTGTACCTTCGCAGAAGACGGAAGACTTCCTGTATGCCATAAGGATGTGCCTGGAACATCTGGGCGGTGTACCTCCCATACTGACTCCGGACAATCTCAAATCTGCGGTAATCAGCAATGACCGGCATGAGCCGAAGCTGAACAAGGCTCTTGAGGACATGGGCAACTACTACCATTTTGTAGTGCTGCCATGTGACCCGGCATCACCGACACAGAAGGCTCTGGTAGAGGACTCCGTAAGGATTACATACAACCGTATTTATGCCAGGTTGCGTAACCGCACCTTCCATTCACTCATAGAGTTGAACCGTGCCGTATGGGAGCTGATGGAAAGGCACAACCAGACCCGCATGCAGAAGCGTCCCTACAGCCGTGAGGAACGTTTTCATGCCATGGAGAAGGAGCTGCTCAAACCCTTGAAGCCGGAACCCTATGAGATGCGCCTGTATGCCGATCTGAAAGTACAGGCAAACTGCCATGTGGAGCTGAGACAGGACAAAGTGACCCATTTTTACTCCGTCCCTTATATCCATGTAGGAAAACAGGCAAGAGTAGTCTTTACCCGTTCATGGGTCAAGGTCTATGTGGAGCAGAAACTGGTAGCCTCGCATATCCGCAGCCATACATACGGCTATACCACAGTCAGGGAACATCTCGCATCCAGTTGCAGGGTAATCATGGAGCGTTCGGCAGCCTATTATGTGGAAAAGGCGAAGGACATATCGCCGGACTGCCATGAATACGTAAAGAGCATCTTTGACCCCAAACGTACCGCACAGCCTGAAGAGGTGTATTACAAGCTGTGCAACTCCATAGTCAGCCTCAGAAGGAAGTATGACCTTGCCACGTTTGACCTTACCTGCCGCCAGTGCATGAAGTACGGTATTTATTCCTACAGCAAGTTTGAAGCCATACTCAAACGTAACGGTGTGAATGCATCTGCCGACGAGACGGTAATCTTCCATGCGCCTACATCGTCAAACCACGGAAACATGCGTGGAAAAGACTATTTTACAGGAAATGACATGAACCAATAACAATAAATGATTATGAGCAACGAATCAGAAAGAACACTGCACGAGCTGAAGCTTCCGGGAATGGCAAGCTGCTGGAGCTCCCTGGAAGAAACACATCAGTTGGACAAGCTTACCCTGCGTGAAGGCATGCAGATCATGCTCCAGTACGAACGTGACACGAGAGGGAACAACCGCATCCAGCGTCTTATAAAGAATGCCGGCTTCCGTCTGAGAGCCTCGATGGAAGAACTTGAAACGGACACGGCAATGGGCATACAGGCCTGCTCTGCAGCCGACCTTGCAACCGGAAATTACATCACGGGCGGAATGACGGTCATCATTACCGGACCGGCAGGAACCGGGAAGTCCTACTTTGCCTGTGCCCTGGGTGACAGGGCATGCAGGAACGGCCGGAAGGTACTGTACTTCACGATGAACATGCTCATCGAGAACCTGAAGCTTGTACATCTGGAAGGACGGGAGACAAATTTCTTCCGAAAGCTTAACGCACATGATCTTCTGATTATAGATGATTTTGGGATGGTCAAGCTGGACGGACAGGTACAACATGACTTTGAACAGATCATAGATGACCGGTACAACCGGAAAGCACTCATCCTGGCCAGCCAGCTTCCCGTTGCAGACTGGTATGATGTGTTCCAAAGCGAGCTCATTGCAGAAGCCTGTCTGGACAGAATTGTGCATAAGGCAATAAAATTTGACCTCAAAGGAGAGAGCCTAAGAAAGAAGTATTAACTTTGCCAACGATACTGAATACTAACTGGGGACTGAACGGATATCACCGGAAATGCTGAACGGGTATCCACCGGAATATGCACCCATAATCACTTCTTCATACTTAACACGAGTTCAATAAGTATCACCTGAAAGTCACTATTTTCGTATAAATCCCGAAACTCGCAATTTCCGTTTGATCATAATTGTTTCATATTTCGCCAAAAATATAACTTTTTCGAAATCAGTTCCAAAATTTTTCAACTTTTTCGGAATCACTACCCGAATTTCATTGACCACTACCCCACAAAAACAATTTACCCACAAACAAAAAAGCCCTGGTATTCCCAAGGCTCAATTCTTTTATACAAAATTTCAAATCACTTCACCATCAAGTGTAACTTGAAATACTTTCTCATAAACAACACGTACCCAATCCCCAATACGGCAACACTTCCCCCAAAACAGGCATAATGCATCCCCGGCATAGCCAGAT
>JAEXZY010000064.1 GCA_023404955.1 Actinomycetes bacterium
CGTTGATATATTCGGGCTTTGCATTCCCTTCGGGCAGTTTATCCATTTCCGTTCCCTCCGTTCAGGTTTGTCACCTCCACTTGTCCACAGTGGCGCCAAAGTTCCTCAAACTCTTTCGAAAGTTTAAAGCAGACCGCCCCGAGCGTATTCCCGATCGCCGCGAAAGCAAAGACGAACGTCAACCCCTCTATCGTGCCTTTTTCCATAGAATTGACAAGTGCGATAAGGCCGAACAGCACCCAGCAGATAACGGCGGCGTTCGGGCTTTTCATGACCTTTATAAGGGCCTTATACAGCGGCAGAGCGGCGCAGACAAGCACGACGATAAACACCCCCGACAACGTGCTGTCCGCGTCGTGAGTGGCTATCAGCGGCAGTTTTACAAGCCCTGCAATAAGAGTGGGAACGATACAAAAGACCATTCCCACCCAATACGCTATCAACCTTGCGTTGTAGTACCACTCTTTAGAGTGTTTGATTTTCTTCATCGGCTTTCTCCTTTGTCTCCCCGTCGATCTCCCTGATCGCCGCGTTCAGGTCGTGCTTAATCGCTTCTTTGCTTGCCGCTCCGATGTTCGTTCTGTCCGCAAACTGCATAAATGCTTTCGTAAAACTCGCCAATGCCTTTTTCAACGCTTCCACGTCCTTTTTCGTGCTATCGCTCGTCTGCCCGTTGTGGTTACTCTCGTCTATTAAACCGTTGGTGCCTTTAAGCTGTAAATCCAGCTTCTCGGAAACTTCTTTGAGCTGCTTCTTCAGTTTCCCGTTTTTCACATTCGTATAAATCAGATACACGACGAACACAATGAGCTGGGCCACGCTTGCCACAGTAGAGATTGTGACTTGCTTTTCGGAAGCGGCGGCCTTAATCGCTTCTACAGCTTGGGCGTACTCGTCGCCTATTCCCGCCTGGTCGGCGTATTTCTGTACCCACGCGAGAAATGCGTCCAAATCAAATTCAGGGTCGGGCGCGGGTGTTTCCTCGGTACTTTCGCTGTCGTCGCTTGTGGGCGCGTCTGCGCTGTCCTGCGGGGCTTCTATCGACGTTTCCTCTGCCCGAGCGGAATATGTACCCGTGCCGAAAATCAGACCTATACACACGCTCAAAAGCGCAATCAGCACCACCACGATAAACACGTTTATAATTCTTTTCTTTTTCATTTTTCTGTCTCCTTAAAACGTTACTTCTACGCCGTTATCCACGTAACTGTTCATTTTTGCGATCAGTTCCGCATTGGCTTTGATTTCTTCCGCTAAAGCCGTTTCCAAATCTTCTATTCTTTGTTCCTGCGTCTGCGTCGTTTTTACCAATGCCGCGACGGTCGTTTGTAAATCCGTCAATAGTCCGTGGACATAGAATTGCCCCTCGATATCTTTTAAGGCAAGCGGTTCTATATCATACTCGGACACCTTGTCGCCGCGCACGCAATGAATGATTTTCCCGTCTAATTGCCCCGCTTTCAGCTCATCAATCGGAATGGCCGTTTTACAGGCCTTTAACATGATTTTCTTTTCCGCCTGGAAATTTACCCGATATAAAACGATAAACTCTCCCGACAGGCCTTTTATGCCCTCAAAATCGAGTTCAAGAGCATTTTCGGCAATACAAAAGGCAGGTTGTTCAAACCTGCCTATGCCATGATATTTAAGATAGACTTTCACTGTTTTGCCTCCAGCTATTTTTTGACAGCCGCGGGAATATTCTCGACCGCTTCCGTTTTCAAATCGCATAAATCGCGATACCAGGCCAATACCGCGGCATGCTCTGCGTCCGTCTCCTTTATCACCCCGTAATAGACGTTGGATTTATAAACGTCAAAGGCTTTCAGCAAGGGCTTACGGAGAAAGCGAAGGTGGTTGAGTTCTTCGCCTGTGTTTTTTACATAAGCCGCTTTGGATAACGGCAACGCTTTGGGTTTACCGAATATAGGTTTTGTCATGTTGTTCCTCCTCTTTTTACGGGATATTCCTGCGAAACGGTGTTCTCCGCGCCGTATTCGCTATTGTCGGTCGTTCCCTGGACAATCGTCTCGCTTCCGCCGTTCCATGCCTGATAGTTGTCGTAATCGGCGTTTAAGTCGGTTTCGGATTGTATCTCGGCGGTCTTGTAGCGAACAATTACAGGATCGCCTGCGGCGTACTGTGCGGCGAGATAGGCTTTCCATTCTGCAACTGTTTTAATTGTACTCTCTGAACCTAAACGGATTAATAGCTGGAAATCAGAAACTATCATGCCGACATTATTGCCACTATCAGTCCAAGTCATAAGATCATAGTCATATTTATTACAAAGACAAGGGAAAGCCTTATCAGCCCCTTTTATCGATAGTGCCAACGAGTATCTATAATTGTTGTAATTATCTTCGTCACTGCCACGTAAAAACCAGCCATCCGTTCCGTCAAACACCACCGTATTCCCCTGCGACACGTTCTTCCCCGTCTGAAAGTCCAGCGTGTTATACACGGGATTTTCGACAGGCGAGGGAAGAGAAAGGACGGACTGCTTGTAGGGTTCGTAAGGTT
>JAEXZY010000067.1 GCA_023404955.1 Actinomycetes bacterium
CGGCCGGCAAGCCGGTGCTCACCGAGACGCCGTTCCCCCGGGACCGGGCCGAGGCAGCGAGGGGGGCGGCCGCCGCAGGCGCGGCGGGGGTCCCGGTCATGGAGGGCTTCCACTACCTGTTCCACCCGGTGATGCGCCGGGCGCTCGAGCTGGCCGGCGACGGCACCCTCGGTGAGCTCAGGCGCATCGAGGTCGCCATGGGGATGCCCGAGCCGGCGCCGAACGACCCGCGGTGGTCACTGGACATGGCGGGCGGGGCGCTGATGGATCTGGGCTGTTACGCGCTGCACATCATGCGCCGCTTCGGGACGCCGCACGTGGTGTCGGCGACGGCCGTGCAGCGCACCCCCGGCGTCGACGAGCGCTTCGACGCCGAGTTCGTGTTCGACTCGGGCGCATCAGGTTTCACGACGAACTCGATGGTCGACGACGACTACTCGTTCACCCTGCGGCTGGTGGGCTCCTCCGCGGAGGCTACCGTGGCCAACTTCATCAACCCCCGCGACGACGACCGCCTGATCGTCACCACCGCGGACGGGGACACCGTGGAGCACCTGGGCACTCGCGCGTCCTACACCTACCAGCTGGAGGCCTTCGCTGCCCACGTCGAACGGGGGGACGCCCTGCCGATGGATCTCGCCGACGCGGTGGCGAACATGGCCCTGATCGACGACACCTACCGGGCGGCAGGGATGGCGCCGCGCTGAGCGGTCCGATCCGTCGAATGCTCAGCTCGATTGGTGAACTGCTGTGACGGCAGCGCGGCCGGCGAGTACAGCCGCCACGTTGTCTATGGCCAACTGTCCCATCGCGTTTCGCGTCGCTTCACCGGCGCTGGCGATATGTGGGGTCATGATCAGATTGGGTGCGTCGTACAGAAGTGGGTCGACCTCGGGCTCATTCTCGAAGACATCGAGCGCCGCTCCGGCAAGGTGCCCGGTCCTCAGCGCCTCAACGAGCGCCTTCTCGTCGACCACTCCGCCCCTGGCGGTGTTGATGAGGTAGGCGCCTGGCTTCATCGACGCGATGGCTGCGGCGTCGATGAGATGTCGGGTCTGCGGAGTCAGGGGCGTCAGCACGCTGACGACATCGCTCGAACGCAGCAAGGTGGCCGTGTCGACGAAGCGGACCCCGGCGGCGTTCGTGCCCGACTGGCGGCTTCGCGACGTCGCGAGGATCGTCATGCCGAAGGCGGCGGCGCGACGCGCAAGTGCCGATCCGATGCGGCCGTAGCCCAGGATGCCGAGCGTCGCCCCCGCGCTGAGATCCAGTCCGACGAGCATCCTCGGGCCCCACACCCAGGGCCGGCGAGAACGAATCAGCTGATCGCCTTCGGCTACGCGACGGGTTACGGCGAGGAGGAGAGCAAAGGTGTGGTCAGCGGTTGCCTCGTCGAGGACACCCGGCGTGTTGCTCACAGCGACCCCGGCGGCGGTGGCGGCCGCGATATCAATGTTGTCAAAGCCCACCGCCACATTGGCGACGATCTTGAGCTGCGGGCCTGCGGCTCGAAGCACGTCGGCATCGATACGCTCGGTCAGGGTGACGATTGCAGCGACCGCTCCGCTGATGCCCGCCACGAGTTCAGTCCGAGTAGGCGGCGCATCGCCGCCAACGCGTGTATCAGCGGGGAGCACGTCCAACGCCGCCATGGCGCCGTCGGTGAGGCGCCGCGCGACGTACACGAGGTCACTGGCGGCGTCGATCATGGGCACCTCGCTTGTCGTATCGGGCCGGTTCGTCGGTACCGCCCCGCGTTCGTATCGTCTTACTATCGCAAGATGATAGTCATGACCATTAAATGAGAGCAACGTATTGCCACGGGCCACACGGGCGGCCTATCCTCGATTCAGTCACAAAGTGATCGCGACTATTACTAAGTGATAGCAGTGCAGTCCGGTGGACCCGTCGTCACCGGCTTCCCGTCAGCAGGAGAAAGCGAGGACGACATGTCTGGAGATGTGACTTTGCCCGTGAGTGCCGAGATTGCGGCCACCGCCGGCTACAACGATGAGGTGAAGCGGCGCTTCTCTGCGCTTCCGGCGGCCAATATCGGCGACGCAATGAAGCGGCTCTATGTCCTCGAAGCTGAGATCACGCCGGCGTGGCGGGGAGCGCGCGTCGTCGGACCGGCTTTCACGGTGCTGACGGCCGGCGGCGACAACGAGTACCTGCACAAAGCCATCGCCGCGGCCGCACCGGGCGATGTCATCGTGGTAGACGGTCAAGCGGCCACGCACCGCGCACTGATCGGTGAACTCATGGCTGGCCGCGCCCAGGCGAAGGGCATCGCGGGCATCGTCATCGACGGCGCGATCCGCGACGCCCACGACATCGGAGCGCTTGGCATGCCGGTGTGGGCGCGCGCCGAAACCCCTGCGGGACCGTATCGCAACGGACCAGGCCATCTGCAGCGTCCGATCTCGGCGGGACGTGTCGTCGTTCGTCCGGGTGACATCATCGTCGGCGATGACGACGGGGTGGTCGTCGTACGACTCGAAGAGCTCGACGAGATCCTCCTCGGCGCGGAAGCCAAGTTCGAGAGCGAGACCAAGATCCGCGCAGCCATCGGATCGGTCACGGCATAGCTGCCGCCTCGCCGACCGCTGGGGGGACACGGTGAACTGGACAACTTTCACCCTGAACTGTTCGATCCTCTACGGACCGATTCCCGTCCGCGATGCGTTGGCCCAGGCGGAGTCTGCGGGTTTCGAAGAGGTCGAGTTCTGGTGGCCGTTCGCCACTGCCGATCCGTCAACAACGAAGGTCGACGAGTTCGTCGACGCCTTCGCGCAGACGAAAATTCGTTTGCGCGGCATGAATCTGTTCGCAGGCGACATGGCCTCGGGCGACCGCGGAGTGTTGTCGTGGCCGGGACGTGAGGCGGACCCTATGGCCCGCGTCGACGTCGCGAAGCGAGTCGCCGATGCCACGGGGTGCCGGATCTTCAACGCCCTCTACGGGCGACGCAAGACCTGGTCGACCGCCGCCGCTCAGGACGACCTCGCGCTGCGCAATCTCTCGATGATCGCAGCGTCACTGGCCGACGTCGGCGGCTCCGTCGTGCTGGAAGCCGTCAGCGGGTTCGCGGACTACCCATTCAAGTCCGCCGCCGACGTGGTGCGCGTGCTCGACTCCTGTGACGAGACGGTCCGCGCAAGTACGGGACTGCTGCTAGACGTCTACCACCTCAGCGTCAACGGCGACGACGTTGAGCGCGCCATCGCCGATTACGCATCCCGAACGATGCACGTCCAAGTCGCCGACGCGCCGGGACGTGGCATCCCCCGGAACCGGCGAACTGCCCATCGCCGACTGGCTCGACCAGCTCGCGCGAGCAGGCTACGGGGGACGGGTCGCTCTGGAGTTCGAGAGCGGGGCGCAAGATCCCGCCATCGCAGTGCGGGAGCGGGTGTCGTGACGCGCATCGGCTTCATCGGTTCCGCTCGGAGCGGCAACCGCCGTACTGACGGGGCGCTGCGCGCACAGGGCGACGGTGCCCTCGATCACTCGGCTCTCCTTCTCGGCGTCGAGCGGCTGTCGGGACGCGCGGGTCTGGCGGCTACCTGAATCCCGGCACCCGTTGCCCGAGAGCGCCTGCCGCTCTGCGGACTTCGACGATCAAGCCTCGCAGCGTGGTCTCGTCCAACACGTCGGCGGGGCAGGTCACGGTCATCGCCGCCAGCATCGTGCCGTCCGTGGCGAGCACCGGCGCGGTGACGGATCCGACACCGACCTGACGTTCGGCGACCGTCACGGCGTAGCCGTCGTCGTGAATCTGTTTGAGCTGAGTGCGCAACTCGTCGACACCGACCGTGTGCCCGTCGGCCAGCGAGATCGTTGCGATCGTGGCCAGTGCCTCGTCCACGTCCGCAGCGGTCATCTCCGCCAGGAACATCTTGCCCGCGCCACCGAGGTGCAGAGGCAGTCGCTCGCCGACGGGGAGCACGTAGCTGAGCGGGTGTTCACTCTCCACCCGCGCGATGAGCACCCGGCTGCGCTCCACTCGCACGTAGAGGGAGGCCGTGTACCCCGTTTTCACGGCGAGCTGCTGCAGGATTGGTTGGGCGAGAAGGCTCAGGGGATTCGTGACGACGTAGGCGTGGGCGACAGCCAGCGCCGCGGGACCACCGGTGTAGGCGTCGCCGGACTTGGCGGCGTATCCGCGCCCGACCAGCACGTTGACGATCCTCTGAGCGGTGGCGATGTGAAGCCCACTGGCACGGGCGACCTCAGCCAGCCTGAGTGGCTGGTTCGCTTCCTGCAGCACACTCAGGACGTCGAACGCGCGCTCGAGCGAACGCATGTTGCTGCCGGTGGGCTCGGGCACGAGACGTCCTCTCCAGTCGATCGCGGACCACGATCACGCGGCGACGCACGAGCCGCGGTAAGCGGTCCGCCAGACAGCTACGCCGTGACGTTATCACTCAATGAAACGTCGTATCGGTGTCCACGCCGACGGCAGTGGGCCCGCGCGTTCCCCGAGGACGCGCGGGCCCACGTGGTACCGCCGCTATCAGACGTGGTGCGCAGCCGGAGTCAGGCGTTCGGCCTGCTCCTCGTCTTCGTCAAAAGCCGACTCCACGTCGTGCGAGAAGTACGACAGGACGAACGCCAGCAGTCCGGCCGCTCCAGCTGCTCCATAGGCCCACGGGGCGATCACCTCGTCGACCATGGTTACGAATTCTCCGTCGCCTGCGATGAGGCCCCCGCTCTGCAGGACGACCACCACGAGTCCACCGAGGAGCATGGCGATCATGCTGATCCGGAAGAGCACGGAAAGTGTTGCCTTGACCATGTTGTCACTCCTTCAGGTTCAGGCGACCGGCAGCAGGCCGAGCGCGATGAGAATGCCGATTCCGAGGATCGGGAGGCAGAAGTACTTCAGTAGGGGCACGAAGGTCTTGGCGGGATCACAGCGTGCGATACCGGAGGCCACGTAGATCGGTGCGGCCGACGGCGGCGATGCGCCCTCGGTGGACGCGAAAACCAGCACCGCGGTAGCGGCGACAGGCGCGGGGATGCCGACACCGACCAGTGCCGCGACCGCGACACCGCCCACGGCCGCCATGGTCGCTGCGCCGGTCAGCGGAATGGCGATGACGACGATGACGACCCCGACGATGATGGCCATCAGCCAGGCCGGCGCGTTGGCCGCCTCGAGCATGCCCGTCAGTTGGTCGGACAGGCCCAGTTCCTTGAGCACGTTCGATGCGGCGAACGCAGCTATGATCGTCACGCCGATCACGCCGAGCTGAGGGGCGCTGTCCCCGAGGATCTTCCACCACGCCTTGGCATTTCGTGGCAGATGACGCCGTCCCAGGAACATGACCAGGGCGATCATCAACACCGGAATCCAGGTGACGAGGCTGATCACCTTGTTCGTCACGACGTCGGCATAACGCGAGATGTCGCCGGCCAGCGGACCACGGGTGAGCAGCAGCGGGAAGATGATCGGGGTGAACAGCAGAAGCGATGTCCACCCATTCTTGATGCTGCGCCCGAACGGCACCCGGTCATCGGCGGCGATGGGCTGCACGTTGTACTTGCGAACCAGATAGAAATTCAGCACCAAGCGGTAGCCCAGGCACCACAAACCCGCCAGCGCGAGCGGCAGGATGATCTGATCGGGCTCCATCACGCCGCTGACAGCGGCGGTGCCGACGAGTACGAACATCGTTGAGCTGAACGGGAACGTGATCCCCATTCCGGCGCAACCCGCCACGATGGTGGCAGACATTTCGGGGCTGACGCCCGAACGCTTCATCCACGGCACCGTGACGGAACCAACCGCGGCCGTCACCGACGCGCCGATATGGGCTACGGCGCCGAACATTCCGCCAGCGACGGTGGACGCGTAGACCGGCCCGCCGCGCAAGCGCCCGAGGACGGAGTTGAGGACGTCGATCAGCCGATCGAGCACTGGCGTCTTGGCCAGGAGGTAGCTCATGAACACGAACGCCAACGCAGCGAACGTGACCTCCTCGGACATCGCGTCGACGAACGAGTGCCATGCGACGGTCAGGACGTCTCGGCCGGCGAACGCCGCGGTCACGACGAAGCCGACGACCATGGCCTCGCCGATGTTGCGCTTGAACACGGCGTTCCAGACGATGATCGACCCGATGAACGCGATCAGAGCCCAGACGGCGATCATGACGCGCTCCGCCCGGCGAGAACGTCTGCCCGAGGGGATGATTCGTTGGCGAGCCGTTGGTGCACCTCCGTGACGGCCCGGCCGAGCACGGGGGGAACGCCGAGCTCGTCGAGCAACTCGGCGCTCGCAGCGGCTTCCACCGATCTCCGCGCAGCGTGCTTGCGGGTGCCGTCGTTGAGCCGGTCGAGTGCGGCGTATCCCCCGGTGATCTCGGCGGCGATCTGGTCGCGCAGCCACTGCTCGGCACCCGCGGCGACGCCGGCTTCCATGGCCTCCACGATCAACGCTCCGAGGCCCTTCATGAAGGTGCTCCGCAGTAACTTCCGCCGCGCGGCGTCACCGGGCAGACCTCCGATGTCGTCGACCGGCGCGCCGATGCTCCTGAACAGCTCGGCCGCCTTCGTCGACCCGGGTCCGCTGATCACCAGCGCCGCCCGCGGTCCGTTGGCGGGCACCGAGCCCAGCACCGCAACGTCTGCGAACAGGACGCCGCCGGCCGAGGCCACCACATCGGCAACGGCGGACTTCACCGCCGCCGACGCCGAGTTCATGTCGGCGTACACGGCGCCGTCAGCGAGATGCGGTGCGGCATCGCGGGCCGCACGCTCGGCCACCCGCGCACTGGTCAGGCTGATGACCAGCTCAACACCCTGTACGGCGTCCCGGACGTCGGCGAACCGCTCCACACCGGCGGGAGTCGCGATGTCACCCGGATCGAGGCCATGCACCGTCCAGCCGTTGGCGGTGAAACCCGCCGAATAAATGGACCCGGCCTCGCCGAGCCCCATAACTGCGACCTTCATCTCACTCCTCACTATCATTCAGTGATAGTTGATATCACCCGATAGAGTAATCGTGGTCACATCAGCGAGTTCTTGTCAAGTACTGTCACACCGATCAGCCGATCCCTCGGTGATGCGATGCGCGTCGCGCGCTATGAGGCGGTACGTCGCCCGGCGTGAACGGTTGCGCACGTGGTGTCCACGACGGCAACACAGGGTTACTCTCGGCCGCACTGACGACAACCAAAGCACGCGTCGAGCACTCCGACTACACCGCCGCAGTCGCGCGAGAAGTGAAAACGTAAGTGGAACAACACCGACGATCGACGATGTGCCGAGTCATCGTGCCCGTCCAATGAGTGGGCCGGGGGTCGGTCAGTCGCGGGGGGACGACACTCCGGTCGCGGCGCGGCGCTCATGCCAACGCAGCCGCAGCATCAAGAGACCGCGGTGTGCCCGCCACCCGGCCGACAGCGGGTCACGCCACGCCGGAACACCCGACGAAGTCTCCCTGTCCATGCCCACCATTGTGCCGCGCCGCGACGACGGGGGCGCGCCGCAGCGAGCGGCGAAACGGTGTCGATCGTGTGAATGTTGACAGACGAACGCGTCAGAGACGTTCGGCGAAACGCTCCGCCAGCCCGGACAGCGTGGACTCGATGCCCTGGGCGTTCTTCTTGTCGTAGCCCATCAGCTCGATGACGATCGGCAGCTTGGCGGTGGAGTAGTCGAACGTCTCGGTCACCTTGGTCACTCCCGGTCCGACGGCGGCGAGTTCCCAGCGCCAGCGGTGGCCGAGCGGATGCTGCCATTCGACCAGTTGATCCTCCTCCACGGCGGTGGCTCGGGACGTGATCGGATAGGGCACGCCGAACTGTTTCATCCCGACGGTGAACTTGTCGCCGACGCTCAGCCGGTGCGGCCCCTTCACCTCCGTATCGCGCACCGTGCCCGATCCGTCGACCTCGTGGTGACGGTGCGGATCCACCAGCAGCGCGAAGATCTCTGCCGCAGGGGCGCTGACCTGGACACTGCGGCTCACGGTGTGGCGGCCGGCGTCTTCTTGCTTGACAGGTGTCGTGGTAGCCATGCCGCGGACATACCCACGACGTCCCCGGGTCAATCGATCGGATCAGTCCTTGGCGCCGCGCAGCTCGTGGGACAGCGCCTCGAGCTCGTCGCCCCCGGCCATCTCCTGGGTCAGGTGCTCGAGGGTGATGTCGTCGTACGTGCAGTCCAGCTTCTGCCGTCCACGGTTGAGCAGGACGAAATGATCGCCGACCATGTGGGCGTGGTGGGGGTTGTGCGTGATGAAGACGACGCCGAACCCGGCCTCCTTGGCTGCGGTGATGTATTTGAGCACCACTCCGGACTGCTTGACGCCCAGCGCCGCCGTGGGCTCGTCGAGGATCAGCACCCGCGCGCCGAAGAACACGGCACGCGCGATCGCCACACATTGGCGCTGCCCGCCCGACAGAGAGCCGATCGGCACGTCCACATCGGGCAGGTCGATGCCCATCTTGGACAGCTCGGTCAGCGTGGTCGCCCGCATCGCGTTCGCGTCCAACGTGAATGGGAACGATTTCCTCCGCAGTTCCTGGCCGAGAAAGAAGTTGCGCCACACCGGCATCAGCGGAACCACGGCCAGGTTCTGGTACACCGTGGCGATGCCTTTGCCCAGCGCCTCGGCCGGTGAGGCGAACTTCGTCGGCTCGCCGTCGACGAGCAGCTCACCCTCGGTCTGCTGGTGCAGGCCGGCGATGATCTTGATCAGCGTCGACTTCCCGGCACCGTTGTCACCGAGAATTCCGGTCACCTCGCCGGCATGCACACGTAGGCAGATGTCCTTGAGCGCGGTGATGTTGCCGTAGGACTTTCCGACATTGCGCAGTTCGACGAGCGGGACCTTGCCGCCGGACGGTGTGTCGCTGCTGGGCTTTTCCATGGAGATGGTCATCTCATCACTTCTTTGCGGCGTAGTTGCGGAAGGCGTTGTTGGCGATCACCGCGAACAGCAGCATTGCGCCCAGGAAGAACTTGAACCAGTCCGGATCCCAACCGGCGTACACGATGCCCTGGTTGGTCATGCCGAAGATGAACGCACCGATCGCGGCGCCCACGGCCGTACCGTAGCCGCCGGTGAGCAGGCAGCCACCGATGACCGCGGCGATGATGTAGAAGAACTCGTTGCCGATGCCCTGACCGGACTGCACGGTGTTGAACGCGAACAGCAGATGCATGCCGACGAACCAGGCGCAGAAGCCGACGAACATGAACAGGCCGATTTTCACCTTGGTCACCGGAACACCCACGGCGCGTGCACTGTCGGCGTCGCCACCGACCGCGAAGATCCAGTTGCCGATCCGCGTCTTGAACAGCACCCAGGTCGCGATCGCGGTGAAGATCAGCCACCACACCACGGTGATGCGGATGCTGACACCGAACAGTGTGAACGACGAGGCGAACACCTTCTGCGCGGAGGCGAAGCCGTCCATGTCGCTGACGCTCTGAGTGGCCACCTGCCCGGCGACCAGCTTCGTGACTGCCAGGTTGATGCCGGCAAGCATGAAGAACGTGCTGAGGGTGATCAGGAAGCTGGGGATCTTGGTCCGCATCACCAGCCAGCCGTTGAAGAAGCCGACAGCCAACGAAAGAACAAGCGCCAGAACCGAACCCACCCACAGGTTGAGGTGCAGGTTGTAAGCCAGCATCGACGCGGCAAGGGAGCTGAACGTCACCGCGACACCTGCCGACAGGTCGAATTCGCCGCCGATCATCAGCAGTGCGACCCCGCACGCCATGATCCCGATGGTCGAGCTGGCGTAGAGGACCGTGGCCAGTGACGCCGCCTCGCGAAAGGGTTCGGCGACGACGAGGAAGAACACGAAGATGCCGATCGCGCCGATGCCGGCGCCCATCTCCGGTCGAATCAGGATGCGTTGCAGCCGGTTCCGTTCCTTGACCCGTTCGTCGCGAACCACCTTGTGGTTGCCGACGTCGAGCGCCTCTCGAGTAGTCATCAGCGCGTCCCACCCTTGGCATAGTCGGCCACCGCGTCGATGTTCGACTTGTCGATGAACGCGGGCCCGGTCAGTGTCGGCTGTCCGCCGCCGATCACGTTGCCGTTGGTCAGGTACAGCCAGAGCGAGTCGACGGCCAGGTAGCCCTGCAGGTAGGGCTGCTGATCGATGGCCCACTGCACGGTGCCGTCCTGAATGGCGCCCACCAGTGCGGCATTGGTGTCGAAGGTGCCGATCTTGGCCTTGCTACCGGCGTTGCCTGCCGACTGCACCGCGGTCAGAGCGAACGGGGCGCCCAGGGTGACGACGTAGTCGACGGCGGGGTCCTGCTGCAGCTTGGCGGTGATGGTCGACTCGACCGACGGCATGTCCTTGCCGTTGACGTTGAGCGTCTCGGTGGCGGGGAACTTGTCCTTGACTCCGGCGCAGCGGGATTCCAGCCCGACGTGCCCCTGCTCCTGGATCACGCAGATCGCCTTCTTGGCACCTTCGCCGGTCAGTCGCTCGCCGACGGCTTGGCCGGCGATGAACTCGTCCTGCCCGAAGAACTCCTTGACACCCATCGCGCTCCAGGCGTCCGCGCCGGCGTTGAACGCGACGACCGGAATGTTTTTGGCCTCAGCCGCTTTCACCGCTGCCTGCATGGCGTCTGGCTTGGCCAGCGTCACAGCTATCCCGTCGACGCCGCTGTCCACCGCGGTCTGCACGAGGTTGGCCTGGCCGGGCGCCTCCGGATCATTGGAGTAACGCAGTTCGATGTTGTCCTTTTTGGCCGCGGTCTCGGCGCCCTTGCGGATCAGGTCCCAGAACGAGTCGCCTGGCACCTCGTGGGTGATCATCGCGATCGTCTTACGTGGGGTGTCGACACCGCCGCCGCCACCGCCGCCCTCTCCGGAGCCGGCCGGCTTTCCGCCCGTCGACGAGCACGCCACGAGTCCGATCGCCAGAACGCCGGTCCCGGCGAGGGTCGCGAGCCGCTTGAAGGTCATCACATCTCCTTGTCTTCGGGTCCTGCAGCGCCGGACGTCTGTGAAGATGTGCCGGGCGCCACGCCTCAGAGTTGATGTAATACGGCTCACAGCCGAAAGTCAAGACTTTGTCCTGACATTAGGACTGCATGTCATAGGCTCTGCTCGATTGCTGCGACGAAGGGAGCACGACGATGCCGTTCCAGCTGGCCGTGTGCGCGGAGATGGTGTTCCGGGATCTGCCGTTGGTCGAGCGGGTCGCACGGATCCACGACCTCGGCTTCGCCGTTGAGATCTGGAGTTGGCACGACAAGGACCTCGATGCACTGGCCCGCACCGGCGCAGTTTTCACGTCGATGACCGGGTATCTGCGCGGCGATCTGATCGACCCCATGACATGTGACGACGTGGTGCGCACCGCGGAGCTGAGCATCGCAGCCGCGGAGACGCTCGGGGTGACGCGGCTGAACGTGCACACCGCCGAGTTGGTGGACGGGCGCGCCGCCCGTCCACGAGGGCGCGCGACCGGTCAGATGTGGGCGACGGCCGTGCGAACCCTCGAGCGGCTCGGCGCGCTGGGTGCGGCATCAGGCGTGACCTTCGTGGTGGAGAACCTGAACACGATCGTCGACCATCCCGGGGTACCGCTGGCCCGCGCCAAGGACACCCTCGCGCTGGTCGAAGGGGTCGCCCATCCGAACGTCACGATGATGCTCGATCTCTACCACGCTCAGATCGGCGAGGGGAACCTGATCGAATTGCTGCGCCGCTGCGGCGAATCCATCGGCGAGATCCAGGTCGCCGACGTGCCGGGACGGTGCGAACCGGGTACCGGTGAGATCAACTACCCCGCGATCGCCGGCGCACTACGCGCGATGGGGTACACCGGCACGGTCGGCATGGAGGCCTGGGCGTCCGGCGCGGGCACCGCCGGCAGTGAGGCTGCGCTGGCCGCGTTCCGCGGCGCATTCGCCTGATTCGTCAGCGGTCGACGAGCGTGGTGTCGAAGTAGTAGCGGGAAGCACGGTAGCCGTGGTTGCCGAACTCGACGGCAGCACCGGAATCGTCGAATGCGGTGCGGGACATCGTCAGCAGCGGCGCGTTGGGCTTTTCGTCGAGCAACTGCGCTTCCGCGCGGGTGGCACCGCGGGCTCCGATGCGCTGGCGTGCCAGGCGGATGTGCACGCCTCGGGCACGCAGCGACTGGTAGAGCCCGTTCTTCTCGAGTTCTGCTGCGTCAGGAGCGATCTCGACGGGAAGGTGGTTGGTCATCACAGCAAGCGGTTCACCGTTGGCGCACCGCAGCCGTTGAATCGACACCACCTCGCGGTCGGCGGCGAGGTTCAACTCACGGGCGACTTCCTCGTCGGCCAGCCCGACGCGGTAATCGAGGAGCTCGGTCGTCGGTTCCTGACCGGCCCGGGCCAGGTCATCGAACAGGCTGGTCAGCTCGACGCGGCGATGCACCGGGTTCTGCACCACCTGGGTGCCGACACCGCGTTTGCGGACGAGAAGCCCCTTGTCCACGAGTTCCTGGATGGCCCGGCGCGTTGTCGGCCGCGACAGAGTGAGCCGCTTGGCCAGGGCGAGCTCGTTCTCGAACCGGTCACCCGGAGCCAGCTCCCCGTCGCATATCGCGGCCTCGATCGCCTGGGCGAGCTGATAGTAGAGGGGCACAGGGCTTGACCTGTCGAGCTCCACTGTCAGAGGCACGTCGGGCTCCGATCTCGAGTTTGCTGCACTTGGCGAAAGCGTAACACCGAATGGCAAGAAGTAAGAATGTCAGGACAAACTATTGACAGCGCCTCGTGGCGCGGGGCACAGTCGTAGGCAGCCACCCACACCCATCTCGCCGGAGTGACTTGTGATGAATTCCCAGCCTTATGACGTCCTGGCCATCGGCCGCAGCGGCGTCGACGTGTATCCGCTGCAGGTCGGCGTCGGCCTCGAGGACGTCGAGACTTTCGGCAAGTTCCTCGGCGGCAGCGCCGCCAATGTCGCCGTCGCCGCCGCTCGACTCGGCAGCCGCACCGCGCTGATATCGGGCGCAGGTGACGACCCGTTCGGCCGGTTCGTGCGCAACGAACTGGCACGTCTGGGGGTGGACAACCGCTACGTCACCACCCACGGCGAGTTCCCCACGCCGGTCACCTTCTGCGAGATCTATCCGCCCGACGACTTCCCGCTGTACTTCTACCGCAAGCCCAGCGCCCCCGACTTGCAGATCCGCCCTGACGAGATCGACGCCGACGCCGTCCGCAACGCCCGACTGTTCTGGGCGACCGTCACCGGACTGTCCGAAGAACCAAGCCGCAGTGCACATTTCGCCGCGTGGGATGCTCGCGGCCGCCAGCCGTTGACCGTGTTGGACCTCGATTACCGACCGATGTTCTGGGACTCCCCCGCCGCGGCCACCGAGCAGGTCCGGAAGGCACTGGCGCACGTGACCGTCGCCGTCGGCAACCGCGAAGAATGCGAGATCGCCGTCGGCGAAACGAATCCGCACAAGGCCGCCGACGCACTGCTCGACCTCGGCGTGGAGCTCGCCATCGTCAAACAGGGTCCGCGTGGGGTGCTCGGCAAGAGTCGCCGGTCCTCGGTGACGGTGCCGCCGAACGAGGTGGACGTCGTCAACGGACTCGGCGCCGGTGACGCGTTCGGCGGCAGCCTGTGTCACGGACTGTTGCACGGCTGGTCGCTGGAGAAGACGCTGCGCTACGCGAATGCCGCCGGTGCGATCGTCGCCGGCCGCCTCGAGTGCTCGACCGCAATGCCCACGGCCGCCGAGGTGGCCGAACTCGCCGAACAAACTGCTGTGGAGGCCGTGAATGTCTGACGCACTGTGCACGGACTATTCCGCTGTGACCGATCTACGCGCCACTGATCCCGGCGCGGTGGCGCGCGCGTGGCAAGACCGCACCACCCGACCGACGACGCGCGGTGACGGCCGGTTGATGATCGTCGCGGCCGACCACCCCGCCCGCGGCGCGCTCGCAGTCGGCTCCCGCCCGACCGCCATGAACAGCCGCACCGATCTGCTCGACCGGTTGCGCGCGGCGCTCGCCGATCCGGGCGTGGACGGGGTTCTGGCGACCGCCGACATCCTCGACGACCTGCTGCTGCTCGGCGCCCTCGAGGACAAGGTGGTGTTCAGCTCCTTCAACCGTGGCGGACTGGCCGGATCGTCCTTCGAGCTCGACGATCGGATGACCGGCGCTACCGCCGCATCCACCGCGGCGGCGAAGATGAATGGCGGAAAGATGTTGTGCCGCATCGATCTCGCCGACGCCGGTACCGTCGCGACGCTGGCGTCGTGCGCACAGGCTGTCGACGAACTCGCCGCCCACGGCCTCATCGCGATGTTGGAGCCCTTCTTGTCGACACGCGTCGATGGCAAGGTCCGCAACGACCTGTCGCCGGATGCGGTGATCAAGTCCGTGCACATCGCGCAGGGCCTCGGCTCGACATCGGCCTACACCTGGATGAAGCTGCCGGTCGTCGACGAGATGGACCGCGTGATGGAGTCGACGACCATGCCGACACTGCTCCTCGGCGGCGACCCGACTGATCCCGATGAGGCGTTCGCGAGTTGGGAGAAGGCGTTGGCACTTCCGGCCGTGCGCGGCCTGATCGTCGGCCGCACGCTTCTGTATCCGCCCGACGACGACGTCGCCACGGCCGTCGCGACCGCGGTGGCGATGGTCCGATGAATTCGAAACTGTACATTCCCGCGGGCAGCGCGGACGCACCGTTCACCGTCGCTGTGACGCCCGAGGATGCTGGGTGGAGCGAATCATCGCTGCACGTGGTCGATCTCGGCGAGGGCGGTGAGGTATCGCTGGACACGGGTGAAACCGAAGTCATGATCCTGCCGCTGGCGGGTGCCGCGACCGTCGACTGCAACGGCGAGACGTTCCTGCTCTCGCCCCGTGTCTCGGTGTTCGACGGCCCGGCCGACATGGTCTACCTCGGCATCGGGCAGCACTACACACTGTCGGGCCGCGGCCGGATCGCGATCTGCGGAGCCCGGGCATCGACGTCGTTCCCGAACCGTCGGGTGGCAGCCGCCGATGTTCCCGTCGAGCTGCGCGGCGCCGGCAACTGCAGCCGTGAGGTGCACAACTTCGGCACGGCAACGACTTTCGAGGCGGACTCACTGATCGCATGCGAAGTCCTGACTCCCGGCGGCAACTGGTCGTCCTACCCGGCGCACAAGCACGACGAGAACACCGATGTCGAAACTCAGCTGGAAGAGATCTACTACTTCGAGATCGATGACAGCCCAGCGGGCACACCAGGATTCGGATACCACCGGGTCTACGGCACCCCGCAGCGACCGATCGAGGTACTCGAAGAAGTTCGGTCCGGTGATGTGGTGCTGGTACCGCACGGCTACCACGGTCCCTCGATTGCCGCCCCGGGACACCACATGTACTACCTCAACGTGATGGCCGGCTCGGGCCCGAATCGGGCCTGGCTCATCTGCGACGACCCCGCGCACACCTGGCTGCGCGCCAGCTGGGAACACCAGCAGATCGACCCCCGCTTGCCGTTCACCCCGAGTCGAGGAGAGTGACCCGTGGTCTCCACAGCACCCAAGTCCACCGACAAGCTCACCGACACCGAACCCACGGTGCGGCTCACCGTGGCCCAGGCGACCGTCCGGTTCCTGGCCAACCAATACGTCGAACGCGACGGGCAGCGGCAGAAGTTCTTCGCCGGCTGCCTCGGCATCTTCGGCCACGGCAACGTCGCGGGCGTGGGCCAGGCCCTACTGCAGGATGAGGTCGACGCGCATGCCGCCGGCGTCGAACCCGGGTTGAAGTACGTGCTCGGCCGTAACGAGCAAGCAATGGTCCACACTGCGGTGGCCTACGCCCGTCAGCAGGACCGCCTCCAGACCTGGGTGGTCACCGCGAGCATCGGACCCGGCTCGACGAACATGCTCACCGGCGCGGCGCTGGCGACGATCAACCGGCTTCCGGTCCTGTTGCTGCCGTCCGACACGTTCGCGACGCGGGTGAGTTCGCCTGTGCTACAGGAGCTCGAGCTCCCGTCGAGCGGTGACGTGACGGTCAACGACGCGTTCAAGCCACTGTCTCGCTTCTTCGACCGGGTGTGGCGCCCCGAGCAGCTGCCTGCCGCCCTCCTGGGTGCGATGCGGGTTCTCACCGACCCGGCAGAGACGGGCGCCGCCACCGTGTCCCTCCCCCAGGACGTCCAGGCCGAGGCACACGACTGGCCGGAATCACTGTTCGCCGAACGTACCTGGCACGTCTCACGGCCCCGGCCCGAGCGGTCGGTGATCGCCCGTGCCGCCGAGGTGATCCGGTCGGCGCGCACGCCGTTGATCGTCGCCGGCGGCGGCGTCATCTACTCAGGCGCCAACGATGAACTCGCGAGGTTCGCCGCGCAGACCGGCATCCCGGTGTGCGAGAGCCAAGCGGGCAAAGGCTCTCTGCTGCATGAGCACCCGCAATCCGTGGGTGCGGTCGGCTCGACGGGCACAACGGCCGCCAACGCGTGGGCCAGCGATGCCGATGTGGTCATCGGGATCGGCACCCGCTACAGCGATTTCACCTCGGCGTCGCGCACCGCGTTCAACAATCCCGATGTCCGGTTCGTCAACATCAACGTGGCCTCGCTCGACTCGGTCAAACAGGGCGGCATCAGCGTCGTCTCCGACGCGCGCGAAGCGCTCGAGGAGCTGGCTCGCTCTGTGGGCGACTACACGGTCAGTGACGAATACCGGCAGCGCACAGCCGATCTCGCGGCCGAGTGGAACGCGACCGTATCCGAGGTGTATCGAACCGACGACGGTGTCCCGCTCAACCAGAACCAGGTCATCGGTCTGGTGAACTCGCTGTCGGACCCGCACGATGTCGTGGTCTGTGCCGCCGGATCGATGCCAGGTGACCTGCACAAGCTGTGGCGGATGCGCGACCGCAAGGGGTATCACGTCGAGTACGGCTTTTCGTGCATGGGCTACGAGATCGCCGGCGGGATCGGAGTGCGGATGGCCGCCCCCGACCGCGACGTGTTCGTCATGGTCGGCGACGGCTCGTATCTCATGATGGCGACCGAGCTGGTGACCGCTGTCCAGGAGGGCGTCAAAGTCATTCCGGTTCTGGTGCAGAACCACGGCTTCGCCTCGATCGGCGGCCTGTCGGAATCGTTGGGCTCCCAACGCTTCGGCACCGCTTACCGTTACCGCAGTCAGGACGGCCGCCTCGACGGCGACACGCTTCCTGTCGACCTGGCTGCGAATGCGGCGAGCCTGGGCGCCGACGTCATCCGGGCGACGACGGCGGGCGAGTTCACCGACGCGGTCAAGCTCGCCAAGGCCAGCGACCGCACCACGGTCATCTACGTCGAGACCGACCCCCGCATCTACGCGCCGGACAGCCACTCGTGGTGGGACGTTCCCGTCAGCGAGGTGTCGACGCTCGACTCGACGCAGCAGGCCTACCAGCGCTACGCGGACTGGAAGAAAGTCCAGCGCCCCTTGATCAACCCGTCCGACCGCCCCTGAACATCGAAAGAGACACGCACATGAACACCATCTCGCATTGGATCAACAACGAATCCTTCAGCGGTGCAAACGCTTCCACCGCTCCGGTGACGAATCCGGCGACGGGTGAGGTGACCGGTCAGGTCGCGCTCGCCTCGGTGGAGGACGCCCGGGCCGTGATCGAGGCCGCCGCGGCGGCGTTTCCCGCCTGGCGCGACACCAGCTTGGCCAAACGCACCCAGGTGCTGTTCCGGTTCCGCGAACTGCTCAACGAACGCAAGGGCGAACTCGCCGAGATCATCACCGCCGAGCACGGCAAGGTGGTGTCCGATGCGCTGGGCGAGGTGGCCCGCGGCCAAGAAGTCGTCGAATTCGCCTGCGGCATCCCCCACCTGCTCAAAGGCGGCTTCACCGAGAACGCCTCGACCAACATCGACGTCCACTCGGTCCGCCAACCCCTGGGCCCGATCGGCAT
>JAEXZY010000013.1 GCA_023404955.1 Actinomycetes bacterium
GACCTGTCCGACCCGGTGCGCGGCACCGTGACCGACGGTGACGGCGGTGATGGCGGCGCGGGCGGCCGCGGCGGAACCGGAGGAGCCGGTGGCGCCGGAGGCGCCGGCGGGCGCGGAGGTGCGGGCAGCGACGAGCAGAACTCAGCCGGCAGCGACGGCGCCAGCGGGTCGACCGGCGGCGGCGGCGCGGGCGGCGTCGGGGGCCGCGGCGGTAGCGGCGGTTCCCGCGGTGACAATGCCGGAGGGACCGGTTCGGCCGGCAGTGCCGGCAGCGCCGGAAGTGGAACGTCCGGCGGTGCCGGCGGCAGCGGCGGTGCAGGCGGCGCGGGCAACCGCGCGGACTAGACGGGTACCGCCTCTATCACCGACAGCGGACTCACTGTCGGGATCACCTTCGTCAGCCGAAACCCAGCCTGGCGCAACAACTCTGAGTACTGCGCTCGGGTGCGTTCCCGGCCGTGCAGCATCAGCAGCATCTCGAGGTCCAGCATGTGGCCGATGAACGACGATGCACGTTCGGGGAGCACCATTTCCAGCAGGACGAGCTTGCCGTCGGCATCGATGCCGGTCCGGATGTTGCGCAGAATCCGGGTCGAGTGTTCGTCGTCCCAGTCATGGATGACGTTCTTCATCACGTAGAGGTCGGCGCCGGCGGGCACGCTGTCGAGAAACGACCCGCTCTCGACACTCGCGCGCCCCGCAACGCCGGCGGCCTCGAAGACCCGCCCCGCCCCCTCGACCACCGCGGGGAGATCGAACAGCACTCCGCGCGCTTGCGGCGAACCCTGCAATATGGTGGCCAGCACTGCACCGTGGCCTCCGCCGACATCGACGACGAGCCGGCAGCCGGCGAAGTCATACGCTTGCAGCGCAACCTCATTCGACAATCCGCTGGCGGCGGTCATGGCGTTGTTGAACACCTCGGCGAACTCCGGATCGGTGTCGAGGTAGTCGAAGAACGGCATCCCGCGCAGCATGTCCGCGGCGGGCTCGCCGGTGCGCACCGAATAGTCCAAGCTGCCCCAATCGGCCCACCGCGCAGGATGTCCGATGAACAGCACCATGTCGCGCATCGATCCGTGAGTGTCGGCGCGCAGTGCCTCACCCACCGCCGTCAGCGCGAAGCGTCCATCTCGCCGCTCGCGCAGGACGCCGCGACTGGTCAGCGCGCGCATGAGCCGATGTACGGCATCGGGATGAGCGCCCACCGCGTTCGCAACGTCGGCGGAATGCCGTGCGCCGCAAGCCAACTCGTCGGCGATACCCAACTTGGCCGCGACGTGGAGCACCTGAGTCGTCCACGCCCCTGTGGCGAGTTCGAGTAACGCCACGTTGCCCGGGGCGGTGCGACGGTGCCACTGCGCCAACGTCGCACGCACCCGATCGACAGCCCGGATCACCGCCACCCGCGGAAGAGTTCGTCCCATGGTCATAGACCGTAGGCGAACCGCCTTGAACAATTCTTGGACAGCGCTTGGCGCGGGCTAGTCCAGGTAGTCGCGCAGAACCTGCGAACGGCTGGGATGGCGCAACTTCGACATCGTCTTGCTCTCGATCTGCCGGATGCGCTCGCGGGTCACTCCGTACACCTGGCCGATCTCGTCGAGGGTGCGCGGCTGGCCGTCGGTGAGCCCGAAGCGCAACCGCACCACACCGGCCTCGCGCTCCGAGAGCGTCTCGAGCACCGACTGCAGCTGATCCTGCAGCAGAGTGAACGACACCGCGTCCACGGCCACGACGGCCTCGCTGTCCTCGATGAAGTCACCGAGTTGGCTGTCGCCCTCGTCGCCGATCGTCTGATCGAGGGAGATGGGCTCACGCGCGTACTGCTGGATTTCCAGCACCTTCTCCGGCGTGATGTCCATTTCCTTGGCGAGCTCTTCGGGGGTGGGCTCGCGACCGAGGTCCTGCAGCAGCTCGCGCTGGATACGGCCCAGCTTGTTGATGACCTCGACCATGTGCACGGGGATGCGGATGGTGCGCGCCTGATCCGCCATAGCGCGCGTGATGGCCTGCCGGATCCACCAGGTGGCGTAGGTGGAGAACTTGTAACCCTTGGTGTAGTCGAACTTCTCGACCGCACGGATCAGACCGAGGTTGCCCTCCTGGATCAGATCCAGGAACGCCATGCCGCGGCCGGTGTAGCGCTTGGCCAGCGACACCACGAGGCGCAGGTTGGCTTCCAGGAGGTGGTTCTTCGCGCGATCGCCGTCGCGGCAGATCCACATCATGTCGCGGCGCTGCGCGGCGGGCAGTTTCTCGCCCTTCTCGGCGAACTCCGCCATCAGCTGGGTGGCGTACAGGCCTGCCTCGATGCGCTTGGCCAGCTCCACCTCTTCCTCGGCGTTGAGCAGCGCGACCTTGCCGATCTGCTTGAGATATGCACGCACCGAATCGGCCGAGGCGGTGAGCTCGGCGTCCTTACGGGCCTGCCGGAGCGCTTCGGATTCCTCTTCGTCCCAGACGAAGTCGCCGGAGGCCTTGTCCTTCTCCGTGGGCTCGGCGATGTCGTCGTCGGCCGCGTCCTTGCCGGCTGGGGCGCCCTTGCCCGCTGCCGCGGGGGCCGCGGTCGCACCATCGGCGGCCGGCTCGTCGCTCTCGTCATCACTGTCGTCGTCGCCGTCTTCGGCGTCGTCGCCGGACTCGTCGACGTCGATGTCATCGAGCTCGATGTCGCCGTCCTCGACGTCGATGTCCTCGCCGGGCTCGGCCTCGAGGTCGTCGGAGGAGTCCAGCTCCTCGGCGTTCAGATCCGTGTCGACGGCGTCGTCACCCACCGCCTTCTTCGCTCGACCGCGACCGGCGGGAGCGTCGGCGGCCTTGGCCGTGCGCTTGGCGGCTTTGGCTGGCGTGCTCTTGACCGCCTTCTTCGCGGGCGCCTTCTTCGCGGGGGTCTTGGCTGCGGTGCGCTTCACCGGCTCATCGGTTGCCGGGCTTGCTTTGATCGCTGCCACGTACACCCTTCCAATCGTGCGGGTTTCGGCGCGCACGGATGCGCCACCGAAAAGTGTCGGCTATGTCGAATGTCGGCGACGATCTCTAGTGAGGATGCTCCGCCGCTCTCGGTGTTGGGCGGCCGCCGTTGACCATTGTAACGACAGGTTGGGTGCAGACCGTGCCGAGCGGCGAATTTGACGCGCGCGCCGCGCTGGTTACTTGTGAGTAGCTGTGACGTCGACCTCGGCGGCCATCGCTGCACCCACGATGCCCGCGCTGTTCTGCAGGGCCGCGGCGACCACCGGGGTGCGGTTCTGCAGCAGCGGAATCCATTTGTCCGCCTTGCGGCTGATTCCGCCGCCGGCGATGAACAGATCGGGCCAGATCGCGTTCTCGATGGCCACCAGCACGGTGGTGACCTCCTTGGTCCAGCGTTCGTAGCTCCAGTCCTTGCGTTCTTTGACCGAGCTCGCGGCACGGTGCTCGGCTTCCTTACCGCCCACCTCCAGGTGCCCGAACTCGGTGTTCGGCAGCAGCGCGCCGTTGTGGATGACCGCAGAACCGATGCCGGTGCCGAACGTCAGCAGCACGATCACCCCGGTGTGGCCGCGGCCCGCCCCGAACTTCTCTTCGGCCAGCCCCGCGGCATCGGCGTCGTTGAGCACCGTCACGGGCTGACCGCCCAGCGCCGAACTGATCACCTCGCGCGCATTGGCCCCGATCCAGGATTTGTCGACGTTGGCAGCGGTCCGCACGATCCCCTCGGACACCACGCCGGGGTAGGTCACGCCCAGCGATCCCTGCCAGTTGAAGTGCTTGACCACCTCGGCGATGGTCGCGGCGACGGCGTCGGGGGTGGCCGGCTGCGGGGTGAGCAGCTTGAAGCGCTCACCGATCAGCGTGCCGGTCTCGAGGTCGACGATGCCGCCCTTCACGCCGCTTCCGCCGACGTCGATGCCCAATCCACGGCGCTGCGAGCCGCTTTCGGGCGCGACGGCAGGTGAGTCGGTGGCAGTCATGCAAGCTCCTCGCACAGGTGGGCGGCCCCGGTGCTGCCCACCCTATCGGCTGGCAATCCGCGGGGGGGCGGCACTCGACCATCCCGGGCCGCCGTGGCGGGCGTGGGTGTGCTGCGATGGTCGTCGTGAGCGAAATCGACACCGAGCCACTGGCCGTCGCAGCGGTCGCCCAACAGCTGGCCGAAGAAGCGGCGGCGTTCGTGCTTCGGCGCCGCGCCGAGGTGTTCGACCAGGCCAGCCAGGCCGACGCCGATGCCGCGATCCGATCCAAGAGCACGCCGACCGACCCGGTCACCGTGGTCGACACCGAAACCGAGCGGCTCCTCCGTGAGCGGCTCGCGCAGCTGCGCCCGGGGGAGCCGATCCTCGGGGAGGAGGAAGGGGGACCCGACGGCGCGCCGGACGATCAGCTCACGTGGGTGCTCGATCCGATCGACGGCACGGTGAACTTCGTCTATGGCATCGAGGCGTACGCGGTGTCGATCGGAGTGCAACGCGCCGGGGTGTCGGTCGCCGGCGCGGTCGCCGACGTCGCGCACGGTGCCGTCTATGCCGCCGCGGCGGGACACGGGGCCTGGGTGGTGCACGAGGGGCGAACCACTCGGCTGCACTGCAGTGCGGCGTCGTCGCTGCCCATGGCGCTGGTGGGCACAGGCTTCTCGTATCAGCCCGACGATCGGCGCCGCCAGGGCGCCGTGGTGGCCGAATTGCTGCCCGAGATCCGGGATCTGCGGCGCATCGGCTCGTGCGCCCTGGACCTGTGCATGGTCGCCGCGGGCCGGCTCGACGCCTACTTCGAAGACGGTGTGCACCTGTGGGACTGGGCGGCCGGCGGGCTGATCGCCGCTGAGGCGGGCGCGGTGGTGCAGGCGCCGCGGGGGTCGGGTGCCGGCCTGATGGTGGCGGCCGCCCCCGGGGTGGCAGGTGCGTTCCACGACGCCCTGCGGCGGTGTGGAGTCGATCTCGACTGAGGCGGGGCCTGCTGCGCTCAGCAGGTCTGCGTATGGATCTTGGTCAGCAGCGACGGATCGGCAGGCGCGGTCGCGTCCGGCATGAGGCTGGCCAGTACCGCGTCGATGTCGTCACTGTGGGCCAGCTCGGTGAAGTCCGTGCCGACCGCCAGATCGACGGTGTCGTCCTGGCGCTGATCCTGGAACAGCTCGGTGCACGGCGCCACCAGCCACAGTGACGCGGCGGCGGCGCGGCCGGCGGGGCCGAACCGGATCTGGCCCTGGCACTGCAGGCGGCCGTTGGCGTAGACGGGATCGTTGGCGGCTTCGGGTTCGTTGAATCCCAGATCGCGCAGCGCACCGGCGACTTCGGCCGCCTGGCCGCCCTGACCGCTGGCGTTGAGGACCCGGATGCGGGTGTCGGCGAGCTTGGCAGGGGTGACATCGGTCATCGCGGAGCGCGACATCTGCTCCCCGAGCGTGGGGGTGGGCGCATTGGGGTCGGCCGGGGCGGGCGGACGGTTGCACACCGCGAGTTCCTGCACATCGGGCGGCTGGGACAGCGCGATCACCCAGACCAGCAGCGCGGCCACGGCGAGTGCGGCGAACATCAAGGCTCCCGGCAGGAAGTTCCGCCGCCGGAACGGGCGCCCGTGCTTGTCGAACGCGGTGCCCTCGGTGATTTGCGCGACCACGGCACAGACTCTAGAGGCCCTCGCTGCGGCCCTCCGACCGGCACCGACAGGGCACCCGCGTCTGATGTGACGCAAATCACATTAGATCGAGGGTCATTCCGGGCACGAATCATTTGGTGGAAGCGTTCGACGCTGGTACAAAACCAACGCTGCAACGAGCTTCACGGAGGGGACAGGCCATGGCTACCGATTACGACGCCCCACGGCGCACAGAGACCGACGATGTTTCCGAGGATTCCCTTGAGGAACTGAAGGCACGCCGCAACGAAGCTCAGTCTGCTGTCGTCGACGTCGACGAGTCCGAGACCGCTGAATCGTTCGAACTGCCCGGCGCGGATCTGTCGGGCGAAGAGTTGTCCGTGCGGGTGATTCCGAAGCAGGCAGACGAATTCACGTGCTCGAGCTGCTTCCTGGTGCATCACCGCAGCAGGCTGGCCAGTGAGAAGAACGGCGTGATGATCTGCTCGGACTGCGCGGCCTGACGACGATCAAGCGGCGAGGGACGAGCCGCGTTGAGGAGTCAGGCCAAAAAATGCGGCTTAGAAGCGGGCTCAGGAGTTCAGCGCGGCGAGCACCCGGTCGGGATGGCGAGCGCTGATCAGCCAGTAGGGCGTCGGATCGTCTGCGTCATCGAGCACCAGCAGCACCAGCGGGCCCACCCATGCGCGGTGGACGACGTAGGCGGCCGGGTCGAGTTGCCGGCCCAGCGCCGCCGATTTCGCTGATTTGGGCACTGCGGCCGACCGGGTGATCACCGCGGCGGGCAGGTGAGCCCGCCCCACCCACAGTTCGGCGCCTCCGGTGCCGGGGTCCACGACCGAGAGCTCCACCCGGCCGAGCCAGAGCAAGGCGATCGCGGCGACGGGCAGAAGCACCGCGTAGGGCAGCCACAGCGGCAGCGCCGGCACGCCTTGATTGACCTCGAGCGAGATCAGCGCGGCCAGGCCCAGCCCGGGCAGCCACCACCACCACGGCACCCAGAGCCGTTCGCGGTAGCGAACGCTGCGGGCGGTGGTGTGCGTGTCGGACACGCGGCCAAGAGTAATCTCTGACGCCGTGCCCACCTCCCTGCCGGTCGTTCGCCTGGACCCGGAACTGCCGATGCCTCAACGGGCCCACGACGGGGACGCCGGGGTGGACCTGTTCAGTGCCGCCGACGTCGAGCTGGCCCCCGGTGAGCGCGCGCTGGTCGGCACCGGAATTGCCGTCGCGATTCCGCACGGCATGGTCGGCCTGATCCATCCGCGGTCGGGATTGGCTGCGCGCGTTGGTCTTTCGATCGTGAACAGCCCGGGCACCATCGACGCCGGGTATCGCGGCGAGATCAAGGTGTCACTGATCAACCTGGATCCGCGGGCGCCCATCGTCGTGCACCGGGGTGACCGCATCGCCCAGCTGCTGGTGCAACGAGTGGAGTTACCCGAGCTGGTGGAAGTCGCGTCCTTCGACGAGGCGGGGGTGGCCGACACGACCCGCGGCTCCGGTGGCCACGGATCTTCCGGCGGGCATGCCAGTCTGTGACGATGGCTCGAGAGACGTACCGACAAGCGCTGAGGTGGTAGCAGTGGAAGCCGACGAGGAACTCGAAGGCCCGTTCGACATCGATGATTTCGACGACCCCGACCAGGCGGCCATCGCGCGGCTGGACTTGGGCTCGGTGCTGATCCCGATGCCCGAGGCGGGCCAGGTCCAGGTGGAGATCAACGAGACCGGGGTGCCCAGCGCGATCTGGGTGGTGACCCCGCACGGCCGTTTCACCATCGCCGCCTACGCCGCCCCGAAATCGGCCGGACTGTGGCGTGAGGTGGCCGCCGAGCTGGCCGAGTCGCTGCGCAAGGACGTACCCAGGGTCAGCATCGAGGACGGCCCGTGGGGTCGCGAAGTGGTCGGCTCCGGGGGTCCGGCCGTGGTCCGTTTCATCGGTGTCGACGGTTACCGCTGGATGATCCGCTGCGTGGTCAACGGCCCCGAGGAGAGCATCCGCGCACTGGCCGAGCAGGCCCGCGAGGCGCTCGCCGACACCGTGGTCCGCCGCGGCGACACCCCGCTGCCGGTGCGCACACCGCTGCCGGTCGCCCTGCCCGAGCAGATGGCGGAGCAACTGCGGGTCGCCACCGAGCAGGCGGCCGCCGCGCAGCAGGCGCAGGCCGCACCGGAACAACAGCAGCAGCAGCCCGAGTCGCCGCAGCCACCCGACGGGGCAGCACGCCGCGCCGCACAGGGTTCGGCGATGCAACAGCTGCGCACCATCACCGGCGGCTGACTAGCGCTGCGCCGCAGTCAACGCGGCGAGGCACGCCGTGCCCAGCACCGACGGGTCGGCGCCGATGTCGGCGAGCGTGACAGTGCGCAGCGCCGCGCGCGGCGCCGCGGCCACCCACTCGAGTCCGACCTGCAATGGATGGACCGCGTCGTCGGTTGCCGACACCACCCCCATCGGCGCGTCAAGCCCCTCGAATTCGCCGACGGTCGGTGCGACGTAACGGGCGGCGGCGTCCATCGCGTCCGGTAGGGCCGGCCACTGCGCGGCCCACGATCGGGTCAGCTCCTCGGCCAGCCACGCCGGGCTCGACGCCTGCATCGCGGCGGTGGTCGGCGCCAACCCGTCGCGGCGGAGCAGGGCCGCCGATGCCCGGGCGGCGTGGGCGGCGGGCGCGGTGTGGGGCTCGCCCGTCCACGCGGGCAGTGCGGCGAGCACTGCGACGACATTCTGCGGGTGTGACAGAGCCCACGCCGCGGCGACGGCCGCGCCGATCGACACCCCACCCACCGCAATCGGGGCCGCGGCGGCACGGGCGGCGTCGGCGAGCGAGTTGAGGTAGCCGTCGATGAGCCGGTGCGGATGCGGAGCCGGGGTCACGACCACCGCGCTGAGCTGGTGCAATGCCGGCGCGAACGCCCGGTGGACGAAGTCGTCGTCGGAACCGGTTCCGGGTAGCAGCACGGTCGTCACACCGCGCAGATCGACCGTCATGTTTCGATCGTGCCTGGTCGTGGAATTCGCTCACTCGCGGCCCCGCCGCGACGTTCGCATCTGGGAACCAACAGGTCTACCGTGGCGTTCGGTTGGAGTACCAACAGCAAAACGTGTTAGAGGTCAGGAGAAGCCATGGCCACGGCCGAGGGTTACCTGCGACGGCTCACCCGTCGGTTGACCGAAGACCCTGAGCAGCTCGACGTCGAGGAACTCAGCGACGACGTGGCGAGCACCGGGGCGCAGAAGGCGATCGACTGTCAGCGCGGTCAAGAGGTGACCATGATCGGGACGCTGCGCAGCGTCGAGTGCAACGGCAAGAGTTGCGCGGGCGGGGTGAAGGCCGAGTTGTTCGACGGCACCGACGCCGTGGTGCTGGTCTGGCTGGGTCAGCGCCGCATCCCCGGTATCGAACAGGGCCGCACCCTCAAGGTGCACGGCCGAGTCGGCAAGCTCGACAACGGCGCCAAGGCGATCTACAACCCCCACTACGAGATCCAGAAGTGAGCGCACCCGGCGACGAACCGGGCACCGAGGACACACCAGCATCCACACCGGCACGCGGCGCTGCCGTCCTGGAACAGATGGGCGGCATCAGCGGGCTCATCTACTCCTCGCTGCCGGTCCTGGTCTTCGTTCCGGTGTCCACCGCCTTCGGTCTGCTGCCCGCCATCGGAGCGGCCCTCGGCGTCGCGACCCTGATCCTCATCTGGCGGCTGGCCCGCAAGGATTCCGTGCAGCCGGCCGTCTCCGGCTTCTTCGGCGTCGGGATCAGTGCGTTGATCGCCTACCTCGTCGGCGCGTCCAAGGGCTACTTCCTGCTCGGCATCTGGACGTCGCTGCTCTGGGCGGTGGTGTTCGCGATCTCCGTGGTGATCCGCAGGCCCGTCGTCGGATACATCTGGGGCTGGGTGCAGACGCAGGATCGCGGCTGGCGTGACGTGCGCCGCGCGGTGTACGCGTTCGACATCGCCACGCTGGTGTGGGTGGCGGTGTTCGCGGCCCGGTTCCTGGTGCAGCAGCGCCTCTACGACGAGGATCAGACCGGCTGGCTCGGCGTGGCGCGTATCGCGATGGGGTGGCCGCTGACCGCGGTGGCCGCGCTGGTCACCTACGGCGCCATCCGGGCGGCCCGACGGGCGGTGCGGGAACGGTCCCCGGCCGACGCCGACGCCGACAGCGACAGCGACGACACGGTGGCAGAGCAGCGCTGAGCGCGCTCAGCGCTGCTGAGGGCGCAGGAGCAGTTCCCGCAGTTCGTCCTCGACGTGGGCCACGGCCACGAACAGAAGCTCGTCGCCCCCCTCCAGGGGTTCGTCCCGCTCTGGAACGATCACCCGCGGCCCACGGAGAATCGTGACCAGCGTTGCGTCGCGCGGCAGCTCCAGGCGCTTGACCGGCTTGCCGCCCCACGGTGTGTCGTCGGGCAGCGTGATCTCGACCAGGTTCGCCTGCCCCTTGCGGAACTCCATCAGCCGGACCAGATCGCCGACCGAGACGGCCTCCTCGACCAGCGAGGCCAGCATGCGCGGCGTCGACACCGCCACGTCGACACCCCAGGACTCGTCGAACAACCACTCGTTGCGCGGATCGTTCACGCGGGCCACCACCCGGGGCACCGCGAACTCGGTCTTCGACAGGAGGCTCAACACCACGTTGGCCTTGTCGTCGCCCGTCGCGGCGATCACCACGTCGAACTCTTCGAGCTTCACCGACTCCAGCAGGCTCAGCTCGCACGCGTCGCCGAGGCGCCAGTGCGCCGCCGGGATGGCTTCCACGTCGATGTGATCGGAGTCGCGCTCGAGCAGGGTCACGTCGTGGGACTCCACCAGCTCGCGGGCAATGGACCGGCCGACTGCGCCCGCTCCGGCGATCGCAACTTTCATCTGCGCCGCTCCTCATAATCGTCGCCGGCGGTCTTCATCTGCGCCGCTCCTCATAATCGTCGCCGGCGGTCTTCACGAGCTCAGCCCTCCGCGTCTTCGCTGGGCGGCAGCGCCGCGATCGCCAACGCCTCGGCGACATGACCGGAGATCGCGGCCAGGTAGACCTGATCGCCCGCTTGGATCACGGTCTTGGGCTCGGGCAGCAGGCCTGCGCCGAACCGGATGATGAAGGCGACCCGGCCCGACGTCGCGGCCTCCAGGTCGGTGAGGCGGCGCCCGGCCCAGCTCTCGTGCAGCGCGAGTTCGGTGACGCCGACGTTGCCGCTGGGGTCGCGCCACTTCGTCGTCTCGGTCTCGCGGATCAGTACGTTGAGCAGCCGGTCGGTGGTCCACGGCACGGTCGCGACCGTGGGGATGCCCAGCCGTTCGTAGACCGCGGCGCGCTTGGCGTCATAGATGCGGGCCACCACCCGCTGCACGCCGAAGGTCTCCCGGGCGACACGCGCGGAGATGATGTTCGAGTTGTCACCGGAGGAGACCGCGGCGAACGCCGACGCGTTCTCGATGCCCGCCCGGATCAGCACGTCACGGTCGAAGCCCATCCCAAGAACGCGTTGACCCGGGAACGAGGGGGACAGGCGGTGGAAAGCCGTGCCATCCCGGTCGATGACGGCGACGTCGTGGCCGATCCTGGCCAGACTGTCCGACAGCGACGCGCCGACGCGGCCGCATCCCATCACCACTACACGCACTGCGGGTCCTTTCCGGCGGGGCCGAATGTGGCGTTGGCAGAGCTGTTACCACCCGTGCACTGAGGAACGCTACCGCTTTGCGACGCCTCACGACCGCCGGGCTCTACTCTTGGCATTCGTGTCCAAGCTTTCGACGGCCGCCCGACGGCTCGTACTGGGCCGGCCGTTTCGCAGCGACAAGCTCGCGCACACGCTGCTGCCGAAACGGATCGCGCTCCCGGTCTTCGCCTCTGACGCGCTGTCCTCGGTCGCCTACGCCCCGGAAGAGATCTTCCTGGTGCTCTCGGTCGCCGGGCTCTCCGCCTACTCGATGGCGCCGTGGATCGGTCTGGTGGTCGCTGCGGTCATGCTGATCGTGATCGCCAGCTACCGCCAGAACGTGCACGCCTACCCGTCCGGTGGCGGCGACTACGAGGTGGTGACCACCAACCTCGGCCCCACCGCGGGCCTGACCGTCGCCAGCGCGCTGCTGGTCGACTACGTGCTCACCGTGGCCGTGTCAATGTCGTCGGCGATGTCGAACATCGGGTCGGCGGTGCCGTTCGTCGACCAGCACAAGGTGTGGTTCGCGGTCATCGCGATCCTGGTGCTGGCCTCGTTGAACCTGCGCGGTATCCGAGAATCGGGCACCGCGTTCGCGATCCCCACCTACGCCTTCATGATCGGCATGTACGTGATGCTGGGCTGGGGTTTCTTCCAGATCTATGTGCTGGGCCATCACCTGCGCGCCGAGTCGGCGGGCTTCGAGATGCATTCCGAGCACGGAGACGTCCTCGGATTCGCGCTGGTCTTCTTGATCGCACGCGCCTTCTCCTCGGGTAGCGCGGCGCTGACCGGTGTCGAGGCGATCAGCAACGGGGTTCCGGCGTTCCAGAAACCGAAATCCCGCAACGCCGCGACCACGCTGCTGCTGCTCGGCGGGATCGCGATCACGCTGTTCATGGGCATCATCATGTTGGCGCGCGCCACCGGTGCGCAGATCGCGGAGCGACCGCTGGAACAACTCGGCGGGGCGCCGCCGGACTATCAGCAGAAGACGCTGGTCGCCCAGTTGGCCGACGCGGTGTTCCACGATTTCCCGATCGGTCTCTACCTGATCGCGGGTGTGACCGCACTGATCCTGGTGCTCGCCGCGAACACGGCGTTCAACGGCTTCCCGGTGCTGGGGTCCATCCTGGCCCAGGACCGTTTCCTGCCGCGGCAGCTGCACACCCGCGGTGACCGCCTGGCGTTCTCCAACGGAATCTTGTTCCTGGCCTTCGGCGCGATCGCGTTCATCGTTGCGTTCCAGGCGCAGGTGACCGCGCTGATCCAGCTCTACATCGTCGGGGTGTTCGTGTCGTTCACACTCAGCCAGATCGGCATGGTGCGGCACTGGACGCGGTTGCTGCGCACCGAGACCGACTCGTCCGCGCGCGCTCGGATGATGCGATCGCGGGTCATCAACACCATCGGTTTCCTGTGCACCGGAACGGTGTTGATCATCGTCGTCCTCACCAAGTTCCTGGTGGGGGCGTGGATCGCGATCCTCGCGATGGCGGCGCTGTTCTTCATCATGAAGCTGATCCACAAGCACTACGCATCGGTGAGCCGCGAGCTCGAGGCCCGCGCGGCCGAGATGGAGGACATCGTCCTGCCCAGCCGCAATCACGCGGTGGTGCTGGTGTCCAACGTGCACCTGCCGACGTTGCGGGCACTGGCCTATGCGCGGGCCACCCGTCCCGACATCCTGGAAGCGATCACGGTCAGCGTCGATGACGCGGAAACCCGCGAACTGGTGCACAAGTGGGAGTCCAGTGACATCAGTGTGCCGCTGAAGGTGATCGCCTCGCCGTACCGCGAGATCACCCGCCCCGTCCTCGACTACGTCAAGCGGGTCAGCCGCGAATCACCGCGCACGGTGGTGACGGTGTTCATTCCCGAGTACGTCGTCGGGCACTGGTGGGAGCAGGTGCTGCACAACCAGAGTGCGTTGCGGCTGAAAGGCCGGCTGCTGTTCGAGCCCAACGTGATGGTGACGTCGGTGCCCTGGCAGCTGTCCTCCTCGGAACGGCTCAAGAAGCTTGCGCCGCAGTCCGCCCCGGGTGATGCCCGGAAGGGGTTCCTCGATTGACCGATGAGTCACCCGGGGAGCTGATCCTGACCACGGGCCGCCCGGCCAACGGCGGCAGCGTGGTCGCCCGCCACGACGGTCGGGTGGTGTTCGTGCGGTACGCACTGCCCGGGGAGACCGTGCGGGCGCGCCTCGTCGGAGCGTCGTCGACGCGGGAGAAGTACTGGAACGCCGAGGCTGTCGAGGTGATCGACCCGTCGCCGGATCGCGTCTACTCCTGGTGCCCGATCGCGGGGGTGGGTGGCTCGGGATGTTGCGATCTGGCGTTCGCCGAGCCCGCCGCCGCCCGTCGTCTCAAGGGCGCCGTCGTCGCGAATCAGCTTGCGAGGCTTGGCGATTACGACTGGTGTGCGGAGGACGAGGCCTCGGCGGAGGAGGTCGGCGACGCCGGCCACACCGGCTGGCGGACTCGGGTGCGCCTGGACGTGTCGGCCGACGGACGTGCCGGTTTCCATCGGTATCACAGCGCCGATCTCGTACACCGACTCGACTGCGCCCAGGTGCCCGGCGCCCTGCTGTCCGGCGTGGCCGAACAGCGGTGGCCGCCCGGTGCGGCGGTGCACGTCGCGGTCGACGACGACGGGCACCGGCATGTCGTGGTGGCGGCCAGAGGCCGGAAAACCGAAGTGCGAGAGGGCGATTACGAGGGTGTGCAGCGGGTCGCCGGGCGGACGTGGCACGTGCCGGTGACGGCGTTCTGGCAGGCGCATCGCGACGCGCCGGCGCTGTACAGCGCCGTGGTGTCCGAATGGGCGCAGCTCGAGCCGGGAATGATCGCGTGGGATCTCTACGGCGGTGCGGGCGTGTTCGCGGCGGCGTTGGCGGACGCGGTGGGGGAGACGGGTCGCGTGCTCACCGTCGACACCTCGCGCGGCGCTGCACGAGCCGCGCGGGCCGCGCTCGGCGACCTCGGCACCGTCGATGTGGTCACCGACTCGGTGCGCCGCGCGCTGGCCGCGCAGAGGACCCGCGCCGACGTCGCCGTGCTCGACCCGCCTCGCACCGGCGCAGGGCGCGACGTGATCGCCACGCTGGCCGCAGCCGAGGTTCCCCGCATCATCCACATCGGTTGTGAGGCAGCGTCTTTCGCACGCGACATCGGACTCTACCGCGAGGGTGGTTATCGCGTGGAGGATCTGCGCGTCTTCGATTCGTTCCCGTTGACCCACCACGTCGAGTGTGTGGCAGTGCTCGCCCGGTAGTAGGGTTGCCGCCAGGTGTGCCGGGAAGTCTGGTCGGCGTCTGTTCGACGACCGAGGAGGACTTGATGGCCGGCAACGACCCTGTGCCGCTGCGGCAGCGACTGTTCAGCCGCGGCTCCTGGGCGGAGACGAGCCGGGCCACCGAGATCCTGCGCAAGGAAACTGTCGGCGGCGTCATCCTTCTGGTGGCGGCGGCCGCCGCACTCATCTGGGCCAACTCGCCGTGGTCGGCGAGCTACTTCGCGCTGCGCGATCTCGAGGTCGGCGGTGATCGGCTGGGTCTGCATCTGAACCTGACGCTGGGGGCGTGGGCTGCCGACGGGCTGCTGGCGATCTTCTTCTTCGTCGTGGGGCTGGAGCTGAAGCGGGAGTTCGTCGCCGGCGATCTGCGTGATCCGAGCCGTGCCGCGCTGCCGATAGCCGCCGCGGTCGGGGGCATGGTGATGCCGGCGCTGATCTTCGTCGCGATCAACCTGGGCACCGGCGAGGGCGCGCTGCGGGGATGGGCGATCCCGACCGCCACCGACATCGCGTTCGCGGTGGCGGTGCTCGCCGTCATCGCCACCCACCTGCCCTCGGCGCTGCGCACGTTCCTGCTGACACTGGCGGTCGTCGACGACCTGCTCGCCATCACCGTGATCGCGGTCTTTTACTCCGAGAAGATCAACCTCGTCGCGTTGGCGGCGACGCTGATTCCGCTCGGGCTCTTCGCGCTGTGCGTGCAGCGCCGCATCCGCTCCTGGTGGCTGCTGATCCCACTGGCGGTGATCACCTGGGTGCTGATGCACGAGTCGGGGGTGCACGCCACCGTCGCCGGCGTGCTGCTCGGGTTCACGGTGCCCGTGCTGCGCAGCCAGGCCGCCGGCGGACCCGATGCCGGGCCGGGACTGGCCGAGCACTTCGAGCACCTGCTGCGGCCCGTCTCGGCGGGCTTCGCGATCCCGGTGTTCGCGTTCTTCGCCGCCGGGGTCGGCATCGGCGGACTGAGCGGTCTGGGCCGGGCGCTGACCGACCCGATCACGCTGGGCATCATCGCCGGCCTCGTGCTGGGCAAGCCGCTGGGCATCCTGCTGACGACCGGTGTGCTGTCGCGAGTGACCCGGGCGACGCTCGATCCGTCGCTGCGCTGGGTGGATGTCTTCGGCATCTCCCTGCTGGCCGGTATCGGGTTCACGGTGTCGCTGCTGATCGGCGACCTGGCCTACGGCATGGGCTCCGAGCGTGACGAATTCGTGAAGATCGGTGTGTTGTGTGGATCACTGTCGGCGGCCTGCGTGGCCGCGGTGGTCCTGCTGACCAGGAACGCTGCGTACCGGCGCATATGCCGGGAGGAAACCGTGGATGCGGACCGCGACGGCGTGCCGGATGTGTACCAGCGTCGCAACGACTGATCTGGTTACCGGTGCGTAGACTGGCCGAATGCTTGAACAGATCCGCGGTCCCGCTGATCTGCAGCACCTGTCGCAGGCACAGGTGGATGCGCTGGCCGGGGAAATCCGCCACTTCCTGATCCACAAGGTCGCGGCAACCGGCGGTCACCTGGGACCCAATCTCGGTGTCGTTGAGCTGACGTTGGCGCTGCACCGCGTATTCGACTCGCCCCACGATCCGATCCTGTTCGACACCGGGCACCAGGCCTACGTGCACAAGATGCTCACCGGCCGGTCTCAGGACTTCGAGACGCTGCGCAAGAAGGACGGCCTGTCGGGCTACCCGTCGCGCGAGGAGAGCGTGCACGACTGGGTGGAGTCCAGCCACGCCAGCTCGGCTCTGTCCTATGCCGACGGGCTGGCCAAGGCCTTCGAGCTCAGTGGTCACCGCAACCGCCACGTCGTCGCCGTCGTCGGTGACGGCGCACTGACCGGCGGCATGTGCTGGGAAGCGATGAACAACATCGCGGCCTCCAAGCGCCCGGTGGTCATCGTCGTCAACGACAACGGCCGCAGCTATGCGCCCACGATCGGCGGTTTCGCCGAGCATCTGGCACGTCTGCGGCTGCAGCCCGTCTACGAGCGGGCGCTCGAAGAGGGGCGTAAGGCGGTGCGTGGCGTGCCGTTGATCGGCGAGTTCTGCTACCAGTGCATGCACAGCGTCAAGGCTGGCATCAAAGATGCGCTGTCCCCGCAGGTCATGTTCACCGACTTGGGCTTGAAGTACGTCGGCCCCATCGACGGTCACGACGAACACGCTGTGGAGAGCGCTCTGCGGCATGCCCGCGCCTTCAACGCCCCGGTGGTGGTGCACGTCGTCACTCGCAAGGGCATGGGTTACGCCCCCGCGGAGAACGACGAAGACGATCAGATGCACGCGTGCGGCGTGATCGATCCGGAGACGGGTCTGGCGACGACGATCCCGGGTCCCGGGTGGACGTCGGCGTTCTCCGACACGCTGATCTCGCTGGCGGGCAAGCGGCGCGATGTCGTCGCGATCACCGCGGCGATGCCGGGCCCGACGGGTTTGAGCGCGTTCCGGCAGCGGTATCCCGACCGGTTCTTCGACGTGGGCATCGCCGAGCAGCACGCGATCACCTCTGCCGCCGGCTTGGCGATGGGTGGTATGCATCCCGTCGTCGCGGTGTATTCGACGTTCCTCAACCGGGCGTTCGATCAGGTGATGATGGATGTCGCGCTGCACAAGCTGCCGGTCACCATCGTGCTCGACCGCTCCGGCGTCACCGGACCCGACGGCGCGAGCCACAACGGCACCTGGGATCTGTCGATCCTCGGTGTGGTGCCGGGTATGCGGGTGGCCGCGCCGCGCGACGGCGCCCGGCTGCGCGAAGAGCTCGCCGAGGCGCTCGACGTCAACGACGGGCCCACCGCGATTCGGTTCCCCAAGGGCGATGTGGGGCAAGACATCTCGGCCATCGAACGTCGCGACGGGGTGGACGTGCTCGCGGTTCCCGCCGACGGCCTCACCGACGACGTGCTGGTGATCGCCGTCGGACCGTTCGCTTCGATGGCGCTGGCGGTCGCCGAGCGGCTGCGCAACCAGGGCATCGGCGTGACCGTCGTCGATCCCCGCTGGGTGCTGCCGGTGCCCGCGGTCCTCGCTCCGCTGGCCGCCCAGCACAAGCTGGTGGTCACCCTCGAAGACAACGGAGTGCACGGCGGCGTCGGGTCGGCGGTCTCGGCGGCGTTGCGCCGAGCCGAGATCGATGTGCCGTGCCGTGACGCCGCGCTGCCGCAGGAGTTCTTCGCGCACGCGTCCCGCGGCGAGGTGCTCGCCGAGGTCGGCCTGACCGAACGCAACCTCGCCCGGCAGATCACCGGCTGGGTCGCGGCGCTGGGCACCCGCGTCGCGGACAAGGAAGTCAGCCAGCAGCTCGACTGAGCTGGTCTCGCGCTAGTCGCTCGGCGCCGATTCCAGGGCGGCGGCCAGCACCGGCGCGGTGAGTTCCCGCTGCCAGCGCCGTGCGGCCGTCCCCGCCAGGAACGCTTCCACGGCGGCGGCCGTGTCGGCCGAGCCGTCCGTGGCGACCCAGTCCCAGCACAGCCGGCGCACGATATCGGGCGCCAACAGGTTCTCCGGCGGAACCGAAACCCGTTGTGCCAGTTCACTGATCGCGGCACGAGCCGCCTCCAGTCGCGCAGCGGCCTCCGGCTTGCGCCGGGCCCACCGCGACGCCGGCGGCGGACCGCTGGACGGTTCCTGCGACGACGGCGGATCGGCGGTGCGGGCCCGCGCCAACGCGTCCAGCCACACCCCGGCGCTGCGCCGCTGCCGGGAGCCGCCGAAGATCGGAAGTGCGGTGAGCTTGTCGACCGTGTCCGGGTTGGCGGTCGCCGCGTTCACGATCGCGGCGTCGGGCAGTATCCGGCCCGGGGCGATGTCGCGCCGGCGGGCGATCTGGTCGCGGGTCAGCCACAGTTCGCGCACCGCGGCCAGCGCACGCGGATCGCGGACCTTGTGGATTCCCGAGGTGCGCCGCCAACGGTCCCGCCGGGTCGGCGAGCTCTCGACCGTTCGCAGGTATTCGAATTCCTCCCTGGCCCAACCGTCTTTGCCCTGCGCGGTGAGGATTTCGTCGATCGCATCGCGCAGCTCGATCAGCACCTCGACGTCGAGTGCCGCGTAGTTCAACCACTCGTCGGGAAGCGGCCTTTTCGACCAGTCCGCGGCGCCGTGCCCTTTGGTCAGCGCCAGTCCGAGCAGTTGCTCCACCATCGACGCGAGGTTCACCCGGTCCAGGTTGGCCAGTCGCCCGGCCAGTTCGGTGTCGTACAGCGACGGCGGCCGCATCCCGATCTCGGCCAGGCAGGGCAGATCCTGGTCGGCGGCGTGCAGGATCCACTGGTCCTCGGAGAGCACCTGGGCCACCGGGGCGAGCACCTCGACGGCGTCGCCGCCGTGGCTGACGGGATCGATCAGCACGGTGCCCGCGCCGGCCCGCCGGATCTGTACGAGATAGGCGCGGTTGGAGTACCGGAAGCCCGACGCACGCTCGGCGTCGACGGCGAACGCGCCCGAACCGGACGCGAGAAACTCTGCGGCGCGCGCGATCTCGCTGCGGCTGACCGAAACGTTGGGCACGCCCTCGCGGGGAGCCAGCAGCGGCGTCGCCTGTGGGGTCTCGGCGTCGCCGGGGTGGTCGGCGTCCGGCGGGGAGCCGCCGGTGTCGGGTTCGGTCACGGGCGATCAGGCGCGGGTGCGCGAACCCAGATCGGTCACCCCGGCGGGCGGCAGTCCTGCGGCGTGTTCGAGCACCTCGCAGAACGCCTCGACGTGCGGTCCGAGCTCGAGGGTGGTCGCCGTCCACGACGCCCGCAGCTCCAGCTGGTGTGCGCGCGGCGGCCCGGAGATGTCGCCGTAGCGCACCGACGTGGTGGCGGTGACGGTGCCGCCGAGTGCGGTGTGCTCGTCGGCCCGCTCGGCGAGCGCTTCCACCAGCCAGCTCCACGCCACCTCGGGCAGCAGCGGATCGACGGCCTCGGTGGAATCGAGATCAGCCTGGATGTAGGCGACCAGCCGCATCGTGCCGTCCCATGCGTCGGCGCCCTCGGGGTCGTGCAGCAGGATCAGCCGGCCGAACGCGTCGCCGTCGGAGCGCTCCGGGACGATGGTCGCTTCGGGATGCTTGACCTCGGCGCCGAGGGCGTAGCTGTACGGAGCGAGGCGCTGCGGCGGGCGAATCGGGCCGAGCTCGATCTCCGGCCGCACGGTGGTGGCGTTCATCGCCGCCACCGCTTCGCGGAATTGAGCCGGTTCGGCGGAGGTCACGCCGATCGACGGTAGTCCATTTTCACAGGTCTGTGCTCATGGCGCGCCGATTCGGGGCGCAGCGGGCATGGCAGCATGGGCAGCGATGAACACGCGCCGCGAGCTGCCCGAATCGCCCTACCTGGCTGCCGTCGCCGGCCGCAAACCCCACCGCACGCCGGTGTGGATGATGCGGCAGGCCGGACGGTCCCTGCCCGAGTACCGGGCTCTCCGAGCCAAGAACACCATGATGCAGGCCTGCTTCGACGCCGACCTGATCACCGAGATCACGCTGCAGCCGGTGCGTCGCCATGACGTCGACGCCGCGATCCTGTTCTCCGACATCGTCGTCCCATTGCGCGCGGCGGGCGTGGCGCTGGACATCGTGCCCGACGTGGGCCCGGTGATCGACCACCCGATCCGCACCCGGGCCGACGTCGCCACGATCACGGCGCTGGACCCCCATCAGGTGGCGCCCGTCGCGGCGGCGGTCAGCCGGCTGACCGC
>JAEXZY010000098.1 GCA_023404955.1 Actinomycetes bacterium
GCCCGCGAGCGTCAGCGAGCTGATAGGGCCGCACATGTCCTCCGCCGCCGGCACCAGCACCGGACGTCCCTTGACGGCTCGGGCCCCCGGCCGATTACGCTGCACACCCCTGCTGACGGCTTCCAAGGTGAGTGGCTGCGGACGAGCCCGCCGCAGGCGGGCATCCCGCGCCCGCCAGGGCGGCGGTGTGCGGGGCGCGGGATGTCGCCCTTGTCGTTGCCGTGGGGGAGCGTTGGGGCATCCGGACCAAAAGGGGGGGGCCCGCCCCCGGTGGTGTTAGTCGGGCAGGGCGTCGAGCAGTAGGTGGGCGAGCTCTTCGCCGGTGGGTAGCGGCAGCGTGTTCGCGGCGGCGAGCACGTCGTCGCAATCGGCACTGTCGCGGGCGCATTCGGTGTTGCTGGCGCTCCAGTCGCTCATGGCGCTGTCGAGGGCGCAGCCGTCGACGCTGGCGGCGTCGATGATCCACCGGGTGCGGTCGTCGGAGAGCCGCAGATAGACCTGGACGGTCTGCTCGACGTAGTGGGTGCCGTCGGGTTCGTAGGAGTAGCGCGCGGCGTGTCCGTCTCGGCGGTCGTGGCGGTCGGTCATGGTGGTTCCTTCCTGGTGGTCGGACGGGTGATGGGGCGAGATGAAGTCCGGCCGGCCATCTCGGGTGAGGGGGCCGGCCGGACTCACGGGGTTGGTCGGGTCAGTTGGTGGGCGGGGTGTCGCCGAGGCGGGCCAGCATCTGGCGGATTGCTGCGGGCGGGAGTCCGCTCTGCAGCGCGGTGTCGAGCAAGGCCACGAGGTTGGTGTCCTCGAGTCCGTTGTCGGCGGCGGTGGTTTGGGCGGCGTCGAGGGCGAGGCCGGCGCGGACGGAGTCGTTGCCGGCGTAGAAGCAGGCAGCGGCTAGCGCGAGTGCCTCGATGCGAGCGATGCCACGCAGTTGGCGCGCGATCCGGGTCCAGAGGGTGCCTCCTGTGTCGAGGCGGGTGGCGCTGATGACTAGCAGTGCGTCGCGGTGGGTGACGCTGGTGGTGATCAGGTGGCCGGTGTTGGCGGCGAGCTGCGCGGTGAGTCCGTCGGGGTCGTTGAGGGCTGCGTACAGGCTCAGGATGGTGTGGGTCACGACGTCGGCGGTGATCTCGGCCTCCGGTGCCGGGTCGCCGGGGGTGAACTCGGCGGCGATGTCGGCGCGGGCGCCCAGGATGGAACGGCCCTCCTCGACGGCGAACCGCAGGGCCAGGTCTGAGGTTCGGTAGTCGACGGTGCGACCTGCCTCTCCGGTGTCGACATCGGTCCAGGAGTGGCCGGCGTCGAGCTGGTCGGCGTGGAGCCGCTTGAAGACCGCGCTGCCGAGCGCGTGCAGCTGGCGGCTGATGGCGTCGAGGTGGTGTCCGGCGAGGGCCTGGTGCTCGGCGTCGGCGATGGCGATGAGCAGGACGCTGCGGGCAATTCCGTCGTCGCCGCGCAAGGGCAGGGCGTTGACGAACTTGATGGCGGTGTGCAGAGGCGCGTCGCTGTCGTAGCGGGCGGCGACGAGGATGCTCTGCTGGGTGCCGTCGTCGTCGATGACGATTCCGACGATGCTGTTGGTGGGGGCGAATCCGAGCAGGGCCGGGACGGCGGCCAGGACGTCGGTGCTGGAGCGCAGGTCGAGGGTCATGGTGTTCTCCGTTCGAGTGGGTGATGAGTGCGCCGGTTAGCGCTGGGGTGCAATCGACCGGCGGGGTGGCGCGGGCAACCTCGAAGAGGGAGCGGCGGACGGAGCAGGGTTTTCAGCCCCCGCCCGCCGGCGCGAAGCGCTTCGGCGGGCAGGGGTAGGGCTGAAAAGGTCACTCGGCCTGCGTAGTTCGGCGTGACCGTGGGTTGACCGTGACGGGGCCTCGTCGGTCACACTTGGCACCCCGCTAAACGGGTAATGGTGAGGGGCTACGGACGAGCCGGCCGTCAGGTCGGCATCGCGCCGCAGGCGCGCCTCTCCGACGCAAAAAGGGGGCCCGGCCGGTCACCTGCGTAAGGTGCTGGCCGGGCCCGGGAGCTTGCTGGGGTCAGGACCGCGCCATCCACGTCTGGATTTCGGCCAGCAGGTCGGGGCTGGGTTGGGTGTCGACGACGGTGACGGATGCGGGCGTTCCGTCGGGGCTGCGGTAGGTGCCGCGGGCTCGGGTCGAGGTAATGGTGTTCCAGTTGACTTGACCGAGGAGTCGTTGGGCTTCGATCATGGCGTCGACCAAGCAGTCGACGGGGTGGTCGAGGCTGGTCATCGCGTTGGCGGTGATGATCGCGGTGTCGATGGTCATGGTGTTCTCCGTTCGGGTCTGCCGATGTGCGCCGGTTAGCGCTGGGGTGCAGGGGAACGGCGGGGTGGTGCGCGCAATCCCGACAGAGGGCCGTGGTGGACGGAGCAGGGTTTTCGGCCCCTGCCCGCCGGCGCGAAGCGCTTCGGCGGGCTCAGATTGGGACGAAAAGGTCACGCGGCCTGTGCAGTTCGACGCGGACCCAGGGTTGCGCGTGACGGGTCCCGGTCGTTCATACTTGGCGCCCCGCTAAACGGATTTAGGTGAGGGGCTACGGAGAGCCGGCCGCCAGGCCGGCACCGCGC
>JAEXZY010000134.1 GCA_023404955.1 Actinomycetes bacterium
CCGGCGTCCTTCCCACCCTGCTGCCCGGTGGCCGCCCCGTGCACGACCTCGCCGCCCGCGCAGCGATGGCGCAGCAGTGGAACGTCGATGCGCTCCCGGAACAGCCCGGGCGCGACACTGCCGGCATTCTGGCGGCGGCCGCAGCCGGTGAGCTGCAGGCACTGCTGATCGGCGGGGTCGACGTCGACGATCTCCCCGATCCCGCGGCCGCGCGTGCCGCGCTCGACGCGGCACCGTTCGTCGTGAGCCTGGAGCTGCGCCACAGCGCCGTCACCGACCGCGCCGACGTGGTGTTCCCGGTTGCGCCGGTGGTGGAGAAGGCCGGCTCGTTCGTCAACTGGGAGGGCCGGATTCGTCCGTTCGAGCCGTCCCTGCACACCAATGCGCTGTCCGACTTCCGGGTGCTCGGTTTCCTCGCCGACGAGCTCGGCATCGACCTGGGTACCGCGTCGGCGGCCGCCGTCGCCGAGGATCGGGCCCGCGCGGGGTTGTGGTCGGGGGCACGAGACGGCGTCGACCGCCCCGGCGGGTCGGCGCACGAACCGGCTGCCGGCCAGGCGGTGCTCGCGACATGGCGGCTGCTGCTCGATCGAGGACGGCTGCAGGACGGTGAACCGCACCTCGCGGGCACCGCACATCTCCCGGTGGCGCGCATGTCAGCGGCCACCGCCGCCGAGATCGGAGCCGGGCCCGGCGATCCGGTGACGGTGTCCACTGATCGGGGGTCGATCACGCTTCCGCTGATGGTGACCGAGATGGCCGACCGGGTGGTCTGGGTGCCGACGAGCTCGCCGGGGTGCGCGGTGCACGCGAGCCTGGGTGCGACGTCGGGCGCTCTGGTGACGATCGGGAGGGAGCAGCCGTGACCTACCCCGATCCCACCCTGTTCGGCCACGATCCGTGGTGGCTGATCCTGGCCAAGGCGCTGGGCATCTTCGTGTTCCTGCTGCTGACCGTGCTCGTCGCGATCCTGCTGGAGCGAAAGATTCTCGGCCGCATGCAGATGCGGCTCGGACCCAACCGGGTCGGCCCGCGGGGGCTGCTGCAGTCGCTGGCCGACGGGGTCAAACTCGCGCTGAAGGAAGGACTCATCCCCGCCGGGGTGGACAAGTGGATCTACCTGGCGGCCCCAGTCATCTCGGTGATCCCGGCGTTCATGGCGTTCGCGGTGATCCCGCTGGGTGGCGAGATCTCGGTGTTCGGGCACCGCACCGCCCTGCAGTTGACCGACCTGCCGGTGGCAGTGCTCTACATCCTCGCCGTCACCTCGATCGGCGTCTACGGAATCGTGCTGGCGGGCTGGGCATCTGGCTCGGTGTATCCGCTGCTCGGCGGGCTGCGGTCATCGGCGCAGGTGGTCTCGTACGAGATCGCGATGGCGCTGTCGTTCGCGGCGGTGTTCATCTACTCGGGCACCATGTCGACCTCGGGCATCGTTGCCGCGCAGGAGAACACCTGGTTCGTGTTCCTGCTTCTGCCGTCGTTCCTGGTCTACCTGACCTCGATGGTGGGCGAAACCAACCGCGCGCCCTTCGATCTACCGGAAGCCGAGGGTGAACTCGTCGGCGGCTTCCACACCGAGTACTCGTCGCTGAAATTCGCGATGTTCATGCTTGCCGAGTACGTGAACATGACCACGGTGTCGGCGTTGGCCACCACCCTGTTCCTCGGCGGCTGGCACGCGCCGTGGCCACTCAGCATCATCGACGGCGCCAATTCCGGCTGGTGGCCGCTGCTGTGGTTCACCGCCAAGGTGTGGATGTTCCTGTTCGTGTTCATGTGGCTGCGCGCGACCCTTCCCCGTCTGCGTTACGACCAGTTCATGGCGCTGGGGTGGAAGATCCTCATTCCGGTGTCGCTGGCCTGGATCATGGTCGTCGCGATCACCCGGTCGCTCGGCGACGAGGGTCTGCCGACCTGGGTGACCGCGCTGATCGGTCTCGCCGCCGTCGTTCTCGCAGCGGCGGTGGCGTTCGCGTGGCGGTCCCGCCGTGCCCGCAGACCGTCCTCCCCCACCCCCGTCCCCCCGGCGGTGTCCGGCGCCTACCCGGTGCCTCCGATACCCCAGAAGGAGCGTGCCGATGCCTAGGTTCTTCGACGCGATCGCAGGATTCGCCGTGACGTTCGGGGCGATGTTCAAAAAGCCTGTCACGGAGCAGTATCCGGAGAAGCCCGGACCGGTCGCCAAGCGTTACCACGGCAGGCACCAGCTCAACCGGTATCCCGATGGCCTGGAGAAGTGCATCGGGTGCGAGCTGTGCGCCTGGGCGTGCCCCGCCGACGCGATCTACGTCGAGGGCGCCGACAACACCGAGACCGAGCGGTTCTCCCCCGGCGAGCGGTACGGCCGGGTCTATCAGATCAACTATCTGCGGTGCATCGGGTGCGGGCTGTGCATCGAGGCGTGCCCGACGCGCGCGCTGACGATGACCAACGACTACGAGCTGGCCGACGACAACCGATCGGATCTGATCTACGGCAAGGACAAGCTGCTCGCCCCCCTGAGCGCCGGCATGGAGCCACCGCCGCACGCCATGGCTCCCGGAAGCACCGACGACGACTACTACCTGGGCAACATCAAGCCGCTGGACGCGCGGTGACCCATGGGTGAGGCGGTGCTGTTCTGGGTCCTCGGCGCGGTCGCGGTGATCGGCGCGCTCGGTGTGGTGTCGGCGCCGAAGGCGGTGTATTCGGCGATCTCGCTCGCCGTCACGATGATCGCGCTCGCGGTGCTCTACATCGCGCAGGACGCCCCGTTCCTCGGGGTCGTGCAGGTGGTCGTGTACACGGGCGCGGTGATGATGCTGTTCCTGTTCGTGCTGATGCTGATCGGCGTGGATTCCTCGGAGTCCCTGGTGGAAACGATTCGGGGGCAACGTGTCTCGGCGATAGTGGTCGGTGTCGGGTTCGGCGTGCTGCTGATCGCGGGGATCGGCACCGTGTCGGCGAACGGGTTCACCGGCTTGGGGCAGGCGAATGCGAACGGCAACGTCGAAGGTCTGGCCGTGCTGCTGTTCACGAAGTACCTGTGGGCCTTCGAGCTGACCGGCGCGCTGCTGATCACGGCCGCTTTGGGCGCGATGGTGCTCGCGCACCGGGAACGGTTCGAGCGCCGCAAGACACAGCGGGAACTGGCGATCGAGCGGTTCGCACCGGGCGGGCATCCCACCACGCTGCCCAATCCCGGTGTCTACGCTCGCCACAACGCCGTCGACGTGCCGGCGCGGCTCCCTGACGGACGCGGCTCGGAGCTGTCGGTCAGCGGGATCCTGCAGATTCGTCCCGTGCCCGGCGATGACCGGCCGGCCGAACCCACAACCGGACGCCGGGAGCTGCGATGAGCCCCGACTACTACCTGTACCTGTCGGCGCTTCTGTTCACCATCGGCGCTGCCGGTGTTCTGTTGCGCCGCAACGCCATTGTCATGTTCATGTGCGTCGAGCTGATGCTCAACGCCGGCAACCTCGCGTTCGTCGCGTTCTCCCGGATGCACGGCACCCTCGACGGGCAGGTCGTGGCGTTCTTCACGATGGTCGTCGCGGCCTGCGAGGTCGTGATCGGGTTGGCGATCATCATGACGATCTTCCGGACGCGACGGTCGGCGAATGTGGACGACGCCAGCCTGCTGAGGAATTGATGAGCGCTTGCGCGAAGAAGAGACGAGCCTGACGTGACGCTTCCCGTGTGGCTGCTCATCGCCCTGCCGCTGGGTGGCGCGGCTGTCCTGTTGCTCGGTGGCCGGCGCACCGACCGGTGGGGTCACCTGCTGGGGACCGTCGCGGCACTTGCGTCGTTCGCCTGTGCGGCAGCGCTGTTCGTTGCGATGGTGGGTCGCGACGCGGAGCAGCGCGGCGTGCACGAGGCACTGTTCAGCTGGGTGCCGGTGGGCGGTTTGCAGGTGGACTTCGGCCTGCAGCTGGATCAGTTGTCGATGTGCTTCGCGTTGTTGATCACCGGTGTCGGATCGCTGATCCACATCTATTCGATCGGGTACATGTCGCACGACCCGGACCGCCGTCGCTTTTTCGCCTACCTCAACCTGTTCCTGTCGGCGATGCTGCTGCTGGTGCTGGCCGACAACTATCTCGGCCTCTACATGGGCTGGGAGGGCGTGGGTCTGGCGTCCTACCTGCTGATCGGCTTCTGGTCGCACAAGCCATCGGCCGCAACGGCGGCCAAGAAGGCGTTCGTGGTGAACCGGGTCGGTGACATCGGCTTGGCGGTGGCGCTGATGGTGATGTTCTCAGCTTTGGGCGCTGTCTCGTTCGAGGCGGTGTTCAGCGCCGCGCCGCAATTGGGCGAGGGCACGCTGACGGCGATCGGCCTGATGCTGCTGCTCGCCGCGTGCGGCAAGTCGGCGCAGGTGCCGCTGCAGTCCTGGCTCGGCGACGCGATGGAGGGCCCGACCCCGGTGTCGGCGCTGATCCACGCCGCCACGATGGTCACCGCCGGGGTGTACCTGATCGTGCGATCCGCCCCGGTCTACGACCTCGCGCCGCACGCGCAGACGGCGGTGGTGGTCGTCGGTGCGGTCACGCTGTTGTTCGGCGCGGTCATCGGCTGCGCCAAAGACGACATCAAGAAGGCGCTCGCGGCCTCGACGATGAGCCAGATCGGGTACATGGTGCTGGCCGCCGGCCTCGGCCCGGCGGGCTATGCGTTCGCGATCATGCACCTGCTGACCCACGGCTTCTTCAAGGCGGGCCTGTTCCTCGGCGCCGGTTCGGTCATGCACGCGATGGACGACGAGGTCAACATGCGCCGCTACGGCGGTCTGCGCAAGGCCCTGCCGGTCACGTTCGTGACGTTCGGGCTGGGTTATCTCGCGATCATCGGCATTCCCCCGCTGGCCGGGTTCTTCTCGAAGGACGGCATCATCGAGGCCGCGCTCGGCGCCGGCGGCGCCAGAGGCGTGATTCTCGGTGGGGCAACAGTTCTGGGTGCCGGGATAACCGCGTTCTACATGACCCGGGTGATGCTGATGACGTTCTTCGGCGAGAAGCGCTGGGCGGACGGGGCGAGCGAAGCGACGGGGGATCAGATAAGCGCACATCCCCACGAGGCGCCCGCGGTGATGACGTGGCCGATGATCCTGCTCGCCGTCGGTTCGGTGGCTGCCGGCGGCGCGCTGGCGATCGGGGGCACGTTGCAGCACTGGCTGGAACCTGTCGTCGGCGCGCACGAGGCACACCATGTGCTGCCGGTGTGGGTGGTGACTGTGATCGTGCTGGCCGTCGTCGCGGTGGGCATCGCGATTGCCTACCGGATGTACGGCAGCCGCGCGGTACCCGACGAGGCACCGCAGGGTTCGGCGCTGACGGTCGCGGCGCGGCGCGACCTCTATGGCGACGCGTTCAATGAACGGGTGCTGATGGCGCCGGGCGCGCAGCTGACCAGGGGGCTCACCGAATTGGATGACGAGGTGGTCGACGGCGCCGCCGCTGGTCTGGCCGCCGCGATCAGCCGGGTCTCTGATGGCCTGCGCGGCACGCAGACGGGCTTCGCCCGCTCCTACGCGCTGTCCATGCTCGCCGGCGCGACATTCGTCGTCGCCCTGATCCTGGCGGTGAACCTGTGGTGACGGCACCGTGGTTGACGGTCCTGTGGGCGGTTCCGATGGTGGGCGCGGTGGTGGTCATGCTGCTGCCCGCGGCGGCACGCTCGCTGGCGAAGTGGGTCGCCCTGGCGGTGTCGCTGGTGGTCCTCGCGGTCACCGCGGTCGTCGCGGTCGGCTTCGACCCCGGTGGTGAGCAGTACCAGTTCGTCGAGAACTACCGCTGGATACCGTCTTTCGGCACCGGATACATCCTCGGTGTCGACGGCATCGCGCTGGCTCTGGTCGTGCTGACCGCGGTGCTGGTACCGCTGCTGATCGTCGCCGGGTGGAACGACGCCGGGGACCGGATCAGCTGGGGCGGCCGCTCGGTGCACGTCTACTTCGCGCTGACGCTGGCCGTCGAGAGCATGGTGTTGATCTCACTGGTCTCGCTGGACATCCTGCTGTTCTACGTGTTCTTCGAGGCCATGCTGATCCCGATGTACTTCCTGATCGGCGGGTTCGGCGGCCGTGAGCGTAGCCGCGCGGCGGTGAAGTTCCTGCTGTACAACCTCTTCGGCGGGCTGATCATGCTGGCCGCCGTCGTCGGTCTCTACGTGGCGACCGCCGCGAGTGATGCGTTCGACGCCGGCACCTTCGACCTGCGGGCGATCGTCGCCGCCGTCGCCGGCGGTGAGTTCGTGATGAACCCGGTGGTCATGCACCTGCTGTTCGGGGGCTTCATGTTCGCGTTCGCGATCAAGGCGCCGCTGTGGCCGCTGCACCGCTGGCTGCCCGACGCCGCCGTCGAAGCGACTCCGGCGAGCGCGGTGCTGATGATGGCGATCATGGACAAGGTCGGCACCTTCGGCATGATCCGGTACTGCCTGACGCTGTTCCCCGACTCTGCCACCTATTTCAGTCCGCTCATCATCACGCTGGCGGTGATCGGCATCATCTACGGCGCTGTCGTCGCGATCGGTCAGACCGATGTGATGAGGCTGATCGCCTACACGTCCATCTCGCACTTCGGCTTCATCATCCTGGGCATCTTCGTGATGACCAGCCAGGGTCAGGCCGGGTCCACGCTGTACATGGTCAATCATGGCATCTCGACGGCGGCGCTGTTCCTGATCGCCGGATTCCTGGTGTCGCGCAGGGGTTCCCGGCTCATCAGCGCCTACGGCGGTGTGCAGAAGGTGGCACCGGTGCTGGCCGGCACCTTCCTGGTCGCGGGCCTGGCCACGCTGTCGCTGCCGGGCCTGGCTCCGTTCATCAGTGAGTTCCTGGTGCTGATCGGTACATTCACCCGCTACCCGGTGTTCGGCGTGCTGGCGGCGAGCGCGCTCGTGCTCTCGGCGATCTACATCCTGTGGACGTATCAGCGGATGATGACCGGGCCCACCCCGGACGCGTTGGCGCAGGGCGAATCCCGCCTGCGCGACCTGCGGCCGCGCGAACTCGTCGTCGTCGCACCGCTGCTCGCCCTTCTGCTGGTCCTCGGGGTGTATCCGAAACCTGCGCTCGACGTCATCGACCCCGCGGTGACGCACACGCTCACCACGATCGACCGACCAGACCCGACCCCTCGGACGGCGGAAGGGCCGGTGCGATGACCCTACCCACCCCGTCGGTCGAGTACAGCCTGATCGCACCGATGCTGATCGTCTTCGGCGCGGCCGTGCTGGGCGTCCTGCTGGAGGCGGTGCTGCCGCGCCGACACCGCTACCGCACCCAGATCGCACTCAGCCTCGTGGCGCTGCTCGCCGCGTTCGTCGCGGTCGTGCTGGTGGCGCAAGACATAGGCCGCGGCAACGGCTTTCCTGCGGTCATGGGCGCGGTGTCGATCGACAAGCCGGCGTTGTTCCTGCAGGCCACCATCCTGCTGGTGGCCGTCCTCGGCGTGCTGCTCATCGGTGAGCGGCGCATCGCGGTGCCGGACCGAGCTGAGCAGCGCGACGGATTGGATGCGTTCACTCCGCAGGCCTCGGCGGTCGCAGGCAGTGTCGCCGAGAAGCAGGCCATCGCAGCGGGTGTCATCCAGACCGAGGTCTTCCCGCTGACGATGTTCGCCGTCGGCGGGATGCTGTTGTTCCCTGCCGCCAATGACCTGCTGACGATGTTCATCGCGCTGGAGGTGCTGTCGCTGCCGCTGTACCTGCTGTGCGGGCTGGCGCGCCGGCGGCGGCTGCTGTCCCAGGAATCGTCGCTGAAGTATTTCCTGCTGGGCGCGTTCTCGTCGGCGTTCTTCCTCTACGGCGCGGCGATGCTCTACGGCTATGCGGGCACGCTGTCCCTTCCGGGGATCGCCGACGCGGTGTCCGCGGATCGCGGCACCCCGTCGCTGGCTTTGGTCGGCATCGCTCTGCTGCTGGTCGGGGTGCTGTTCAAAGTCGGTGCGGTGCCGTTCCATTCGTGGATTCCCGACGTGTATCAGGGGGCGCCCACACCGATCACGGCGTTCATGGCCGCGGCCACCAAGGTGGCCGCGTTCGGCGCGATGCTACGGGTGTTCTCGGTGGCGTTGCCCGGCCTGGGCGATGCGTGGCGACCCGTGCTGTGGGCGGTCGCGATCGCCACGATGGCGGCGGGCACCATCACCGCGGTCACGCAGAACGACGTGAAGCGCATCCTGGCGTACTCGGCGGTCGCGCACAGCGGGTTCATCCTGACCGGCGTGGTCGCCGGCACCGAGTCGGGCCTGTCCGCGACGCTGTTCTATCTGTTCGCCTACGGCTTTTCGACGGTCGGCGCGTTCGCGGTGGTCAGCCTGGTGCGCGACGCCGACGGTGAGGAGGACACCGCGCTGGCGCGGTGGGCCGGGCTCGGTAAGCGTTATCCGCTGGTGGGCATCGTGTTCTCGCTGTTCCTGTTGGCGTTCGCCGGGATTCCGCTGACCAGTGGGTTCGTCAGCAAGTTCGCGGTGTTCAAGGCGGCCGGCGAGGGCGGGGCGATCCCGTTGGTGGTCGTCGGTGTGATCGCCAGCGCGATCGCGGCATATTTCTATGTGCGGGTGATCGTGCTGATGTTCTTCACCGACCGGCCCGACGACGCCCCGACCGTGGTGGTGCCCAGCGCGTTGACGACGGGTGTCGTCGCGGTGACCGCAGTCGTGACATTCCTGCTCGGGGCGCTGCCGCAACCGCTGCTCGACGTGGTCGACGCGGCGGGCAGATTCCTGCCCTGACGGACGGCGCTAGGTGACGACGCCGTGCAGCAGGATCGAGGTGGTGCTGTCGACCCATGCCGGGCTCGCAAGGTACTCGGGAGACTGCAGCATCGCCAACATCGTTGCGCCACCGATCAAATGGACCAACCCGTCGGGATCGACGTCCTCGCGGACCTCACCGCGGTCCACGGCGTCGCGCAGCCGTGACCGCACCGCCTCGAACAGATCGGTGAACCGGGCACTGACGCGGGCCAGCAGCGCCGGATCGGCGGACACATCGGAGATCAGCCCCGGAAGCGCTGCCGCCACCACCGGGCTGGTGAACACATCACGCGCAGCGGCCACCATGGCGCGCAGGTCCGCGGCGATGTCGCCGGGCGGGGTGTCGATCGCGGTCGGCGTCACGGGGAACACAGCCTCGTGGATGAGCTCTGCCTTGCTCGACCACCGCCGGTAGAGCGCGGTCTTGGTGGTGCCCGCCCGCTCGGCCACCGCCGCCATCGTCACGTTCGGATAACCGATTTCGACCAGGAGGTCGGCGGTGGCCCGAAGAATGGCCGCGTCGATGCGGGGGTCGCGCGGACGTCCGGCGCTCGGGGGCTTGTCAGCCGAGGGCAGGTCTGCTTTCATAACGCTACCCACCGTAACGTATTCGGGGTGCCGCGGCGTCGAATCCGCGGCAGGAAGGACACTCTCGTGCCCCCTGGCAGCAGCGACCCCGCAGTCGAAGACGTCGACCGGCTGCAGCGGTCCAGCCGCGACATGACCGACGTACCGGCCACGCTGTCGCAGTGGTTGTCGTCGCTGATACCCGACACCACACCGGAGATCACCGTCGACAGCGGCATCGACGCCAACGGCATGTCGTCGGAGACCATCTTGCTGTCGGGTCGCTGGACGCAGGGCGGCACGCCGGTGGAACAGCGCTGGGTCGCCCGCGTTGCACCATCGGACGCCGACGTCCCGGTGTTCGAGCACTACCGGCTCGACCACCAGCACGAGGTCATCCGGCTGGTCGGCGAACTGACCGACGTCCCGGTGCCGCAGGTCCGGTGGCTCGAACCGACCGGCGAGGTGCTCGGCCGGCCGTTCTTCCTGATGGACCGCATCGACGGGAGCGTGCCTCCCGACGTCATGCCCTACACCTTCGGGGACAACTGGCTTTTCGACGCCGACCCGGCCCAGCAGCGCCGCCTCCAGGATGAGACCATCGCAGTGCTGGCGAAGCTGCATGCGATCCCGAACGCACGGCAGACGTTCGCTTTCCTGCAGGACGTCGACCCGCCTGGCGAGACGGCGCTGCACCGGCACTTCGGGTGGCTGAAGAACTGGTACGAGTTCAGCGTGCCCGACATCGGGCGTGCGCCCCTGGTCGAACGCGCGCTGGCCTGGCTCGAGCAGCACTTCCCCGACGATGTCGCGGCCACCGAGCCTGTTCTGGCGTGGGGAGATTCACGTATCGGGAACGTGATGTACCGCGACTTCTCCCCCGTCGCCGTCCTCGATTGGGAGATGGCCACCGTCGGGCCCCGCGAATTCGACGTGGCCTGGCTCGGGTTCGCGCACATGGTGTTCCAGGAACTGACCAAGCTCGCCGGGTTGCCCGGAATGCCGGATTTCCTGCGTGACGAGGACATCCGCGCCACCTATCAGGAACTGACCGGCGTCGAGATCGGCGACCTGCGTTGGTTCCACGTCTACTCCGCGGTTGTGTGGTGCTGCGTGTTCATGCGCACCGGCGCACGGCGCGTGCACTTCGGTGAGATCGAGAAGCCCGCCGACGTCGAATCGCTGTTCTACCACGCGTCACTACTGCGAAAATTGTTGGGAGAGAACGCCTGATGCTCGGACCCATGGATGAGTACCCGGTACACCAGGTTCCGCAGCCGATCGCGTGGCCGGGGTCCTCGGACCGCAATTTCTACGACCGGTCCTACTTCAACGCCCACGACCGCACCGGCGACATCTTCCTGATCAGCGGTATCGGCTACTACCCGAACCTCGGGGTGAAGGACGCCTTCCTGTTGGTCCGCCGCGGAGGCGGCAAATATGGCGGAAGCGGAGACACCCAGACGGCGGTGCACCTGTCCGACGCCATCGATCACGACAGGCTCAACCAGCACGTCGGCGGCTATCGCGTCGAGGTGATCGAGCCGCTGCGCAAACTTCGCATTGTCTGCGACGACACCGAGGGCATCGCCGCCGATCTCACCTGGGAGGGGCTCTTCGACGTCGTCCAGGAGCAGCCGCACATCATGCGCCGCGGTACCCGGGTCACGTTGGACGCGCAACGCTTCGCCCAGGTGGGTACGTGGAGCGGGCAGCTGTCGATCGACGGAGAAGACATCACCGTCGACCCCGCGCGCTGGATCGGCACGCGGGATCGCTCCTGGGGTATCCGGCCCATCGGCGAGGCCGAGCCGGCGGGACGTCCCGACGATCCACCGTTCGAGGGCATGTGGTGGCTCTACGTGCCGATGGCCTTCGACGACTTCGGAATCGTGATCATCATCCAGGAGGACCCGCAGGGTTTCCGGTCGGTCAACGACTGCACGCGCATCTGGAAGGACGGCCGTGTCGAGCAGCTCGGCTGGCCGCGGGTGACGATCCAGTACCGCTCCGGCACCCGCATTCCGACCGGCGCCACCATCGAGGCGACCGGACTCGATGGCAGCGCACTGCATTTCGATGTCGAGTCGAAACTTCCGGTGCCGATTCACGTCGGCGGCGGGTACGGCGGGGACTCCGACTGGCTGCACGGGATGTGGAAAGGCGAGCGCTTCACCGAGCGGCTCACCTACGACATGACCGACCCGGCGATCATCGGCCGAGCCGGGTTCGGGGTGATCGACCACGTCGGCCGGGCGGTGTGCCGCGATGCCGACGGCACCGAGCGCGAAGGCTGGGGCCTGTTCGAACACGGCGCACTCGGGCGCCACGATCCGTCCGGTTTCGCCGACTGGCTCTCCGTCGCGCCCTAGGCTGCCTGACCTCTAGGCGGGATGGGGCTCGCGCACGGCCGCCCGGCCGAACACCATCGACTCCTCGATGCGGTCGAAGCGGTGGTCGACGACGTCGAGCACATAGTTGTGCCGCACGTTCCAGGGCCTGCGGGTCCCCGATCGCGGCAGCGCGTTCGGTGCGCGCTTGACGTAGCCCGATTCCAGATTGAACGTCGGCTTCTCGGTGATCGGGGCGTCGCCGCGGTGCGGATAGGCATGGGTGTAGCCGTTGGTCCTCATGTGGGCGATCAGTTTCGCCACGGCCTTCGCGGTCATGTCGGCCCGCAGCGTCCACGAGGCGTTCGTGTAGCCGATGCACCACGCCATGTTCGGCAGGTCTTCGAGCAGGTACTCCTTGTAGACGAATCGATCGGTCGGTTCGATCTCGTCGCCGTCGACGAGCACCCGGATGCCGCCGAGGGCCTGCAACTGCAGTCCGGTCGCGGTGACGATGATGTCGGCATCCAGATGCCTGCCGGAGCGCAACACGATGCCGGTCTCGTCGACGCGGTCGATGGTGTCGGTGACGATCTCGGCCCGGCCCTCGGCGATCCGGTCGAACAGGTCGTGGTCGAGCACCAGACACATCCGCTGGTCCCATGGGTTGTACCGCGGCTTGAAATGCACGTCGACGTCGTACCCGGGAGGAAGCGCGGCCGCCGTCCGGTTCCGGATCAGCCAGCGCCCGAACCGCGGCGCCTTACGGAACATGAAGTAGGTCAGCACGTGGAACATCGCGTTGCGGAAGCGCACCACCGCGTGGGACAACCGGCGCGGCAGCACCTTGCGGATCGCGTCGACCATCGGGTCGATGCGCGCCATCGACATCATGTAGGTGGGTGAGCGCTGCAGCATCGTGACGTGACCGGCCCGATCGCTGAGCGCCGGGATCAGGCTGATCGCGGTGGCACCGCTGCCGATGACGACCACGCGCTTGCCGGTGAGGTCGAGGTCCTCGGGCCAGAACTGCGGGTGGATCACCGGCCCGCCGAAGGAGTCGAGTCCGGCGATGTCGGGCCGGTAGGGGTCGTCGTAGCTGTAGTAGCCGGTGCCGCAGAACAGGAACCGGCCGCGGAACACCCGCTCCTGTCCGTCCTGCTGGGCCCGCACCGTCCAGGTGTCGCTGCCGGAGTCCCACTCGACCGAGGTGACGTGGGTGTCGAACCGGATGTGCCGGTCGATGCCGTGCTTGCGCGCCGTCTCGGTCAGGTACTCGCGGATGTGTTCGCCGTCGGCGACGTTCTCGCGCCGGGTCCAGGGCTCCCATGGGAAGGAGAGCGTGAAGATGTCGCTGTCGGAACGGATTCCGGGATATCGGAACAGATCCCAGGTGCCGCCGATGCGGGACCGTCGCTCCAGGATCGTGTACCGCACCCCGGGGTTGCGTTCGGCGATCCGGTAGGCCGCGCCGATGCCCGAAATGCCGGCACCGATGATCACGACGTCCGAGAATTCCTCCACCCGTACCTCCTGTGGTCCGCAGGCGTACCACCCACTCTAGAGATCCAGACCACACCGCGGCGATGAACCACCGCAATCTCGTCGCGACATCCTGTACAACCGGACGACTACGGATGTACACCCTGGACATGTACCGATGCGGCCGCGGTGTCTACCGTGGGAGCCGAGCGCCTCACGACCGGACGGAGTCCCCATGACCACCACCGCCCCCGCAGCGAAGAAGAACACCTACGCACCGTTGGAGTTGTTCGACATCGCCCGCCTGCTCGACGACGAAGAGCGCGAGATCGCGGCGACCGTCCGCAAATTCGTCGACACCACGCTGCGGCCGGAGGTCGAGAACTGGTTCGAATCGGCCACGCTGCCCAGGGAGCTGGCCAAGGAGTTCGGCTCGCTGGGGCTGATGGGCATGCACCTGGAGGGGTATGGCTGCGCGGGCACCAACGCGGTCAGCTACGGGCTGGCGTGCATGGAGCTCGAGGCCGGTGACAGCGGCTTCCGCAGCTTCGTCTCGGTGCAGGGCTCGCTGTCGATGTTCTCGATCCACCGCTACGGCTCCGACGAGCAGAAGAACGAGTGGCTGCCCAGGCTCGCCACCGGGGAGGCCGTCGGCTGCTTCGGCCTGACCGAACCGGACTTCGGCTCCAATCCGGCCGGTATGCGCACCCGGGCGCGCCGTGACGGGTCGGACTGGGTGCTGACCGGCACCAAAATGTGGATCACCAACGGCAACCTCGCCGACGTCGCCACGGTGTGGGCGCAGACCGATGACGGCATTCGCGGCTTCCTGGTGCCCACGGACACCCCCGGCTTCACCGCCAACGCCATCCACCGCAAGCTCTCGCTGCGCGCGTCGGTGACCTCGGAGCTGGTCCTCGACGAGGTCCGGCTGCCCGCCTCTGCGCAGCTGCCCCACGCCGATGGCCTGGGTGCGCCGCTGTCCTGCCTCAACGAGGCGCGCTTCGGCATCGTGTTCGGTGCGCTCGGCGCCGCCCGCGACTGCCTGGAGACCACCATCGCTTACACCCAGTCCCGAGACGTGTTCGACAAGCCGCTCTCGAGTTATCAGCTCACTCAGGAAAAGCTGGCCAACATGACCGTCGAGCTGGGCAAGGGCATGCTGCTGGCCCTGCATCTGGGCCGGATCAAGGACAGCGACGGCGTGCGGCCCGAACAGGTCAGCCTGGGTAAGCTCAACAACGTGCGCGAGGCGCTAACGATCGCGCGGGAATGCCGAACCCTGTTGGGCGGCAGCGGAATCACGCTGGAATACTCCCCGCTCCGGCACGCCAACAACCTCGAATCGGTGCTCACCTACGAGGGCACCTCCGAGATGCATCTGCTCTCGATCGGCAAGGCGCTGACCGGGCACGCCGCGTTCAGGTCATGACGGCTGCGATCACCCACCTGATCGGCGGGCACTGGATGCCCGGTCGCGGCGAGGCGATCATCAGCCGAAATCCGGCCCGACCGGACGTGGTGGTGGCCGAAGGAGGCGGAGCCCTGACCGCCGACGTCGACGCCGCGGTGGCCGCCGCGACCGACGCCGCCACCGCATGGGCGACGACGCCGATCCACCAGCGCGGCGCAACCCTGCTGGCCGCCGCCGACATCGTCGACGGCCACGCCACCGCGTGGGGGCTCGAGTTGGCCGCCGAGGAGGGCAAGACCAAGGCCGAAGGGGTCGGCGAGGTGCGCCGGGCGGCGCAGATCCTGCGCTACTACGGCAACGAGGGCGATCGGCAGGCCGGCGAGATCTACGCCTCCCCGCGCGCGGGCGAACAGATCCTGGTGACGCGCAAGCCTCTTGGCGTGGTCGCAGTGATCACGCCGTTCAACTTCCCCATCGCGATCCCGGCGTGGAAGATCGCACCGGCTCTGGTGTTCGGCAACACGGTGGTCTGGAAACCCGCCAGCACCGTGCCGCTGCTGGCGCTGCGCCTCGCCGAGGCGCTGACCTCTGCGGGGTTGCCGGCCGGTGTACTGAACCTGATCGTCGGCGAGGCCGAGGTCGGCGACGCGCTGGTCCATCACCACGGGGTCGACGCGATCACGTTCACCGGTTCCACGGCGGTGGGGCGGCGGATCGCCGCGGCGGCGGCCGCGCGAGGGATACCGGCGCAGGCCGAGATGGGCGGCAAGAACGCCGCGGTCGTGCTCGACGACGCCGACGTCGATCTCGCACTGGAGCAGGTGCTGCTCGGCGCGTTCCGCTCGACCGGCCAGAAGTGCACTGCCACGTCGCGACTGATCGTCACCACGGGCATCGCCGACCGCTTCCTCGACGCGATGTGCGAACGCGCGGCGTCGCTGCGTGTCGGTGATCCCACCGACGACTCCACCGAGATGGGACCCGTCATCAGTTCGTCTGCACAGCAGAACATTTCGACAGGAATCGCGATAGCTGCCGACCAGGGCGCCACGGTGCTGACCGGCGGCGCACCGTACTCGGATGCCCGCGCCGACGGCTACTTCGTCGCCCCCACCGTGCTCGAGCTGGGCGCCGGCGACGCCGACGTGTGGACCGAGGAATTGTTCGGACCTGTGGTCGCCGTCAAACGGGCCGCCGACGCCGAGCAGGCGTTCGCGCTGGCCAATGACAGCGAGTTCGGGCTCTCGGCAGCCGTGTTCACCCAGGATCTCACCCGCGCCCTGCAGGCTGTCCAGTCCATCGATGTGGGCGTGCTGCACGTGAATTCGGAGTCGGCGGGCGCCGACCCGCATGTACCGTTCGGCGGCGCGAAGAAGAGCGGGCTCGGCCCGAAGGAGCAGGGCGCGGCCGCGCGGGACTTCTTCACCCACACCACCACCGTGTACCTGCGCGGCGGCAGGCCGGTCGCATGACCGCCGGCGCACTCGACGGCATCGTCGTCGTCGACTTCAGCCGTGTGCTCGCCGGGCCGTACGCGACGATGATGCTCGGTGATTTCGGTGCCGAGGTGATCAAGATCGAGCGGCCGCACACCGGCGACGACACCCGCCACTGGGGACCGCCGTACGACTCTGCCGGCGTTGCAACGTATTACAACGCGGTCAACCGCAACAAGCGATCGGTCGCGCTGGATCTGACCGATCCCGCCGATCTGCAGCGGGCCCGCGAGCTGGTCAGCGACGCCGACATCGTGGTCGAGAACTTCCGCGCCGGCACCATGGAGAAACTCGGGCTCGGTTACGACGACGTGCGCGCGATGCGACCCGACGTCATCTACTGCTCGATCACCGGGTTCGGCCGGTCAGGCGGGGCGGAGCTGCCCGGTTACGATCTGCTGCTGCAGGCCGTCGGCGGGTTGATGAGTGTCACCGGCACCGAGCCCGGCGACCCCACCAAGGTCGGAGTGGCGCTCGTCGACGTCCTCGCCGGCCTGCATGCGCTCAGCGGCATCCTGGCCGCCCTTGCCTACCGGGATCGCACCGGTGAGGGCCAGCGTGTGGACACCAATCTGCTGTCGGTGCTGCTGTCCTCTCTGGTGAATCAAGCGTCGGGATACCTCGGTGCCGGGGTGGTGCCGGGAATGATGGGCAACCGCCACCCCAGCGTCGCGCCCTATCAGACGTTCGAGACCGCCGACCGGCCGATCGCGGTGGCCGTCGGCAACGACAAGCAGTTCCGCGCGTTCGCAGCCGCCCTCGGCCGCGCCGAATGGGGCGAGGACCCCCGGTTCGCGACCAATCCCGCCCGCGTGCAGAACCGGGAGGTGTTGTGCGCGTTGATCGAAGCCGAGATGCGCCGCTGCGGCGCCGACCACTGGTATGCCGAGCTAACCGCAGCCGGCGTGCCGGCCGGACCGATCAACGACGTCGCTGAGGCGTTCGCGTTCGCTCAGAAGCTGGGCATCGAGGCCGCGGTGGCGATGCCCAGCGGGGGCGCCCCGCAGGTCGCCAACCCGATCACGCTGTCGGCCACCCCCGTCACTTACCGCTCAGGGCCGCCCCCGCTCGGCGGCTGACGCCGGTCGGACAGCAGCTGTCTGGCCCTGAGCGCGAGCCAGAGCCGGGTCCGCGTGTCGGCGTCGTCGAGGTCGTCGTCGAGAATGTCGCCGATACGGCGCATCCGGTGGCGCAACGTGTGACGGTGCACGCCGGTCACTGACGCGGCGTTCTCGAGGTGGCCGTTGTGCCGCAGGAACGCTTCCAGCGTCGTCACCAGCTCCGCGCTCATCGGCGCCAGAGGTGCTGCGAACAGCGATAATTCGGCCGTACTCCGGCCCGCCAACAGCGTGTCGAGCGGTCCGAGATCGGAGTACGCGGCGAAGCGCACCCCACCGGCGTAACAGGCGATTCGTGCCTGCTCGAGGCCGACGGCGATGTCGTCGAGTGAGACGGGGCCACTCGACCCGCCCACCAGTGCCCGGGCCGGCGCGGGTCTGATCTCAGCGACCCGAGCCCTGTCGGCGGCGGGCAGTACGAGAACGAGCTCGTCGCCCGTCGTTGTCGTCAGGGGCGCCATCAGGTAGGGCCCGCTAGGGGCCAGTCGCCTCCCCCAGTCCTGTTGCGCGGCAAGCATCGGCCCGACGTCGGTGAGCAGGACGACGACCACCTCGTCGTGGGGCTGGAAGCCGAAGAACCGCACCATGCCGTCGTCGACGAGACCCGAACCGCGCAGCAGTTCCTGTGTCACGGCGCTGCGCAGCCGCTGCTCGGCGTCGACCACCCCGGCCGGCTTCTCCAACGCGATGGAGATCAGCGACACGGCGTGGGCCACCAGCAACCGGTCGGCGTTGGACGGCGGGGCGAGCGACCGCACGGCGAGGCGAGCCCGATCCTGCTGTGCTGTGATGAGATTCTGCACGGAGATGAACGCGTCCAGATCCCCCGCGACGTAGGCGCCGCGCCGTGACGCCTGCGCACTGTCGGTGAGCGCGGCGATCAGCCGGGCGCGATGCGGGCCCGCAGCGGCCAGCACGCTGTGATCGGCTCCCAGCACGACCACCGTCGCCGACAGCCGGTCGGCGAGGGCGTCGACCACCCCGGGGATGCCGCCCGCGACTGTCGCCCGTGCGAGCACTTCCTGCCCGTCCACCACCTGCTGCACGGCGCGCAGCTCGTCGTCGGCGAGCGCGTCGATGACGGTCTTGGTGACGGCGATGAAGGGTGTCGATGGCGGCACCTCGAGCACCGGCAGGCCCGCACGGTCGCCGGCATCGACAACGCCGACGGGAACCGCACTCAACGTCGTCCCGGTGTCGACGGCCAGCGCGGCGCTGCCGGCCGAAACCAGCCGCGACACGTAGGCGGACTGCGCGGCGGCATCGGCGCCGATGTTGATTCCGGTGGTCATCACGAGCTCGCCACCGGACAGGTAGGGCGTCGGGTCGGCGAGCTCGATGGCGTGCGCCCACGCGATCGGGCGGTCCACGCCTGAGTCGCCCGCGACCACCCGCAAGCCGAGACGGTCGACCCCCGCCAGTTCCCGCACGGTGATCGCCACGGCTGCAGTGTCTTCCGGGACTACGTTCTCGCGCCCGCGGTCAGCGCATCGACGATCTCGCTGAGGGTCTCCGCCGGGATCGGGCCGGGCTGATACAGACAGACGCGGTCGGCGACACCGGCTGCGCGGTCGCGGATGTGCGCGGCGATGTCGGCGGGTGTGCCGCAGGCGGCGATGGTGTGCAGCACATTGTCGTCGATCAGCCCACCCATCTCGGCCCAGCGCCCTTGCTTGGACAGGGCATTGAGCTCGGGCTGCAGATCACCCCAGCCGTGCACGTCGAGCGCGGGCCGGTACGCCGGGGTGGAGCCGTAGAACGCCAGCAGCCGCCGCGCCGAGGCATGACCCGGATCGGATTCGTGCGGGCCCTCGAAGGTGAACACCCCGCTGGCACCCGCCTCGCGCAGGGCCGCGGCCCGATGCGCCGCACCGATCGGACTCATCAGCGCCGTCATCACCTGCACAACCCGGGACCATAGCTCGACTTCGGCGTGCAAATCATCGCTACCCGACGACCAGCACGCCAGAATCGCTACATGGCAGACGTGATCATCGTGGGAGCCGGCTTCGCCGGCCTGTCGGCGGCGCGGGAGCTGACGCGACTCGGACGCGACGTCGTGGTGGTCGAGGGCCGCGCCCGGGTGGGGGGCCGTTCGTACCCCGGCGCGGTCCCCGGCGGGCCCGGCGACCTCGGCGCGACGTTCGTCGGCCCGACGCAGGACGCCGTGCTGGCGCTGGCCCGCGAGGTGGGCGCCGAGACCGTGCCCACCTACAGCCACGGCAGGAACCTGATCCGGTGGCGAGGCCGGGTGCGCACCTACCGCAGCACCATCCCCCGGCTGTCGATTCTCGAGCTCCTCGACGTGTCGCGCATCCAGTGGCGGTTCGCACGTATCAGCAAGCAGGTGCCGATCGCCGATCCGTGGTCGTCTCCAATCGCCGACGAGCTCGACGCGCTCACGTTGGACATGTGGCTCCGGTCGATGCGCGCCGGCGCCTCGACGCGTGACCTGATGGCGATCATGGCGCGAGTGACCTGGGGATGCGAGCCGGACGCGGTGTCGATGCTGCACGCCGTGCGTTACGTCAAAGCCGCCGGCGGGCTCGATCGCATGCTCGACGTCAGGAACGGCGCGCAACAGGACCGGTTCCTGGCCGGTACGCAGCAGATCGCCGTTCGAATGGCCGGCGATCTCGGCGAGCGAGTCGTGCTGGGCGCCCCGGTGCGCCGCATCGAGCGCCGCGGCGGCGCCCTCACCGTGGTGTCCGACCGCGGCGAGTTCACCGGCGCCGCGGTCATCGTCGCCGTACCGCCCGAGCACCGGGGCGCCATCACGTTCGATCCCGCGCTTCCCGCCGGATACGACGCGCTCGCCCGGCACTGGCCGCAGGGCCACCTGAGCAAGGCCTACGCCGCCTACGAGCGGCCGTTCTGGCGCGAGAACGGCTACTCCGGGGAAGCCCTCTCCGACGAGGGGCCGGTCTTCATCACGTTCGACGTCAGCCCCGGCGACGACGGCCCCGGGGTGCTGCTCGGCTTCACCGACGCCCGGCTGTTCGATCCGCTGCCACCCGAACAGCGTCGCGACGCGGCGCTGGCGAATTTCGCCTCGCTGTTCGGCGGCGCCGCGTTGCACCCCGTCGATTACCTCGACCACTGCTGGGGCGCAGAGGCTTTCGCACCGGGCGGGCCGACAGCGGCGGTGCCACCTGGATCGTGGACGGCCCATGGCCGGTTGCTGCGGACACCCGTCGACGGGATCTTCTGGGCCGGCACCGAAACCGCCGACACGTGGCCGGGGTTCCTCGACGGCGCGGTGCGTTCCGGGCAGCGTGCGGCCGCCGAGGCGCATCAGGAGCTGACGCGGCGCTCCTGAGTTTCCCCGAGCAGCCAGCGCAGCTGCTCGTTGACCTCGACGGGCTGCTCGAGGATCGCGCAATGGCCGCCGGGCACCTCGACGAACCGGGCGAGATTCGGCGCGGTCGCGGCGATGCGTCGCGACGAGACGATCGGGAGCAGGCGGTCTTTGGTGCTGCCGATCACCATCGTCGGCACGGTCAGGTTCTTCAGACTGATGTGCCGGGGCCCCATGTGGTCGACCAGGACCTTCGCCCATCCGCCCCGACCGGCCGCCGGCGTCGCGTTGAACAACTCGAACACGAAGTCGCTCACCGCCGCTTCGGCGTCTCGACCCACCGCGATCATCTGCACGAACCGTCGGTTGGGCCCGTCGACGAGCCGCGTCAGCGGCGCCCCTCCGAACGTCCGCAACAGCGAGCCCGCCGCGCGCACCCGTGCCTGGGTCAGCGACGGGGGCACCGGCAACAGGTTCACGTGCTTCAGCAGGTCACCGGTCGTGGTGTTGATCAACGCCACCGCAGCCGCGCACTCTGCGACCCGGTGCGGATACCGCTCCGCCCAGGACGTGATCGCGATGCCTCCCATGGAGTGCCCGGCGATCAGGGCGCGCTCGTCCGGGGCCAGCGTGGCAGCGAGCACCGCGTCGAGGTCACCGGCGAGATGGTCGATGCTGTAACCGCCGCGCCGCGGCGGCACGCCGCTTCTGCCGTGTCCTCGGTGATCGAACGCGATCACGCGGTGGTCGCGTGCGAGATCGGCGATCTGGTAGGCCCACACCCGCAGGGAACACGTGATGCCGTGGGCCAACACGACCGCGGGGGCGTCGTCGGGTCCGAAGACCTCGGTGTGCAGGCGAACGCCGTCACGGGATCTCACCTCGACGACGCGGCCGGGCGCCAGGTCGCGGGCAGGCGCGAAGCACGTGCCTCGCAGTCGGCCACCAGTGCGTGCTGCCATGCCTGTCCCCCGGTTGCGTCGTTGCATCCGCGCAATACTGCCCTGTAGGACTGTACCGCCGGTACTGCGACTCCCCCGTGCTGTTCAATGGTCGGCATGCGAGCAATCCACATCGGCAGTCTGGACGGGCCCAGCGCCGCTGAGCTGGTCGAGATCGACGAGCCGGCCACCACCGAGGACGCCGTGGTCGTCGAGGTGCACGCCGCCGGCGTCGCCTTCCCCGATGCACTGCAATCCCGTGGGCTCTACCAGTACAAGCCCGAGCTCCCCTACGTGCCGGGAGCCGAGATCGCCGGCGTCGTGCGCAGTGCACCCGACGGCGCACATGTCCGGCCGGGTGACCGGGTGGCCGGATTGACCATGCTGTCCGGTGCGATGGCCGAAGTCGTTGCGCTGCAACCGGAACGAGTGTTCGCATTGCCGGATTCGTTGTCGTTCGAAGCCGGCGCCGGGTTGCTGTTCAACGATTTGACCGTGCACTTCGCGCTGCGCACCCGCGGGCGACTGCGCGAGGGTGAGACCGTGCTGGTGCACGGCGCCGCCGGGGGCATCGGGACCTCGACGCTGCGGCTGGCGTCGGCCTTCGGTGCCGCCCGCACGATCGCGGTGGTCAGCACCGACGCCAAGGCCGACGTGGCGCGCGCCGCAGGAGCGTCGGACGTGGTACTCGCCGACGGCTTCAAGGACGCGGTGAAGGACCTGACCGGTGGTCGCGGAGTCGACATCGTCGTGGACCCGGTGGGCGGGGACCGCTTCACCGACTCGCTGCGATCGCTCGCACCGGGCGGGCGCCTGCTGGTCGTCGGTTTCACCGGTGGCGAGATCCCGACCGTCAAGGTCAACCGCCTGCTGCTCAACAACGTCGACGCCGTGGGCGTGGGCTGGGGCGCGTGGACGATGACACATCCGGGCTACCTCGCCGAGCAGTGGGCAGAGCTGGCGCCGTTGCTGGCGTCCGGCGCGGTGCGTCCGCCGGAACCCGATGTCTACCCGCTGGAGCGCGCCGGCGAGGCCATCGCCGCGCTGGAGGACCGGACTGCGCGAGGCAAGGTCGTGGTCAGGCTGCGCTGAGTCGTGGATCGATGCAGCCGGACGCGCGAACCCGCGGTCTTTGCACACTCCTTTGCCCGCTGCGATAGTGGACATCATGCCGCCCGCTCCCCGAGGATCGATGGCCGATCCGCAGGTTGCTGAGTTTCTGGCTGCGGCAGCACAGCGACCCGCCGGGCTGATCGTCGAGGGCGAAGCCGGGATCGGGAAGACCACCGTGTGGCTGGGTTTGGTCGAACAGGCCCGCACCGAGGGCTTTCGGGTGCTGAGCGCACAAGTGGGGCAGGCCGAATCGGTGATGGCGTTCGCCGCGCTGGCCGACCTGCTCGCCGACGTCGACCCCGCCGTCCTCGCCGGCCTGCCGCCGCTGCAGCGGCTCGCGCTGGACCGGGTGCTCCTGCGGGCCGGTGACGGCGGCCCGGTGACCGACCATCGGGTGGTGGCCGCGGCCTTCGTCGCGGTGCTGCACGCACTGGCGCAGGGCGGTCCGGTGATGATCGCGATCGACGACGTCCAATGGATGGACGTCTCGAGCCGCACGGCGGTGGCGTTCGCCGCACGCCGGCTCCAGGGCCGGTTCGGGGTGCTGGTCACCGAGAGATGCCGGCCGGGCGAGGGCACGACGACGACGTGGCTGACGTTGAGCAGACCCGATGGAATCCACCGCAGCGCCGTACGGCCGCTCGACAGTACGGCGTTGCACGCGTTGATCTCCGACCGCATGGGCCGCACGTTCTCCCGTCCGACGATTCTGCGCATCGCCGAGATCTCCGGCGGCAACCCGTTTTTCGCCGTCGAGCTGGCTCGGGCGATCGGCGAGGGGCACGCGGTCACCGATCAGGCACTGCCGCCCACCCTCCATGAGGTGGTGCGCGCCCACATCGGCTCCCTCGACGCGCCCATGCGGGAGTTCCTGCTCAGCGTGGCGTGTTTGGCCGACGCGCGGGTGGATGTGCTGGCGCAGGCCAACGACATCAGTGACGATCGGGTGATCGACTTCATCGAGCGTGCCGAAGCCGCAGGTGTTCTCAGCCTGCAGGGCAACCAGGTGCGGTTCCGGCACCCCCTGCTGGCCAGCGGGGTCTACACGGACGCGGGGTCACCGGCTCGCCGGGCGATGCACCGCAATCTGGCGTCCGTGGTGACGCTGCCCGAGGTGCATGCCCGCCATCTGGCGCTGGCCTCGGCGACCGGCACCGAAGAGATCTTCACCGCACTCGACGCTGCCGCGGATTCGGCGCGATCGCGCGGCGCGCCCGCCGCGGCCGCGGAGTTGGTCGACTTGGCGATCGGGCTGGGCGGGGACACCGCGCTGCGGCGGCTGAAGTCGGCCGAGAACCACTTCCTCGCAGGCAACGTCGCCCGCGCAGGCGAGCTGCTCGCGGAGATCCCGCCGGGTGAACCCGAGATCGTGCGCGCGCTCGCGGCGAGCCTGCTGGCCACGGTGCTGATGTACCGCAACGAGCACAGCGAGGCGGTGGAGCTGCTGCGCGGCGCGGCCGACGATGCCGCGGGCAACATCGCCGTGCTGATTCAGGTTCTCCTGCGATTGTCGTTCGCGCTGAACAACATCGGTGAGCCCGACGATGCGCGGCGGCACGGCCGCGACGCGGTGAAGCTCGCCGAGGAGCTCGGCGTGCCTGCGATCATCAGCACGGCGCTGGCCTGGTCGGTGTACATCGACTTCCAGAACGGACGAGGTCTCGACGAGCGGGCGCTGCGTCGCGCGCTGGAGTGCTACGACAGTGCGTTCGACGTCCCGATCATCTTCCGGGCACCGCTGGTGCAGGCGCTCACCCTTTCCTGGACCGGCAAGCTGGCGCAGGCCCACGAGCAGTTCACCGCGCTGCGGGAGGTGTGCGCGGAGCGTGGCGCGGAGAGCGACATGATGGCGATCGCGGGTTTCCTGGCGATGAACCACATCTGGCGTGGCCGGTTCACCGAGGCCGCAGCCGAGGCCGCCGATGCGGTCGAACGGGCCGAGCAACTCGGTGGCGACGACGTCGTGATCATCCCGCTGACCGTGCGCGCAGTGGTGTCGTCGTTCCTGGGGCACGAGGACGACGCCCGCACCGACGCCGGCCGGGTCGTCGCCGCCACCCGTGGTCGCACAGCGTCGCACATCGCCGACTGGCCGGGCATGGCGCTGTGCTTCCTCGAGGAATCGCTGGGCCGGCACCGGGAAGCGCTGGCGTCCCTGGACATGTCGTTCCTGACTGAACCCGGCTTGTCGACCGAGATCGCCTACGGGTGGCATCTTCCCGACGTCATCGAGGCGATGGTGGCGGTGGGCCGTCTCGAGGAGGCCGACACCCTGACCGCCGCGCTGGAACGCGACGGCGCCGAGTACGACCGCGGGTGGATGAAGGCGGTCGGCACCCGGTGCCGCGCGGTGGTGCTCGCCGCCGCCGGGCAGGTCGGCGCCGCCGAGGAGGCCGCGTACCGCGCGTTGGCCGAGCACGACCGGCTGCCGATGCCCTTCGAGCGGGCGCGCACGCAGCTCGTCCTCGGTCAGCTGCAGCGGAGACTGCGGCAAAAGCAGCTTGCCGCAACGATTTTGACCGAGGCACTGCAGACGTTCGAGCGACTCGGGACACCGCTGTGGGCGCGCCGGGCGCGCGCCGAACTGGCCCGCACGGTGGTGGCACCCTCGGACGATCTGACGGCGCTCACGCCGTCCGAACGCCGAGTGGCGGAGATGGCCGCCTCCGGAGCGACGAACAAGAACATCGCGGCGGCGATGTTCATCAGCGCAAAGACTGTCGAGCACAACCTCACCCGGGTCTACCGCAAACTGGGTATCACGTCGCGGGCCGAGTTGGGCCGCCGCATGGACCGCCCCTCGGTGGACTAGAAGTCGGACCGGTAGGGCTACGCGATCCAGTCGGGCTGGGCGTCCACGTCGACTGCGGAGAAGTCCTTGTGCGCCAGACCGGCGATCGTGCCCCCGTCGACCACGAACTCGGCCCCGGTCGAGTAACTCGACTCGTCGCTGGCCAGGTACACCACGAGGTTGCTGACCTCAACGGGTTGGGCGATGCGACCCAGCGCCGTGGTGAAGATGTCCTCGGGTACCCAGTCCGCCATCGGCGTCTTCACCAGTCCCGGGTGCACCGAGTTCACCCGGATGCCGAACGGCCCCAATTCCAGCGCAGTCGATTTGGTCAGGCCGCGGACCGCGAACTTGGTGGCGGTGTACCCGTGGCAGGCGATCGTGCCGGCCATCCCCTCGATCGAGGAGATGTTGATGACGGACCCGCGGCCCGCCGCCTTCATCGGCCCCGCCGCGGCGCGGATGCCCAGAAACACGCCGGTGAGGTTGATGTCGAGGATGCGCTGCCACTCGGCCATGTCGTAATCCTCGACCGTGCCGATGTTGAGGATTCCGGCGTTGTTCACCAGTACGTCGAGGGAGCCGAACGCGTCCTGCGCGGTGGCCACCGCCGCGCGCCAGTCGTCCGGATCGGTGACGTCCAGATGCACGTAGCGCGCGTCGTCACCCAGCTCCGCCGCGACGCGTTCACCGTCGGCGTCCAGGATGTCGCCGCACACCACCTTGGCGCCGTGGGCCACCATCTCTCGCGCGTGTGAGGCGCCCATTCCGCGAGCGGCTCCGCTGATGAGGGCGACCTTGCCGGCCAATCGCGCTGTCATGATCTCTCCTCGGCATGATCGAAGCGGTGAGCATCGTCACCATACAGATTGCGGCGAGTGGATGGTCGCGATTCGCCGCGCTGACGGATCCGCCGTCGACAGACACCCGGTCGGCCATACTGTGCCCGTGAACGGGCTTGCGGGCAAGGGGATTCTGGTCACGGGCGCAGCCTCGGGTATCGGCGAGGCCACCGTGCGGCGGTTGACGGCTGACGAGGCCACGGTCGTGGGTCTCGATCTCGCCGACACCGCGGTGAGCGCCACAGAGTACGTGCGCGCGGACGTCCTCGACGTCGCCGCGGTCGGCGATGCCGTGCGGCGCGTCGTCGAGCTGGTCGGTCGCCTCGACGGCGTGGTGCATTCGGCAGGCGTCGGCGGTGGCGGTCCGATTCACCTGTTGCCCGACGCCGAATGGGATCGGGTCCTCGACGTCAACCTCAAAGGCACGTTCGTGGTGCTGCGCGCGGCGCTGGCCCAGATGGTGACACAGGATCGGGTCGACGGTGAGCGCGGCGCGGTGGTGACGCTCTCGAGCGTCGAGGGCATCGAGGGCACGGCGGGCGGCAGCGCCTACAACGCGTCCAAGGGCGGAGTCGTGCTGCTGACCAAGAACGCGGCAATCGACTACGGGCCGAGCGGGATTCGGGCCAACGTGATCTGCCCCGGCTTCATCGAGACGCCGCTGTTCGAATCGGTGATGGGCCTCGAGGGGATGGCCGGCCCGCGCGAAGGTGTGCGCCACGAGCACAAGCTGCGCAGGTTCGGTCGGCCCGACGAGATCGCCGCCGTCGCCGCGTTTCTCTTGTCAGCCGACGCCAGTTTCGTCAGCGGACAGGCGATCGCCGTGGACGGCGGCTACACCGCCGGGCGCGATCACCAGGTCACCGAGCTGATGGGCCTCGGTGAACAGTGAGCGCGGTCGATCACCACACCACGGCGACTGCGGCCGCGGTCAGCGCCAGCACGCCCACCGACAGGAACAGCGGGCGCGGCACGAGTTTTCCCGTCCGCCGCTGTCGCGCGTTGCCCATGCCGAGTACTCCGCCGAGGATGACGAGGATGACGAGCTTCACGCCGATTTTCGGATAGTTGAGCTCGACCCCGGCCGGCCACGGCGCAGCCAGCGCCAGGCCGGTGAGTAGCGAGAGCAGCAGGCCGTAGTCCATCAGCCGCGTCGTGGCGAATCGGCGGGCCGCTGCCTCAGCGACCCACGCCCCGAAGGTGATTGCGAAACCGACGAGGTGCAGCAGGACCACTACCGACCGTAGTACTTCCATGCGGTGAGGTTACAACGGTCGCAGCGCATCCTGGCGATCAGGCAGGCGGTGGCCCGACGGGCACCTGATAGCAGTTGGTGCCGCCGATGCCCATCACGAACACGGTGTCGCACCGCTGGAAGGTGCCGTCCGGTCCGGGCAGGGAATCGCAACGGCCACCGCCGTTTCCGAACACCACCGCATTGCTGCAGGGCTGCGCGGTCGCCGGCCCCGCGGCGAGCAGTCCGCCACCCACCAGCGCTGCCGCCGCCCCCGCCGCGAACATCCACTTCTTCGTCATGTCGTGACCCCCTTCTCCAGTTCCGCGCAGCGACGCGGACCTACCGGAGGACTGACCCATGCGCCCGACCTCCGGCACATGACTTCTCGATTGTGCTCCCGTCGACGCGGTCTGCGCAGGCGATTTACGTCACGCTTTTCGTCAGGACACCCTGATGGCGGGTTCATTGCGCCAACGGGACCTCACCAGTTACGCTACGCAACGTTGCGATATGGCGATCGGGAGGTCCAGTGACACGGACGGTGCACGCGGCCCGGCGATTCGACACGCCGACCGACGACATCGCCACAGCACTGGCCGATGTCAGCACTCCCGCGCTGCTGCTGTCGATGGTGCACCTCACCGGTGATCCGCGCTTCATCCGCGACTTCGCGCAGGCGGGCCTGTTCCTCAACGAGATCCAGGGCTTCATGAGCGAGGAGGACAAGGCCCGCGCCCGAGAGGCGGCCCTGCCCGCGATCGTCGACTACCGCGACCGCGGCTGCCCTCCCCTGCCGCCGCTGCCCGACGACCTCATCCGCGAGATGCTCGACTGGGCGGCCTGCGAACACGTCGACGACGCGAACATCCCGCTGGTCCTCGAGGAGCTCGATCTCGAGGGCACCGACCCGCGCCGCCCTGCTTCCGTGGCTCCCGACCGTGCGGCGGGACGGCGAGTGCTCGTGATCGGCTGCGGGGAATCGGGAATCCTGGCAGGTATTCGCCTGCAGCAGGCCGGGATCGACTTCGAGATCATCGAGAAGAACGCCGGTCCGGGTGGGACATGGTGGGAGAACAGCTATCCCGGCGCGCGGGTCGACGTCGCCAATCACCTCTACTGCTACAGTTTCGAACCCAGCAATCACTGGCAGCATTTCTTCGCTGAACAACCCGAGCTGGCAGCCTACTTCGCCGACGTGATGGACCGGCACGGTCTACGCCAGCATGTGCGGTGGAACAGCGAGGTCCTCTCTGCGCGCTGGGACGACGGGACCGCGACATGGCACGTCGAGGTGCGCACCGGCGAGGACGTGCGGACGCTGACTGCGGACGCGGTGATCACCGCGGTCGGTCAGCTCAACCGTCCGGCTCTGCCGGATCTGCCGGGTCGAGAGTCGTTCGCGGGGCCGTCTTTTCATTCGGCACGCTGGGACCACGGTGTCGATCTGACGGGGCGCAGGGTCGCCCTCGTCGGCGCCGGGGCCAGCGGCTTCCAGATCGCTCCCGCGATCGCCGACACGGTGGCGGAGCTGACCGTCTTCCAGCGCACGGCGCAATGGATGTTCCCGAACCCGATGTACCACGACCCGGTGCCAGACGGTGCCCGATGGGCGATGGAGAATCTGCCGGGTTACGCCCGCTGGTACCGCTTCCTGCTGTTCTGGCCCGGGGCGGACAAGGGCCTCGACGCCGCCCGCGTCGACCCCGCCTACCCGGATCAGCAGCACGCGGTCAGCGAGATCAACGCCTTGGCGCGCATGATGTTCACCGAATGGATCACCTCCCAGGTCGGCGATGACGACGACCTGCTTGCCCGCGTCCTGCCCGACTACCCGGCAACCGCGAAACGCACCCTGCAGGACAACGGCAGCTGGCTCGGCACACTGAAACGGCCGAACGTCACCCTGGTCCGCACACCGCTGCAGGAGATCACGCCCCACGGCGTCGTGACGGCCGACGGTACGGCCTACGACGCCGATGTGATCATCTACGCCACCGGTTTTCGGGCCACCGAGGTGTTGATGCCGATGACGGTCACCGGCCGCGACGGGGCGGATCTACACGAGGTGTGGGGGCAGCGACCGTACGCCTACCTCGGGATCACGGTGCCGGGCTTCCCGAACTTCTTCATGACCTACGGGCCGGGAACGCATCTGGCCCACGGCGGCAGCTTGATCATGCACTCGGAACTGCAGATGCGCTACATCAATGCTTGCCTGGCCCATCTGATCGACCACGGGGCACGCGCGATGGAGCCACTATCCGAGCCCACCCAGGAGTGGCATCGCCGCACCCAGGAGCGGATCACCGCGACGGTGTGGGCACACCCGGCCGTCGAGCACTCCTACTTCAAGACCAGCAGTGGGGAGATCCACACCGTGAGCCCGTGGCGACTCTGCGAATACCACGACGCCGTGGCCGAACCCGACCTCAGCCACTTCCGCATCGACACCGACGGGACGGCCTGACGTGCGCGCGGTCGTCGTCGACCCCGGGGGCACCGTGCGCGTCGAGGACCGCCGCGACCCGGTGCTACCCGGCCCCGACGGCGCCGTCCTCGAGGTGACGGCGACCGCGATCTGCGGATCCGATCTGCACTTCCTCGAGGGGCACTACCCGATGGCTGAACCGGTGTCGGTCGGCCACGAGGCGGTCGGCGTTGTCCGCGAGATCGGCTCGGATGTCGAACGTTTCGCAGTCGGCGACCGGGTGCTGGTGTCCTCGGTGGCGGGTTGCGGCCACTGCGCAGGATGCGCGACATCGGATCCGGTGCGCTGCGTGTCCGGCCCGCAGATCTTCGGCGCAGGGGTGCTCGGCGGCGCCCAGGCCGACCTGATGGCCGTGCCCGCCGCCGATTTTCAGCTGCTGCGCATCCCGGACGGCATCGACACCGAGGCGGCGCTGCTGCTGACCGACAACCTCGCGACCGGCTGGGCAGCGGCCCGGCGTGCGGACATCCCCGTCGGTGGCACCGTCGCGGTCATCGGCGCAGGCGCCGTCGGACAATGCGCGATGCGCAGTGCGTTGTTCTTCGGCGCCGCACGGGTTTTCGCGATCGATCCGGTGGAGTATCGGCGGGACCGGGCCGCGTTGACCGGCGCCACCCCGGCTCCCCCGCCAGCCGCGGCAACCGTCATGGCGGCGACGGACGGCCTCGGCGCGGATGCGGTGATCGACGCGGTGGGTACCGACACCACCCTCGACGATGCGATCGCCGCCGTGCGGGTCGGCGGCACCGTGTCGGTCGTCGGGGTCCACGATCTGGCACCGTATCCGTTCCCTGCGCTGCTGGGGTTGCTGCGCAGCCTGACGGTCCGGTTCACGACCGCACCGGTGCAACAGACCTGGCCCGAACTGATTCCGCTGCTGCGCTCCGGGCGTCTCGACGTGAGCGGGATCTTCACCGCCACGCTGCCCCTGACCGACGCCGCTGACGCCTACGCGGCCGCGATGTCGCGATCGGCCGGCCACGTCAAGATCCAGATGACGCCCTGATCAGCGAAGGGGCACAGCCCATCTCAGCCGGGTACCACCACCCTCGGCGGGTCCGACCGTCAGCGTTCCGCCCGCATCCGCGGCGCGCCGGCCGAGGTTGGCCAACCCCGATCCGGTGATCGAGCCGGTGATGCCGCGGCCGTTGTCGACGACTTCGATGGTCAGATCGTCGTCGGCGGCCACGGTGATGGCCATCGAGGAGGCATCGGCATGACGGACGGCGTTGCTGACCGCTTCCCGCACCACGGCTTCGGCGTGGTCTGCGAGCTCGGCGCCGATCACCGACAGCGGTCCCGAGTACTGCACGGTGGTGCGGATCTTCGGTGTCGCGAACTGCGCGATCGCTTCGTCGAGTCGCTGCCGTAGGCGGGTGATTCCCGACTGACCGCCGTGCAGGTCGAAGATCGCGGTGCGGATCTCCTGGATCACCTGCTGGAGGTCGTCGACGGAGTCGCTCAGCCGCTGCTGCACCTCGGTGGTTCGCGCTCGCGGGATGGTGCCCTGCAGCGCCAATCCGACGGCGAACAGCCGCTGGATCACGTGGTCGTGCAGGTCGCGGGCGATGCGGTCGCGGTCGGACAGAACGTCGAGTTCGCGCAGTCGGCGCTGCGTGGTGGCCAGCTGCCACGCCAGCGCCGCCTGATCCACGAACGCGGCCATCATGTCGAGTTCACCGGCGTTGAATGCGCGCACGCTCGCCGGCCGCAGCGCGATCAGAACGCCCGCGACGGTGTCGGTGGCGCGGACCGGCACGACCAGAGCGGGCCCGTCGGCGACGCAGCCGGGGGCCAACTGCAGCACGTCGAACCGGCCGGGGCGCTGCTCGACGAACACCGCGCCGACGTCCGTGTCCGACACGGGAATCGACTGCAGGTCGGTTCCGGGTCCGGTCCCGGTGGTCGCCGTGACGATGAGTTCATCTACCTCGCCGACCGGCTCATCGAGGTCGGCCCGCACGGCCACGATCGATGCCTGGGCACCGCTGAGCGTGCGGCATTCCTCGGCCATGAGGCGGAACACCGCGGCCGGATCGGTGCCGGCGAGCAGCTCGGTGCCGATGTCGCGGGTGGCTTCGATCCAGGATTGCCGGGTTTTCGATTGCTCATAGAGGCGGGCGTTGTCGATTGCGATGCCAGCTGCGGCCGCAAGCGCCTGGACCAGCACCTCGTCGTCCTCGCTGAACGGTTGTCCGTCGGCCTTCTCGGTGAGGTAGAGGTTGCCGTACACCTCGTCCCGGATGCGAACGGGGACACCGAGGAACGTTCGCATCGGCGGATGGTTCGCCGGAAAGCCCACCGACGCCGCGTGGTGGGAGATGTTGTCCAGCCGGATCGGCTTGGGATCGTCGAGCAGCACGCCCAGCACGCCCCGGCCCTCCGGCAGGTGGCCGATCAGCTCGCGGGCTTCTTCGTCGATGCCCTCGTAGATGAACTCCAGGAGTTCGTGGTCGTCACCACGCACCCCGAGCGCACCGTAGCGGGCGTCGACGAGGTCGATCGCGGTGTGCACGATGGTCTTGAGGGTTTCGTCGAGTTCCAGTCCCGAGGTGACCACGAGCATCGCCTCGACCAGGCCGTCGAGACGGTCGCGGCCCTCCACGATCTGCTCGACCCGGTCCTGGACTTCGGTCAGCAGTTCTCGCAGGCGTAATTGCGAGAGGGTGTCGCGCAGCGGTCGTGCACCTGGGTCGTTGGTCGCGCCGCCCGTCCCAGGTGTTGCAGAGCTCACGCGTCTATTTTGTCACTTGCCGTCAGCGGTGATGACCTGATCGAGCGGCCTGCGCGGCGTGCTCGGCAACGGTTCGGCGCCCTGCGGCACCGATCCGATGCGCAGCAGCATCTGTGCGTGGCCGCTCGATCCGAAGACGTCGCTGCTGACGGCGGCTCTGATATCCGGGAACTCCAACGGTCCGGTGATCGGGCAACTCGCCAGCCCGGTGGCAGTCGCGGTGAGCAGTACCAGGCTGGTCGCCTCCCCCGCACGCAGTTGCGACAGCCGGTCATCGGCGATGGTGCCCAGAGCGATGACCGCGGCGCTGTCCTGCGCGGGCTCGGCGTCGGCGTGCTGACGTAGGGCTGCGCCGGCGAATGCGCGGGCAGGAATCAGGGCCGTCCGGTCAGGCACGGGTGCGCTGCGGGCAGGCACTCCGGCGACCGCGCCGTACCGACCACTCCACGTGGCCAGTTCAGCGGCGTAGCCGGCATCGTGGTGATGTCGCCGTTCCGCCTCCATCACCCGACGCTTCAGGGTCGTCAGCGCATCGAACCGGCGAAGCATGACGCCCGCTCGGGCGGCGCGGGCACCCATCATCGCGATGGCTGCGGCAGGAACCGGCCGGCCGCTGTAGTGGCGCCGGTCTGTGCGCCGCCGCGGGATCGCGGCCGCGAGCACGGTGTCGGTTTCCGCCGGCGGGTATCTGCGCACGTTGATGTCGGCGAGGTGGGTGGCGTCGGCCGGGTCGGGAAACCGATGGATCTTCGCCTGCCAACCGAGCGCGGCCAGGGCGATCTGCGCGTGGTTCAGCGATGCGCCACAGCTCAGCATCAGATCACGGGCATCCGGGTCGGTGGCGGGAAGCGCCAGATCGGGATTGGCGTACAGCGACACGGTGCCGCGGCCCATCCGCCAGAGCCACGGCTGGGAATTGTGCACCGACGGAGCTCGCACGGCCAGCGCGAGCGCCCACCGCAGCGTGTCGGTACTGGGGAAGTGCGAGGTCATCGTCGTCCGTTCGAGCAGATCAGAAACCACCGCTTACAGAATGTCGCCCGGCAACGTTGTGCAGGAGGGTCTAAAGACCCGCGGCACGGGGACGTACGGGCCCCATGGTCACTCAGGAAGTCGGCACAGACGACGCACCGCCGTCAGACCATCCGGGGTTCCGGGCCACTGACGTTCCAGCGCCGCCGATCCGGCCTGGCGGACCACATATCGCAGCACCAGCGCAACGACGATCGCATCGTCGGCGAATCCGATCACGGGCAGGAAATCCGGAATGATGTCGACCGGCAGCGCGAGGTAGGCCGTGGTCGCGGCGATCGCCAACCGCGCTCGCCGCGGAAGTGCCCGGTCCGCCGCCAGACGACCCAGCAGCCGCACGATGTCGGGAAGCAATCGGATGGAATCAGCGAGGCGCGCGCCATCGGGCTTGACCAGCCACAGGACCAGGACAACGGCGAGCCAGAGCACGAGTAGCCCGCCCGCGATGCCCAGCAGAACCGACCACCAGGCGGCGTCGGTCACCGCGCAGGCCCGACGCCCAGTGCGCGAGCGGCCGCGGTAGCCACCGCACCGGCCAGCCGAGAGATCGGGGGGCTGCCCGGGGTGTGCACCGCGTTGGACAGCACCACGACGTAGGTGTCCGACCCGGGGTCGAGCCACAGCGAGGTCCCGGTGAATCCGGTGTGCCCGAAACTGCCGATCGGGAAGAGCGCGCCGCGCGACCCGGAGAATCCCGTGTCGATGTCCCAACCCAGTCCGCGCGTCCCTTTGAGGTGGCCCGGCGCGGCCGGTCTGTTCGGCGCCGTCATCGTCTGCAGGGTCGCCTGTCGAAGAGGAAACGCGCTCGGACGCCCGGCCAGTCGGTCCAGTAGCGCCTGCGCGAAAAGCCCGACGTCGGCTGCCGTGGAGAAGACGCCGGCGTGACCGGCCACCCCGCCCATCCGGCGCGAGGTCGGGTCATCGACGACGCCACGCATCACCATGCCGAAGTGCGGATTGGTCGACGGCCGGCCCTCGGTGTCGAGCCGGGTCGGAGCGATGCGGCGCATCAGCGCCTGGTTGCGCGCCACCGGTCCGGTCGAGGGCAGATACCGGGTGTCGGTCATTCCCAACGGGGCGAACACGTTTCGTCGGACGTAGACGTTCTCCGGCTCTCCGGTGACCGCCTCGACCAGCGCGCCGAGGATCTCGAAGTTGATGTCGGAGTAGCGGAATGCTGCACCGGGCGGCGCCTCCAGCGCTGCGGTGAGCGCCCGCCGGATGCCTTCGGCCCGGTCCGCACGGGCAAGTCCCCACGGATCGTCGAGGTTGACATCGCCCGGCAGGCCCGAGGTGTGCGTGAGCAGGGTTCGGACGGTGACACCCGTCCGGTGGGGATCGTGTGCGGGGTTGAACGCCGGCAGGTACCGCTGCACGGGGTCGTCGAGGCGCACCGAGCCCTGCTCGTAGAGCTGCATGACCGCGGTCGCCGTGGCGAGGACCTTCGTCAGCGACGCAACGTCGAACACCGTGTCCACGGTCATCGGCTCGGCCGGGCCGGCCACCCCGTCGACGCCCGGCTCGCCAGCCGGCTTGCGCACCCCATAGGCACGCAACATCGCGGTCTGGCCGCGGTGGCCGATCATCACCACCGCGCCGGGAAGCTGGCGGGCGGCGACCGCCGACGTCATCAAAGTCGAGACCGCCGCCAGATCCGGCGGCGGTGGATCGGGATACCCGTAGACCGGCGCGGCGTCGGCGCGGGGAAGCGCAAGCCCGGCGTCCACTCCCGGCGCTGCCGCGAGCGTCATGATCAGGCCGACCGCGACGGCAGCAGACGAGACGTGCAAGGACACCCACCGAGAGTGCCAATGCCGGAGCGTTCGCCGCAAGGCGCGCGGTCAGGTCGCCGGATCGGCAGCGGGGTCTAGAGCGGTGTGCACGGCGATGATTTCCGCGAGACCGCTGACCCGCAACGTCGTCATCAACAGCGGTGGAGCGACGATCGCGGTGATGTCATCGGCCGCCGCGTACAGCGCGTTGATCCCCGCACTGTCCAAATACCCGACGCGAGCGAGGTCGACGATCAACGGCGCACCCGATCGGGTCGCCTCGGCGGTGGCGTCGGCCAGCGCCTGCCTGAAGGCGCCGATGTTGCTGAGGTCGATCTCGCCCACGGCGATCAGGCAGAGGCGCCCTTCGTCGGCAACGACGTCGAAGGAGAGCTGTGTCGGCATCAGAGAATCCTTGCGGAGAGGTGGACGGTGGTTCCTGTCGCGCTGTGGTCCACTTTCATGTCGTCCATCAGCAGACGCATCAGGGCGACTCCGCGGCCGCGCGCCGAATCCGGCACGGCGGCAGGAGTTTTCCAGGCCCCAGAGTCGGTGATGGTCACCCGGACCCGGTCGGCGACTGTACTCGCGTGCAGGGCGACGGTCCCGTCCGAGTGATCGCGGTGGCCGTGCTCGATGGCGTTCGCCACCGCTTCCCCGGTGGCGACCAGGATGTCGACGACCTGGTGGGGCCCGACGCCCGCGCGATGCAACCAGTCGCGCAATGCGGCGCGAGCCGGTGCCAGCTGCTCGGCCTGGGCGGGAAAGGTTCGCTCCAGAGGCGCGGTGGGCCGGTACAGCAGCAGCACCACGTCGTCCTGATACCCGGCGGCGGGCGCGAGCTGGGTCATGACGGTGTCCACCAACTCGTCAAGCGCCGCGCCGCGATGCGCACGCACCACGTCCACGGCTCGGAGCAAACCGTCGTCGAGCGTCGCCCCCCGCCGCTCGACCAGGCCATCGGTGTAGAGCATCAGCGTGGCACCGGCGGGCACGACGGCTCGCGCTTCCGGACGGGGGTGACCGGTGCGGACCCCCAGTGCGATGGTGTGCCCACCGTCGAGCACGTCGACCGAACCATCGTCCAGAACAAGTGCCGGCGGCGGATGTCCGGCGCTGGAGTACACGAGCTCCCCGGTGTCGGGGTTGAGGATTGCGCACACCGCGGTCGTGCACTGGGCGCCGGGCAGACGCGCCGCGAAACGGTCGAGCCGGGACAACGTCGCCGCTGGGCTGGGATTGTCGAAAAGGAGTGCGCGACAGGCGCTTCGCACCTGACCCATGATGGTGGCAGCGGTCAATCCGTGCCCCACACAGTCACCGACGATCAGCGCGATCCGCCCGTCGTCGAGATCGACGACGTCATACCAGTCGCCGCCCACCTGCAGGGGCCGGCTCGCCGCCTGGTAGCGGACCGCGAAAGCCTGCGGCAGGCGGTCCGGGCCGAGGATCGCATGTTGCAGCGCCAGCGCGGTCTCCCGCTGCAGGTCCACCTGGTGGACGCGGTGCAGCCCCTGGCTCAATCGGCCGCCCAGCACCGTCAGCAGGGTCTGGTCCTCCAGCGTGAACGCACGTGCCTCGCTCAGCTCGATACGCACCACCAGCACGCCGTCGGGGTGCTGGATCGCGACTGCCGCGACGCCTGGCTGCGGCATCACAGGGGCGAGGAGGTCACCGGTACGGATGTCCTGGATCTGCTCCTGGACCTCGGGTGACAGTTGGGACCATCGGATCGGGTCGGTGCCGGTGACCACCCGAGGCTCCGCAGTGGACCCGCTGTCGGCGAAAGTCACCGCGATGACCTGCCGGGCCCGCCAGAGTCGGCGCAGTTCGTCGACGGCCGCCCGGAGCGCATCGTCGACCGTTTCGGCTTGTGCGAGTTGGCGATTGAGGGCATGCTCCCGGCCCGCGGCCAGCGCGAGGGCGAGGGCGGCGTGGCGCGCGAAATCGCTGACCAGCTCGAGATAGTCGTTGCCGAAAGGCGGCTGGTGCGGACGGCGGGCGACCGCGATCACCCCGAGCACCGTGTCGTCGGCCATCAGCGGCATGACGATCGCCGACCGCTCCCCCACGTCGGTGAAGCCCTCGATCGGATACTGGAACGAGTCGGTGATCAACGGCAGGCCGCGCCGCGCCACGCCGCCGGTGGTGGAGCCGTCCATCGGGACCTGTCGGCCGATCACCTCGTCTGTGTACCGACCGGCGGTGGCGGCGACGACGAGCGTCGCCACGTGATCGGCAGGCAGGTCCGGTTCACTGGGCACCAGCAGGATGGCCTGTTCGGCATCGGCGAGTTCCAGGGCGAGGTCGACGATCAACTGCAGCGGCCCGGTCTGCGGGTCGCCGGACAACAGCGCGGTGGTGATCTCGCGGCTGGCCTTCGTCCATTTCGCCGCTTCGCGTTCTGATTCGAAGAGCCGCGCATTGTCGATGGCGGACGCGGCCGCGGTGGCCATCGCCCGCACCGCGGCATCCTGCAGGTCGGAGAAGGTGCGGCCTGATTCGTCATGGAGCAGGTAAAGCGTGCCGAACTGATTGTCGCGCACCATGATCGGTACCGCGAGCATCGCACTGAGCGGCTCCTCGCCGATGCGCAGATCCAGATAGCGATTCTGCCGTGACAGGTCCTCGAGACGAAGCCCGTCGCCCACCGAGACCAAGGTGAGGCGCCGCAGAGCATCCTGGTGAGCGCTCTCGTCGAGTCCCATGCAGATGAACGTCGGCGTCCTGCTGTCGCCTTCCCGGATCGCGAACACCCCGTAGCGCGCTCCGCTGAGCTCGACGGCCGCACTCACTATTCGGCGCAGCGTGACACCGAGATCCAGGTCGGAACCGATGCCGACGATCACGCGTACGAGCTGGGTGGCATCGTCGCGCGCCGCGACGAGCTGACGCCTGGTGCTCATCCCTCACCGCCCGTGAACTGCGATGTCATCGGCCAACGGTACCCACCACACGCGGGGCAAAACCGGCGAGACACGGCGATCCCCTCATGGGCACATCTGGTCGACCAGCACCGCGATCCGCTCCCTGTCCCGGCCGGGCCGAAGCCTACCGGTCCGGCCGAGCGCTACCAGTCCGTGCAGCGCCGCCCACAGCACCTCGGTCAGGTCGTCGGCGTCGCGATCGTTCGCGACATCGGCGACGGCATCGTGCAATGCGGCGAATGCCGAGGTCAGCGCTGACGGGGTGTCGTCGGCAGCGAAGCTCAGGGAGGTCGCCCGGGTGAACATCGCGTCGTAGACCGCCGGGTGCACGCGAGCGAAGTCGAGGTAGCGCTGGGCGATTCGGCTCAACACGTCACGAGCGTCCCCGCCGGCAGCGCGGGCGCTGCCGATCTCATCGGCGAGCTCGCCGAAACCGTCGATTGCCACAGCTTCGGCGATCTGGTCCATGCCCTGAAAGTGCTTGTACAGCACGGGTTGGCTGTATTCGATCTCCTGGGACAGCCGCCGCGTGGTGACCGCATCCCAGCCCTCCGCCTCAGCGAGTGAGCGGGCAGTGCTGACGATCAATTGCCGCCGCGCCGCGCGTTCGCGCGCCCGGCGATCCTCGATGGCCATGGCAAACGGTACCACCACTAGCGCAAGAAGCACTGCTAGCGGTCGCAGTGCGGGGCGCCCGCAGTATGTTCGCTCCCATGACGATCGACCTGGCGGCCGCACTGCGCATTGTTGCCGCGGCGCACGCCGAAGCCGAGCGGCAAGCAATTCTGGTGTCGGCGGCGGTGGTGGACGCCGGCGGCCATCTGATCGCCTTCGGCCGCATGGACGGCGCTGAGATCGCCGGCCCGACGCTGGCCGCGGACAAGGCCTTCACCGCGGTCGCGAACCGAATCGCCACATCCGAACTCGCGCTCTTGGCGGCGCCGGGCGGGGAATTGTTCGGACTCCATGCCAATGCCGGCGGCCGATTCGTGATCTTCGGCGGCGGGGTGCCGGTTACTGTCGACGGGATCGTCGTGGGCGGCATCGGAGTCAGCGGTGCAAGCGCGGCACAGGATGAGGAGTGCGCGTTGGCGGGTCTGGCATGCCTGAGGTGACTGATGTGTCCGGCGTTTCGCGGGTGCTCGTCACCGGCGGATTCGGACTCGTCGGCAGTGCCACGGTACGGCGCCTTTCCGAACTCGGCCGCTCCGTCGTGATCGCCGACCTCGACGTCCCCGCCAACCGCGAGGCGGCGGCGACGCTACCGCCGGGAGTGACAGTCCGGTGGACGGACCTCACAGCGCCCGACCAGGTCGAGAGCTTGATCGCCGACGTGGCGCCACAGGCCATCATCCACCTCGCCGCCGTCATTCCGCCGGGTATCTACGCCAATCGCGCATTGGCCCGAAAGGTGAACGTCGACGCGACCCGTACATTGGTCGAAGTGGTTGAGCGGCAACCGACTCCGCCGCGATTCGTTCAGGCGTCGAGCAATGCGGTGTTCGGGGCCCGTAATCCGTACCGGTCGGCCGCCCCGCTGACGGCCGACATGCCGATGCGGCACTCCGATCTCTACAGCGGACACAAGGCCGAGGCAGAGTCGATCGTGCGCGCATCGTCGTTGCCCTGGGTGGTTTTGCGCTTGGGCGGCGTGCTGAGCACCGACCCCAAGGCCATCAAGCTCAATCCGTTGGCGCTGCGCTTCGAGAGCGCCCTACCCGCCGACGGTCGGCTGCACACCGTCGACGTCCGCGATGTGGCATGGGCGTTCGCGGCGGCCACCACCGCCGATGTCGTCGGAGAGATCCTGTTGATCGCCGGTGACGACTCGCACCGCCGGCTGCAAGGCGACGTGGGCTTGGCGTTCTCCGAGGCCCGCGGGCTTCGAGGTGGCCTGCCGGCGGGACGCAAAGGCAACCCCGACAGCGACGACGACTGGTTCGTCACCGACTGGATGGACACCACCCGCGCGCAGGAAGCCCTGAACTTCCAACATCATTCGTGGGAGGACATGCTCGCCGAGGCACGCAGGCAGGCCGGGCCGATGCGCTATCTTCTCGGCGTGCTGGCTCCGCTGGTGCGCGCGGTACTGAAGCGGCGGTCGGCCTACTGGAAACAACCGGGCCAGTACGCCGATCTGTGGACGGCGATCGGTCGTCAGATCGGCGACCCGTCGCCGGACAAATAGACAGCGATCAGCTCTCACTCCCCTTGCAGATACGCGACAAGCGCGTTGGTCAGCCCACGACGAGCGACGTCGAGATCCGCGAACGACCCTAGCTGACGTTCCGAGACCAGGCCGCGCATCGCGCCTGGGATGAGCGTCGCCACCTCACGGATGCGCTCTGGATCAGCGCCGAGATCCTCGAAAGCGTTGCGGCAGATCTCAAGCCACGACTGGCCCCAGGAAAACAGTTCGGCTGCAGTCCGTGGATACAACCGCTTCAGTTCCGCAGGATCACGAGGGAGGGCCGCCCGCAGATTTTCGATGGCCCGTGAATCCGGGGAGTCCAAACCGTCGAAAAGAGTGTCGATGATGTTGGCGACGCGGTCGCTCAGTGACGTGTCAGCGCCGAGGGATGCGAACACCTCGGCCCGGCGCTCAGCCGTGCGGTGGAGCACGGCGGCCCAGAAGCCGTCCGCATCGCCGAACTGGTACTGCACCGCGCCCCACGTCGCGCCGATGTCCTTGGCAATCCGGTTGGCTGACACCGACCCGGGATCACCGGAGGCCAGCGACTTCAAGGCAGCCTCCAGCATGTTCTCGCGGGTCGCCTGGCCGCGCCTGTTCGGGCGCCGCGCCGGCGTCGTCGCCTCGGCCGTGTCGGTCATCGCTCGAGGATAGCCCGCGCAAGCATTTTCGTGGAGGGCACTATGCAACTTTCATTGATTCTTCTATGCTTCCTTACATGGCCAAGCCACCCCTGTCCATGAAGCCGACCGGCTGGTTCCAGGTCGCCTGGTCTGACGAGGTCGGCGTCGGTGACGTCCACACTATGAAGTACTTCGGCCAGGAGATGATCGCCTGGCGCTCGGAGTCCGGTCAGATGACCGTGATGAACGCCTACTGCGAGCATCTCGGCGCGCACCTCGGATACGGCGGCACCGTCCATGGCGAGGTGTTGCAATGCCCCTTCCACGGCTGGCAGTGGAATCAACAAGGCCGCAACGTCTGTATCCCTTATGAGAGCCGGCCCAACCGGGGTCGTCGGATCAAGACCTACCCGGTGACGGAACGCAACGCGTCGATCTACATCTGGCACGACATCGAAGATCGCGAGCCCTTCTTCGAATGTCCCGACGTATTCACCAGTTTCTCCGACGGCAGTAGCGAAGCCGACTACTACCCGCAGCAGAGATTGTTCGACCAAGGCCGCGAGATGCACCCGCAGTACGTCCTCGAGAACGGCGTGGACTTCGCCCATTTCAAGTACGTGCACGGCACGCCGATCAACCCGATCTTCACTCGGCATGATTTCGACGACCCGGTCTCCTTCGTCGATTTCACGATCACGTTCGAGGGCGACGACGGCCAACAGATCGAAGACGTCAACAGCGGCGTGGAAGCGATCAACGGCGGCCTCGGGATCGCCGTCACCAAGAGCTGGGGAATGATCGACAACCGCACGATCTCTGCCATCACCCCGGTTGACGACCGCACCTCCGACATCCGCTTCATGGTCTACATCGGACGACCCAAAGGCGAGGTGCGCAACCCTGATCGGGCCCGCACCAAGGCCGAGGAGTTCGGCAACGAAGTCATCCGCCAGTTCCGCCAGGACATCCACATCTGGTCACACCAGCGCTATTCCGATCCCCCGGCGCTGGCCAGCTCCGAACTCGAAGGATTCACCGCCATCCGTCAGTGGGCAATGAAGTTCTACCCCGACGGCAAAGGTGGCAGTGCCGCCGAACTGGCCGCCCGATCCACGCACTGACCGAACGAACGCACCACAGAAGGGCTTTCCATGACAATCAAGGTGTTTCAGGTCGCGACCGGCAATGTCGGCTCCGAGATGATCAAGCGGATCGCCGATCAGCCGGACCTCGAACTCATCGGCGTGCACTGCTATTCGCCGGAGAAGGTGGGCAAGGACGCCGGTGAGCTCGCCGGCATCGCCCCCAACGGCGTGATCGCCACCGGCACGATCGAGGAGATCATCGCCGCCAAGCCCGACGTGCTGACGTTCCACGGCGTGTTCCCCGACGAGGATCTCTACGTCCAGGTACTCGAGGCCGGAATCAACATCGTGACCACCGCCGACTGGATCACCGGCTTCCACCGCGACACCAACCATCCCCACCACTCGGGCAAGCCCGTCACCCAGCTGCTTCAAGAGGCCTGCGAGAAGGGCGGTTCCACGTTCTACGGCACCGGGATGAACCCGGGCCTCAATCAAATCCTCGGCGTGGTGTGCTCGGCCGACGTCGCCGAAATCGAGAACATCACGACGATCGAGTCCGTCGACGTGTCCTGCCATCACTCCAAAGACACCTGGATCGAGGTCGGTTACGGGCTTCCGGTGGACGACCCCTCGATTCCGGACAAGTTGCGCAAGTACACCGAGGTGTTCGCCGACTCGGTGTACATGATGGCCGACTGCTTCGGACTCGAGCTCGATGAAGTGAAGTTCGAATACGAGCTGGGCGCCTGCACCAAGGATGTCGACTTGGGCTGGTATCAGCTCCCCAAGGGCTCCCTCGGTGGCAACTACATCTCCTACGTCGGCACCGTCGACGGCATACCGCGGGTCGAGACCCACCTCGAATGGCAGATGACCCCGCACACCGACCCCAGCTGGGACATCAAGGGGTGCTACATCACCCAGATCAAGGGCGACCCCAACATCTACAACAAGCACATGATCTTCCCCAAACCCGGTGTCGACCTGTCGAATCCGGACAACTTCGCCTCCATCGGTATGACGGTCACCGGCATGCCTGCGCTCAATGCCATCAAGTCCGTGGTCGCGGCCCGACCCGGCGTCATCACCAGCGCCGATCTTCCGTTGCGGGGCTTCGCCGGCCGGTTCAAGCTGTAGATGGCGCAAAGACGACGCCCCCTGCGGGTGGCGCAGTGGACCACGGGCAACGTCGCGGTCGAGGCGGTCAAAGCGGTGCTCGCGCGTCCCGATCTCAGACTGGTCGGCGCATTCGCGCACTCACCGGCGAAGGTGGGCGTCGACGTCGGCACTCTGTGCACTCTCGACCGACCGCTCGGCGTGGCGGCGACCGACGACGTGGCCGCGTTGTTGGCGCTCGATCTGGACTGCGTGGTCTACACGCCGCTGCGGTTCGACAGCGATGAGGTGCAACGGATCCTGCGGGCCGGCGTAAACATCGTGACCAGTGCGGAATTCCTCACTGGCCGAAACTTGCCCGACAGCGAGCGCGCCGCCATCGTTGACGCCGCCCGTGAGGGCGGGGCCACCCTCTTCGGCAGCGGCATGAATCCGGGCTTCGCTCAGATGATCGCCGCCCTTTCCAGTGGTCTCTCCACGAATGTGCGCACAGCATCGATGACCGAGTCGGTGGACGTGTCACAGTTCATCGGGGACGCGAACTTCCAGTCGGTCGGGTGGGGTCGACCCAAGGGCGATCCGGGCCATGCCGATGACGTGGTCAAGGGCACCGCGGTGTTCGCCGAGGCGGTGGACCTGTTCGCCCAGATGATGGGCATCGACGTCGACGAGATCGGATGCCGCGTGGACTTCGCCCACACCACCGAGGACGTGATCGCCGATGGGGTCTCGCTTCCCGAGGGTCATGTGGGTGGAATGGACGTCAGTTGGTACGGCGCTGTCGCCGGTACTGAGGTGCTGACCGTCAACCAGCGCTGGATCGCAACGGAATCGCTTGATCCGCCGTGGCGCGTCGCGCACGGCTACCGGGTGCAGATCGTCGGTGATCCGAGCGTGAACGTCACGATCGAACTGATGCCCACGGATGCTGACCTCGCCGACCTCACCGTCCAGCGGATGCGCAGTATCGGTCTACGCATCACGGCGGCGCCACTGGTCAACGCCATCCCGGCGGTGTGCGCGGCGCCGCCGGGGATCGCCACCTACGCCACTCTGCCCGCCGTCGCCGCCCGGCTACTCCTCACCGCACCTGTCGCGCAATGAGTTCGATGACTGTCCGCAGGCGCTCGCCGATGTCGGCGTAGGTCCTGCGCCCCTGCACCATGGCGAGCATTTCCGACGTCCACACGTCGGTGAGCGTGTCGGCGATGCGGCGACAGAGAGCCGGTGTGCCGCTGTCCCCCATGAGGTGAACGAACATGTCACTGGTCTGTGCGCGGATCATCTCGGCTTCTGCCAGCGCGACGAGGTTCGCGGCCGCGTACGCGTGCGCCATGGCTTCGGTGACCGCGTCCGAGGCCTCCATCGCGTCGATCAGACGGCTCACCGCCGCGGTGAGCCGTACGAAAGGATCGGCGCTCGTTGAGAGGTCAGCGCTCAGATGGTCATCGAAGCGCATGAGTTCGCGGTCGAGTGCACAGGCCAGCACGTGGACTTTCGACGGAAAGTAGTGGTACAGCGTGGCGAGCGAGACGCGTGCGTGCATCGCGATGTCGCGCATGTGCACGCTGTCGTAGCCGCCGTCTCCGGCTACGGCCACTGCGGCATCGAGGATGCGGGACCGGCGCTCGCGTTGAGCGTCCGTGGTGAGCTGATCCTCGGGTAGCGCCGTGTCGTAGGAGTATTCGCCGACCAGAACTCCACTTCGAAAGTCCCCGGAACGCAACGCCATATCAGACCCGTGAACCGGTCGGAGGCTTGGCCACCGCGAGCAAGCTGGGGATGTCCACCAGTTTGACTCGGGGTCGGGACTGCTCGGCACCGGCAGTGCGCTCGGCCGTGTCGATCGCGCGCCATCCTGACCAGTCGACGTATTCGATGCCTCGATCGGCAATCGCTGCATCGAAGTCCGCGCGATCACCGATGGGACGCGTCAAGAGTCCCGCGTCGAAGTCGGCGAGCAACGCTGACACTGTCTCCTCGGCACACGCGCGGTTGGTGCCGATCACCCCTCTGGGTCCGCGCTTGATCCATCCGGCGACGTACACACCAGGGAGGGTCGCGCCGTCTGCGTCGGTGACACGCCCTCCCTGGTTGGGCACGGTGCCTGCGTCCACCGAGAACGGCAGATCGGCGATGGCGCTGCCGCGGTAGCCGATCGATCGCAGGACCAGAGACGTCGGCAAGATCTCGGTGTCATCACCTGATGTGCTGGCCACTTCGACGCCGCTCACGTGATCCGCGCCAACGATTTCCACAGGGCGGGTGCGAAAACGGAACACGATCCGTTTGTGGCCGTCAGTACGGGGCTTGTCGAGGTATTCCCGGGCGAGCTCGAGTTTGAGAGCCGTTTCGACGTCGTCGTCGGGCACCGAATCCAGATCGTCATCGCCTTCGATCAGCACGTCCACACCGTCGAGGTTCCCGAGCGCGAGGAACTCACCGACCGAGAACGCGGCATCACGGAGGCCGCGGCGGCCGAGGATGACGACCTCCTCGACAGCGTTGCCGCGCAGAGCTTCCAACGCATCGTCGGCGATGTCGGTCGTGTGCAGTCGATCGCCATCGGTCAGCAGCACCCGCGCGACATCCAACGCGACATTGCCGTTTCCGATGATGACCGCGCGGGGCCCGCGCAGGTCGAATCGATGCTCTCTGTGCTCGGGGTGACCGTTGTACCAGGCGACGAAGTCCGACGCGGCGTGGCTGCCGCGGAGGTCCTCGCCGGCGATCCCCAGATCCCTGCTGCGCGACATCCCCACGGCATAGATGACGGCGTGGTGATGACTCAGGAGGTCATCGTGCGTGATGTCCGTGCCGACCTCCAGGTTGAAGTAGGCCGCCAGCCGCTTGGATGCCATTGCTCGCTCGAACACGGAGACAACGGATTTCGTCCGCTGGTGATCTGGCGCCACACCGGCTCGAACCAGCCCGAAGGGCGTCGGCAACCTCTCGATCATGCTCACTTCGACGCCGTCGATGTCTATCAGCGCTTCAGCCGCGTAGCAGGCGGCCGGCCCGGCCCCCACGATGGCCACCCGCAGCGTGCCGGGTTCGATTCTCGCGTGTTTGACCGCCGCCGGGTACTGCAGAGGCTGCAGCGGATGGCGGACGAAGTACTCGGCGTTGATCGCGCGAAATCGCTCCTGTGACTCCGGAAGATCGTCTTCATAATGGATCGCATCCACCGGGCACGCATCCATACAGGCACCGCAGTCGATGCACGTCTCGGGATCGATGTAGAGCATTTCGGTGGTCGAGGCGCTGTCATCCCCGGCCGGCCGGATGCAGTCCACCGGACACACCGGGACGCAACTGGCGTCTTTGCAACAGTTCTGTGTGATGACATAGGCCACGTCAGACCTCACCTTTCGCTGGGAGCCACGCATTCATCTGCGCGGGACGTTCTCGAGGAGCAACGTCACGGCGTCTTGCAATCGATCGACGGCCAAGCCATAGGGCATCGAACCCATGGCCGCCTGAATCAGCGCGCCTGAGAAAGCGAGTTCGAGCGTGGTGCGGACTTCCGGCCACGCCCCCGGCCCAGCGGCCGAAGCGATCAGCCGATGGATCTCCTGCCCGATCTGTTCCCGGGCACGCTGGGCGGCCGTTCCCGAATCGAGGAACACCGATGCGCACGCGGCGGCAAGCTCGGGCTCTTCGGCGATCAGCAGGATCACCGAGGTCAACTGCGCGCTGACCCGCGCTGCTGATCCGCTGGCGGCATCAGTGCTGACGTCCACCATGCGGATCCGGCGCAAGCAGATGTCGACGATCACGTCGTCGAAGGACGGGAACATCTTCGCCGCCGTTGCTTCGGATACGCCGGCGCGCTGGGCCACAGCCGCAACAGACACATCTGCGGACGGCGCCTCCCTCAACAGCAGGATTGCCGAGTCGAGCAGTCTGTCCGCGACCGCCGCAACACTCTTCCGGCCTCGCCGCGACAGCATATCGACCACATCGGCACACTCTTCGCTGGACACTTGTCCAGTTTAGGACGCGGCGACTGCCGGGGGCAAGTTCTCGCTAAACATGAGCTCCGATAGCTGTACTCGTGATGCGGTGCGACATCGAGCTGCAGAGCGCCTCCCTCAACGGTGAGTCCGCCGCGCCCAGCAGTGGACACATGTCCAGTAGTGCAGTGCACTTCACACCTGTGAAGGATTCGTTCACGCTCCTTGGCTCCGCGGGAACACGTGAGCACAATCGTGGCCATGCTGCCGGTCCTCGATCTCTCCATCGCCGACGACGACCCCGTCGCGTTCCGGACCGCTCTGAGGGAGGCGGCGCACACCACCGGGTTCTTCTACCTCACCGGCCATGGGGTACCCGAAGAACAGATCGCCGAGATCCTCGGGCTGGCGCGTGAGTTCTTCGCTCTGCCCGTGGAACGGAAGAACGAGATCAGTCAGCTGAGCAGTCCCCAGTTCCGGGGCTACTCCCGCATCGGCGGAGAACTGACCAACGGCGCGGTGGACTGGCGCGAGCAGATCGATATCGGGCCCGAACGCGAGACCATCCCCGGCGCCGAAGGCTACTGGCGGCTGCAGGGCCCCAACCTGTGGCCCCAGCGGCCGGCAGCATTCCGGTCAGCGTTCGAGAGATGGGACCAGACCTTGTCGGCCGTCGGGCTCCGACTGCTGCGGCACTGGGCGGTGTCCCTCGGCGCCTCGAAGGACCACTTCGACGCGGCGTTCGCCGATCTGCCTGCCACCCTCATCAAGGTGGTCCGCTACCCCGGAAGCACAGAGAACCGGCAGGGGGTTGGGGCGCACAAAGATTCGGGCGTGCTGACACTCCTTCTGGTCGAGCCGGACTCGGAAGGCCTTCAAGTTGAGCTGGCCCGCGAGCACTGGGTCGACGTCCCGCCACTGGCGGGCGCGTTCATCGTGAACATCGGAGAGCTGCTCGAAGTGGCTACCGGCGGCTACCTCCGGGCGACACAGCACCGTGTGCAGTCACCGGCGCCCGGGACCGACCGCATCTCGATCCCGTACTTCCTCAACCCGGCGTTGGACGCCCTCGTGCCGATCATTCACTTGCCGCCGGAGCTCGCGGCGCTGTCGCGGGGAGTCGAGGCCGATCCGGACAACCCGATCTTCAACACCTACGGCGAGAACGCCTGGAAGTCCCGGACCCGCGCACACCCCGACGTCGCCGAAATCCACCACGGCATCGTCGCAGCCCGGCCGGCCGGATTCCGCTGACCGTTGGCGTCGCGCTGATCGCAACTCTGCCGAACGGTGCACGGGACGGGTTAGCTTCCATCCGTGTTCGATGTCCGACGCCTCGTGGTTCTCACGGAGATCGCGCGTGCCGGGTCGCTGAGCGCGGCTGCCACGGCCTTGAACTACACCACGTCCGCGGTCTCTCAGCAGGTCACCGCGCTCGAGCGTGATCTGGGCTGCGCGCTCGTGGTCCGGGGCCCCAGCGGGGCTCGGCTCACGCCGGCGGGCGCAAAGCTTCTCGATCACGTCCCGATCATCGTCGGAGCGATCACCGCGGCCGAACGCGATCTCGCCCGCCTGACATCCCCCACACCGACTGCGTTAAGGATCGCGTCCTTCACCAGCGCCGCAGCAGTCATACTTCCGCCGGCGATCGCGCGGGTCCGCGCTGCATTGCCCGGCGTGACCGTCGAACTGGTGGGCGTGGACCCGGACGACGGCGTCGCGCTCGTCCGCGCGGGCGAGGCCGACGCAGCCATGGTGACCGAGGTGCCCGGCGAACCGACCGCGTTCCCGGGATTGGACACCGCCGCGGTGTACGACGATGAATTCTTCGTCGTCCTCCCTACGTCTCACCCGCTCACCGATCGTGCCGAGATCCCGTTCGCCGCACTGTCGCGGGAGAACTGGGTGGTCAGCTCCGAGACCGGTGTCTGTCCCGACACGCGAGTCTTCCGAACAGCCTGCCAACGAGCGGGTTTCGAGCCGTCGGTGACCTTCCGGGCCGAGGACTACGGGACTGTGCAGGGCCTGGTGGCCGCCGGGCTCGGAGTGTCACTGGTTCCGTCACTGGCCGCGGCCGGAGTTCGGCCCGACGTGGCCCTGCGCAGGGTCGCGGGATCACGGCCCGTTCGCCGGATCGCCATCGCCACCCCGGCGTCGCCGGCTCCGTCGAGCCTGCTCGCCACTGTCATCGCGATGGTCGCCGCTGCCGGGGCACGCCTCAACGACAAGCCGCTGTACAGCATCCCTGCACACGCTTTCAGCGTCGCTTGAACCGTACAGACGCTATACGTCTCTCCCACTACGGTTTTCACCACATCGAAGAATGAGGAGTCACCTCGATGACAACCACCGCCATTGCCGTGCCCGTGCTGGGTAACGTCGACGACGCGCTCACCGCCGCCCACGACGTCGGTGCGACCATCACCGCAGGCGCGGTGCAGCGCGAACTCGACGGGGTCCTTCCCACCGAGGCTTTGACCCGGGTCGCTGAATCCGGCTTGCTGGGCATCATCGTGCCCGCCGATTCCGGCGGACCGGACCTGCCGTACTCGACGGCGGTCGAGGTGCTGCGCATCTTGTCTCGGGCAGATGCCGCCGTGGGCCAGCTCCTGCTATCCCACTTCGTCATCAATGCCGCGCTCCGCGGGTTGGGCGACACCGCGCCGGCTCCCGACATCTACGCCGACATCCTGGCGGGCGCACAGGTGGGCAACGCGACTGTCGAGCGCGGAACACGGACCAGCATCGAACGCAAGACCACCGTGCGACGGGCTCCCCACGGTGGCTGGGTGCTCACCGGCACCAAGTACTACGCGACGGGCACCCTGGGTGCCACCTGGATCGCCGTCGCCGCGCGCATCACCGACACCGACCACGGTGCAACAGTGTTCGTTCGACCGACCGATCCCGGCGTCGAACTCCATCTCGACAAGTGGTCAGCCTTCGGCCAGCGAGGCACAGCCAGCGGAGAAGTCGTCTTCGACGACGTCGCCGTGCCCGGCACTCACGTGATCGACGAGGGACCGGATCCGGACCCCGTCACTGCTGATCCGTCCGTACTCGGCGCGTTCGACCAGGCGCTGCACACCGCCGTCGACGTCGGAATAGCGCGTGCCGCCTTGGAAGACGGCGCAGAGTTCGTCACCACCCGCAGCCGGCCGTGGTTCGAGGCAGGAGTCGACCGGGCCGCCGACGAGCCCCATGTGGTGCGTCGCTTCGGCGAACTGACCGCACGCCTGTATGCGCTGGAAGCGCTGCTCACCCATGGTTCGCGGCTCGTGGACGCCGCACTCTCACAGCCCGAGATCACCCGGGAAACGGCCGCCGCGGCGTCACTTCAGGTGGCGGCGGCCAAAGCGTTGACCGCGGAGTTCGGCATCGAAATCGCCAGTGGCATATTCGAACTCGCCGGTACGTCAGCGACCGACGGCACGTACGCCCTGGACCGCCACTGGCGCAACCTGCGGGTGCACACCCTGCACGATCCAGCCCGCTGGAAGTACGTCCATCTCGGCCGCCACACCCTCGACGGCACCCCTCCCCCGCGCCTCGGCGTGCTCCTCTGACCCCGACGAAGGACCGATCATGACTCGCTTCTATCTCACCGGCAGCATCAACGTGCCGACCACGAACGACGCCTTCCGCCTCGTCGGTGAACGACTGCAGCCCGGAGTGACCCGAGTCCCGGACGGCGAACCCGGCGACCGCGCCAACTGGGTGTTGGTGCACTCCGCGCATTTCCTGTCCAACCCGACGCTCGACGTCGACGAAGGGCGCGCCGCGGTACGGCCCGGCACGGCCGTGTCGTTCGGCGAGGTCGACTACCACTCCTCGGCCATCGCGTCTTACCGCGAGTTCCGTGTCGCTCGTGACGCCGGGGTGCTGGCGCCGGATTCCAGGTTCCTGGTGTCGATCGCGACGCCGTTCAATGCGGTGAACTCGTTTGCCAACTTGGACTCTCAGGTCGACATCGCCCTCGCCTACGAAGACGCATTACGCCGCAGCGTTCAGAAGATTCAGGATGCGATCCCCCACACCGACCTCGCCGTTCAATGGGACCTGCCCACCGAACTGGCGACGATCGAGGGCTGGTTCCCCAACCCATACGGCGATGTCGAGCCCATCTTCGCCGCGACCGCACGCCTGGCGCACTGGCTCGCCGACGACGTCGAGTTGACGTTCCACCTCTGCTACGGCGACTCGAAGTTCGGCGCGTCACCCTTCATGGGCGAGCCTCCCACCGAAGAGGCTGCTGCGCGCGGCGGCCGGCACATCCTGCCTCGTGACGCGTCGGCGATCGTGGCCCTGGCCAACGGACTGTCACGCCACATTGATCGTCCCATCAACGCCATTCAGGCGGCGACCGTGGCCTCGTGGACGAAGCGGGCACACTGGCAGCCGCTGGCCGATCTGGCCGTGGAGGCCGACACCGAGTTCTACCTCGGGCTGGTGCACGCCGAAGACGGTGCCGAGGGCGCTCGCAGCCGCGCCGAGATCGCCGCGGAGTTCCTTCCGCACTTCGGCTTCTCGACCGAGTGCGGCCTGGGGCGCCACTCGACCGAACAACTCGAGGCCGTGCTGACCGCCTGGCAGGACCTCTCCGGCGCCCGTCAACCCGCCCTGACAGCACACTGACCCACGAGGAATCCCATGACAGACATCGCAATCCCCGACCTCCCGACGACCTTCGCCGACACGGAGACGACCAGTAGTACCGACGCGCGTCCCGGCAATCCGGGCCTCGTCGCACTGCCGCTCATCGTCGCCGGGGGCTTCGGACTCGGGGTGACCAACACCGGCATCCTCGACGTCGCGGCCGCGGCGGTACCGGTTCTGTTGTCCGCCACCTCCATCGGGCTGCTGATCGCCACGATATGGGCGGCGGCGCTGGGACAGAACGTCAACGCCACCGTTTACGGCACCTTCTTCGGCTTCTACGGCAGTTACGCCGTGCTGTCGCTGGGTCTCACGCACAACTGGTTCCGCATCGCTACCGGCGACACGGCCGGGACCGTGGCACTGTGGCTGACGAGCTGGCTCGTCACGATCGGACTGCTCACCGTCCTGCTGCTCCGACTGCCCTGGACCTATCCGGTGCTGCTGCTGGTCGTCGATGCGGCGCTGGCCGCGCTGCTGATCGGCAATATCACCGGAAGTGCCGCCGCGACACACCTGGGCGGATGGCTGGTCTTCGTCTTCGTCGCGTTCGTCGTCTATTTCTACGCCGCATCCCTGTGGGAAGAGACGGGCGGACGGACCCTACCGCTCGGACGGCCCCTCATCGAATGAGCCGGGGAGACTCGCACCGGGATTACCCGTTCGATCTGGGCACCTACTCACGGCCGATCACCACGTCATCGCCGGAGGCGCAGCTCTGGTTCGACCGCGGCCTCAACTGGACCTACGCGTACAACCACGAGGAAGCACGCGAGTGTTTCCTGCAGGCGCTGTCCTACGATCCGGGCTGCGCCATGGCGCACTGGGGAATGGCCTATGTCGTGGGACCCAACTACAACAAACCGTGGGAACTGTTCGACGACAGAGAGATACGCGAGACGCTGATCGAATCCCGCCGCGCGGTGGCGGCAGCGCGGGAACACGCCGTCAGCGCATCACCGGTGGAGCGGCAGCCGATCGAGGCTCTCGAGCTGCGCTACCAGGCGCCCGAGCCCGTCGGCGATCTCCACCGCTGGAGTAATGAGTACGCGGCGAAGCTGCGGGAGGTCCACGGCCGCCACGCGGACGATCCGGACGTGGCGGCGCTGTTCGCCGAAGCCCTGATGAACCTCACCCCGTGGAACATGTGGGACCTGCGCACGGGCGAACCGGTCGACGAGGCGCACACCATCGAGTGCCGCACCGTCCTGGAGACCGCCATAGGGCGCAACCGGACGGCGGGCCGCGAACCCCACCCGGGTTTGTGGCACCTCTACATCCATCTCATGGAGATGTCCCCCACCCCAGAGGCCGCGCTGCGCGTCGGCGACGAGTTGCGCAGGCTCGTACCCGATTCCGGCCACCTGGCGCACATGCCCACGCACATCGACGTGCTCTGCGGGAACTATCACGACGTCGTCGACTGGAATCAGGTCGGCATCGAGAAGGACGTCGAGTACTGGAAGTACGCCGGCGCGCACAACTTCTACTCGAACTACCGCGTGCACAACTACCACTTCAAGCTGTACGGCGCGATGTTCCTGGGTCAGTTCGATGCCGCGCTCGATGCGGTGCAGACCATGCGCGAGACCATTCCCGACGACCTGGTGCGCATCGAGAGCCCGCCGATGGCCGACTGGCTGGAAGGGTACATGTCGATCGCCACCCATGCCCTGGTCCGATTCGGCCGATGGCAGGAGCTGATCGACGCCCCGCTGCCCGATGATCCGCTGCTGTTCTGCATGACCGCGGCGATGAACTACTACGGCAAGGGTGTCGCCCACGCAGCACTCCGACAGCATGCTGAGGCGGCGGCTGCGGAACGGCTGTTCGAGGCCACGGCTGCAACGGTGCCTGAATCGCGACACCTGCACGTTGTGCCGTGCCAGGACATTCTCGGCGTCGCACGCGAGGTGCTGGCCGGGGAGATCGCCTATCACAGAGGTGCTCACGAGGTGGCATTCGCGCACCTACGCCAAGCCGTGATCAACGAGGACAACCTGCCCTACGACGAACCGTGGGGCTGGATGATGCCGAGCCGACATGCCCTCGGTGCGTTGCTTCTCGAGCAGGGGCACGTCGAGGAAGCTGCCGCGGCCTACGAAGCCGATCTCGGACTGAGCGACGACGTGATCCGGTCCAATCGTCACCCCAACAATGTGTGGGCGCTTCTGGGCTTGCATCGCTGTTATGACCTGCTCGGCAGGACGGCAGCGGCGAGAGCGATCAAGCCACAACTCGATGTCGCGCTCGCCAGGGCAGACCCCGAGATCCGCTCCTCGTGCTTCTGCAGCCTCACCCCGGCTCTCACGCCCGTTGAGACCTCCCGTTGTGGTTGTGGTCCGTAGGACTTGTGGTGCACGCCGCTCTGCCCCGCCGGTATTGGTTTGAGCGCCGATTGTGCGGGTAGGACCAGCCAGGCAGGACGGGTCGCGGCAGTCGAGGTGCACCGCGGCGTCAGCACCACACTGTCAAGAAGCGGCGGTTCACGAATGGACTATTCGGGTGGAGTGGAACGGACCATGGCCGCCGCGCCGCGTGGAGCCGGCTCGCGCTCGGGCGAGCTGGCTGTTCTCACCGCACTCGCCTTCCAGATACCCGACGCCGCAGGGGTTCTCGCCGAGGCAGCGGCGGCAGTACCCCGCCTGGGGCGCTGCCGGCTGGAGGCCGCATACCGTTGCGTCGACGATTCATGGGACCGACTGTCCCCGGGCCTGGACGATCAGGTTGACATGGATCAGTTGGTCACCGGTTGCCGCGGCAATGGTTCTGTGGAGATACCCGGTCGTCGTGAGCTCCGAATTGTTCATAGCAGAGCTGATCTCGCATCGGCCGGATAGGAGAACACCGTGACCGCGACGCTCAGCGGACAGTCCGCGCACACCGACAGCGGAACCGAAGTGGCCGAAGTCGCCGAGCGGCTGACCGAGGCCGGAGTCAAGTACGCCGCGATCAGCTTCGTCGACATGCACGGCAAGCCGAAAGCCAAGATGGTGCCGCTGGGCCATCTCGGACAGGCATCGCGCGGCTCGGAGATGTTCACCGGCGCCGCCCTGGACGGTGTGCCGCAGGACGTCAATGACGACGAAGTCGCCCCGCACCCCGATCTCGGCGGGGCGATCATCGCGCCGTTCAACCGCGAGGTGGCCTGGTTCCCCGGCGACCTCTACATCGGCGACACCCCATTCGAAGCCTGCAGCAGAGGCATTCTCAAGCGGGTCACCGCCGAGGCTGCCGCGCTGGGCTTTACATTCAACCTCGGTATCGAGACCGAGTTCTTCCTGCTCAGCGACGCCAGCGGCACACCGGCTCCGGCCAGCGCGGACGACAACCTCGACAAACCGTGCTACGACCTGCGCGGCCTGCTGCACAACTACCCCGTGGTGGACGAGATCGTGACGGCGATGAACGAATTGGGCTGGGATGTCTACTCGTTCGACCACGAAGACGGCAACGGCCAGTTCGAGACGGACTTCACCTACACCGACGCGGTCACCATGTCCGATCGTCTGGTGTTCTTCCGCATGATGGTCGGCGAGATCGCCCGCAAGCACGGTCTGTTCGCATCCTGGATGCCCAAACCCTTCGCCGACCGGACCGGCAGCGGAGCGCACTACAACATGTCGCTGGCCGACACCGACGGGCAAAACCTGTTCGCCGACAGCGATGACGCACGCGGGTGCGGCCTGTCCGCGCTCGGCTACCACTTCACCGCCGGGGTCCTGCGCCACGCGTCGGCGATCTGCGCAGTGGTCGCCCCGACGGTCAACAGTTACAAGCGGTTGGTCAAGCAAGGCAGTATGTCCGGGTTGACCTGGGCGCCGATCTTCGCCTACTACGGCGACAACAACCGCACCTTCATGCTGCGGATCCCCAGGGGCGGGGGACGCGTGGAGTGCCGTGCCGCCGACAGCGCGAGCAATCCCTACCTCGGTGCCGCGCTGATGTTGGCCGCCGGCCTGGAGGGGATCCGCGAGGGTCTGGATCCCGGAGAACCCAACCGCGACAACCTCTACAGCGTGTCCGAGGAGGAGTTGGCCGCGCGGCGGATCGGCTGGCTGCCTCGTTCGCTGGGCGAGGCGATCGATGCGCTCGAGGCGGATCCGCTGGTTCGCAGTGTCTTCGGCGCGGCGATGTTCGACTCCTACATCGCTGAGAAGAGGGCGGAGTGGAACTCCTTCACCGCCCACGTTTCGTCATGGGAAACCGACCGCTACCTGAGGTTCTGGTGACGGCGCAGTGAGCCATCGCTGGGAGGAACACACCTCGACGCAATTGGCGGACCGGCTGGCCGCCGACCCGGACTGCGTCGCGCTGATCCCGGTGGGCGCGACCGAGCAACACGGCCCACACCTACCGGTCGGCACCGACACCATCCTCGCCGCCGCGGTTGCCGATGCCGCTGCCGGCGATATCGCGCTCGTACTGCCTCCGATTGCGTATGGCTCCAGCATGTTCCACGGCTCAGCCCTGGCCGGGACGGTGGCGTTCAGTGGCGAGGAGACCGCAGCGACCGCCTACCGCGTCGCCCGAGCCTGCGTCGACTCAGGTGTGCGACGGGTTTTGTTCGTCAACGGCCACGTCGGCAACGCAGCGGCCCTGTGGATCGCCTGCGATCACTTCCGGCGGGACATGCCGCAGGCGCGCATCGGCGTCATGCAGTGGTGGGACCTCACGACCGACATCGCGCAGCGCGCCACCGCCGACGCGCTCGACTGGCACGCCAACGCGGCCGAGACCTCGTTGATGCTCGCCGTAAGGCCGGAACTGGTGGACATCGAGGCGATGGCGCACGCGGACGATCCAGACCGCACCGAGGGACTGGTCTTCCGCTACCCGGTGGGCTTGGTGTCCACGAACGGGGTGACCGGCCACCCGTCGCGTGCATCCAAGGCCTTCGGACTCGAGCTCTGGCGCGATGTCGTGACCGCAGCCCGCGACGTCGTCAGCCGTGCCCACGTCGAACAGCCGCCGGTGAGCTGACCGCCGTCAAATGCCCTCCGTGCCCTCCCCCGAGCGACGCGCGCACGTCCGCGCAATCGGACGGCGCCGCCGCGACGCCGAATCAGCACCCGCGGGATCGCCCCGCGCGGGCATCGTCAACGCCGCGACTCGACTGTTCAGTGAAAAGGGCTACGCGCAGACGACGATGAGCGACATCGCGCGCGCTGCGGGTCTGCAACAGTCGTCGCTGTACTACTGGTTCCGCAACAAAGAGCAGCTGCTGGGCGAGGCGCTCCTGGTCAACCGCGCACCGCTGAAGTTCATCGCCGAAGTCGGCGCTGGATCCGGGTCGCCCGCCGTGAAGCTCTACCGGCTGTTGCGGTTCGACACCATGCAGCTCGCACTCTCGCCGATCGACTTCAACGAGATCCAGCGCATCGCACACACGCAGCGTGCCGACTTCCACCAGTTCTGGGGCGACTACGAACGGCTGAAGAACTGGGTGGCCGACCTCATCGGCGCGGCGATCAGCGAGGGCAAGTTCATCGAGTGCGACCGCGAGGAAACCGCCGGGCTGTTGCTCAACTTCGACGAGGGCGCGCAGAAGCGCACGCGGCTGCACACCGACCACGGCGATCGCGCGGAGGAAGCGGTGCGAGTCGGCGAGCAGGTGGCCATCATCGCGGTTCGCGGGCTGCTCAAGCGGCCCAGCGAGATCGCCCGGATTCAGGAGCAGGCGGCACGATTCGATGACGCTGCCATCGCGCTGCGGGCTGCTGAGCCGTCGGCGCACTGAGGATTCGGATGCGTCCAGTCGGGCGCATCAGGTCAGTGCTGGCGTGCACAGACGAGTTTGATTGCCGCCGTTGTGTTTGGCGGTGTACATGGCGGTGTCGGCGGCGCGGATCAGAGCCTCGATTGCTGCGGCCGGGTCGGCGACACCGTCCCAGCGCACGACGGCAGCGCCCACGCTGGCGGTGACGGGCTGGGGCAACGCAGCTATGGCTGCGCAGAGCTGGTCGGGCAGGACGATCGCAGTCTTGTGGGGCAGCGCGTCGATGACGATGAATTCCTCGCCGCCGAAGCGGCCGACGATGGCGGCCGCGGTGCTGGCCTCGCGCAGAGCCCATCCCACCGCGGCCAATGCTTGATCGCCGGCGATGTGTCCGTAGGTGTCGTTGAGCGCTTTGAACTTGTCGAGGTCGATCATCACCACCAGCAGGTGCAGGTCGGAGAACGGCGCGGTCAGGAGTGTGGTGGCCCGCTCGTAGAAGGCGCGCCGGTTCAACAACCCGGTCAACGGATCATGGTCGGAACGCACCACGTCGGCACCCAATGTGCGGACGACCCCCTGAATACCCAGCGGCACAGCCAGATTGAGTTCGAGAACGAGCCAGTACACCACCGTCGCGACCGCGGCGCCGTGCGTGTCGAGCATCCGCGTCGCGCAGAACGCACCGGCGACGGCCGACAGAACCACGGTGTAGACGACTGCTTTGGTGCTGTGAAAGAACGCCACATAGCCGCCGACGATGGCCAGCGACGTGCATGCCAACAACCCGATCGCTGGATCCGGTTGCAGGGGTGCGTCGACGGCGACGACCGCGCCGGCGATCACCGCCAGTGACAGCGACTCGAATCGGGTGGGCCACCGCCGCACCCACAACGCGGCGTACGTCACACCGGTGACAGCGGCGACGACGGCGGCGATCATCGCCACCGCCGGGGAGCGGGTCGGCGTGCTGACCAGTGCGACCGATATCAAGACCAATGCGCCCGAAATCATCGTCATCAGGACGCGCATCGCGACCCCCAACCCACGAGCCCGCAGATAACCGGTCAGCCAGTCGAACTGGTCAGGTTGCCGCCACCAGCGCACCGTGAAGCGCCATACCGCGCGCAGACGGGAATCGCGATTACCTGTCACATGACCCCCTCAGCGGCGGTGTCCACCGCAGTTGCTCTCTGGCCCGTGCTCGATCATGGACAACCGCTGGTCTCACCGCGCCACAATGCCGAATATCGTCAGGGACTTCGTATCGGCAAATCCACAGTGCGTGCGTTCGTCTACCCGCCCAGGCGGCGCGTGAACGAGTCAGCGCTCGGTCGGACGCGGTCGACACGGTGTCGACTCTTGGCGCCAATCGCAGTGCTGACAAGGGCACAAAGGCCTCTTCGGGTTGAGGTCGCCAACATCGGGTGAGTGATCGCCGCGCGTTCACGTCAGTCCAATGGAAACGGCCCCCGGAGTTTTCTCCGAGGGCCGTTTCACTTAGTAGCGGGGACAGGATTCGAACCTGCGACCTCTGGGTTATGAGCCGGCCGGTTGCGGTCTTGCACGTCTATCTACGTCGCTAAAGTGCAGGTCGAGAGCAATGTAGCGTCTCGTGTGTCACGCCGTGTCGAAGCGGTCGCCCTTGTTGCGCGCGGCTTCGTTCACAAATCCGTTCACATCGATCGCGTCCGAACAGCCGCTCCGTGCCACTCAGATGCCTTGGGAAGCCCCGGTATGAGTACGGCAGGTCGGCCAGTTCACTGTAGACAATGCTTGGCGTCGAGCGGCTAGAACCGTCGGCTACACGCGGTGCTTCGGCCACCAGCTGGCCTCACCCAGCAGCGTCGCGATGGCGGGCACCGTCAGCGTCCGCACGACGAACGTGTCGAGCAGCAGGCCGCAACCGATGATGAAGCCCATCTGGACCATGATGCCGATGGAGCCCACCATCAATCCGAACATGCTCGCCGCAAAGATCAATCCGGCCGACGTGATGACCGAGCCGGTGCTGGCGACCGTGCGCATCACGCCCACGCGGATGTTGACGGCCGATTCTTCGCGGAGGCGCGAGATGAGCAGCATGTTGTAGTCGGCACCCACCGCCACGAGGATGATGAAGGACAGCAGCGGGACGGGCCACGCGATGTCATGGCCCAGTCCGTGCTGGAACACCAGTACCCCCATGCCGAGTGCGGCTGCGTAGTTGAGCACGACGGTGGCCAGGAGATAGATCGGTGCCAGCACCGCCCGCAGCAGCGCCACCAGGATCAGCGCCACGATGACGAGCGTCGCGATGGCCAGTTGCAGGAAGTCGCGCGTCATCAACCGTTGGATGTCGGAGTTGATGGCCGGGAATCCCGCCATGGATACCCTGGCGTCGGCCAGCGACGTGTTGGGTGTCGCCGCCGCCGCGACATCGGTGATGCGCTGCCCGAGCGTCATCGCCTCGGCGGTGTAGGGATCGAAGCCGGACTCGATGACGAACCGCGCGGTCCTTCCGTCTTGCGAGATGAATTGTCGGGCAACCTCTGCGAACTGGCGGTCCTGCAACGCACCGGCGGGTAGATAGAAGCCCGTTGCCGCGTCGGATCCCGCTGTGGCGCGCGCGGAATCCTGCAGCTGGGTCGCAATCTGGCTCATCCCGCTCAGCATCTCGATATTGCTGTCGACCAGGGTGTGTACGCCGACGGACAGCGCGCGCGCACCCGACGCGAGCGCTGCGATACCGCCCTGCAGGCGTGCGATCTGCGCGGGCAGGTCGGTTCCCGGGCCGCCGAGAACGGCCATGCTCCGGTCGAGAGTGTCTGCGGCACGCTGCAACTGCGTGATCGTCGCCGACACCGACGAATTCGCGGTCTGGGTGGTCACTTCATCGCCCAGACCGGCGATCTGGTCGAAGAAACCCGCGTGGCGCAGCGCCACCAGTGTCTGAACGTGGTCGCGCAACGCCCCGCATTCCGGTGTGGCCGCGCAGAGGGGCGAGGTGCCGAGCGCGGCGGCCAGCGGGTCGATGACCGCGATCGCGCTCGCCGCCCGTTCCGCGAGCGGACGTATCTGCTGCACGTCCCCGACGATGCGGTCGACGTTGGGCCCCATGGCATTCAGCTGTTGCAAGGCCGGCCGAAAGCGCTGGATCGTTTGGCCGGCCTGGTCGGCCTGCCCGAGCAGACCGGTCAGCGGCCCCAGCGCTGACCGCACGCTGTTGTCCAGTTGGGTGAGACCATCGGCCAGCTGATCCGCACCGTCGGTCAGCGTCGCCAGGTCACCCTTGCGGGCGTCGCCGTCGGCCACTGCGCCGGCGAGCTTGTCGCCGATCTGTCCGTTCTGCCACGACAGCTGCGCCTGATCCAGTCGCTTCCCGGTCGGCCGGGTGACGCCGACGATGCGATCGACCCCGGGTATCTGCGAGACCCGGGAGGCCATTTCCTCCAGGTCGGCGAGCCCCCTGCCGGTACGCAGGTCGGTCGGCGATTCGACGACGAGGAACTCGGAAATGATGACGTCCTTGGGAAAATGATTGTCCAACAGGCGATAACCCTCGTTGCTGTCAGTGCTGGACGGTTGCCCCTTGCGGTCGTCGTAGCTCATGCGCAGGGTGAGCGCCACACCGCCGAATGCCAGGAGCAGCACGAGACTGATCACCAGCAGCGGCACCGGCTTGCGGACCACCGTCACCGCGATCCGGTTCCAGTACGCACGCGTCCGGTCCTTGCGGGGTTCGCCGATGCCGCGTTTGGCGGCCAATACCAACACCGGCGGCAACAGCGTCACCGTCGCCAGACACCCGACCAGCACAGCCACCGCACACGCGGGGCCCGAGGTGGCGAAGATGGTCAGTGTCGCAAACGCCATGGCGACGAACGCCAGGGCAACGGTCGCTGCCGAGGCCAGGATCACCCGTCCGATCGTCGCTGTCGCGTTGATGACCGCCTGATCCACCGCCACGCCCTGCCGTCGTTGCTCGTGATACCGGCTGATCAGGAACACCGAGTAATCGGTGCCGGCGCCCAACAGGATGACGGTCATGAACGCGATGGTGAACTGCGAGACCGGCATACCCAGCTCCCCCAGCGCCGAGAGGACTCCTCGGCCCACCGCCAGGCTCACGCCGATGACGAGCAGGGGCAACAGCGCGGTGAACACCGAACGGTAGACCAGGAGCAGGATCGCCGCGATGAGACCGGCGGTTGCCAACGAGATGAACAGCAGATCCCGTTCCGCCGCGACGATCTGATCGCTCATGGTGGCGGCCGGACCAGTGACGCGGGCGACCGTCGACGTACCGTCGAACGCGGCGTCGGCGATCTCGCGGACCGACTCGACCGATTCGGCGGCCCGCGGTCCACCCAACGTCCCGGCAATACCGACCGGCAGATACCAGGCCTTTTCATCGGCGCTCATCGCCTGGCCGGCAGTGACCGGATCGGCGAGCAGATCCTGGAC
>JAEXZY010000020.1 GCA_023404955.1 Actinomycetes bacterium
TCGGGGCGATCGTGGCGGCGTTGGATGCCGCGGGGGTGCCGGTCATCGAGGTCACCCACGGTGACGGGTTGGGCGGGTCGAGCTTCAATTACGGGTTCTCCAAGACCCCGGAACAGGAACTGATCAAGCTGGCCGCCGAGACAGCGACAGAGTCCAAGATCGCGTTCTTGATGCTGCCGGGGGTGGGCACCAAGGAAGACATCAAGGAGGCGCAGAACAACGGCGGGTCGATCTGCCGCATCGCGACGCATTGCACCGAGGCTGATGTGTCGATTCAGCATTTCGGGCTGGCGCGTGAGCTGGGGTTGGAGACGGTGGGGTTTTTGATGATGAGCCACACCATTCCTCCGGAGAAGCTGGCCGCCCAGGCCCGGATCATGGCCGACGCGGGTTGCCAATGCGTCTACGTCGTCGATTCCGCCGGCGCCCTGGTCCTGGAAGGGGTACGGGATCGGGTGGCCGCGCTGGTCGCTGAACTCGGTGACGACGCCCAAGTGGGGTTCCACGGCCACGAGAACCTCGGACTCGGTGTCGCGAACAGCATCGAGGCGGTGCGGGCCGGGGCCAAGCAGATCGACGGGTCGTGCCGCCGCTTCGGCGCCGGCGCGGGTAACGCGCCGGTGGAGGCGTTGATCGGGGTGTTCGACAAGATCGGCGTCAAGACCGGGATCGATTTCTTCGACATCGCTGACGCCGCTGAAGAGGTCGTCGCCCCCGCGATGCCGGCCGAATGCCTGCTCGACCGCAACGCGCTGATCATGGGCTACTCGGGGGTGTACTCGAGCTTCCTCAAACACGCCATCCGCCAATCCGAGCGCTACGGAGTGCCCGCCCACAAGCTGCTCCACCGCGCCGGGCAGCGCAAACTCATCGGCGGCCAAGAAGACCAACTCATCGACATCGCCCTGGAAATCAAACGGGAAATGGACGCCGCCACCACGTCCTGACCTCCGCTGAACGCACGGATTCTGACGCGGAACGCGAGACGCCACGTCATGCACCGTGCGTTCGTCGGATTTTTTTGACCGGCCGCACCCCGCGTCGGACCTGCGGAGACGGCTTGAGTCGTGAGCTGGGCCACAGGCGGCGGTGTTTGGCGACCGCAGCGATCGGCTAGCAATTGGGGTGCGACCGTTTGATCGCAGACCCAAAGGAGTGATTTTTCGTGACTTCCGCTAACACCGTTCGCCGTGGACTGTTCGGCATGTTCGCCGGCGGCCTGCTCGCTTTCGGCTCGGCGGCGATCATCGCCCCAGTGGCCAACGCGCAGCCCGCGCCCGGACCGGCGCAGGACTGCACCGCCAGCACCGTGGCCGGCACGGTCAGCACCGCAGCAGCGTCAGAGGGCGCATTCCTGACGGCCAATCCGCAGGCCAACGAGGCGCTGACCAAGATCGCCGCGGAGCCGCAGCCGCAGGCCAACCAGGCGTACATGGCGTACTTCGCCGAGAACCCGCAGGTGCAGGACCAGTTGAAGAACATCCACGAGCCGGTGAGCGCGCTCGCTGACCGGTGTGGTGTGAAGCTGACGCCGACGCCGGTGGCGCAGGCCGTGTGGAGCGCGTCAGCGCAGGCTCCTGAGGTGCCGGTGACCCCGGCGCCCGGTGGCGAGGCAGCGATGCCGGAGGCTCCGGAGATGCCGACGACCTAGTAGATCGAACCCTCACTCACCGTGCCCACGTTCAGTGGGCACGGTGAGTGCTTTTTCGGGTTGTCGCACGCGTTGGGCACGATGGGGCCATGGTGACCCGGGACCCGAGCCGACAAGACGCGCAAGAGATCCTCGAACAGCTCGCCGGCCCGGCGGCGCAGTTGCGCGACGATCAGTGGGCGGCGATCGAAGCCCTGGTGGTCCATCGACGCCGGGCGCTGGTGGTGCAGCGCACCGGCTGGGGCAAGTCGGCGGTCTACTTCATCGCGGCCACCCTGCTGCGTCGCAGCGGTCACGGCGCCACCGTGATCGTCTCGCCATTGCTCGCACTGATGCGTAACCAGGTTGCGGCGGCGGAGAAGGCGGGCGTGCGTGCCGCGACCATCAACTCCAGCAACATGACGGACTGGGACGCCATCCATGCGCGCGTTCGCGGCGGCGATCTCGAAGTTCTGCTCGTGAGCCCCGAGCGGCTGAACAACCCGGACTTCCGCGATTCGGTACTGCCCGAATTGGCGCGCGACGCGGGCCTCGTCGTGGTCGACGAGGCCCACTGCGTGTCCGACTGGGGTCACGATTTCCGGCCCGACTACCGCCGCATACGTACCCTGCTCGCCGACCTCGGCAGCGATGTACCCGTGCTCGCTACCACCGCCACCGCCAACGACCGCGTCGTCGCGGATGTCGCCGCGCAGCTGGGCGTCGGTGGTCTCGACACCCTGGTGCTGCGCGGGGGTCTTGACCGGGAGTCGCTGCGCCTCTCGGTCGTCGCCGCGGGGAATCCTTCGCAGCGCGCGGCCTGGCTGGCCGCCCACCTCGGTGCGCTGCCCGGCTCGGGCATCGTCTACACGCTGACCGTGGCCCAGGCTCACGACGTCGCCACGCTGCTGCGCGACCGCGGGTACCCGGTTGCCGCCTACACCGGCGCGACCGAAGCCGCCGAGCGGGAGCAGCTCGAGGCGGATCTGCTCGGCAACCGCGTCAAGGCACTGATCGCCACGTCAGCGCTGGGCATGGGATTCGACAAACCCGATCTCGGATTCGTCGTTCACCTCGGTGCGCCGTCGTCGCCCATCGCCTACTACCAGCAGGTGGGCCGAGCCGGCCGCGCAACCGAGCGAGCCGAGGTGATCCTGTTGCCCGGCCGCGAGGACGCCGACATCTGGCAGTACTTCGGATCGCTGGCCTTTCCGCCGGAACAATTGGTGCGCAAAGTGATCCGCGAACTCGACGGAGACCGTCCGTTGTCCACCGCCGCGCTGGAGCCTCTGGTCGATCTCAACCGCTCCCGGCTGGAGATGGTGCTCAAGGTCCTCGACGTCGACGGTGCGGTCCGCAGGGTCAAGGGCGGCTGGGTCGGCACCGGGGTGCCGTGGGAGTACGACGAGCAGCGGTACCGCACCCTCGACGAAGCGCGTCGACGGGAACAGCAGGCCATGCTCGACTACCAGGTGACCGAGCGGTGCCGCATGGCATTCCTGCGGGCTCAGCTCGACGATCCGACACTGACCGCCGACGAACGCTGCGGGCGGTGTGACAACTGCACCGGTGAGCGCGTCAGCGGGGACGTCGGCGCCGCAGATGCCGAGCAGACCCGGGCGGCGTTGATGCGGCCCGGGGTCGAGCTGGCGCCGCGCAAGCAGTGGCCGACGGGTCTGTCGAGGCTGGGCGTCGAGCTGTCGGGCCGGATCGCCGACGGACCGTCCCCGGGTCGCGTCGTCGGGCGGCTCACCGACCTGGGCTGGGGCGCGCGGCTGCGAGCGATACTCGAGGGACCCGACGCCGCGGTCCCCGACGACGTCATCGGGGCGGCCGTGAAGGTGCTCGCAGCGTGGGACTGGGCGGTGCGGCCCACGGCGGTGATGGCGCTCGACTCGACCACCCACCCGCTGCTGGTCTCCTCTCTCCGTGCACGGTTGGCAGAAGTGGGCCGGCTCACCGATCTCGGCACCCTGCGCTACGCGCCCGGTCATCGACCGGTCAGCGCGGCGAATTCGGCGTATCGCGTCGCGGCGCTGAACGGTGCGTGGGAAACGCCCCCAGCACTGCCCGACGGTCCGGTGCTGCTGGTCGACGATCGGGTCGACACGGGATGGACGATGACGATGGCCGCCCGCGTCGTCCGGGCGGCGGGCGCCGTCGACGTGCTGCCGTTCGCGCTCGCCGCGACGTCCTAGGGGCGGGGGCGGACGCCGCCGAGCTGCGCGGTCACCGCGTCGGCCGCGGCGACCACTGCACGAGCCCGTTCGGTGATGTCACGCTCGGTCAACGCTGTGCCGATGTGCATCGAGGCCACCATCGCCTGCCGCTGATGTTGGTCGAACACCGGGGCGGAGATCACGCTGATGTCGTGTCGCGAGCCGGTCTGCCGGTCCTCCCGTAGTGACACTCGTTCACCGATGTCGGACACCAACTCGCCGAGTAGCGCGCGCAGTTCGTCGGGCAGCGTGGCCGACATGCCGGCCATCAGCGCATACAGGCGGCGGCCGGCGGGGGTCTGCCGTTCCACCAGATAGCCGTCGGCACGGCAGGCGGAGAGCACCCGGTGCAGCCGCTGGGTGTCGGTGCGCAGCGGGATCGTCGGTTCTTTGGCCAGCCACGCCTGCGCGGCGAGATCGTCCCACAACACGAACATCAGCCCGACCGGCGGCGCGAAGGGATAACTCTGACCCACCTCGACGCCTGGATGAGCGTCGGGCGGGCTGACCAGATCGAGCACGGTGATGCGATCGTCGACCACTGCGGACAGGGCCGCAGTGACACCGAACCGCGTGGACAGCCCGAGCAGTTCGTCCCGTGCGGCAGGGCTGACGCGCATCGCCTCCTGGGCGCGGTGGCCGAGCGTGATCAGCGCCGGCCCGAGCCGGTAGGTCTTGTCGGCGTGATCGCGCACGAGATAGCCGGCTTCGGCGAGCGAGGTGACTATGCCCAGGCACGTGGGCTTGCTCAGACCGATTCGACGAGCCAGTTCCGAGACCCCGAAGCGTTCCGTGGGCCGTGCACCGAGGAAGTCGAGGACCGCGACGACCCGGTCGGTCGGCGGCGAGACCCTGCGAGCAGTCGGCGGCACGACGTCACGGTACACATATGGAACGCGCTGGTCGATATATTGACTCTTGCTAGAACGCGTTCTAGTTTCGGTGTCGTGCACGCACAGCCGTTGATCGACGCAATAGCCGAGGCCGAGGCGCTCGTCGTCGCCGCCCCGTTCATCGAATCCGAGGCCGACCTCCTCGAAGGTCTCCAGTACTTCGCCGGGTGCGTGGCGGCATGCACGCACGTGGCGTTCGACTACGACCGTGATCACCCGTTCCTACACAGCGGGACCGGCCCGTTCACCAAGATGGGCCTCGACAACCCGGACACGCTGTACTTCGGCACCCGCGTCGTGCCGGGGCGCGAATACGTGGTCACCGGGCGGCGCGGCACCACGACCGATCTCAGCTTCCAGATGCTGGGTGGCGAGTACACCGACGACAACGTCCCCGACAGCGAAACCGCGTTCGATGACCGTGAACTCGACATCGCGCCCGACGGCACCTTCGAATGGCGCGTGGTCCCGAAGTCACCGGCTCAGTTGGTGATTCGCGAGGTGTACAACGACTGGTCCGCACAGCGCGGCACGCTGGCGATCGCGCGGACCGACACCGCCGGGACGGCGCCGCCGCCGCTGACACCCGAACTGATCGAGAAGCGGTTCGCGGTCGCGGGTAAGCAACTGGTGCAACGGGTCAAGACCTGGTTGCAGTTCCCGCAGTGGTTCTACGACACTCTGCCGGTCAACACGATGGTCGCGCCGCGGCTGACTCCTGGCGGGCTGGCGACCCAGTACTCATCGGTGGGACACTTCGACCTGACGCCCGATCAGGCGATGGTGATCACCGTGCCCGTCTCCGATGCGCCCTACATGGGCTTCCAACTGGGCAGCCTCTGGTACATCTCGCTCGACTACATCAATCACCAGACCTCGTTGAACGGCACACAGGCGCAGGCAGATCCGGACGGCTACATCCGCATCGTCGTTTCCGACGCCAACCCCGGGGTGACCAACTGGGTGGAGACTCTGGGTCACCGCAAGGGGTATCTGCAGTTCCGCTGGCAGCGGGTGTCTCGGCAGATGGCCGAGGCCGACGGACCCGAGGTGGCCGTGATGGGCGTCGACGAGGTCGCCGAAGCGCTGCCGTACCACCGGGACAACATGATCTCCTCTGACGACTGGCGGGCTCGAATCGCTTTGCGCCAGCAGCAAATCGGCTCCAGGATGGTGGGATAGCGATGGGTATGCTCGAGAACAAGGTCGTCCTGATCAGCGGGGTCGGGCCGGCGCTGGGCACCACGCTGGCGCGCCGATGCGCGCAGGAGGGCGCCGACCTCGTGTTGGCTGCCCGCACCGTCGAGCGACTCGAGGGGGTCGCTGCCGAGATCGAGGGCATCGGACGGCGCGCAGTGTCCGTCGGCACCGACATCACCGACGAGGCGCAGGTGACCAATCTCGTCGAGAAGAGCCTCGAGGCGTACGGCAAGGTCGACGTGTTGATCAACAACGCGTTCAAGGTGCCGTCGATGAAGCCATTGGCCAAGACCAGCTTCGACCACATCCGCGAGACGTTCGAGCTCACGGTGCTCGGCGCGCTCCGACTGATCCAGGGGCTGACGCCGGCATTGGCCGAAGCCAAGGGTTCGGTGGTGAACGTGAACTCCATGGTGGTGCGGCACTCCGACCCCAAGCAGGGCGCCTACAAGATGGCCAAGTCGGCACTGCTGGCCATGTCGCAGTCACTGGCCAGCGAATTGGGCGGCCAGGGTGTCCGTGTCAATTCGGTTCTGCCGGGCTACATTTGGGGCGGTACACTGCAGGGTTACTTCGAGCACCAGGCCGGCAAGTACGGCACGACGGTCGATGAGATCTACAAGGCCGCCGCCGTGAACTCCGACCTCAAACGGCTGCCCACCGAAGACGAGGTGGCCTCGGCGATCCTGTTCATGGCGAGCGACCTGTCCAGTGGGATCACCGGGCAGGCGCTGGACGTCAACTGCGGGGAGTACAAGGCATGACCCGCACGGATGTCGGCACCGTCGAGGATCTGCACGCCTCAGCGGTGAAGGCGTGTGGCCTCGATGATTTCGGTAGCGACGACGACAACTATCGGGAAGCGCTGGCCGTCCTGCTCGAGTCCTATCAGCGGGATGCCGACCTGACCGAGTTCGGCAGCAAGATGCAGCGGTTCTTCGTGCGCAACGCGCTGGTGGCCCGTCTCGTGTCGGAGGCAGCCTTCAAGCAGTATCCGGAGCATGTCGACGTCCCCATCGAGCGGCCGATTTTCGTCACCGGGCTGCCACGCACCGGTACCACGGTCGTGCACCGGCTGCTCGCAGGCGATCCGCGCCACCAGGGTCTGGAGCTTTGGCTCGCGGAGTTCCCGCAGCCGCGGCCGCCTCGCGACACGTGGTCGCAGAACCCTGTTTTCCAACAGTTGGACGCGCAATTCACGAAGGCGCACGCGGAGAATCCGGACTACACGGGCCTGCACTACATGACAGCCGACGAGGTCGAGGAGTGCTGGCAACTACTGCGGCAGTCCCTGCATTCGGTGAGCTACGAAACTCTGGCTCACCTGCCGACCTACTCCCAATGGCTGGCGCGGCAGGACTGGACGAAGTCGTACCAACGGCATCGCAAGAACCTGCAGCTCATCGGGCTCAACGATGTCGAGAAGCGGTGGGTGTTGAAGAACCCCAGCCACCTGTTCGCCCTCGACGCGCTGTTCGCGACCTATCCGGACGCGCTCGTGGTCCAGTGTCACCGACCGGCGGAGACGATCATGGCGTCGATGTGCTCGCTGGCGCAGCACACGACCGAAGGGTGGTCGAACAGCTTCCACGGCAAGGTGATCGGGGAGGATTCGCTCGAGACGTGGTCGCGGGGGCTACGGTTGTTCAGCGCTGAACGGGCCAAGCACGATCCGGCACAGTTCTACGATCTGGATTACTTCGCGCTGATCAAGGATCCGGTGGCGGTCGTCGAGGACATTTACCGGGCGTTCGGTATCGAGCTCACCGACGAGGCGCGGCAGGCCGTCGCAAAGACCCACGAGCAGAGCCAACAGGGTCCGCGCGCTCCGAAGCACACCTATTCACTGGCCGACTACGGGTTGACCGAAGATCAGGTCAAGGAGCACTTCGCCGGGCTGTAGACCCCCGCCCGCTCAGCCGTCGCCGGGGGAGGGGGCACTCGAGTACTCCTCGAGGCAGCCTTCGGCAACGGCGTGGCGGATGCTGTCCGCGAGCCGCGGACACGATCGTTCGCGCGCGGGATCACCGCCAGCCGAACGAATCTCGGTGAAATGGGCGCAGCGCTGCGTCGCCTCCGACGTCCACTGCACCGAGGTGTGTGCCGGCCCGAGTTTCTTGACTCGCACCGCGACGTGGCAGAAGCGGCAGTCGACCGAGGCCAGACCTGCGTTCAGGTAGCGCTCGCGATCGGCTTGACTGCTCGCCCGCACCGCGGCCGCACGGTCCGGATCTGACGCGAAATCCGGCGCCTTACCCCAGTTCTTCGCGCTGGACCCCGGAGTGTGGCCGTGCTCGTGCTCCTCGTCGTCGTGCCCGTGCAGCAGCAGCATCGACTTGGCGAGGCGGTCCACATCCGGCGTGTCACTCATGTCGATTGCTTCTGGGCGTCCCTGGCTTTCAGGTTCTCCTCGACCTCGACGTTCCACTTCTGCACCGCAGCCGTGGTGTCGACCTCCATCTCGAAACGGTCGGTCATGTCGGGCGTCACATCGGCGACGTCGACGTAGAACTGCTGGTACCACCGGCGCATCTGGTAGACCGCACCGTCTTCTTCGACCAGCAGCGGGTTGTCGATGCGGGTCTTGTGCTTCCAGATCTCGACGTCCTGCAGGAAGCCCTTGCTGACCCCGTCGGTGAACGCATCGGCCAGCTTCTCAGTGGTCTTTTCGTCCAGGCCTTTTGGCTTCTCGACGATGACTCCCCACTGCAGCATGAACGAATCCTGGGTCACCGGATAGTGGCAGTTGATCAGGATCGACTCGGCCTTGAAATCGCCGTAGGTGTTGTGCAGCCAGTTGATCATGAACGACGGTCCGAAATAGCTCGCCTCAGAGTCGAGCTTGGCCTCCCCGTACGCGGTGCCCATGTCGTTGATGTCGGGCCGCCCCACGTTGTGCAGATATTGCGACGCGACGTGACCCTCGAACACGTTCTTGAAGTACGTCGGCAGGCCGAAATGGATGTAGAAGAAGTGGGCCATGTCGGTGACGTTGTCGATGATCTCGCGGCAGTTGCTGCCCTCGATGAGCATCGAGTTCCACTTCCAGTCGGTCCACTCGCCGCTGGCCCACTCGGGGATCTCGGGGATGCGCACGTCCTCCTGGGGCGGATTGCCCTCGTGGTCGTGCCACACGAACAGCAGGCCGCCACGGACATCGGTGTGCCAGGCCCGGGTGCGAGCCAGTCGCGGCGTGCGCTTGGCGTACGGCACGAGCTTGCACTTGCCGTCGCCGCCCCAGCGCCAGTCGTGGAACGGGCAGGCCACCTCGTCGCCCTTGATCGTGCCCTGGGAGAGGTTGCCGCCCATGTGTCGGCAATAGCCGTCGAGGATCTTCACCTCGCCGGCCGAGTCGGCGAACACCACCAGCATGGTGCCGAAGATCTCGATGCCGTGCGGCTTGCCGTCGAGGTAGTCCTTCACCGGTCCCAGGCAGTGCCAGCCGCGCGCGAAGCGATCGGGCAGCGTGCCGGTGTCGATCTCGCGAATGCTCGCGGTTCCCGCCGTATCGGTGCTCACCTGGGGCCTCCCACTCCTACTCGAATTAGAACACGTTACAGTTTTCGACTGCCGCCGCGCAATCGACCGGCCCTCACCAGCGCACAACGTTGCGCATCTCACTCTGAAACACGTGTCTGCACGGGGTACCCGGCTGGCCGCAGACAAACTACGCGGATATAGTGCACACTGTGTCCACTATTGCCCCTGCAGTCGAGCCCCTGGCCGGAACGCGTCGGTGGCTGGCCGTGGCTGCCGCGACGTTCGCGATCGCGTGGGGTGGCAACGAGTTCACCCCGCTGCTGGTCATGTACCGCTCCGACGAGGGTTTCTCGGGGCTGACCGTCGATCTGCTGCTGTTCGCCTACGTTCTCGGCATCGTGCCCGCGCTGCTGATCGGCGGCCCGCTGTCCGATCGCTTCGGCCGTCGCCCGCTGATGCTGCCCGCGCCGCTACTCGCCGCGGCGGGCTCACTGATCTTGGCCGTCGGTGCCGACTCCGCCGCCGTGCTGGCGGTCGGCCGCGTGTTCAGCGGACTGGCGCTCGGACTGGCGATGGCCGTGGGCGGCAGCTGGCTCAAGGAGCTGTCCTCGCCGCCGTACGGCGACGGGACATCGGGTGCGCGGCGCGCTGCGATGAGTCTGACCGCCGGGTTCGGTCTCGGCGCGGCCGCGGCCGGCGTGCTCGCGCAGTGGGGTCCCGCACCGACGGTGCTGGCCTATGCCTGCAACGCGGCACTGGCCCTGGCGGCCGCGGCCGCGCTGACCGTCGCGCCTGAGACGCGGGAGCGCCAGAACGATGCGGGCTCGTGGTGGTGGGACCTGGCCATCCCGGTGGCGGCCCGGCGCCGCTTCCTGCTCGTCGTGGTGCCGGTCGCGCCCTGGGTCTTCGGGGCGGCGGGATCGGCCTACGCGGTGCTGCCCGCGCTGCTGACCGAGCGCGTCGCGCACGCACCGATCGCTTTCTCTGCGCTGCTGTGCGTCGTCGCGCTCGGCGTCGGTTTCGGGGTACAGCAGGCCGGTCGGGCACTCGGTGCCGGCGGCCCACACGGCGTGGCCACCGCGCTGCTGCTGTTGGTCGCGGGGATGGCGTGCGCGGCCTGGGCCGCTGCCGCACTCACGGTGACGGCCGCCGTGATCGCGGCCGCGGTGTTGGGCGCGGGCTACGGCATGGCGCTGCTGGCGGGCCTTCAGGAGATTCAGCGGCTCGCCGGCCCCGATGACCTGGCCGGTATGACGGCCATCTACTACAGCCTGAGCTACCTGGGCTTCGGTGTCCCAGCGGGGCTCTCGCTGCTGGCGGGGAACGGTGTGTCCTATCCCGCGATGTTCGGAGCGGGTGCGGTGCTCGCCGTTGCCTGCCTGGTCGTGGTGATGGCCGGTACCCGACGGCCTTAGGGTTGGTCCATGGCCAGCCGGCGTGGACGTCCGCGCAGTGAGGCCGTGCGCGGCGCCATCCTCACCGCGGCAGCCGAATTGGCCACCGAGGGTGGCCCCGGCGCGGCGACGATCGACGCGATTGCCCGCCGTGCGGAGGTCAGCCGCACCACGATCTACAAGTGGTGGCCGTCGGCCGCGGCGATCGTGCTCGAGGGTCTGCTCGAATCGGTGCGTGAGTCGATCGTGCGGCCGCCCGGTAGCAGCACGGTCGAAGCCCTCGTTCATCACGTCAGTGCGCTCAACGCGATCTTGACAGAGCCTGGCATCGGTGCGCTGCTGCGCAACGTGATCGCCGCGGCCGCAGGTGATCGCGCGATCCAGGCGGCCCTGCTGACCCAATGGATCGAGCCGCGGCGCGGCGCCATGGTGAATGCGCTCACAGACGCGGTCGTCGCCGGAGAACTCTCCGAGGACACCGACATCGAGGTGATCGTGGACGCGCTGGTGTCACCGCCGTACTACCGGCTGGTCTTCGGGATGCCGCCGCTGTCCGAGCGCCAGGTGCGCGCGTTGGTCGACGCCGTGTGGACCGGTTGCTCTTAGCGGTCCTGCCACCCGGACTGGATGTAGGTGTCGGCGAAGCGTTTCAGTGAATCCTTCTTCTGTTCGATCGGTGCGTCGAAACTCAAACCGTCGAACACCCACGGGATCACGATGTTGTCGGTGACGCCGGCCTCGGCGAGCTCGCGGTGCCCGTCGACGCCGAACTTGTCGATGCACACGGCCTGGTACTCGAACGGTCCGTCGGCGCGGCCGTATTCGGCGCGCAACGCCTCGATCTTGCCGATGGTCTCGGCCAACTCGGCGCCGGTCATCATCGCGCTGGTCCAACCATCCCCGACACGGGCGGCGCGCTTGAGCGCGACGTCGGTGTGACCGCCGACGTAGAACGGCACCGGCTCGCTGGGGGCGGGGCTCATCTGCAACCGGTCGAAGTCGTAGAAATCGCCGTGGAACTCGACCATGCCACCGCCGAGCACCAGCTTGATCACGTCGATCATCTCATCGACGCGCTTGCCGCGCTTGGCGTAGGGAACCCCACACCACTCGAATTCCTCCGGCGCCCAACCGATTCCGACGCCGAATCCGAACCGGTTTCCGGTCAGGTTCGCCACCGAACCCACCTGGCGGGCCAGCAGCAGCGGATTGCGCGAACCCAGCTTCATCACGTTGGTGTAGAAGCGCAGCGTCGACGTGACCGCCCCCATCGCCCCAGCGGCGATCAACGGGTCGACCCACGGGGTGTTCTCGTCCCACATGCGCGAACCGTCGGGTGTGTACGGGTAGTCCGCGGACTGCTTCTCCATGTAGAACAGCGAATCCGGCAGCGCGATCGCGTCGAAGCCGACCTCTTCTGCGGTGCGGGCGATCTCGAGCAGCTGGTCGATGGGGCCCATCGCCACGCTGCACGTGTATTTCATCACGACGCCGGCTTGTCGCCGGGCTTGTCACTGGACACGACCCACATCGAGTAGTACTGCGCACCACCGCCGTACGCATGTCCGAGAGCTTTGCGGGCACCGGGTACCTGGTGGTCGGCGCCCTTGCCCATCACCTGGATGGCGGACTCGGCGAACCGGATCATGCCGGAGGCGCCGATCGGATTCGACGACAGCACTCCGCCCGACGGGTTGAACGGAATGCGTCCGCCGATGGCGGTCTCCCCGGCCTCGGTCAGCTTCCAGCCCTCGCCCTCGGCCGCGAAGCCGAGGCTCTCCAGCCACATCGGCTCGTACCAGGAGAACGGCACATACACCTCGGCCACGTCGATCTCGTCGATCGGGCTGGTGATCCCGGCGGCTTTCCACAGGGCTGCCGCCGCGTCACGGCTGGCCTGCGGATTGACCTGGTCGCGGCCGGCGTACGCCAGTGGTTCGGTGCGCAGCGCCGTGGCGTGCACCCAGGCCACCGAATGTCCCTCGGCAACGCGGGCGTCGGCGCTCGCTTCGTCACCGATCACCATCGCGGCCGCGCCGTCCGACGACGGGCACGTCTCGTCATAGCGGATGGGATCCCAGAGCATCGGGGAGGACATCACCTTCTCGAGCGTGATGTCGGGCTGGTGCAGATGGGCCAGCGGGTTCTTCACCGCGTTCAGCCGGTCCTTGACCGCGACCATCGCGCCGATGTGTGTCGGCGCCCCCGAGCGGCGGATGTAGGCACGCACGTGCGGCGCGAAGTATCCACCCGCGCCCGCGCCGACTGGCTTGGTGAACGGCACCGGAATGCTCAACGCCCACATGGCATTGGACTCCGACTGCTTCTCCCACGCCATCGTCAGCACCCGGCGGTACTTGCCCGACTGCACCAGGCTCGCTGCCACGATGGCGGTCGAGCCACCCACCGAACCCGCCGTGTGCACCCGGATCAACGGCTTGTTCGTCGCACCCGTGGCGTCGACCATGAACAGCTCGGGCATCATGACGCCCTCGAAGAAGTCGGGCGCCTTGCCGACCACGACCGCATCGATGTCGGCGAAGGAGACACCGGCATCGGCCAGCGCCCGATCGATCGCCTCACGCACCAGACCGTTCATCGACACGTCGGTGCGCTTGGCGACGTACTTGGTCTGACCCGTGCCCAGAACGGCTGCCAGCTTTTTCGCCATGACTACTTCCCCTCCAGGACAGCGACCAGATTCTGTTGCAGCGCAGGCCCGCTCGTCGCGTGCGCCAGCACCCGGGAAGCCTCACCCGCGAAGATGTGGCGCGCGGCCTCACCGATCCGCTCCAGGCCCGCCGAGAACATCGGGTTCGCAGCCAGCGTGCCGCCGCTGGGGTTGATCTTCGTCGAATCACCAAGGCCGATGGCTTCTTTGAGGATCAGGTGCTGGTGGCTGAACGGGGCGTAGATCTCGGCGATCTCGATCGAGGATGCATCCCCGCCGGTGGCTGCTTGCGCGGAGGCCGCCGTGGACGGTGACGTGGTCAGATCGCGTGCGCCCAGGACCGGTGTCTCGATGCGGTGCTCGATCCCGGTGATCCAGGCTGGTCGCTCACGCAGCTCACGAGCCCGATCGCCGGCGGCCAGCACGATGGCCGAGGCGCCGTCGGTGATCGGGGCGATGTCATGGCGGCGCAGCGGTTCTGCGAAATAGGGCTGGGCAAGCAGTTCCTCGACACTGCTGCCCGACTCCAGCCGATCCACGCGCGGCGACGCCGTTTGCGCCTGTAAAGCGACCTCCGCCATCTGCTCGGCCGTCCAGGCGCCCGAGTCCAACCCGAGACGGGCCTGCAGGCCGGCCATGCTGACCGAATCCGGCCAGAGCGGCGCCACCGTGTACGGGTCGGTCTGCAGCGCCAGCACCCGGCGCAGCGTGCCGGCGCTGGACTTGCCGAAGCCGTACACGAGCGCGGTCTCGACCTCGCCGGTGAGGATTTTGATGTACGCCTCGTACAACGCCCAGGCGGCGTCCATCTCGACGTGGGACTCGTTGATCGGAGGCACCGCGCCGATCGAGTCGATCGCAGAGATGAACGAAAAGGCGCGGCCGGCAAGATAATCCGAGGAGCCCGAGCACCAGAAGCCGATGTCGGACTTCGTGATGCCGAGCTCGTCGTAGATCGATGCGAAGCACGGCATCAACATCTCGACGCCGTTGGTGGTGCCGTCGGTGCGGCGCACGTGCGGGGCGTGCGCGAACCCGACCACTGCTACCCCATTGTCTGAAGTCATGAGTGCCTCCTCAGAGGTGGTGCTTGTAGGAGTCGTACTCGGCGTCGGGTTCGCCGGTCGGTCGGAAGTATTCGATGTTGTCGATGCCCAGGCCCCACTGGTCTTGCGGCTTCCACACGGCTTCGACACGCATGCCCATCCGCACCTTGTCCGCCTCGATGTCGGAGACCAGGTGCAGCACGGGGATGTCGGCCCCGTCGAGCAGCACGTAGGCCGCGACGTACGGAGGCTTGATGCGCTGGCCCGCGAACGGGATGTTGATGATCGCGAACGTGGTGACCGTGCCCTTGTCGGACACCTCGATGAACTGGTCGAGCGGCCGGCCGGTGGACGGATTGGCCTCCTTGGGCGGGAAGTACACCTTGCCGTCGTCCCCGGACCGGGCGCCCAGCAGTGTGCCCTTCTCCAGTGCGCGCAGGAACGTGCTCTCGGGAAACGATGCGGTGTGCTGGATCTCGATCGACGACGGCGAGATCACCATCGTCACTGGATCCAGCCCCTCGGCCGGGGCCGGTGTCTCCTCCGCGTCCTCTCCGAGCTCGAAGTAGGCGATGTCGGTGATCGCGCCGACGGTCTCGGCGGCCCAGTGCACGTGTACGCGGGCACCGGTGATGACCGCATCGGGCCCGTCGGCAGCGACCGCGTGCAGCAGCGGCGTGTCCGCGCCGTCGAGGCGGATCAGCGCCCACGCGAACGGCCGGTCCAGCGGTTGGCCCTCGAGCGGGTGGGCCTGCCACGTCCAGGACAGCACCGTGCCGACGCTCTCCACCGGCACGACCTCGGTCAGGGCCTCTGAGGTGACGGGGTCATACTCAGCGGGCGGAACGTGGACCCGACCGTCGGAGCCGCGCACCCCGACAACGCGTCGCTCACGCAGAGCGGTGAAGAACTCGCCGAGGAGTGGTCCCACTGAACGGGTGTAGTCGAACGAGAGCCTCAGGGGCGCCGAGAGTGGCGGCTCATGGGGATCGATCTGCACCGGACTGCTTTGGCTGGTGGTCACGGCATCGAGTAGAACAGGTTCTAAGAATGGTTTCAAGAACGGGTGTGGAGGCGACCGCATGAAGTTGGGATTGCAGCTCGGATACTGGGGCGCACAGCCGCCGGAGAACCACGCAGAACTCGTCGCGGCCGCCGAGGAGGCCGGCTTCGACACGGTGTTCACCGCCGAGGCGTGGGGCTCCGACGCGTACACGCCGCTGGCGTGGTGGGGTCGCGAGACCACCCGGATGCGGCTGGGTACCTCGGTCATTCAACTCTCTGCCCGCACGCCCACCGCGTGCGCGATGGCGGCGCTGACACTCGACCACCTCTCCGGAGGCAGGCACATCCTCGGGCTGGGGGTGTCCGGACCGCAGGTCGTCGAGGGCTGGTACGGCGCGAGGTTCCCCAAGCCGCTGGCCCGCACCCGCGAGTACGTTGACATCCTGCGCCAGGTCTGGGCGCGGGAGGCGCCGGTGCACAGCGATGGTCCGCACTATCCGCTGCCGCTCACCGGTGAGGGCACCACCGGCCTGGGCAAGAACCTCAAGCCGATCACCCACCCTCTGCGCGCGGACATCCCCGTCATGTTGGGTGCCGAGGGACCGAAGAACGTCGCACTGGCCGCCGAGATCTGCGACGGGTGGCTGCCGATCTTCTACTCGCCGCGCATCGCGTCGATGTACAACGAATGGCTCGACGAGGGCTTCGCACGACCAGGTGCGCGCCGCACCCGGGAAACGTTCGAGATCTGCGCGACCGCGCAGGTCGTCGTCACCGATGACCGGCCCGCGATCATGGAGTTGATGAAGCCCCACCTGGCGCTCTACATGGGCGGCATGGGGGCCGAGGACACCAACTTCCACGCCGACGTGTACCGCCGGATGGGCTACGCCGAGGTCGTCGACGACGTGACGAAACTGTTCCGCAGTGACCGGAAAGACGAGGCCGCGAAGATCATCCCGGACGAGTTGGTCGACGACTCCGCGATCGTCGGTGACCTCGCCTTCGTGCAGGAGCAGATCAAGGCCTGGGAGGCCGCCGGCGTGACGATGATGGTGGTCGGCGCCCGGTCGACCGAGCAGATCCGGGATCTCGCCGCACTGGTGTAGTCGCGTCCCGAACCATCAGCTCCCGGCGTCGCCGGGAAGTCCGCCGGCTCGGTAACCCGGCAGGCGGGACGTCGGAAGGATCGCCACGGCGCTCAGCCCGGCCAGGATGAGCAGCCCGAGCCTGAGGGCGCGCAGGCGCGCATCGGTGTTGATCTGCACAGCGGCGTCCACCTCGGCGTCCGTGGCGTCGGTGCTCGCGAGCACGTCACGCAACTGGTCGTTGCTGACGAAGTTCACCTTGTCGAGGTCCACCTGAGCGATGAGCCGGTCAGGGATCTCGACGTCGTTGATGACTGCCTGGCTGACATTGAGGGACAGAATGCCGACCAGCATCGCCCCGGCAAGCGCGGTACCGACCGCGGAGGCCAGGTTCTGCGTGGTGCCACGCACAGAGCCGACATCACCGGCCAGATCCCGGGGCGCAGCCGTCACCAGCACGTTGAACACGAGGGTCACCAACGCCCCCTGGCCGATCCCGAAGACGATGAGCCCGGCGATCGTCGGCAGCGTTTCCCAGTTGTTGGTCACGACAAACGACAGCCACACCAGCGCAACGGTGGTCAGGATGAACGAGAACATCCCGATGATCCGAGGGGGATACCGCCGGTAGAACCGCACAACGAGGGTCGCGGTGACGAAGACCGTCAGATTGAAGGGCAGCATGGCCAACGACGTGTCGAACGCCGTCCGGCCCTGCACGATCTGGATGTACAGCGGCACAGTGAAATTGAGCGCCGCTTCGAGGGCGACGACGATGAACATCGCGTAGATCGCGGCTCGCTCGCGGGAAGATCCCAGCACCGACAGACTGACGAGCGGTACTGTCCCTGATCGGGTCCGGTGCCTGGTCCACAGGAAGAATGCCTGGCCGAGCACGATGCCGACGACCACCAGCAGCGGGGCCGGCGACAGGCCGCCGATGCTCAGTGGCGCGTCGCCGGTGGCCTGCAGAACGCCCCACCCATTGAGGTTGTTGAACCCCAGGGTCAGTGCCACGATAGCCGCACCGATCAGCAGCGCAGCCAGCACATCGATGTCGACGGATTTGTCGCCGGCCGCCGAACGAAGTCGAAAGCTGAACCCGAACACGGCAACAGCCAGAACCAGGACGATGACGAACACCGGTCGCCAGCCCACGAACGTCCCGAGAGTTCCGCCGATCAGAAACGCACTGACACCGGATAGTGCGCGCGCCGAACCCAGCGACCCGACCGCCGTCGCCTGCTGGTCTCCCGAGTAGTTCGCGGCGATCAACGCCACCAGGGACGGCACGATGATCGCGGCTGCCGCGCCTGCGACCGCTTGCGCGGCGACGACCCAGGTCACCGACGGCGACAGCACCATCATCAATGCTGAGCCCGCGAAGGCCGCGACCATCACGCGGAACACGAGGAGCCACCCGACACGCTGGCCGATCTTGGCGCCGACCATCACCAGGGCCGCCACCACGAGGCCGTACGTCACGATCGCGGTACTCACTGCGGTCGGAGGCACACTGAAGTCCTCGACCATCCCGCCGATGGACACGGGAAGCGCTGCGACGTTGAAGGACATCAACATCTGGGCGAGGAACAGACCGACCATCGGTAGCCACGAGCTGCGCTCGCTGCTCGGTGTCATCGGTTGACCGGTCATGGCGGGTCCCTCCGCTGGGCGCCCACCGTATGTGCTTGGGAGGCAAAGATGTTGAGTCCGAGAACCCGGGACAGATACGCGGTGGCGCGCTGGCCGCGTACGCTGTTTCCCGCCGGGTCGAGTGGCGGCGCGAAGGTGCCGATGCCGGCTTTGCCCGGGGCGACGGTGACCAATCCACCTGCCACCCCCGACTTGCCCGGCAGGCCGATGTCGAAAAGCCATTCCCCGGATCGCTCGTAGGCGCCGTTGGCCGCCAGCACCGCCAACGTGTCACGGCACACCCCCGCCGAGACCACCCGACGCCCCGTCACCGGGTTGACCCCACCGTCCGCCAGCGTCGCGCCCATGACCGCCAGATCCACAGCGGTCACCCGCAACGAACACTGCCTGGTGTAGACGTCGACCACCTCGAGTGGATCGAGCTCGATGCGTCCATAGCTCTCGAGTAGCCGTGCGATGGCACGGTTGCGCTGGTTGGTCTCCGACTCCGACCGGTAGATGTCATCATCGACATGCAGTGTGCGCCCGGCGAATTCAGAAAGACCGGTGACGATGTAGTGCCACTGCTGGGCCGAGGTGCTGCCCGGCATCAACGCGGTTGTGGCGATGGCGCCGGCGTTGACCATCGGGTTCATCGGATGCCCGTCATTGAGCTCGATCGCGATCACCGAATTGAACGGCAGCCCGGTGTTGTTGACGCCGATCCGGTCGGCCACCACGTCGTGACCGAGCGACTCGCACACCAGCGCGTAGACGAACGCCTTGGAGATCGACTGGATACTGAACTCGGCGTCGACGTCGCCCGCGGAATGAACCCCGCCGCCGACCTCGACGACGCACACGGCGAACAAGTCCGGGTCAGCGGCGGCCAGCGCCGGGATGTAATCGGCGACCGAGCCGTCGGAAACCGCTCGGTACCTCCGGTAGGCGGCCTCGACCAACGACTCGACTTCCGACCACTCGGGAAGGGCGCCGGTGAGCGCCTGCTGCGCCACATCGCCGACGTCGACATCCATCGCCGCCCCCCTTCCGGCTCGCCGCGCTGGTGGCGCCCGAGTACGGATGTGTTCGAGCTTATGCATCTCGTGGCGCTGCGGGGAAGACCTCACTGTCCGCGCTCGTCAGACCGGCGCGGTCAGCCCGAGGACGTCACGGGGACGCCGACTCGCCGGAGCCAGGTGCGGGCCTGCGCAAACGACGAACTGCGACCACTGAGGTGGCGGCTGCCGCCAGGAGCGGAGCGCCGATCACCATGCCGAGCAAGCCGGCGACCGTGCCGCCGACCATCGTCGCGAGCAGTACGGCGACAGGGTGCAGACGCAGTGACGAACCCAGCGCCCACGAGCTGACCACACTTTGAACGGTTCCGTTCGACATCAGGAACGTCACGCCGAGGATGAGCGCTGCAGTGGGACCGACCGAGCCGAAGGCGATCAGGACGGCGAACACCCCGGTGATCCATGCGCCGACATAGGGAAGGAACGACAGCGTGAAGTAGAGGATGAAGATGGGCAGGGCCAGCGGCACTCGCAGGAGCAGCAGCGGCACCATGAACACAGGCGCGGTGATCAGGGCAGTGACGGCGGTGCCTCTGAAATAGCCGCGCACCGACGTGCGCGTCAGGGCGATGACCGTGTCGACCTCCTCTGCGTCGAGCGAGGTGGTTCGGGCCAGCCACGACGGGAATCGGCCAGCGTCGCGCAGAGCGAAGAACAGGAAGAAGGCGGCCAGGAACATGCCGACGAGCAGTGAGGCTGTCCCGTAGACGGTGCTGGTCACAGCACCGAAAACGCCTTGGCCCAATTCAGGCCCGTGGTGTTCCCACATCGCTCGTGCACGGGCCAGGACATGCGGGTCGATGTCGAGGTCCGCCGCAGCCTCGACCAATCGCGACCAGCCCTGCAGCAGTTGCCGGTAGATCTGTGGCCACTGCTGCACGAAGCCCCACACGACGATGGCGACTGTTCCCGCTGCGACGGTGACTGCCGCCAGCAGGGTGATCGTGGTGGCCGCGGCCGGTCGAAGGCCCAACCGCTTTAGGGCGCGGGAGACAGGCTCGAGGACGATGCTGAGGAGCACCGCGACGACCAAGGGGACCACTATCCCGCTCAGCGCGCCGAGCGCCACGGCCACCACCGCGGCGAGAACGATGATGCCCAGCAGGGACCAGCCGATCGCGCCGGCTCGCCGGATCACCGCGGGAAAGGAGGCGTCGTCGCCCGTCCGGTCCGCCCGATCGGCGTCACCCCCTGCCACAGAACTTCATGACGTCAGCGATGCCCATATCGCCGATTCTGCCCGCGTGCCACGCTCCGGATGCAGGAACGCACCACGCACGCATGATGCGAGTAGACAGTTTGTTGCCACGTGTCTAGAACACGTTCTAGATTGACGGTGTGAGCCAACACACGATCCAGGGCACCGTGCTGAACATGCCGGTGCGGGTGCGTACCGCGCATCAGCACACCGCCATGTTCGTCGTCGACGCCGATGCCGCGCAGCGGATGATCGACTACAGCGGGCTGCGGGTGTGCCGCTTCCTGGGCAATCGCGCCATGGTTGTGCTGATGCTCATGCGCTACGAGGACACCGACCTCGGGCAGTACTGGGAGTACGGCACCAACGTGATGGTGAACCCGCCGGGATCTGATGCCACAGGTCTCGCCGCGCTGCAGTCGGCGGGTGCCTTCGTCCACCACCTCCCCGTGGACCAGGCGTTCACCTTGGAGGCGGGCCGCACCATCTGGGGATATCCAAAGGTCATGGCGGACTTCAGGATCCGCGACGGCCGACGATACGGGTTCGACGTGACGATCGACGGCGCGCAGGTCATCTCGATGGACTTCGCACCGGGGCTGCCCGTGCCCTCGCGGTTGACCTCACGCCCGCAGGTGCATTCGACGTACTCCTATGCCGACGGCGTGATCCGGGAGACGCCAGGGGAGATGCGGATGACGGGGGTGCGGTACCGACCCGGCGGCGTCACCGTCCGACTGGGCACGCACCGGTACGCCGCCGAACTCGAGGCATTGGGATTGCCGAAACGAGCCCTGCTGTCCAGTTCGGCTGCGAACGTGGACATGACCTTCGCCGACGCCAAGGAGATCGCATGACTGCCATCCAGATGGGCGTCGCCCCCGCCAAGCCCGACGTCGACCTCGCCGACGGCAACTTCTACGCCGACGGACGTGCCGCCCGCGAAGCGTACGCATGGATGCGGGCCAACCAGCCGGTGTTCCGCGATCGCAACGGACTGGCCGCCGCGACCACCTACCAGGCGGTGCTGGATGCGGAGCGTAACCCCGAATTGTTCTCCAGCACAGGCGGAATCCGCCCGGATCAGCCGGGGATGCCGTACATGATCGACATGGACGACCCGGCGCACATCTTGCGCCGCAAGCTGGTCAACTCGGGTTTCACGCGCAAACGCGTGATGGACAAGGTGCCCTCGATCGAGCGGCTCTGTGACGCGTTGATCGACGCGGTGTGCGAGCGCGGCGAGGCCGATTTCGTCCGTGACATCGCCGCACCGCTGCCGATGGCCGTCATCGGCGACATGCTGGGTGTGCTTCCGTCCGAGCGCGACAAGCTGCTCGAGTGGTCCGACGACCTGGTGTGCGGGTTGTCGTCCACAGTGGACGAGCAGACGATCCAGAAGTTGATGGACACCTTCGCGGCCTACACCGCCTTCACGATGGAGACGATCGCGAACCGGCGTGCGAACCCGACCGACGACCTCTTCTCGGTGCTGGTGAACGCCGAAGTCGAGGGCCAGAAGATGAGCGACGACGAGATCGTCTTCGAGACGTTGCTGATCCTCATCGGCGGCGACGAGACCACCCGGCACACCCTGTCTGGCGGGACCGAACAGCTGTTGCGGCATCAGGATCAGTGGCAGCGGTTGACGGCGGACCCGGATCTGCTGCCCGGCGCGATCGAGGAGACGCTGCGCTGGACGTCGCCCGTGAAGAACATGTGCCGCACGCTGACCGCCGACACCGAGTTCCACGGCACGGCACTGAGTGCCGGCGAGAAGATCATGCTGATGTTCGAGTCGGCCAACTTCGACGAGTCGGTGTTCGACGATCCGCACGATTTCCAGATCGATCGAAACCCGAACAGCCACCTCGCTTTCGGCTTCGGCACACATTTCTGCCTGGGCAATCAGCTGGCGCGCCTCGAGCTGAAGATCATGATGAGCAAGGTGCTGACGCGGCTGCCCGATCTGCGGCTCGCCGACGAGGGCATGCTGCCGCTGCGGCCGGCGAACTTCGTCAGCGGGCTGGAGTCGATGCCCGTGGTGTTCACGCCGTCAGCGAAGGTGCTCGACTGACGCTGGCGCGCCGCGGCGAGTGTGAACCCTGATACGCCCGCCGCGGCGAGTCGCGGATGAAACCGCACACTCGCGGCTGGGTTACTTCATCTGCCAGACCGGCGGCCGCTTCTCCTTGAACGCACGCGGGCCCTCCTTGGCGTCCTCGCTCAAGAACACCGGGATGCCGTTGGCCGTGTCGGGCTTGAACGCCTCTTCTTCGTGCATGCCCTCGGTCTCGCGGATGGTCTTCAGGATCGCCTGCACCGCGAGCGGACCGTTGTTGTTGATCACCTCGGCGATCTCCAGCGCCTTGTCCAGCGCGCTGCCGTCGGGCACCACGTACCCGATCAGACCGTAGGAGAGGGCTTCGGCCGCGGTGATGTGGCGGCCGGTCAGGAGCAGATCGCACGCGATCGTGTACGGGATCTGGCGCACCAGGCGCACGGCCGAGCCACCCATCGGGTACAGGCTCCACTTCGCTTCGGAGATGCCGAACTTCGCGCTCTCTCCGGCGACGCGGATGTCGGTGCCCTGCAGGATCTCGGTGCCTCCCGCGATCGCCGGGCCTTCGACGGCGGCGATCAGCGGCTTCTTCAGCCGCCGGCCTTTGAGCAGGCCGTCGATGCGCGACGGGTCGTAGCTGCCGTCCTTGAACGAGTCGCCCGGCGGCTTCTTGGAGGCTGCCTTCAGGTCCATGCCTGCGCAGAAGTAGCCGCCCGCGCCCGTCAGGATGCACGAGCGAATCTCGGGATCGTTGTCGACGCGGTCCCACGACTCGACCATGATCGACAGCATCTCGCCGGAGAGCGCGTTGCGTGCCTCGGGCCGGTTCATCGTGACGATGAGGGTGTGTCCGCGCTGCTCAACCAGGCAGTCGGGCTGCTTGTCAGAATTCTCTGCGTCGCTCACAGATCAGGCCGCCTTCCAGCGTCGTTGCCACAGACTTGTCTGAAAATGTAACACGTTCTAGTTTAGAGCCGTGGCCCTCAACATCGCCGATCTCGCCGAGCACGCCATCGACGCCGTGCCAGACCGCGTCGCCCTGATCTCGGGCGACGAGAAGCTCACCTACGCCGAACTCGAGGACAAAGCCAACCGCCTGGCGCACTACCTCCTCGACCAGGGTGTCAAGAAGGACGACAAGGTCGGGCTGTACTGCCGCAACCGCATCGAGATCGTGATCGCGATGCTCGGCATCGTCAAGGCCGGCGCGATCCTGGTGAACGTCAACTTCCGCTACGTCGAAGGCGAGCTGAAGTACCTGTTCGACAACTCCGACATGGTCGCGCTGGTGCACGAGCGCCGCTACGCCGACCGGGTGGCCAACGTGCTGCCGGAGACGCCGAACGTGAAGACCATCCTCGTCGTCGAGGACGGCACCGACGATGACTTCCAGCGGTACGGCGGCGTCGAGTTCTACTCGGCACTGGAGCAGGGCTCGCCCGAGCGCGACTTCGGCCCGCGCAGCGAGGACGACATCTACCTGCTCTACACGGGCGGTACCACCGGCTTCCCCAAAGGCGTGATGTGGCGGCACGAGGACATCTATCGAGTCCTTTTCGGCGGCACCGATTTCGCCACCGGTGAGCCGATCGCCGACGAGTACGGCCTGGCCAAGCAGGCGGTCGAGAGCGGGCCGATGGTTCGCTACCCGATCCCGCCTATGATCCACGGCGCCACGCAGTCGGCCACCTGGATGGCGCTGTTCAGCGGCCAGACCACCGTTTTGGTTCCGGAGTTCGACGCCGACGCGGTGTGGCGCACGATCCACGAGCACAAGGTCAATTTGCTGTTCTTCACCGGTGACGCGATGGCCCGGCCGCTGCTGGATGCGCTGCTCGCCCATCAGGACGCGGGTAACGAGTACGACCTGTCGAGTCTGTTCCTGCTCGCGAGCACCGCCGCGCTGTTCTCGACCAGCCTCAAGGAGAAGTTCCTCGAGCTGCTGCCCAACCGGATCATCACCGACTCGATCGGCTCGTCGGAGACGGGTTTCGGTGGCACCAGCGTGGTGGCCAAGGGCCAGTCACACACCGGTGGTCCGCGGGTGACGATCGACAAGAACACCAAGGTTCTCGACGAGGACGGCAACGAGATCGAGCCGGGCTCGGGCAAGCGCGGCATCATCGCCAAATGCGGCCACATCCCGGTCGGCTACTTCAAGGACGAGAAGAAGACGGCCGAGACGTTCCGCACCTATCACGGTGTGCGGTATGCCATTCCAGGCGATTACGCCGAGGTCGAGGCCGACGGCACCGTGACGATGCTCGGCCGCGGTTCGGTGTCGATCAACAGCGGCGGCGAGAAGATCTACCCCGAAGAGGTCGAGGCCGCGCTCAAAGGCCATCCCGACGTGTTCGACGCGCTCGTCGTCGGCGTGCCCGACCCCCGCTTCGGCCAGCACGTCGCTGCTGTCGTGCACGCCCGTGACGGCAGCCGGCCGACATTGGCCGACCTCGATGCGTTTGTGCGCAGTGAGATCGCCGGGTACAAGGTGCCGCGCAGCCTGTGGCTGGTCGACGAGGTGAAACGTTCTCCGGCAGGTAAACCCGACTACCGCTGGGCCAAGGACGTCACCGAGGCGCGGCCGGCCGACGAGGTCCACGAAAAGCACGCCGCCACAAGCTCCTAGGCAGGAATCACCATGAGAACTGAACTCTGCGATCGCTTCGGCATCGAATATCCGATCTTCGTTTTCACCCCGTCGGAGAAGGTCGCTGCCGCGGTCACCAAGGCCGGTGGTCTCGGGGTGCTCGGCTGCGTGCGGTTCAACGACGCCGACGACCTCGAGAACGTCCTGCAGTGGATGGACGCCAACACCGACGGCAAGCCCTACGGCGTCGACATCGTGATGCCGGCCAAAGTGCCGACGGAGGGCACGTCGGTCGACATCAACAAGCTCATCCCGGCCGAGCACCGCGAGTTCGTCGACAAGACGCTCGCCGACCTCGGGGTGCCGCCGCTGCCCGCCGACGAGGAACGCTCCGAAGGCGTTCTGGGATGGCTGCATTCGGTGGCCCGCAGCCACGTCGAGGTCGCCCTCAAGCATCCGATCAAGCTGATCGCCAATGCGCTGGGTTCGCCGCCCAAGGACGTCATCGACCAGGTTCACGAGGCCGGCGTGCCGATCGCGGCGTTGGCGGGCTCGGCCAAACACGCTCTGCGCCATGCCGAGAACGGTGTCGACATCGTCGTCGCCCAGGGTCACGAAGCCGGCGGGCACACCGGCGAGATCGGCTCGATGGTGCTGTGGCCTGAGATCGTGGATGCGCTCGACGGCCGCGCGCCGGTGCTGGCCGCAGGCGGCATCGGCACCGGCAGGCAGGTTGCCGCGGCGCTAGCCCTTGGTGCACAAGGGGTTTGGATGGGCTCGGCGTTCCTCACCTCGGCCGAATACGACCTCGGGGTTCGCCTGGACTCGGGCCGCTCGGTCATCCAGGAAGCCATGCTGACGGCGACATCGGCCGACACGGTGCGCCGCCGGATCTACACCGGTAAGCCGGCGCGGCTGCTCAAGAGCCGGTGGACGGACGCCTGGGACGCCGACGGCGCACCCCAACCACTGCCGATGCCGCTGCAGAACATCCTCGTCAGCGAGGCCCACCAAAGGATGAGCGAGTCGACCGATCCCACCGCGGTCGCGATGCCGGTCGGGCAGATCGTCGGCCGGATGAACGAGATCCGGCCCGTCGCCGACATCATCGCCGAACTGGTCAGCGGCTTCGACGAGGCGACGCAACGGCTGGACGGCATCCGCGGGGTCTGACCGGCGTATAAAGCAGGGGTGAACGGCGCGCACTCCCTGCTCACCACGCTCGTCGACGCCGGCGTGGACATCTGCTTCGCCAACCCGGGGACCTCGGAGATGCACTTCGTCGCCGCGCTCGACACCGTCAGCGGCATGCGCGGCGTGCTGACGCTGTTCGAGGGCGTGGCGACCGGGGCGGCCGACGGCTACGCGCGCATCGCGGGAACGCCCGCCGCGGTGCTCCTGCATCTTGGGCCGGGTCTCGGCAACGGCCTGGCCAACCTGCACAACGCGCGCCGGGCACACACGCCGATGGTCGTCGTGGTCGGCGACCACGCCACCTATCACAAGAAGTACGACGCACCACTGGAATCCGACATCGACGCGGTGGCGGGCACGGTGTCGGGCTGGGTGCGCCGCACGATGCGTCCCGAGGACGTCGCTGCGGACACCGCCGCCGCCCTCGACGCAGCACGCCGCGGCGCGGTGGCGACACTCATCCTGCCCGCGGACGTGTCGTGGAGCGACGGCGAGGCCGACGCCGTGGGCGGCCCGGTACCCACCGGCCCGACCGTCGGCGACGAGGCGGTGCTCGCGGCCGCTACTGCGCTGCGTTCCGGGGAACGCACCGTGCTCCTCATCGGCGGCGACGCCACCCACGGGCCGGGCCTTGCCGCCGCCGCTCGTATCGGTGAGGCCATCGGCGCGACAGTGCTCTGCGAGACCTTCCCCGCGCGGCTCGAGCGGGGTGCGGGCGTGCCTGCCGTCGACCGGCTCGCCTACTTCGCCGAAGCCGCCGCCGACCAGCTGGCCGGTGCGAAGCACCTCATCCTCGCCGGCGCCCCGTCGCCGGTCTCGTTCTTCGCCTACCCGGACAAGGCCAGCGACCTCGTGCCCGACGGCTGCGCGGTACATCTGCTGTCCCCGCACCGCGGCGCTGCCGACGCCCTGCAGCGTCTCGCGGACGACGTTGCACCCGGGACGACGGCGCCCCTCGCGCCAGCCGCTCGGCCCGAGCTACCTACCGGCGAGCTCACCGCGTTCGCGGCGGCCGCGGTGATCGGTGCGCTGTTGCCCGGCGATGCGATCGTGGTCGATGAGTCCAACACCGCGGGCGTGGGTATCGCCGCGGCGACGGCCGGTGCACCGGCCCATGATGTGATGACGTTGACCGGCGGCGCCATCGGCTATGGCCTGCCCGCTGCGATCGGCGCGGCGATCGCAGCGCCGCACCGTCCCGTTCTCGCCCTGCAGGCCGACGGTTCGGCGATGTACACGATCTCGGCGCTGTGGACGCACGCCCGGGAGAACCTCGACGTGACCACGGTGATCTTCGACAACGGCGCCTACGACATCCTGCGCATCGAGCTGCAGAGGGTCGGCGCGACGAGCGGCGCCGAGCCGGGCCCGAAGGCCCGGGAGCTGCTCGACTTGGGTTCGCCCGCAATCGATTTCGTGCAGATCGCCGAGGGTATGGGGGTGCCGGGGCGGCGAGTGCGCACCGCGGAGGAGTTCGCCTCCGCATTGGCGGACGCGTTCGCCGAGCCGGGCCCGCACCTGATCGACGCGCTGGTGCCGTCCCTGCTGGGTTAACTGGTCTGCGTCTGCCCGACTGCGTGCGCCCGCAGGTTCTGCTCCACTTCCTGCTGCCACAGGTCGTAGGCGTGGGTGGTGTCGACCTCTTGCTCGAAGCGGTCCGTCATGTCGGGGGTGACGTCGGCGGCGTCGACGTAGAACTGCTCGTACCAGCGCCGGTGCTGATAGACCGGGCCGTCTTCCTCGGTCAGCAGCGGATTGTCGATGCGGGACTTGTTCTTCCAGATCTCCACGTCCTCGAGGAAGCCCTCGCCGAAGCTGCGGTTCATCGCGGCGGCCAACTTGGCGGCCTTGTCTGCGGGCAGGCCGGGCATCGCGGCGACCGCCACTCCCCACTGGAGCATGAAGGAATCGTGGGTGACGGGGTAGTGGCAGTTGATCAGCGCCACCTCCACAGTGAAGCCGGGTGCGAGGTCGTTGTGCAGCCAGTTGATCATGTACGCGGGCCCGAAGTAGGTGGCCTCCGAGCGCAGATAGGTTCCCTCCCAGAGCTTTTCCGGGTCGGCGACGTAGTCGGGCCGGGGCTTGGACTCCATGTACTGGCTGGCGGTGTGGCCGTCGATGACGTTCTTGAAGTACGTCGGGTAGGCGTGGTGGATGTAGAAGAAGTGCGCCATGTCGACGTTGTTGTCGACGATCTCGCGGCAGTGCGACCCTTCGATCAGTACCGAACTCCACTGCCACGGCGACCAGCGGCCCTCGGGGTAGCCCTCGATGGTCGGCGGAGTCAGCTCAGGGGCCGGCGTGGCACCCTCGGGGTCGTGCCACACCAGCAGCTGGCCGTTCACCTCGGTGGTGAGCCAGGCGCGGGTGCGCGCCATCCGGGGTGTGCGCTTGGCGTAGGGGACGAGCGAGCATCGGCCGTCTCCGCGCCAGCGCCAGTCGTGGAACGGGCACGCGATGTCGTCACCCTTGATGGTGCCCTGGGCGAGGTTGCCGCCCATGTGCCTGCAGTAGCCATCGAGAACCTTCAGGTCGCCCGCCGAGTCGGGGAACACCGCCAATAGTGTTCCGAACGCGTTGACGCCATGGGGTTTTCCGTCCCGGAAGTCGTCGGCGAGGCCGAGGCAGTGCCAGCCCCGGGCAAAGCGCGTCGGCGCGGCGCCGGTGTCGATCTCGCGGATGGGCTGGTTCATGTCGTGCCTCCTGTCATGTCCAGCACGGCCAGATGGCTGAACACCATGCTGGTGCCGATGGGGTTGCCGCCGCCGGGGTAGGCGATTCCGCTGGGGGCGGCCATGGTGTTGCCCGCCGCGTACAGGCCGGGAATCACCGCGCCGGTGGTGTCGAGTACTCGGGCCGCCGCGTCGGTGCGCAGGCCGCCCTTGGTGCCCAGATCGGAGACACCGAACGCGGCGGCGTGGAAGGGCGGCCGTTCGATCGGGTGCAGCGGGGACGCCCCTGCTGAGAACGCGCGGTCGTAGGGCTCGCCGCCGCGATCGAAGTCCTCGTCCACACCGCGGCGGGCGAACTCGTTGAAGCGGCGTACCGTGGCGACCAAGTTGTCCGGCGGCACCCCGATGGCGTCCGCCAACTCTTCGAGAGTGTCAGCGCTGCGCCACAATCCGGCATCGACGTAGTGCTGCGTCTCCACCATCGACACGTTCGGCGCCTGTACCGGCGGCACGGGACCGTTCGAGGAGTCGTCGTAGACCATCCAGTAGGGCAGCGTGACCGACCCGTCGGCCATCGCGGCCAGGACGGCACGACCCAGCCGGTCGTAGGCGGCGGACTCGTTGACGAACCGTCTGCCCTGATCGTCGACGAAGATGCCGCCGGTGAACCACAGCGCGAAAGCAGCGGTCCCGTCGGGGTGCATCAGGCCCGGCGACCACCACGCCTGGTCCATCAGGTCGGTGTCGGCGCCGGCGGCGATGCCGGCCAGGTGCGCGAGCCCACGGTTCGACGGCGGCCCCATTGTGTCCTGCGACCGGCCCGGGACGTTGTAGCGCTCGCGCATCTGGTCGTTGTGCTCGAAACCGCCGGCAGCCAGCAGCACCCCGCGTCGGGCCCGGATCGAGCGGCTGCCGTCGGCGTCGGTCACCACCGCGCCGACCACTGCGCCGTCCTCGACGACGAGTTCGGTGAGCGCGGTCCCCAGACACGTCCGGGCATGGGGGTGACGGCGCAACGCGATCAGGAACCGGGCGATCAGCGCTCGCCCGCCCACGAAGTAGTCGTCGGGCTGCGGATGCCCGAGCCGGTCGGTGTCGAGGGGTCCGCGGATCAACTCCCGAAGATCCGGTGCCGCAGCGACTTTGAGCGGCTTCGCCGCGATGTGCCGCATACCGTCGGCGCGTGCCTTCGGGGCGTGGCCGAAGTAGTCCGGCCACGGCAGCAGCGAGAACTTCAGCTGGTCGTCCGCTTCGAGGTAGGCGATCAGTGGGGCACCGCCACGTACGTAGGCCTCGCGCAGGGCGGCGGGGGTGCGGTCGCCGACGACGGCGTTGTAGTACTCCAGTGCGTCGTCGATCGTGTCCTCGGACGCGTCGCCGTAGCCGGCGCGCTGCAGAACGGGGTTGCACGGGAACCACATGCCACCGCCACCGGAGTATGCCGTGGTTCCGCCGAACGTCGAGGACGCCTCGACGAGCACGACGTCGAGACCCTCACGGGCCGCGGTGTAGGCGCCCGTGACACCCCCGGCACCCGACCCGGCTACCACGACGTCGGTCTCGGCGTCCCAGTGCTGGATGGTTTTCGCGCGAGCGCTCATCCGGTCAGGCATGGGCTTCCCTTCCGTACGCGGCGAATTCGGCGTCGAGTGCGTCACGGTCGGCAACACTCATGGCCCGGTATGCCGGTTCGCCCCGACCGGTCCAGCGGTACACCGGCTCGTCGGTGTGCCAGCGCTGCGCCTGCAGGTCCCGCTTGAGCACCTTGTTCGACCCGGTCACCGGCAGGTCCGCCGACACCCGCAGGAGCCGGGGCGCGCCTTTGGCGCCCAGGTCAGCTTGCTCTCGGAGGAATTCAGCGAGCTGATCGACGTCGAATGTCTGCGGGTCGGCGACCTCGACCGCGGCCATCACCTGATCGCCGGAGCGCGGGTCCGGCACGCCGTACACCGCGGCCGCAATGACGTCGCGGTGCCGGCGCAGTACACGTTCGGTCGTCAGCGCCGAGATGTTCTCCCCGTCGACGCGGATCCAGTCACCGCGCCGGCCTGCGAAGTACAGGAATCCGTCGGTGTCGACGTAGCCGAGGTCACCTGACCAGTACCAGCCGTTGCGGGTGCGTTCGGCCTCGGCGGCGTCGTTGCGGTAGTAGCCCTCGAAGTCGCGGGCGCCGCGGCGGTCGACGATCTCGCCGATTGCCTCGTCGGAGTTGAGGACTCGGCCGGCGGCGTCGAGAACCGCTGCTGGACAGGGCTGTAGCGTGTCGGGGTCGATGACGACGACATCCGGGTGCGCGGGTCGGCCCAGCGCGCCGGGCGGGGCGTCCGGATGGGGTGCGGCCACCGCGCCACCCTCACTGGATCCGTAGCCTTCGAACAGTTCCGCGCCGAAGCGGCGGCGGAACTCCTTCTGGTCCTCCGGCGAGGCCTCGGTGCCGAAGCCCCGCTGCAGCGTGTTGTCGGCGTCGTCGGGCAGCTCGGGGGTGGCCAGCAGGTAGGCCAGGGCCTTGCCGACGTAGGTGAAGAACGTGGCGCCGAAGAAGCGCACATCGGCCAGGAAGCCCGACGCCGAGAAGGACGGGGTGAAGCAGACCGTCGCACCGTTCGCCAGCGCGGGTGCCCACAGCGCCATCAAGGCGTTGCCGTGGAACAGCGGCATGCAGCAGTAGTCGACATCGCCGCGGTGATGACCGAATTTCTCCGTCGCCGTGTAGGCGATGCGGGCCAGCCGGCCCTGCGTGCATCTGACAGCCTTCGATGTCCCGGTCGTTCCGGAGGTGAACAGGAGCAGCAGCAGCGTCTTCTCGTCGACGCCGGGTGCTGCCCCGGCGGCTGCCACGCGGTGTTCGTCGACGAGGTGCCAGTACTGCGAATCGTCGACGCACCAGATCAGGTCGGTATCGACGCCGTGGTCCAACGAGCGCAGCCGTTCGGCGCCGGCGGTGTCTGTGATGACCATCGCGCAGTCCGCGTGCCGGATGTCGGCCGCCAGATCCTGTGCGCCGCGGGTCGGATTGAGGCCGACGACGGTGGCACCGGCCAGCGCCGCACCGCCGAGCCAGAACACGAATTCAGGCACGTTGGGCAGCAGTACACCGATGTGAAACGGTGCATCGCTGGGCTTTCGGCCCAGTGCGAGGGCGGCTCGGGCCGCCGAACAGGACACCACTTCGTCCCAGGTCCACGTCTGGTCGCGGGTGCGCAACCCCGGATGGGTGTCACCGGCGCGGGCCAGCAGCATCGACGCGATGTCGGTATGGCTGGTCATGAGCGGATGATCTCGTGCACGGCGTCGGAGCATTCGGTGCCCTCAGCGGACAACTGCCGTTTGATCACCTTGAACGTTTCGGTGCGCGGCAGCGCCGCGGCCACCCGTACGTACGACGGCCACTGCTTGGGGCCCAGATCATCCTGGCTGCGGAGGAATTCGATGAAGGTCTCGGCGCTGAACGCCCCGGGGTCCGGCAGCACCAGCGCCGCCATCACCCGGTCGCCGACTGTCTCGTCCGGGATGGGGTAGACGACGGCCTCGGTCACCCCCGGGTGGCGCATCAGGATGCGTTCGATCGGTGCAGTGCCGAGGTTTTCCCCGTCCACCCGCAACCAATCACCCAGTCGGCCCGCGAAATACGCGAAGCCACGCTCGTCCCGGTACGCGAGGTCGCCGCTGTGGTAGACGCCTCCCCGCAGCCGCTCTGCGTCGGCCTCGGGGTCGTTGTAGTACCCGCGGAACTGGCCGGCGCCGGCGGTGTTGACCAGCTCGCCGATCACCCCGGGCGGACATTCCTGCCCGGTGTCGACGTCGACGATGGTCACCCCGCCGACGAGCGGACCAAGCGCCCCCTCCGGGGTATCGGGGGTCCGCGCGATCGCGACCCCGCCCTCGCTCGAGCCGAATCCGTCGACGACCTCGACGGCGAAGCGCTGTGCGAAGCGGCTCAGATCGCGGGGCGCGCCCTCATTGCCATAGGCCACTCGCAAGGAATTGTCAGCGTCGTCGTCGCGCTCGGGGGTGGCGAGGATGTAGGACAGCGGCTTGCCGACGTAATTGGCGTAGGTCGCGCCGACCCGCCGGACATCGGGAAAGAACTGCGACGCAGAGAATCTGCGCCGCAGCGCAATCGAGGAGCAGCCGGCCACCGCGGGAGCCCAACCGGCCATGATGGCGTTGGAGTGGAACAGCGGCATGGACAGATAGCAGGTGTCCGACGGGCTGAGGCCGAACCGCTGGGCGAGCATGACCCCGGGGACGGCGACCTTCTCGTGCGTGCAGCGCACCGCCTTGGGGTCCCCACTGGTGCCCGAGGTGAAGATCAACATGAACAGATCGTCGGGAGCGGCGTCGCGGAACCGGACCTCGGCACCGGCATGTTCCGCCAGTTCATCAGTGAATGAACAGGATTCGACATCGACCGAGTCGATCCCGGCCACGGCGCTGTCTCGGTCGGCCAACACCAGCTGGCAGTCGGCGTGGTCGATGTCGCGCTGCAGCGCTGCCCCCCGCCTGGTGGGATTGAGTCCGACCGGGACGATGCCCGACATCGCCGCCGCGATCAGCATGCAGGAGAAGAACGGTGTGTTCCCGGCGAGCACGCCGACGTGCGGTGGCAGATCCGGGTCCAGGCGCGCGCGCAGCGCAGCAGCCAGTACGGCGGCGTCTCGGAGATGGTCGCGCCAGCAGACGAACGAGAGGTCTCCGGAGCCGTCGATGCCGTACACGCCGCCGTCCCGGACGTCGGCCAACGGCGCCACCAGGTCGGCGACCGTCGATGCGGCCGGAGCGCCCACCGCGTCTCAGGCCGGCGTATCGGCCAGTTCGCGGCCGATACGCAGCAGCTGCCCGGTGGCCCCGCCGAGCGTGAACTCCGTCTGCTTGGCGGCCAGGAAGTAGCGGTGGACCGGGTGGTCGGTGTCGATGCCCACTCCGCCGTGCACGTGAACGGCCGTGTGCGCCACCCGATGTCCCGCCTCGGCGGCCCAGAACGCCGCACTGGCCACGTCGATGTCGGCCGGCAGATCCTCGGACACCCGCCACGCGGCCTGGGTCACGGTGAGCCGCAGCCCCTTGATGTCGATGTAGCCATCGGCCAGCCGCGCCGACACCGCCTGGAAGCTGCCGATGGGACGGTCGAACTGTTCGCGTTCGCGGGCGTAGGTGGCTGTCATCTCCAGCGCGCGTTCGACCACGCCCAGCTGATAGGCGCTGCGGCCGAGCGCGCCCCGGGTGACGAGCCAGTCCACGACCTCGGGGCCGCCGATGCGGCGGTCGGCGGGCACGGTGACCTCGTGCAGGTCGAGTGCGCCGACGCTGCCGAGCCCCGTGGTGTCGAGTGCGGTGACCGTCAGCCCGCTGTCATTGGCGGCGATCAGGAAAACGCCGATGCCCGAATCGGTTTCGGCCGGCACGAGGAAGGCGTCGGCCTTCGGTGCGAACGGCACCAGCGTCCGCGCACCGGTGAGCGTGACCTCCGAACCCTCGGTGCGCGCCCGGACCGGCCCCTCACCCATCTCGCCGTCGAGTGCGACCGTGAGGATCTTCTCCCCGCGTACGGCCGGAGCGGCGAATTCCTGCGCGACGGCGTCGGAGCCGAACTTCGTCAAAGCTCCCGCGCCCAGCACGACGGACTCCAGGTACGGCACCGCGGCAAGCTGACGCCCGAGCGCCACCAGCACCGCCACCTCCTCGAGCACGCCGTACCCGCCGCCGCCCACCGCTTCCGGCGCGGTGGTCGACAGGATGTCGGCGTCGATCAGCTTGCGCCACAGCGCGTCATCGAAGCGACCGCCCTGCTGGGGCCCCAGCCCGTCGAGCTCCCGCTGATGCTCGGGCGTGCACACCGATTCGGTGATCGTGCGGACCAGTCCGCCGAGATCGTCACTGGCCTCTGTCGTCGAGAAATCCATGTCGAAGGTCCCCTTACCGGTTCACTCGGGGCAGCCCGAGCGCCACCATGCCGATGATGTCTCGCTGAATCTCGTTGGTGCCGCCGCCGAAAGTGAGGATCAGGCAGGATCGGTGCATCCGCTCGATCCGGCCGCGCAGCAGGGCGCCGGGAGAGTCGGCGCGCAGCGTGGCCGCGGTGCCCATCACCTCCATCAGCAACCGGTAGGCCTCGGTGGCGAGCTCGGTGCCGTAGACCTTGGCCGCCGACGCGTCGGCGGGGGAGGGCGCTGCGTCCTCAGTGGATGCCAGCTCCCAGTTGATCAGCTTGAGCACCTCGGCCTTCGCGTGCACGCGGGCCAGGTTGAGCTGCACCCATTGCGCGTCGATCAGCCGGCTGCCGTGCACGTCCTTGGTGTTCTGCGCCCATTCGCGCACCGCGCCGAGTGCGACGAAGATGGGCTGCGCCGAGACCAGCGCGACCCGCTCGTGGTTCAGCTGGTTGGTCACCAGTTTCCAGCCGGCGTTCTCCTCGCCGACGAGGCTGCTGACCGGGACGCGCACATCCTGGTAGTAGGTCGCGCTGGTGTCCACGCCGGCGACGGTGTGCACCGGCGTCCACGAGAAGCCCTCGGCCGTCGTCGGCACGATCAGCATCGAGATACCGCGGTGCTTCTTGGCCTCGGGGTTGGTGCGTGCGGCCAGCCACACGTAGTCGGCGTAGGCGATCAGCGAGGTCCACATCTTCTGCCCGTTGATCACGTACTCGTCGCCGTCGCGCACCGCGGTGGTGCGCAGCGAGGCCAAGTCGGTGCCCGCGCCCGGCTCGGAATAGCCGATCGAGAAGTGCAGCTCGCCCGCGGCGATCTTCGGCAGGAAGAAGTTCTTCTGCGCGTCGCTGCCGAAATGCATGATCGTCGGCGCAACGCTGTTGATGGTCAGGAACGGCACAGGCACGTTCGCGATCGCGGCCTCGTCGTTGAAGATCAGCCCGTCCATCGGGGGTCGCGCCTGACCGCCGTACTCTTTCGGCCACGACAGCGTCAGCCAGCCGTCCTTGCCCATCTGGGCGACGGTTTCGCGGTAGACGTTCCCGCGTCCCATCTCGCCGTCGTTGCTCGCCAGCGCCTCGGCACGCTCGGGGGTCATCAGCTTCGAGAAGTAGGCGCGCAGCTCGCGGCGCAGCTCCTCTTGCTCGGGGGTGTAGCCGATCCGCATCGCGATCCTCACTAGTCTGCGAGCCTGTACCCGGTGCCATCCCGGACGCCCGCGTGGATACCTCAGGTCTTCCCCGGTTGTAACACGTTCTAGTCTTGGGGTCCAGGCTGGTGTCACACTGGGTGCTCTGCGAATCGGCCTACAGCCCTAGACCGTCAGGAGGAAGTCATGCGAGTTGAAGTGGATCGTGACCGTTGCGAGGGCAATGCCGTGTGCGTCGGAATAGCGCCCGACCTGTTCGACCTCGATGACGAGGACTATGCGGTGGTCAAGGCCGATCCGGTGCCCGAAGGGGAGGAGGCGGTGGCCGAGCAGGCCATCATCGAATGCCCCCGGGCCGCCCTGATCCGGCACGACTAGAGGTATTCGTAAGTGACTTCTCCGAAGACTGATATCGATCTGTCCGGACGCGTTGCGGTCGTCACCGGAGCCGCCGCCGGACTGGGCCGGGCCGAGGCCGTCGGCCTGGCGCGCGCCGGGGCCACCGTGGTGGTCAACGACATCGCCCCCGCGCTCGACCGCTCCGATGTTCTCGACGAGATCGCGCAGGTCGGCGCCAAGGGAGTCGCCGTTGCCGGCGACATCAGCGAGCGCTCCACCGCCGACGAGCTCGTCGAGACCGCGGACGGCCTCGGCGGTCTCGGCATCGTGGTCAACAACGCCGGTATCACCCGCGACCGCATTCTGTTCAACATGACCGACGAGGAATGGGACGCGGTCATCAACGTGCACCTGCGCGGGCACTTCCTGCTGACGCGCAACGCCGCGACGTACTGGCGGTCGAAGGCCAAGGCCGGTGACGGCACTGTCTACGGCCGCATCGTCAACACGTCGTCGGAGGCCGGACTGTCGGGCCCTATCGGGCAGCCCAATTACGGTGCGGCGAAGGCGGGCATCACCGCGCTGACGCTGTCGGCGGCACGTGCCCTGGGACGCTTCGGCGTCCGGGCGAACGCGATCGCACCGCGGGCCCGGACGGCGATGACGGCGGGCGTGTTCGGTGACGCGCCGGAGTTGCCGGAGGGTGGAGTCGATCCGCTGTCACCCGAGCACGTGGTCAACCTCGTGCGGTTCCTCGCGTCTCCTGCCGCCGAAGCCGTCAACGGACAGCTGTTCATCGTCTATGGTCCGACGGTGACGCTCCTTGCAGCGCCGACGACAGAGAAGCAGTTCAGTGCCGACGGCGACGAATGGGACCCGTCCGCGTTGTCGACAACACTGCAGGATTACTTTGCTGATCGCGACCCGGAGAAGAGCTTCTCGGCGGCGATGGGGCTCGGCGACCGAGACTGACAGTCTCTGTTGTCACAGCCACTTTGCAGGTAGAACGTGTTCTAGAATGACCTGCGTCACACATGCTCTGAACAGCGTAAACATAACAATATGTGGGCGATTACCGGTCTTTGACACTGCGAACGTGTTCTAGTTAGTATGATCCGGCTCACGGGAGGCAGCGCTGGGTGCAGGGGTGAGACCCCGACGCAGACGGCTTCTCGGTAAGAGTTCGCCAGGCGCACATTGTCGACACCGTCGGACCGAGATCGGAGCAGAGGTTGATCGAACAGCTTGCGGCGCCCGCGCGGGCCGTGGGCGGGTTCGTCGAGATGTCCTTGGACACGTTCGCCAAGTCGTTCCGTCGCCCGTTCCAGTTCCGTGAATTCCTGGATCAGACGTGGATGATCGCGCGGGTGTCGCTGGTGCCCACACTGCTGGTGGCGATCCCGTTCACGGTGTTGGTGGCGTTCACGCTCAACATCTTGTTGCGGGAGATCGGCGCGGCGGATCTGTCGGGTGCGGGCACGGCGTTCGGCACGATCACCCAGCTGGGGCCGGTGGTGACGGTGCTGGTGGTCGCCGGTGCCGGTGCGACGGCGATCTGTGCCGATCTGGGCGCGCGCACGATCCGTGAGGAGATCGACGCGATGCGGGTGCTGGGCATCGACCCGATCCAGCGGCTCGTGGTGCCCCGCGTGCTGGCCTCGACGTTCGTGGCGTTGCTGCTCAACGGTCTGGTCTGCCTGATCGGTCTGGCGGGCGGTTACGTGTTCTCGGTGTTCCTGCAGGGGGTGAACCCGGGCGCGTTCATCAACGGGTTGACTGTGCTGACCGGGCTCGGGGAACTGGTGCTCGCGGAGATCAAGGCGCTGTTGTTCGGGGTGGTCGCCGGGTTGGTGGGCTGCTACCGCGGGTTGACCGTCAAGGGCGGCCCCAAGGGTGTGGGTAACGCGGTCAACGAGACCGTGGTCTATGCGTTCATCTGCCTGTTCGTGATCAACGTGATCATGACGGCCGTCGGGGTCCGGGTGTTGGCGCGATGAGCGTTTACGCGAAGAGCAGAGGGCTCCGATGAGCTACGACCTCACGCTGCGGTTCCGGCGCGCGTTCAGCGGTGTCCCCAAGGTCGTCGACGGTGTGGGCGAGCAGGCGCTGTTCTACGGCGAATCGGTCAAATACATCCCCAACGCACTCACCCGGTACCGCAAGGAAACGATCCGGCTGATCGCCGAGATGACCATGGGCACCGGCGCATTGGTCATGATCGGTGGCACCGTCGGGGTGGCGGCGTTCATGACCCTGGCCTCCGGCGGCGTCATCGCCGTGCAGGGCTACTCATCGCTGGGCAACATCGGCATCGAAGCGCTGACGGGCTTCCTGTCGGCGTTTCTGAACGTGCGCATCGTCGCCCCGGTGATCGCCGGGATCGCGCTCGCGGCCACGATCGGTGCCGGCGCGACGGCGCAGCTGGGCGCGATGCGGGTGGCCGAGGAGATCGACGCGGTGGAATCGATGGCCGTGCACGCGGTCTCGTATCTGGTCTCGACCCGGCTGATCGCCGGCCTGATCGCCATCGTTCCGCTGTATGCGCTGTCGGTGCTCGCGGCGTTCTTCGCCGCCCGGTTCACCACCGTCTACATCAACGGCCAATCCGCGGGTCTGTACGACCACTACTTCAACACCTTCCTGGTGCCCAGCGACCTGCTGTGGTCGTTCCTGCAAGCCATCGTCATGTCGGTGGCGGTGATGCTGGTCCACACCTACTACGGCTTCAACGCTTCCGGCGGCCCGGTCGGGGTCGGCATCGCCGTCGGCCAAGCCGTGCGTACCTCCCTGATCGTCGTCGTGACGATCGTGCTGTTCATCTCCCTGGCCGTCTACGGCGCCTCGGGCAACTTCAACCTCTCCGGATAGGACACCACGACCATGGCCAACGGTGACGCCAAGCGCAGCCACGTGAGGATCGCTGCCGCGATCCTCGCGGTGGTGGTGCTCGCCGCCGTGGTGTTCACCTACCTGTCGTACACGGCGGCCTTCACCTCCACCGACAAGGTGACGGTGCTCTCGCCCCGCGCCGGTCTGGTGATGGAGACCAAGGCCAAGGTGAAATACCGCGGTATCCAGGTCGGCGAAGTCGAATCGATCGACTACGCCGGGCAGGACGCAAAGTTGACGCTGGCCATCCGCAGCGACGACATGCGCTACATCCCGAGCAATGCGCCGGTCCGCATCGCCGGGAACACGATCTTCGGCGCCAAGTCGGTGGAGTTCCTGACCCCTGCGGATCCGGACCGTACGCCGCTGCGACCGGGCACCCAGGTGCAGGCCAAAGACGTTCAGCTCGAGGTCAACACGCTGTTCCAGACGCTGACCGATGTGCTCGGCAAGATCGACCCGGTCGACCTCAACGCGACGTTGTCGGCGCTCGCCGAAGGTCTGCGCGGGCACGGCGACGACCTCGGAGCCGGGTTGTCGGGTCTCAATTACTATCTGCAGCAGCTCAATCCGAAGCTGCCCACGCTGCAGGAGGATTTCCGCAAAGCCGGGATCGTGACCAACATCTACGGTGACGCTGCGCCCGATCTGGCGAAGATCTTCGACTACGCGCCAACGGTCAGCAACACGGTGGTCGACGAGCAGGACAACCTCAACGCGACGCTGTTGGCGGCCACCGGTCTTGGCAACAATGCCGCCGACACCCTCGAGCCCGGGGCGGACAACTTCATCGCCGCTGTCCAGCGGTTGCGGGCGCCGCTGAAGGTGGTTGGCGATTACTCGCCGGAGTTCGGCTGCGTGCTCAAGGGCATAACGGTCGCGATCAACCGGTTCGCGCCGATCATCGGTGGCATACGGCCCGGCTTGTTCGTGTCGTCGAGCTTCATCCCCGGCTCGCCGGCCTACACGTATCCGGAGAGCCTGCCGATCGTCAACGCCTCCGGTGGACCGAACTGCCGCGGCTTGCCGGATGCTCCGAGCAAGCAGTACGGCGGATCGTGGTGGCACAGCCCATTCCTGGTGACTGACAACGCCTACGTGCCCTTCCAGCCGAACACCGAGTTGCAGTTCGACGCACCCTCGACGCTGCAGTTCCTGTTCAACGGGGCCTTCGCTGAACGGGACGATTTCTGATGAGCGCTTGCGCGAAGAAGCGACGGCTCTGATGGCGCGCAGACTCGGTGCGCACGACCGCACCATGATCAATGTCGGGGTGTTCACCGTCGTGATGCTGCTCATCGCCGCCATGCTGGTCGTGGTATTCGGCGAGTTCCGGTTCGGCTCGGACAAGGACTACCACGCGACGTTCACCGACGCCTCGCGGCTCAAAGCCGGCCAAGACGTGCGGATCGCCGGAGTGCCGGTCGGCGCGGTCAAAGACGTCACGCTCAACGACGACAACACCGTCGATGTCGCGTTCACCCTCAACGAGCGCTACCAGCTGTACACCTCGAGCAAGGCCCAGGTCCGCTACGAGAACCTGGTGGGCGACCGGTACCTGGAGATTGCCTCCGGCCCAGGAGATCTGGTCAAGCTGCCGCCCGGCGGCACCATCACCAACACCGCACCCGCGCTCGACCTGGACGCTCTGCTCGGCGGTCTGAAGCCCGTCTTCAAAGGCCTGGACGGGCAGAAGATCAACGAGGTCAGCAACGCCATCATCGAACTGCTGCAGGGCAAAGGCGGCGCGCTGTCGCAGATGTTGTCCTCCACCAGTGCGTTCACCCAGGACCTGGCCGCGCGGGATCAGCTGATCGGGGACCTGATCACCCATCTGAACACCGTGCTGGGCACGGTCGACGAGAAGGGCGCCGAGTTCGACGCGACGGTGGACAAGCTGCAGAAGGTGATCACCGGGCTGGCGCAGGGGCGCGACCCGATCGCCGGCGCGATCGGTCCGCTCGCATCGGCCACCAACGATCTGACGGAGACCCTGGAGAAGAGCCGCCGGCCACTGCAGGGAGTGCTCGAAAACGTGCGGCCGCTGGCTCAGCGGCTCGACGAGCGCAAGGCAGACGTCAACAAGGTCATCGAGCCGCTCGCGGAGAATTACATGCGGCTCAACGCCCTCGGCGCGTACGGGTCGTTCTTCAACATCTACTACTGCTCGATCCGCATGAAGATCAACGGTCCCGCCGGGAGCGACATCCTGATCCCGTTCGGCGGCCCGCCGGATCCGTCGAAGGGGAGGTGCTCTGAGAATGGCTAGACCTGACAGCGGAAACCCGTTGCGTACCGGCATCTTCGGCATCGTCCTGGTGACCTGCCTGGTCCTGGTGTCGTTCGGCTACAGCAACCTGCCGTTCATGCCGCAGGGCAAACCGTACGAAGCGTTCTTCACCGACGCCGGTGGCATCTCGCCGGGTAACGACGTCAACGTCTCGGGAATCAACGTCGGCAATGTCAAGAGCGTGGCGCTGGCCGGCGACACCGCGAAGGTGACGTTCACCGTCGATCGCAAGATCCGCGTCGGCGACCAGTCACTGGTCGCGATCAAGACCGACACGGTGCTGGGAGAGAAGTCGCTGGCCGTGACACCCAAGGGCGCGGGGTCGGTGACCACGATCCCCGTCGGCCGCACCACGACCCCGTACACGCTCAACACCGCCCTGCAGGATCTGGGACAGAACGCCAGTGAGTTGGACAAGCCACGGTTCGAGCAGGCACTGCAGACGCTGACCGACTCACTGCGTGACGCCAAGCCCCAGCTGCGCGGTGCGCTCGACGGGGTCACGAACCTGTCGCGCAGCCTCAACAAGCGCGATGAGGCGCTCGAGCAGCTGCTGACGCACGCCAAGCGGGTCACCGATACGTTGGCTCAGCGGTCCGGCCAGGTCAATCAGCTGATCATCGACGGCAACATGTTGTTCGCCGCACTGGACGAGCGCCGCCAGGCGTTGAGTAACCTGATCACTGGCATCGACGATGTCTCACAGCAGCTTTCGGGGTTCGTCGCCGACAACAAGCGTGAGTTCGGCCCGGTGTTGGAGAAACTGAACCTGGTGATGGACAACCTGTTGGAGCGGCGCGAGCACATCGGTGAGGCGCTCAAGCGGCTGCCGCCGTACGCGACCACACTCGGGGAGGTGGTCGGCTCGGGGCCCGGCTTCCAGATCAACCTGTACGGACTCCCTCCCGCCACGATCTCCGAGGTGCTGCTCGACACCTACTTCCAGCCGGGCAAATTGCCTGACAGCCTCGCCGACTACCTGCGCGGATTGATTTCCGAGCGGCTCATCATCAGGCCTAAGTCACCATGAAACAACCAGATTCGTCCTCGTCCAAGGGTCGCGCGTTGCGTATCGCACTGGCGGCCGTACTCGTGTTCGCTCTGGTGTCCGCGGTGTACCTGGTGTGGCCGTCACGCGGCGGCAACAAGGTGGTCGCCTTCTTCTCCTCGGCGGTGGGGTTGTACTCCGGCGACGAGGTGCGCGTGATCGGCGTGCCGGTGGGCCGGATCGACTCGATCGAACCCCGCGCCAAGGACGTCAAGATCACGATGTCGATCGACGACGGGGTGAAGATCCCGGCCGATGCGCAGGCGCTGATCATCTCGCCGAACCTCGTTGCGGCGCGGTTCGTCCAGCTGGCACCGGCGTACACCGGTGGCCCGGTGATGGCAGACGGCGCCGAGATCGGACTGGACCGCACCGCCGTCCCGGTGGAGTGGGACGAGGTCAAAGAGCAGCTCACTCAACTCAGTTCACAGTTGGGGCCCCAGCAGAACTCGGTTCAGGGCCCACTGAAGGCGTTCGTCGACCAAGCCGCCGACACCCTCGACGGCAACGGTATTTCGTTCCGTCAGGCGATCCGCGAGTTGTCGCAGACCGCGGGACGGCTCGGCGACTCGCGAACCGACCTGTTCGGCACCGTGCGCAACCTGCAGGTGCTCGTCAACGCGCTGTCGAACAGCAACCAGCAGATCGTGCAGTTCACCGATCATGTGGCCTCGGTGTCGCAGGTGCTCGCCGACAGCTCAGCGGATCTGGACAACACGCTCGGCACGCTGAATCAGGCGCTGTCCGACGTGAAAGGCCTTTTAGGCGAGAACAACAAGGCGCTCATCGATCAGGTGGGCAAGCTGACGGACTTCACCAACCTGCTCACCGAACACAGTGATGACATCGAGCAGATCCTGCACATCACGCCGAACGGTCTGGCCAACTTCTACAACATCTACAACCCGGCGCAGGGCACCGTCGGCGGTCTGCTAACGCTGCCGAACTTCTCGAACCCCGTGCAGTTCATCTGCGGTGGCACCTTCGACATCGGCGCTAACCCGGACAACTACAAGCGGGCGGAGATCTGCCGCCAGCGGATGGGTCCGGTGTTCAAGCGCATCGCCATGAACTTCCCGCCGCTGCTGTTCCACCCGATCAACAGCATCACCGCCTACAAGGGTCAGATCATCTACGACACCCCCGAGACGGAAGCCAAGGCCCAGACACCGGTGCCGTACCTGCAGTGGCAGAACGCCCCGGGATCGACGCCGCCACAAATCCCCCCCGGGGGAGCGGATCTGGCCGCGCTGTTCGCACCGACCGCGCCGACGCAGGGTTCGGGACCCGCTCCTGGCCCCACTCCGGCAGCGGCGGGGGGAGGCTCATGATCCGCAAGGTCATTCGCCCCGCGCTTGCGCTCGGCACCCTGACGATCCTGGTTTCCGGGTGTGAGTTCGGTGGGCTCAATTCACTGGACATGCCGGGCACCGCCGGGCACGGCGACGGCTCCTACACCGTCACCGTCGAACTGCCCGACGTGGCGACGCTGCCCCAGAACTCACCGGTGATGGTCAACGACGTGACCGTGGGAAGCGTGTCCGGCATCGACGCCGTGCAACGTCCCGACGGGACGTTCTACGCGGCAGTCAAGCTGTCGCTGGACAAAGACGTCAACCTGCCTGCCAACGCGGTCGCCAAGGTCGCGCAGACTTCGCTGCTGGGCTCCCAGCACGTCGAATTGGCCGAACCCCCGGAGAAGCCAGTCGGCCGGTTGGAGAACGGCTCGAACATCCCGCTGGATCGCACCGGCCGGTATCCGACCACCGAGGAGGTACTGTCGTCGCTCGGTGTGGTCGTCAACAAGGGCAATCTCGGTGCGCTGCAGGACATCACCGAGGAGTTCTACAACGCCGTGGTCGGCCGGCAGGGCACCTTCACCGACCTGATCCCACGGCTGGCCGAGCTGACGTCATCGCTGGACCGGCAGACCGACGACATCATCTCTGCCGCTGAGGGTCTCGACCGCTTCGCCGGCATCCTCGCGCGCAGCAAGGACAGCCTCGGTCGCACCCTGGACACGCTGCCCGCGGCGCTGGACGTGCTGGACCGGAACCGCGCCACCATCGTCGACACGTTCGCCGCGCTGCGCAGGCTCGCGGTCGTGGGCTCGAAGGTACTCTCCGAGACGAAGGTGGACCTGGCCGCCGATCTGAAGGACCTGTTCCCGGCGGTCAAGGCGCTCAACGACAACGCCGACGATCTCATCAGGAGCCTGGAGTTTCTGCCAACGTTCCCGTTCCACTACCAGTACCTGCGCAAGGCGGTCCGCGGCGACTACCTCAACGTCTTCGTCACGTTCGACCTGACCCTGCGTCGTCTGGGCGAGACGGTGTTCACCACGTCGCTCGGGCTCGATCCGAACATGAAGCGGCTCAACGAGGTCATCAACACTCCGGACTTCCTGACCGGTGAGATGGCCAACCTGTCCGGCCAGGCGGCCGACCCCTTCAAGATCGCACCGGGCACGGCGACCCAGCACGAGGGGGCACCGTAGATGCTGGACCGGCTCTCCAAGATCCAACTGTCGATCTTCGCGGTCGTCACCGTCCTGACGGTCGGCGCGATCTCGATCTTCTACCTTCGCGTGCCCGAGGCGATCGGGTTGAACTCCTACCAGGTGACCGCCAACTTCACCGCGGCCGGAGGCCTGTACCAGAACGCCAACGTCACCTACCGCGGTGTCACCGTGGGCCAGGTGGAATCGGTCGGTCTGTCGGACAACGGCGTCATCGCGCACATGCGCCTCGACAGCGGAACACCGGTGCCTGCCAACGTCACCGCGACCGTCAAGAGCGTCTCGGCGGTCGGCGAACAGTACGTCGACCTGGTGCCACCCGACGATGCCTCGGGCGACACGTTGCGCAACGGCGCCGACATCCCGGTGAGCCGGACCGCGATCGGTCAGGACATCGCAGGTCTGCTCCAGCAGGCGGATGCATTGGTCAGCAGCGTGGGCAACAGCCGGATCAAGGATCTGCTCCGGGAAACGTTCAAGGCGTTCAACGGTTCCGGGCCCGAGCTCGCCCGGCTGATCCAGTCTGCGCGGCTGCTCGTCGACGAGGCGAACGCCAACTACGGACAGACCACACAGCTGATCGATCAGGCGGGCCCGTTCCTGGATTCGCAGATCGCCAGCGGGGACAACATCCGTTCGCTGGCCGACGGGCTGGCCCGGTTCACCGGCGAGGTCGCAGGCGCCGACCCGCAATTGCGCACACTGCTGCAGACGGCCCCGGGCGCCGCAGGCGTGGCGAGCGAGACCTTCGAGGGCATCCGGCCCGACTTCCCCATGCTGGCGGCGAATCTGGCCAACTTGGGCCGGATCGGAGTGATCTACAACAAGTCCATCGAGCAGGCCCTGGTGATCTTCCCGGCCCTGATCTCCGCGCTGACCACCGTCGCCGGCGGCGTCCCCGCCGACGAGGGCGGCAAGCTGGACTTCAAGATCCACCTCAACGATCCCCCCAGCTGTTCGGTCGGCTTCGTCCCGCCGACGCAGATCCGTTCGCCGGCCGACACGACGCTGCGTGAACTGCCCACCGATCTGTACTGCAAGACCCCGCAGAACGATCCGGCGGTGGTGCGCGGCGCCCGCAACTACCCATGCCAGGAGTTCCCCGGCAAGCGGGCGCCGACCATCCAGCTGTGCCGCGATCCGAAGGGCTACGTACCGATCGGCACCAATCCGTGGCGCGGGCCGCCGGTGCCGCTGGGCACCCCGATCGAGGACGGCCGGAACATCCTGCCGCCCAACAAGTTCCCGTTCATCCCGCCCCAGGTGGATCCGGATCCGGGCCCGCCCGTCGTCCAGCTGCCCCCGGGCGCGGTGCCCGGGCCCGGGCCGGCCCCGCACGCGCCGTTCCCGTTGCCTGTGCCGCCGAACGAGCCGGGGACCCCGCCACCGCCATGGCCCTACTTCGCGCCTCCGGACCAGGTGGTGCCGCCGTACGGCCGGACACCACCGC
>JAEXZY010000042.1 GCA_023404955.1 Actinomycetes bacterium
CGGCGGCGAAGCCCTCACCCCCGACCTCCTGCACCGCTTCCACCACCACTTCCCCCACACCCCCCTGCACAACCTCTACGGACCCACCGAAACCGCCGTCGACGTCCTGGCCTGGACCTCCCACAACCCCGCCCACGACGGACCCGTCGCCCTCGGCACCCCCGGGTGGAACATCACCACCCACGTCCTCGACGACCACCTCAACCCCGTCCCCGACAACACCCCCGGCGCGCTCTACCTCGCCGGACCCCAACTCGCACACGGCTACCTCAACCAACCCCACACCACCGCAACACGATTCGTCGCCAACCCCCACAACCCCGGCCAACGCATGTACCGCACCGGCGACCTCGTCCGCTGGCGCTCCACCATCTCCGGCAACCCCACTGCCCCCGCCGTCCTCGACTACCTCGGCCGCACCGACGACCAAATCAAACTCCGCGGCATCCGCATCGAACCCACCGACATCGAAACCACCCTCACCACACACCCCACCATCACCACCACACGCGTGGCGGTGCTCGGAGGTCGGCTGATCGCCTACTACCTCAGCGATGACGACATCGGTGCCGAAGACCTGCGCGTCTTCGCCGCCCGCGCACTCCCCAGCCACATGGTGCCCGCGGCATTCATCCGGCTCGACGCCTTCCCCCTCACCCCCAGCGGCAAGCTCGACAAAAACGCACTACCCGAACCGGTCCTCTCCGCCAGCTCGGGGCGTCCCCCGGGCACTGAGCGGCAGCGTCGACTGTGCGAGCTCTTCAGCGACATCCTGGGTACGCCGGTGGACTCGGTCGACGCCGACTTCTTCGAACTGGGCGGACATTCGCTGCTGCTGGTCCGGCTCGCGTCCGTCCTCCGCCGGGAGTTCGCCGGTATGGCCGATGACCTGTCGGTCGCCGACCTGATGGTCGCCTCGACCGTCGCCGCGGTGGACACTCTGCTGTCGGGGCACTCCGACGGCGTCGGAAGCTTCGCGCCGGTTCTGCCGTTGCGGACGACCGGCACTGCAGCGCCGCTGTTCTGCCTGCCCCCGGCCAGTGGACTGGGCTGGCCTTACGCGGCACTCAAACATGTTCTGCCTAAAGATGTTCCGCTCTATGCGCTGCAGTCGCCACTGTTCTCGGGCGGCAACCTGCCCCCCGACCTGTCCGGCCTGGCCCGCCAGTACGCCGACAGCATCGATGCCGTCGCGCCGAGCGGTGCGATCCGTCTGCTCGGATGGTCGTTCGGCGGCGCGGTGGCGCTGGTGGCCGCCCAGCAGCTGCACCGGCGGGGCCGGCGTATCGAATTCCTGGGCATGCTGGACTCCTACCCCGAAGTGACCGAACCGGGTCGCTCCCTCGATCGGGACGCCGCCCTCGCGCGGGTGCTCGCCGAGATGGGCTTCCCCGTCGCGCCCGGGGACCGCCTGACCGTCGAGCAGGCGATCGAGTTGATGAAAGCCCACGGTGACGCGATCACCGTGCTGGACGACCACCACGTCGCTGCGGCCATCGAGAACTACATTGCCGCAGAACACCTCATAGCGGGCGCCGACTACGGCACCTACGACGGCGACGTGTTCTTCGTCGACGCAGCGCACGAAGTGGATCGATGGGGGACGGCGTCTCCGGCCTGGCGGCCGCACATCGCCGGTGAGATGACAACGGTCTCAGCGCCGTTCCGGCACTCCGATCTGCTGGACATCGAGGCACTCGAGCACTACGGGCCGGCGCTGGTGGCGGCGCTGACGCGCGAGGACGGATCCTGAAACGACGAACCCCGCCGGCAGTGCGCCGGCGGGGTGTGTCGAAGTGGGTGTCAGGCGGTGGCGAGGTCCGCGACCGGCCGCCCGGCCAGCGCGTTGGCCAACTGCGGTGTGAGCACGTCGAGCGCATAGAGCAGCGCCTGCGGGCCGCTGTAGGTCAGCGCACCGCTGAGGTTGGACTCGAAGGTGGTGTAGAGCGTGCGACCGTCACGGACCACACCGAGTCGGGCGAACGCCGGCGACGCCATCATCTGTGCCTGCGTGGCCCCATTGACGAACAGCACGTCGCGGTCGAGCAGGTCGAGCCGTTCCTCGCTGACATCACCGTCGACGTCCTGGGTCGCGAAGCCCAGCGCGGTGAACAACGAACGGCGAGGGTCTTTTTCGGGCAGCAGGTAGTGACCGCCGCTCTCCGGACCGAAGTCCACGACCAGGGTCTTGCCCTCGAATTCCGGATGGGCCGCGCGCGCGTCGGCGATCTTGCCCTTCACCTCGGCGACGAGCTTTTCTGCCTGGTCCTTCTTCCCGAGCGCGGTGCCGGTGGTGAGCAATTGGACGTCCCATGGAGTTTCCTCGTCGGCGTAGTCGCCGGACTGGATCACCGTGGGCGCGATCGAGGACAGTCTGTCGTAGGTCTGACGGTCGATGGTCTCGTAGATCGCGAAGATCACGTCCGGCTTCTGCGCGGCGATCGCTTCGAAGTCGATGGTGTCGGCACCCCAGGTGGTGACGCCCTTGTCGTCCGTCGCGGCTTTGACCCAGGGGTAACCGTTGTACTCGGTGAAGAACTCCCGCGTACTGACGGGAACGACCCCGAAGGGCAGCACGAAGTCCTGATCGGTCCAGCCGACGGTCACCACCCGCTTCGGGTCGGCGGGCACCTTCGTCTCGCCGAACTTGTGGGTGATCGTCACCGTCTGCGCCTGCGGCGCCTCGGTCGACGACGATCCACATCCCACCAGCGCGGCCACGAGCAGCAACGCTGCCACTACGGTCGCGGCGGCACGCCCTCGTCGGCGCCCTCGATGTTGCTGCTCGGTCACGCTGGTGTCCCCTTCGTTCGGTATGGTTCGCGCGAGAAGATTAGCTTAGGCTCGCATAACTTACTAGCAGCCTGCAGCACGCTTCGCGACAACCGAACGGTGCCGCCCCTTCGGCCCCGTTGGCCGCCAACGACTTTGGCGCCAACACCGGGGGCACGTAGGTCTTGCAGATCAGTAAACATAGGCTAGCCTTATCTCGACAACTGGAGGTGGAATGCTGCGCACGATGCTCGGAGGCAAGATCCACAGGGCGACGGTCACCCAGGCCGATCTGCACTACGTGGGTTCGATCACCATCGATGCCGACCTGATGTCGGCGGCGGGGATCGTCGACGGCGAGCAGGTGCACGTCGTGGACGTCACCTCAGGCGCACGTCTGGTCACGTACGCGATCACCGGGACAGCCGGCTCAGGAGTCATCGGAATCAACGGCGCCGCAGCGCATTTGATCTCCCCCGGCAACCTGGTGATCATCATGTCGTTCGTCGGCGTCCAGCAGGCAGAGCTGCCGCGCCACCGGTGCGCGGTGGTCCACGTCGACGCCGGCAATCGCATCGTGGCGCTGGGCGCAGACCCGTCGGAACCTGTTCCGGGCGCCGTCGACCAGATGGCAGGAGCGTGATGACGACGTTCGACCGACCGCCTGCCGACGATCAGGTGCTCGACCTCGTGGGTGTCGGTTTCGGCCCGTCCAACCTGGCGCTGGCCATCGCACTGCGCGAGCACAACGAGACCGCCGCCGCGCCATTGGCGGCTCATTTCGTCGAGGCCAAATCGGAGTTCGGTTGGCACACCGGCATGTTGATCCCCGGCGCGACCATGCAGATCTCGTTCCTCAAAGACCTCGCCACGCAACGCAATCCGACCAGCGAGTTCACCTTCCTGAACTACCTCACCGACCGCGGACGCCTGACCGAGTTCATCAACTACAAGACGTTCTTCCCGACGCGCGTGGAGTTCCACGACTATCTGCGCTGGGCGGCAGACAAAGTGGCGGCCGCGGTGCACTACGGATCACGGGTCACCACGGTCCGCGACGCCGGCGAGTTCTTCGAGATCGAGGTGACCGGTGCCCACGCCGGTGTGCTGCGGGCGCGCAACGTCGTGATCGCAGGTGGGCTGCAACCCCAGCTGCCACCCGATGTCACCCCGTCGGCGCGGAAGATCCACAATCACAACTTCCTGCATGACCTCGACCGCTTACCTACCAGACGCCACAATCGGTTCGTCGTCGTCGGTGCCGGGCAGAGCGCGGCCGAAGTGTGCGCCTATCTGCACGATCTCGACTCGGTCGAAGTGCACGGGGTCTTCGCCAAGTACGGCTACAGCCCCGCCGACGACAGTCCCTTCGCCAACCGGGTGTTCGATCCCGACGCTGTTGACGACTTCTACAGCGCCAGCCCGCCGATCCGGCGCCAGCTGCTCGACTACCACCGCAGCACCAATTACTCCGCGGTCGACATGCCGCTCATCGAAGATCTCTACGCGCGCGAATACGCCGAGCGCGTCAACGGAACGCGACGGCTGTACCTGCGGGGCGCCTCCAGCGTCTGCGGCACCGACGAACACGACGACGGCATCTCCGTGGACATCCGCCACCATCCGACCGGCGAGATCGACCGCATCGATTGCGACGCAGTCATCTACGCAACCGGGTTCACGCCGGCCTCGCTCGGCGCGATTCTCGGCCCCCTACACGCCGACCTGATCTACCACGACGGGTGTCCCGCAGTGTCGCGCGACTACCGGCTCATCACCGAGCCACCCACCGCGGGCGGGCTGTACGTCCAGGGCAACACCGAGCACACCCACGGACTGACCTCCTCGCTGCTGTCGAACATCGCGATCCGCAGCGGTGAGATCCTGGCGTCGATCGACGCCTCGCGAACGTCACCGACCCGCCGCCGGCACGTCGAACTGATCCGCCCTAGCGGTTGAGCTGCCAGATGCGGCTCGACAACGCCGTCGCGAAACCGCACCACAGTGGATACGGAGCCAGCGCCGCCCCGGCCGCCGGCTGCACCGACGCAGCGCGACGAGCCAGATCGGTACTGCTGACGGCGAGTGCCGCCGCAGCCACCGCAGCTGCGCCGAGCCGACGTTGATTGAAGAAGATCCAGCTCCATCCGGCATTGAGGGCGAGATTCGCCGCTAGCGCTCGGGTGTAGGAACGCGCCTCGTCGTGCCTGCCCTGCTCCTGCAAGGCGTCGATCGTCGACGCCGACACCACCGCGATATCGGTGTAGAGGATCGGCCACACGATCGGGAACGCCTGCCGCGGAGGCTGAAACGACGGCTTCTTCAGGCGGGTGTACCAGGGCGACTGAGCGGGCCTGCTGGCCAGCCCTCCGACGACTGCGGTGGCAAGTGCTGCACCGGCGGTCTTGGCGAGCGTCTTCGAGGGCATCCCGGTCCTTCCTGGCGGCGGCGTCTTCTGGTGGGGTGTCACCCGCACCGACGTTACCGAAGCCGAGCGCCCCGACCGGTGACGATTCGATAGCCGCCGTAGAGCGCGGCCGCCGCCGCCGCGTTGACGAAGTAGGCGATGTCGGCGCCGTGCCATGCCGTCGCGATCGGTCCCTGGATCAGCGTGGTGTTCATGAACGGCACCGCGATCGCGTAGGCGAGCACGAACACGATCAGCGCGGCGGCCGCGTCGCGGCGATCGGTGGACTCCCCCGCGGGATCCACGATGTCGCGCCCCGCCATCCGGATACGCCAGTCGATCACCAGCACCATGACGAACGCCGGAATCCAGTAGCTGACGAGCAGCAGAACATCGGTGAAGCGTTGTGCTGTGTCGGCCGCGTGCAGCCAGAGAATCAGCGCGACGGCGAGGACCGTGACGATCACCGCGGAGATCGGGCGGCGCACCCGGACGCCGACGGTCTGCAGGGCCAGTGACCCGCTGTAGTCGTTCATCACGCCGGAGCCGATGGAGGCGATCGCTATCACCAGCAAGGCCACCGCACCGAGCGCGCCGCCACCCATCACCGAACGCACCCCCTCGGCGGTCTGCTCACCCACGAGTTCGGCCGCCGCGATTCCGATGCCCTGCACGAATGCATAGGCCAGCAGCAGACCCGCTGTCGTGAACCCGAACACCTTGGCGCGGGAGACGTCGGCGGGCAGGTAGCGGCTGAAGTCGGCGGCGTAGGTTGCCCACGAGACCGCGAGGCTGAACGCGATCGTCACCTCGAGCACGAACGCCGCGACCAGATCCGGGCCGGCCGCCGTGGCCGGCGCCACGACGTCGTGACCGCCGATCAGCTTGACGGTGAACACGACGAACGTCAGGAACAGCACCACCGTCAGGACCGCTTGCAACCGGTGGATCAACTCGTAGCCGAAGACGCCGACCACGCCCTGCACCCCCAACACGATGAGCACGCCGGCCCAGAACGGGATCCCGAGGAGCACCGACAGTGCCTCACCGCCGAACAATCCGACCAATGCGTCCCACGCGATCGATGAAATCCATTGCAGCGCTGCGGGAACGACGACCGTTCCGCCGAAAGCCATCCGGGCGTTGGGCAGCTGCCCGGCGCCGGTCCGCGGGCCCCAGGTGGAGAGGTAACCGACGACCAGGGAGCCGAGCAAGGTGCCGATCAGCATGGCGAGCAGGCCGAGCCAGAATCCGAGGCCGAGTGCGATCGCCAACGTTCCGGTGAAGACGCCGGTCATGTTCACCTGCGGCGCGAACCACACCGTGAACAGCCGGCCGGGACCGCCGTAGCGCTGATCGATCGGAATGGGCGCGATGCCGTGTGTCTCCACCGAGAGGTCGCCCGCGCCCGACGGTCGATGGCCGGTGAAAACCGACCCGGTCAGCGCGGCGGATCGGACCTGCGGCGAGCTTCCCTGAGCCATGGCCACATTCGATCACGGACGGGTTCTCGCCACCGGCCCAGGTTGCCGGCACCCACAGGTGAGAGTCCATAATCGAGCAGAAATAAAGACGTTCTAACGATCGGAGTGGGCGTGGCACACAGGCAGCCCCGCCTGCTCGTGATCGGCCTCAGTGTCGTGGTCCTGACCGTGGCGGTACTACAGACCGCGGTGGTGCCCGTGCTGGGAGTGATCGCCGACCAGCTTGGCGCATCGACGGTGGCGGTCAGTTGGGTCGTGACCGCCAACCTGCTCGCGGCGGCAGCGGCCACCCCGTTGATCGGCCGCCTCGCCGACCTGCACCGGAAAAAGCACGTGCTGCTGACGGTGCTCGTCGTGGTTCTCGCGGGCTCTCTGCTGGCGGCGATGACGACGTCGCTGCCCCTGCTCGTGCTGGCTCGGGTCTTACAGGCGGCCTCGTTCGCGCTGTACCCGGTCAGCATCGCGATCCTGCGAGAAGAACTCCCCGAGGACCGCATCGGCTCCGCGATGGCGGTGCTGTCGGGCACGCTGGGGTTCGGCGGCGGCGCAGGCCTGGTCGTGGTGGGCCTCTTGATGAGCGGTGACGCCGGATATCACCGAGTGTTCTGGCTGACGACCGGGTTCACGGTGCTCGTCCTCGCGATCGTGATGGCCGTGGTGCCGAACAGGGCGCGCGCCACGGCGGGGACCATCGACTGGATAGGCGCCCTGGGTCTGGCGGTCGGCTTGTCAGCGCTGCTCCTGTCGATCACGCAGGGCCATTCGTGGGGGTGGGGGTCACCGAGAACCGTGGGTTGCGTGGTCGGCGGCGTGATCGTGCTCGTCGGATGGTGGCAGTGGGAACGCCGGGTGGCCCAGCCCCTGGTGTCGACCCGAATGCTGGCCCGCCGCTCGATGCTGCTGACCAACGTGGCCACCGTGTTCGTCGGCATGGGCCTGTACTTCGCGTTCTTGGGGCCGACGCAATTCGTCCAGATGCCGAGCGGTCCGGACGGCTACGGCTTCGGCGCGACCGTGCTGCAAGCGAGCGTCGTCTATCTGCTCCCCGGAGCCGTCACCGGGTTCGTCGTCGCCCTCGTCAGCGGTCGGTTCATCGACCGATTCGGCGCCCGCCCGGTCCTGGTCGTCGCCGCGGTCGCGGGAATCGTCGGTTTCACGCTGGCGGCGTTCGTGCACTCCACGGCCTGGCAGGTGATCATCGCCAGCGTGCTGGCCAACGGGTACATAAGCCTCGGTTACGGCGCGCTGCCGGCTCTCGTCGTCGCCGACAGCGACGCCGGGGAGACCGGTGTGGCGACGGGGATGAACGCGATCGCGCGCACCGTCGGCAGCTCGACCGCGGCCGCGGTGGTCGCGGTGCTGCTCGGTCGCACCGACGCGGCCGGTGTCCCGCTGGAGAGCAGCTTCATCGCGATCTTCTCAGCGGGCGCGGTGACCGCGCTGCTGGCGATGGTGCTGATCGCCGCGTCCCGGCCCCGCGCAGGAGTGCCGGCGCCGGATGCGCGGTACGAGACGCGGGCGATGAACCACGAGTGGGGCTAACTCAGCTCGGCGAGGTTGCACACCGAACGTCGCACATCACCTTTGATCACGCGGGCGACCACGTTGCCGACGGGCGTGTTCAGCAGACCGCCGGACAGGTTGGCCACCACGCGGAACGACGAGCCTCGCCGACCACCCTCGTCGTGGGGCTCGACCTGCAGGCTGAGTGCGATGCCGACTCCGCCGCGACCGTTCCCCATCAGCTCGATCTCCTTGGGTTCGTCGTATCGCGTGACGCGCCAGTGGATGATGTTGCGGAAACCCTTGACCTTGATCAGCGAGGAGACCTGGGTGTCGACGTCGATCTCGTCGGGCACCGGGCTCTTCCAGCCGCCGAAGATCGTGAGCCACTCGTCGAAGCGGCTCAGGTCTGACGCCAGCGCCCACGCCCGTTCAGGGCTGAGGTCGGAGGTCACGGATACGTCTACTTCGGCCATGTGCTCTCCCTACCCCACTCACTCCGACCGGTAAACGGCGACGAACGCCGCAGTCGAGCGGCAGACTCATACAGATAACGAAGTTCCGCCGGCCGGCGGCGCCCCGGTCAGGCGTGGATGGTCCGTGTCGCTGGCATCGAAATCACGCGGATTCTCGCTACCGATGCCGGGTTCAGCAAAGGATTCCATTGTAGAAATGTAAATTCGTTGCGGAAACGGTTGCCAACGGCGGCGCAATCCGCGAAGGTTTACTACGGCCACGATGGCCGTCGTTCGAGGAGGATCCCCGCTGACCGGCACACACACCACCGCTGCAGACCAGGCTTCTGGCTCTCCGGGACGCGAGGCAGCCCACGCCAAGGGCGGCCCCGTGATCGAGATCGACCACGTCACGAAACGCTTCGGCGACTACGTCGCCGTCTCCGACGCCGACTTCACGATCGCGCAGGGCGAGTTCTTCTCCATGCTCGGCCCGTCCGGCTGCGGCAAGACGACGACGCTGCGGATGATCGCGGGATTCGAGACCCCGACCGAGGGCGCGATCCGCCTGGAGGGTCGCGACGTGTCGAAGACACCGCCGAACAAGCGCAACGTCAACACCGTCTTCCAGCACTACGCCCTGTTCCCCCACATGACGGTGTGGGACAACGTGGCCTACGGACCCCGCAGCGCCAAGAAGGACAAGCAGGAAGTCCGCAAGCGCGTCGATGAACTGCTCGAGATCGTCCGGCTGACCGACTTCGCCGAGCGCAAGCCCTCTCAACTCTCGGGTGGGCAGCAGCAGCGCGTGGCACTCGCGCGGGCGCTGGTGAACTACCCGAGCGCCCTGCTGCTCGACGAGCCACTGGGCGCGCTGGACCTCAAGCTGCGCCACGCCATGCAATTCGAGCTGAAACGGATTCAGCGCGAAGTCGGCATCACATTCATCTACGTGACCCACGATCAAGAAGAAGCGCTGACGATGAGTGACCGCATCGCGGTCATGAATGCCGGCAACGTCGACCAGATCGGATCTCCGACAGAGATCTACGACCGGCCCTCGACGGTGTTCGTGGCCAGCTTCATCGGCCAGGCCAACCTCTGGGCGGGACGGCAGACCGGGCGCGTCAACCGCGACTACGTCGAGATCGACGTCCTCGGCTCGACGCTCAAGGCCCGGCCGGGTGACACCACCATCGAATCCGGCGGACACGCCACGCTGATGGTGCGGCCCGAGCGCGTGCGGGTGTCGATGGACGCCCCAAGCGGTGATGTGGCCTCTGTGCGCGCCACGGTCACCGATCTGACGTTCCAGGGCCCGGTGGTGCGCCTGTCGCTGGCCGCGCCGGATGAGTCCACCGTGATCGCCCACGTCGGACCCGAGCAGGATCTGCCGATGCTGCGCCCCGGCGACGAGGTGTATGTCGGCTGGGCGCCCGACGCGTCGCTGGTGTTGCCCGGCGACGACATCCCCACGACCGAGGATCTCGAGGAGATGCTCGACGACTCGTGATCGTCCGCGGCCTTCCCCACCCCGTTTCGACTCCCCCTTCTCCGGACCCGACGAAAGGCACGCCTCGCCATGTCCCCTGAATTCGATCCCCGCATGCTGTCCCGACTGACCGCCAGCCGCACGTCGCGCCGCCGTTTCCTCGGCGGCAGCGCTGCGGCCGCCGCAGCTCTGGGTCTGGGCTCGACGGTGCTCGCCGCCTGCGGTGGATCCGACAGCAACACCGCGAGTTCCAGCAGCCAGGACAGCGGCCCGGCCAGCGGCACCCTGCGCGTCTCGAACTGGCCGCTGTACATGGCCGACGGTTTCGTCGCCGCGTTCCAGACCGCGTCGGGCATCACGGTGGACTACAAGGAAGACTTCAACGACAACGAGCAGTGGTTCGCCAAGGTCAAGGAACCGCTGTCGCGCAAGCAAGACATCGGCTGCGACCTCGCCGTGCCGACGTCGTTCATGGCGACGCGGCTGCACCAGCTCGGCTGGCTCAACGACATCAGCGACGAGGGGGTGCCGAACAAGAAGAACATCCGTCCCGATCTGCTGGAAGCCAGTGTCGATCCCGGCCGGAAGTTCACCGCGCCCTACATGTCCGGACTGGTCGGATTGGCCTACAACCGCGCAGCCACCGGCCGGGACATCACGTCCATCAACGACCTCTGGGATCCGGCATTCAAGGGCCGGGTCAGCCTGTTCTCCGATTCGCAGGACGCGCTGGGCATGATCATGCTCTCGCAAGGCAACTCGCCGGAGAATCCCAGCACCGAGAGCGTCACCAAGGCGATCGACCTAGTGCGTGAGCAGAACGAGAAGGGCCAGATCCGCCGCTTCACCGGCAACGATTACGCCGACGATCTCGCGGCCGGCAACATCGCTGTGGCGCAGGCATATTCGGGTGACGTGGTGCAGCTGCAGGCCGACAATCCCGACCTGCAGTTCGTGGTGCCCGAGTCCGGCGCCACCACCTTCGTCGACACCATGGTGATCCCCTACACCACGCAGAACCAGAAGGCCGCGGAGGCGTGGATCAACTACGTCTACGACCGCGCGAACTACGCGAAGCTGGTGGCCTTCGTCCAGTACGTCCCCGTGCTGTCGGACATGACCGAAGAGTTGGAGAAGGTGGATCCCGCGGCGGCCAAGAACCCGTTGATCAACCCGTCGAAGGAGACGCTGGCCAAGTCGAAGGGTTGGGCGCCGCTGACCGACGAGCAGACGCAGGAGTACAACACCGCCTACGCCGCCGTCACCGGCGGCTGATCCGATGGCCGGTGTAGCCAGCAGCAGCAGGCAGCGGAGCAAGATCGCTCCGTACCTGATGGTCTTGCCCGCGCTCGTGTATCTCGCGGTGTTCTTCGTGGTGCCGTTCTTCTCCCTGGCGCGCACGTCGCTGTCGACGACAGGCGGCTCTGTGTTCATGCCGACGCTGGAGTTCGCGTGGAACTTCGGCAATTTCACCGATGCGTTCGTGCTCTACAAGGACCAGATCTTCCGGTCGTTCGGGTACGCGTTCGCCGCGACGATCCTGTGCCTGCTGCTGGCGTTCCCGTTGGCGTACGTCATCGCGTTCAAGGCGGGGCGCTACAAGAACCTGCTGCTGGGATTGGTGATCCTGCCGTTCTTCGTGACGTTCCTGATCCGGACGATTGCGTGGAAGACGATCCTCGCCGACGAGGGCTGGGTGGTCAGCGCGCTCGGTGCGGTGGGCCTGCTGCCCGACGAAGGACGACTGCTCTCGACGAGTTGGGCGGTGATCGGCGGCCTGACCTACAACTGGATCATTTTCATGATCCTGCCGCTCTACGTCAGCCTGGAGAAGATCGACCCACGGCTGCTCGAGGCGTCCAAGGACTTGTACTCCTCGGCCGGGCGCAGCTTCGGCAAGGTCATCCTGCCGCTGTCGATGCCGGGCGTCCTGGCGGGCAGCATGCTCGTCTTCATCCCCGCGGTCGGTGACTTCATCAACGCCGACTACCTGGGGAGCACGCAGACCACGATGATCGGCAACGTCATCCAGAAACAGTTCCTCGTGGTCAAGGACTACCCCGCCGCGGCGGCCCTGAGCCTCGGCCTGATGGTGCTGATCCTCGTCGGTGTGCTGCTCTACACCCGGGCGCTGGGGACGGAGGACCTGGTATGACCACCCAGGCCGGCGCCGCCGTCGCCACCGCGGCGCAACAGACACCCACGGCCAAGAAGGTGAAGGCGCGGCGCAACGTCGGCGACCTGCTGCTGCGCATCGTGGCCGGGTTGGTGCTGCTTTATCTGTTCCTGCCGATTTTCGTGATCATCCTGTTCTCGTTCAACAAGCCGGCCGGCAAGTTCAACTACAGCTGGCAAGGCTTCACGCTGAACAACTGGGCGCATCCGTTCAAATATCCGCCGCTGACGGAGGCACTCAAGCTGAGCCTGAACGTGGCTGCGGTGTCGACGGCGGTCGCGCTGGTCCTCGGGACACTGGTCGCGATCGCGCTGGTACGCCAGCGCTGGCGCGGCCAGGGCGCGGTCGACACCTTCCTGGTTCTCCCGTTGACCGCCCCCGAGGTCGTGATGGGCGCGGCGCTGCTCACGCTGTTCCTCGACCTGGGCTGGGCCGCCGGCTACACCACGATCCTGTTGTCGCACATCGCTTTCGAGGTCAGCTTCATCGCGATGACCGTACGAGCGCGCGTGCGGGGCTTCGATTGGACGCTCGAAGACGCGTCGCTGGATCTGGGCGCGAGCCCCGCCCGCACATTCTTCAAGGTCACGCTGCCGCTGATCGTGCCTGGCATCATCGCCGCGGCGATGCTGTCGTTCGCACTGTCGCTCGACGACTTCATCATCACCTACTTCGTCAGCGGCTCGACGGTGACGTATCCGCTCTACGTCAACGCCGCGGTCAAGGCCGCTGTGCCGCCACAGATCAACGTGCTGGCCACCGCGATTCTGCTGATCAGCCTCATCCTGCTCGCGATCGGAACCCTGTACCGGCGCAAGCGTTTCGAGGCCTGAGCTAACCGTCTAGTCGCACTCGCACCGTCACGCGGCCACGGTCGTCACGCCGCGCCACGGCGTGACCGGTGCGGTCGGCACCCTCGAAATCGGTGAGCGTCAGGGGCCCGCCGCCGTCGGTGAAGTTGCGCCACCAGGTCTTCTGATCGGGGGCCATCACCCGGATGACGATCTCGTTGCCCGAGCGCTGGTAGTTGACCGGAGTTTCGAACGTCTGCTGCGAACGCCTGCCGGTGTAGCGGATGACCACCATGCTGCGCCGGACCAGCGGACCGATGACCGGCGCGTGGATCAGACGAGCTGCGCCGGCGTTGACGAGGCCCACCACGGGTGAGCCGAAAATTCCTCTGCCCATGGCTGACACGGTAATCGCTCAGCCGACCTCGAGGGGTACCGGTTGCGAGCGAGCGCCGGAGCGGGCAGCGCCGGCGCCGGCGAGGACCACGAATCCGATGCCGAGCACGCTGAGCGGTCCCGGCACCTGGTGCAGGATCGCCAGGCCGACCACCATCGCCAGTGCGGGTTCCAGGCTCATCAGGGTGCCGAAGGCGGCGGTGGTGAGGCGCCGCAGTGCCAACAATTCCAGCGCGAAGGGCACGACCGGAAGCAGGATCGCCAATCCGAGGCCCAACAGCAGGATGTCGCCGTCAACCCTCGGGATCACGGACGGACCGACGACCGCGGTGGCGAACAGAGCCGCGACCGGCATGGACACCGCCAGACCCGCGATCCCGGCCACCTCGTCGCCCACCTTCTGGGTGAGCAGGATGTACCCGGCCCAGCACACCGCGGAGCCGAGGGCGTAGGCAACCCCGAGCTGGTCGACGGTTCCGCTCCACGGTTCGGTCAGCAGGACGACGCCGACCGCCGCGAGGCCAGGCCACAGCAGGCGTCCGCGGCCGTGCCCGCGAGCCACGGCGACCGAGAGCGGACCGAGAAACTCCAGCGCGCTGGCCGTTCCGAGTGGGATGCGGTCGACAGCTGCCATGAAAAGCAGCGTGATGCCCGCGGTGACGATGCCGAGCACGACGCACATCAGAAAGGACCGGCGGGTGAACGCCGTCCAGCGGGGTCGCACCAGGACGAGCAGCAGCACGCCGGCCCACATCAGCCGCAGCCACGCGACGCCCTCGACACCGATGTCGTCGATCAGCGTCACAGCGAACGCCAGCCCCAGCTGCACGCACGCCATCGCACCGATCGCCATCATGGCGCCGGTGCGGGCCCGATCCGATGTCATGTCTGCATTGAACGGGACGTCGACCGTTGCGGTCCAACTGATTTCGGCGGACATATTGTTCGCCTTTTCCGTACGATTGGCGGAGTTGTCCCCAGCGCCGATTTCATCCCCAGGCCCCGCGGTGGGTCGGCCTGTATCGCGTCGGGATGTCGGGGGCGATGGGCAGATTGGGGGCATGTCCCCGATCAGTTCCCTGGCCATCGATGAGCGGTTGTCGGTGTTGCATGAGGAGTTGGCGGAGCTGACGGGGCAGCGCAATGCGATCGATGCGCGGATCGTGGAGATCGCTGCCGAAATCGACCGGGACGAGTTGTGGGCGGCGGCCGGAGCCCGGTCGACCGCACATTGGGTGGCGTGGAAGGCCGGGGTGTCGCCGTGGGCGCAGACGATCGCGGCGATCGCGCACCGCTACGACGAATTCCCCTCGTGCATCCAGGGATTGGCGCAGGGCCGGTTCTCCGTGGATCAGGTCGGGGTGATCGCTGAACGCGGCCTACCCGGCTCCGACAAGCATTTCGCCACGATGGCTCAGTGCGCGACGGTCACCCAGCTACGCACGGCGCTGAAGCTGCAACCCAAACCCACCCCCGACCCAGAGCCCGAGTCGGAGCCCGACGAGCCTGACGAGGACGACGGACCGACCACCACCGCAGATCCGGGGCCGCAGGTCGATCACCTCCCGCAGCGATGAGCAGTACACCTACTGGCACATCGCGCTCCCCCACGTCGAGAACGCGGCATTCGAAGCCGCCCTCGCGTCGCATCGCGATGCGTTGATCACCGAGTACAAAGCCGCTGACCCAGACGAACGGACGTCGATACCCACCAACGCAGCGGCCTTCATGCGGTTGGTCGACGCGAGCTGGGACGCCGAGGCCGCCGCGCGCCCGCACGGGCAACGCACCACCGTCGTCGTCCACGTCGATGTCGCCGACAACGTCGCGACCCTGCACCTCGGACCCGTCCTGCCCGACAGCGACCGCCGATATCTGACCTGCGACGCGACCTGCGAAGCGTGGTTCCACCGCGACGGGCAGGTGATCGGCGCCAGCCGCTCGACCCGCACGGTGAACCGGCGCCTACGCCGCGCACTGGAGCATCGGGACCGCTGCTGCGTAGTGCCCGGCTGTGGGGCCACCCGCGCTTTGCACGCCCACCACCTGGTGCACTGGGAAGACGGCGGACCCACCGAACTGTGGAACCTCGCCCTGGTATGCCCGTATCACCACCGCGCCCACCACCGTGGCCTCATCACGATCACCGGACCCGCCGACCACCTCGTGGTCACCGACGCCGCCGGCCGCGCCCTGACCTCAGCCTCGTTGGCCCGCACACCAACTCAGCCACCACCGGACGTCGCACCATGCCCCGGCCCGACCGGCGAACGCGCGAACTGGTGGTGGTACCAACCCTACGAACCCCGCCCACCCACCGACTGAGGCGCCGCCGGCGCAGGCAGGCGGGCCGGCCGAGACGTTTTGTCGGTGGCCCTCCCTAGAGTGCGGCGAAGGGGGCAGACAACGGCAGAGAACCAGGAGACACCATGATCACGCTCGATACCGCCGCGCTCGACCCGTATCTGGGCGAGGACAGCGGTCCCGTGGTGATGCTTAATCTGCTTCGCTTCCGTCCCGACGGCGGCAGAGACACCTACCTCGAGTACATCGCAGCGTTCGAAAGCACCGGCGTGCAGGCGAAGTACGGCGTCGACGTGCTCTACGTCGGTACCGGTGGAGTCGCGTTGGTCGGCGAAACCGGTCAGGACTGGGACATGGTGGCCCTCGTGCGATATCCCAGCAGAAAACACTTCATCGACATGATCAACGATCCGGATTACCAGCGCTTCGAGCATCTGCGTGAGGACGCACTGGTCGAGGCGGTATTACAAGCCACCACACCGGCGGCCGCTTAGGTCATGGCAGCGGTCCGATGGCCGCGTGCGAGCACGATCGCCGGCACGACGGCGAGCGCGAACAGCGCACCTGCCGTCGCGACGTATACGTGGACGCCCGTCGCCGTGCTGACCGGGGCGCCGGAAACGATTGCATCGGGCATCCGAGCCGCCTCGAGAATCTCGGCGCCCACAATGGTGACCAGCACCGATCCGAGCGCCATCACGACCGAAACCAGCCCTGCCACAGTTCCCTGCCGATCAGGCGCAGCGCTGCTCACCGCCAGGGTGTAGCCCGACGCCCCGATCGCACCAGCTGCCGCACCGAGCGCCGTAGCGCACGCCAGCGCCACCGGCACGACCGAATCCCCGGCGATCATCGCGAAGGCGGCCGCGGTTCCGACGATGATGCCGCCGACGAGTGTCGCCGCGGCCCCGAGTCGTCTCGCCAGCCATCCCGCGGTGATACCACCGAGCGCGATTCCGAGGTTGGCCGCAGCGAAAAGCGCTGCAGCAGCGCCGCCCAGACCGTAGCCGAGACCCGCTGTGGCGGGTACCCGGCCGACCACACCGAACAGATGCAGCATGCACCGGAAAGCGCCGCCGGCAAGCACGAGAGCTGCCAACGTGAGCAGGACCGGACGGGTCAGTGACCGTAGGTCGATGATGGGATCTTCGATGTGCAGGCACCGGAACAAGCACCCCGCCAGCGCGATCACACCGATGCCCAGCAGAGCGCACATCTGCGGCGACCGCCATCCGACATCGCTGCCCAGGCTCAGGTAACCGAGCACACCCGCAAGACCGCCACCCAGCAGCAACGCTCCGACCGCATCGACGCGACCCGGCGAGCGAACCTGCGACTCCGGGATGCAGACGGCAACCCCCGCCGCGGCCGCGATCGCAAGCATGCCTGCGACCGCGAAGACACCCCGGTCACCGCTGCGATCGATGATGGGCGTCATCAGCAGCGGCTCGACGATGCCGACGAGAGAAGAACTGGACGTCACCAGCCCCACCAGAACCATCGCCTCGTGCGGACGACAGATCTGAACGACAAGAGCCACCGTCAGGAACACAGCGGCGAAGCCTGCGCCCTGGAGTAGGCGGCCCACTACGAAGAACCAGACACTCGGGGCAACCACGCATGCCAGCGCTCCTGCGCTTGCAACAGTCAGAGCGCCGATGAGCACGCGGCGCGTGCCGTGGACGTCGGCGGCCTTCGCGAGCACGGGCGACCAAATGGCGCCCGACAGAAGGGCGCTCGCCGTCAACCAGGCCGCCTCGTCGGTGTCGAAGCGATCGAGCAACTGCGGAATGACCATCATCGGCGATCCCACGACGACATCGGCCACGACATTGGCGAGCACCAAGATCGCCGCCCACCCGCCGATTCGCTTCATCGACGCGCGTTGCGCTGCAACACCTCTGAGTGACGCAGCAGATCATCCCCGGCGAGCGTGAGGCTCGTCGCGGCACTGCGCAGCGGCGCTTGGAGCAGGCCGAGCAATCCCAGCCGCTGCAACCACGGCACGGCACACAGCTTCACGTTGCGGCGCAGGAGCTGACCGGGCGTTCGCACCAGCACCGTCCCGTCAGTGCGCAGCGCCAGGTCCTGATTCCTCGTCACGAAATCGCGCATGCGCTCTTCATAGGCAGCGTAGGCATCCTGCGCGCGCTCGTGCGCACACAGTTCACTGGCCAGCACATAGGCTCCCGCGATCGCGATGCTGGTGCCCTGCCCGGACAGAAACGCCGGCGCGTAGGCCGCGTCGCCGACCAGCGCGACACGGCCCGAACTCCAGCGTTGCATGCGCACCTGACTGACCGTGTCGACGTAGACGTCGTCGCAGCCGCTCATCGTATCGATGACTTCGGATGTGCGCCAACGGTCCTCGGCGAACGCCTCACGGAATGCATTGATGACGGCGGTCAGTCGCGCCGATCCACGGTTCCCGGTGTCGGGTGCACGAACGTCGCGAAGGCTCGCCCCGGCGCACCGTCGGACGGACGTTCCACGAGCACGGTGCGTCCCGGGTGGGAGTAGAAGTAGCCGCTGCCCGGCGCGAAGGCATCCCGCGGCAGGTCCCAGACAGCGACGTACGGGCCCAGGTGACGCAAGAACCGTTCCTCGGGACCGAAAACGAGCGCGCGGACGTTCGAGTGGATACCGTCCGCGCCGATCACCACATCGACGATCTCGGAGGGGCGGCGCTCGAACGACACCTCGATCCCGGAATCGAGTTCGCACAGTGCGGTGATCGATTCGGAGAACACGTAATCGACGCGATCAGCCGTTGCGCGATGGAGCACGGCGCTGAGCTCTCCGCGGGAGAGCTCGACGTCACCCTCCCCGGATGAGCCGAGCAGATTGCCGTAGTCGAGCGTGCACAGTCGGCGCCCCGACGGGGCGAGTAGCTCGACCGGCACGTGTCGGTAGCGGTGTTCGACGAGTTGCGCGTGAAGGCCCATGCGGGTCACCACCTCGACGGCGGCGCCGCGCACATCGACCGGATAACCGCTGGTGCGCAATCGATCTGCTCGTTCGACGACGGTGACCTGCCAGCCCGCCTCGGCCAGCCAGAACGCCAGGACGGGTCCGGCGATGCTCGCGCCGGAGATCACAGCTTTGCGTGTCATGAGTGCCCCGCAGGTGTTGGACGGATAAGCTACGTGAGTGTTGCTTATCGGCGACACTAACGGCGTGCGTTAAGCTACGCAAGTGTCCTCTAGAGTCGCGCCCGGTCACCGGCGCCGCGGTGCTGAACTCGACTGCGCGATCTTGGACGCGGGCTGGGAGCAACTGCTCGACGCCGGCTACGCGGGCTTCACGATCGAAGCGGTGGCCGCTCGGTCGGCGTCCGCACGATCGGTGCTCTACCGCCGCTGGCCGACGCGGCTCGATCTGCTCGAGGCCGTGATCCGCCGACGCGGCGAAGTCGACGTCATCGGCGTGCCCGACACCGGCACGCTCCGCGGCGACGTGCTGGCGGTCCTCACCGACTTCAACGATCGGCGGGCGCGCACGATGGGCTTGTTCGCCGCATTGTTGGGCGCCTACTACGACGAGGCAGGCGGGTCACCACAGAAGCTGCGCGCATTGTTCGTGCCCGATGGACCGAGCATCATGACCCAGATCGCTGAACGTGCCGTCGCGCGAGGTGAATTGGCGGCCATGCCGCCGCAGCGTGTACTCAACCTCCCCGCTGATCTGCTGCGCCACGAACTGTTCATGACCATGACCGCAGTACCGGACGCCACCATCACCGAGATCGTCGACGACGTGTTCCTCCCGCTGGTGACGCGGGCAGCGAGCTGATTCAGCTGGTGGCTTGCGCCGGTTCGTACGAGCAGATCGCGTCCACCTTGTCGGCCGAGGCGCTCTGCGGGTCGAATTCGTAACCCAGCCAGTCCTTGGCGAGTCGGCGGGCGAGTTCCAGACCGATCACTCGCTGGCCGAAACACAGCACCTGGGCGTTGTTCGACAGCACCGACCGTTCCACCGAGAAGCTGTCGTGTGCGGTGACCGCGCGGATACCCGGCACTTTGTTCGCGCTGATCGCCACGCCGAGCCCGGTGCCGCAGACCAGCAGCGCGCGATCGGCCTTCCCGTCGGCGATCATGCGCGCCGCCGCGACGGCGACGTGGGGGTAGGCGGTGTTCTCGTCCGCGCTCACCCCGACATCGGTGACCTCGGCGACCCGATCATCGGCCTGAAGATCACTCTTGAGTGCTTCCTTGTAATCGAAGCCGGCGTCATCAGAGCCGACCACGATGCGGAGTCCTGCCATGCGGGTCACTCCCCTTTCGCTGTTGTACGAGTCGAATTCAGCGTGGCGGCGACGGTGCGCAGGCACATCGCCAGCGATGTCGCACCTGCGTCGGGGGTGCCGACACTGCGCTCTGCCAGTGGACGTGCCCGACCCACCTTGGGCCTCATGTCCGCGGTGGCCTCTGCCGCATAGGTCGCGACGCGGGCTGCCTCCTGCCACGCCTCTTGCCAGGCCGTTCCGTCCGCCACTCGTCGCTCGAAGTCGTCGACGAACGGCAGAAGTGCATCGAGCATCGTCTTGTCTCCCGGTGCTGCGCCACCAAGGTTCACCAACGCGTCGTAGCCGTCCCGCATTCCGCCGGACACGGCCTCTCCGTCGGGCCGGCCGGTATCACCGAGCCGAGCACCGAGGGCCGACAACAATGCACCCCACAGCACCCCGGACGTGCCGCCGGCTTTCGCGGCCCACTCTTTGCCCGCCTCGGCGAGCACCGAACCCTGACCACCGCCGGCGTCGACCGCCCGCTGCGCTGCCGACAGCGCGGCAGACGAGCCCTTGACCATCCCCCTGCCGTGGTCGCCGTCTCCGGCGACGGCATCGATGCGGCCCAGCTCGTCCTCGGCGTCGGCGAGCATGTCGGCCATCGCGGTCAGGGCACTCAGGACCACCTGCGCGCCGCGACGGCCCGCGTCGTCGGCCAGCTTGTCCAGCGCCGGCGCTGCCGATCCCGCCTCGAGTTCCTCGGCGCTGCGACGCTCACCGGTGCTCGCCGCGTCCGCAGGCGCACCCTTGCGGTAGGCCGGGGAGTCGGCCGGTGCGGTCCAGTAGCGTTCCAGGTCCTCGTCGAGCCACATCACGGTCAGCGAGCATCCGGCCATGTCGAGGCTGGTGACCAGTTCGCCCACCTCGGGCTCGACGATCTCGAAGCCGCGCTCGCGCAGCCGTCGCGCGACCGTGCCCCACACCACGAACAGCTCTTCGTACTTGGTACGGCCCAGGCCGTTGAGGATCACCGCCAGCCGCTTCGACGTCGCGTCGGGGCGGTCGGCCAGCACACCGTCGACCAGGGTTTCGGCGAGAGACTCGGCGGTCGGCATCGGTTCGTCGGAGACGCCGGGCTCCCCGTGGATGCCGAGCCCGACACCCATCGTGCCCTCGGGCACCGTGAACAGGGGGTGGTCGGCGCCGGGCATCGTGCAGCCGTCGAACGCCACGCCCAGCGTGCGGGTCGCCGCGTTCGCCGCCTCGGCGACCCGGACCACGCCCGCGAGATCGAGGCCCTCCTCGGCCGCGGCGCTGGCACATTTGAAGACGGTGAAATCGCCTGCGATGCCACGTCGCTTCGCCTCTTCGCCCCGGGGCGCGCTGGCGACGTCGTCGGTGACGGCGAAGTACTCGGCCTCGATACCCTCGCCGCGCAGCTGCGTCACCGCGAGACCGAAGTTCATCACGTCTCCGGCGTAGTTGCCGGTGGTCAGCAGTACGCCGGCGTCGCCGTGGGCGGCCCGCGCCACCGACGCGGCTTCCTCCGCCGACGGCGAGGTGAAGATGTTGCCGACGACGGCGCCGTCGGCGAATCCGACACCGACCGTTCCGCAGAACGCCGGGTAGTGACCCGACCCTCCGCCGATGACGACAGCGACCTTGCCCGGGCGGGTCCGATGGGCGCGCACCACACCGCCCGGCACTCCGGCCACGTACCGGGAGTTGGCGTCGAGGAACCCGACGAGCATGTCCTCGGTGAATCGGGCAGGGTCGTTGTAGAGCTTCGTCATCGCAATCGCTCTCCGGTCTCGGCATCGAACAGGTAGACCCGCTCGGCCGGCGCGGTCACCGACACCTGCTGTTCGGGTTCGTGGCTCTGTTCGGCCGGGGTCTGCACCACGATACCGTCCTCGATCCCCGCCACCGTCGTGGTCGCCAGGCCGAACTCGAGCAGGTGCTCGAAGTAGGCGACGGTCGCCGCGAGTCCCTCGGTTACCCGGTCGGTCAGGGCGCAGTCCTGCGGGCGGATGCCGACGGTGACCGTGGTGCCGTCGCCGACCGTGGTCGCCGATGTCTCGAGAGAGCCTGCGCCGGAACCGATCTCGACGTGGACACGGCCATCGCGGACCCGCGCGACACCGGGCAGGACGTTGATCGCCGGCTCGCCGACGAAGCCGGCGACGAACAGGTTGGCCGGGTCGTCGAACACCTCGTCGGGGGTGCCGAACTGCTGGACGACGCCCCCGTCCATCACGGCCAACCGATCCGCCAGCGACAGCGCCTCCACCTGGTCGTGGGTGACGACGATCGTGGTGTAACCGAATTCGCGCTGCAGCACCTTCAGTTCGCGGCGCACCCGGTTGCGTGCGGAGGCATCGAGGTGGCTCAGCGGTTCGTCGAGGAGCAGCACCGGAGGGTTGCGTACGAGCGCGCGGGCCAACGCGACGCGCTGCTTCTGGCCACTGGAGAGGCTGGCCGGTCGCAGCGACAGGAGATCGTTCATCTCGAGCCGCTCGCTGATCGAGGCGACCATCTTGTCGGCGCCCTTGACCTTGCGGGCCTTCAGCCCGTAGAGGAGGTTGTCTCGCACCGACAGCGGCGGGTAGAGCGCGTAACTCTCGAAGCCCACGCCGATGCCGCGCTTGGCGGCAGGCAGCTGGGAGATCTCGCGCTCACCGATCTTGATCGACCCGCTGGTCACCGTCTCGAGTCCGGCGATCATCCGCAACGTGGTGGTCTTGCCGCAGCCCGACGGGCCGAGCAAGGCCACCAACTCCCCCGGCCGGATGTCGAGGTTGATGCCCTTGACCGCGGTCACCTCGTCACGACCCCGCGACGAGTAGGTCTTGACCAGGTCGCGCAGCGTCAGGCTCTGAGCGCTCTGCTGCGCGGTCTTCTCGGTAGCGACACTCACTGCACTGCCTCCAGGGTCTGATCACTGAACCGGCTGGTGTCCCCATCGCCCGGGGCGAACACGTGCACGTCGGACTCCGCGATGCGCATCGTGACGTCGTCGCCCTCTCCGACACCATGGCGTCCCGAGGTGAGCGCGATCAGCTGCGCGCCGCCCACATCGACGGTCAACTCGATGTTGCGGCCGAGCCGTTCGGCCAGCATGACGCGGCCGCGCAGCGACCCTTCCCGACTGGTCACGTGAATGTCGCTGGGCCGCAAACCGACTCGGACACGGGTGCCGCGTTCGCAGCGCACGTCCTGGGGCACCGGCACATCCAGGGAACCGTCACCCAACCGGATGCGTCCGTCGTCGACGACACCGTCGAGCAGGTTGATCTCGGGCTGACCGAGAGCGCGTGCCACGAACGTGTCGGCGGGGCGGCGCCAGATCTCCTCCGGCGTCCCGATCTGCATGAGCCGGCCCTCGCGCATCACCGCGATCCGGTCCCCCAGCGCGAGCGCCTCCTGATAGTCGTGCGTGACGTAGATCGTCGTGGTGTTCGACATCGCGCCCAGCTGCTTGAGCTCGGCGCGCATGGATGCGCGCAGCTTGGCGTCCAGATGGCTCAGCGGCTCGTCGAGCAGATAGACATCGGCCGGGCGCACCAGGACGCGGCCGAGCGCGACACGTTGGCGCTGACCATTGGACAGCTCCCGGGGCAGCCGGTTCTTCAGATGATCGATGCCCAGCGTGGTGGTGACCTGGTCGATGCGGTTGGCGCGCTCGGACTCCGAGTACTTGCCGGTGCGACCCGATTTCAGCGGGGACGCCAGATTCTCGGCGACGGTCTTCTGCGGATACAGCGCGTAGCTCTCGAATGCCATCGCGACGTTGCGGTGGTATGGCTCCACCGCGGTCATGTCGACCCCGCCGATCGACACCGACCCCGAGTCGACATCGACGAGGCCGGCGATCGACTTCAACGTGGTGGTCTTGCCGGCCCCGCTGGGACCGAGGATCACGAAGAACTCGCCGTCGGCGATGTCGAGGGAGATCCCGTCGACCGCGCGGACGTCCTTGCCGTAGGTCTTGCAGATGTCGGTGACCTTGACTGTGGCCATCAGGCTTTCACCGCCCCGAATGACAGGCCCCGCACCAGGTATCGCTGGATCGTCAGCGCGAGGACGAGTGGTGGCAGCGCGGCGATCAACGCCGCTGCGGCCGTGAGGTTGTAGTACGCCTGCCCGCCACCACCGAGGAACTTGGTGATGGCGACGGTGACCGTGCCGGCATTGCTGTCGGCGAGGATCAGCGGGAACACGTAGTTGTTCCAGGCGAAGATGAAGGCCAGCAGCGCCGCCGCAGCGATGCCGGGCCGCACGATCGGCAGCGCGACCATCAGGAACGCGCGCCGGCGCGTGTAGCCGTCGAGAAGCGCGGCCTGTTCCAGATCCTCGGGCAGATCCTGGAAGTACGACCGCAGAATCCAGACGACCAGCGGCATCGTGACCAACTGCAGCACCCAGATCATCCCGACCTTGGTGTCGAAGAGGCCGATCTGGTTGTAGATCACGAACAGCGGCACGATCACCATCAACTCCGGAGCGAACCGGAACGAGAGCATCTGGAACATCAGATCGTTGCTGCCGCGGTACTGCCAGCGGCCTGCGGCATAGGCGGCCGGGATGCCGATCACCAGCGACACGATCACCGCGCCGCCGCAGTTCAGCAGGCTGGTCAGCAGCGACGCCTTGAAGTCGACGCTGGTCATCTGCGTGCCCTTGTCGGACACCACGGTGGCGAAGTTCGACCACGTCGGACTGAACGAGAAGTACGTCGTGGTCTGCTGTTCGGCGTTCTTGAGCGCCAGCATCAGCATCCAGAAGATCGGGAACAGCGAGAAGACGAACCAGATGATGAGACCGACGTCGGCGGCGACGGCACCGATGGACCAGCGACGTTGGCCGGGCTGGAGTTCGGCTCGGGACAGGTTGAGGGCCATGATCTTCTACGACTCCGCTCCGGCAGCGCGGCGCTGCGCTTTTCCGAGCACGCTCACCAGGTAGCGCGCGGTGATGAACACGATGATCCACAGCAGCAGCATGTAGGTGCTGCCGCGGGAGTAGTCCAGGTTGATGATCGAATCCTCGAAGGCGCCGATCTGCAGGCTGCGGGTGGCCACGCCGGGGCCGCCCGCGGTCAGCACGAAGATGTGGTCGAACACCTTGAGGTTGTCCATGAACCGGAAGATGACCGCGACCAGGATGTAGGGCCACAGCATCGGCAGCATCAGCTTACGGAACATGTAGAACCAGCCGGCGCCGTCGACGTCGGAGGCCTCGAACGGTTCCTTGGGCAGCGAGCGGATCCCGGCGAGGACCAGGATCGCCACGAACGGGGTGAAAATCCACACGTCGACCAAGATCACCGAGAACAGCGCGTTGTTGGCCGACAGCCAGTCGAACGTGTTTCCCAGGCCCAGAACGTGATTGAGGATGCCGAACTGCGGGTTGAACATCAGCTTCCAGATCACGCCCGCGATCACCGGGGCGATCATCAGCGGCAGGATCAGCACCTTCTCGAAGATCTTGCCGATGATGCTGGACCGGTTGAGCAGCAGGGCGAGCCCGACACCGAGCACCGTCTCGATCGCGGTCGCGGCGATCGCGAAGATCGCGGTGACCTTGACGCTCTGCCAGAACACCCGGTCGCCGAGGACGGAGGCGAAGTTGTCGAACCAGATGAAGTGAGGGTTCGGGTTGACCGCGGCGTAGTTGAGGAACGCGTAATAGGCGCCCACCGCGAACGGATAGAGAATCCCGATGACGATCACCAGGGCGGGGATCGACAGGAGATACGGGCGGAATTTGCGCCGCCAGGTCGGCACCTCGGGCAGCTTGCGGCCACCGCCGGCGGCATCCGGGCGCGGCGACGCCGCAGGCGCTTTGGATGTCTGAGTCGTCATCGATGCCAGAGCTCCTAGAGGTTGACCTTGGACGTGTTGGTCTTGGCGAGGCTGCGCAGCCGGGACGCCGCGTCCTCACCGCCGTAGATGTCCTGCAGCGCCACCGCCCAGTTCTGGGTGGTGTCGAAGAATTTCTTCTGCGGCGTGAACTGGATCTTGGACTGGCCGATGACCGTCTCGAACGCCTCGAGGTAGCCGAACTGATCGGCGGCGACCCGCTTGAAGGTGGTGTCGAACACCGACTTACGGACCGGGTCGGCATACGTGCCACCCTCGACGGCCTTGTTCATCGACTCCTTGCCCGTCGCCCACTGGATGAACAGCCAGGCCGGCAACTTGTTGCGCGAATTCGCGCTCATCGCCCAGCTCCACGTCCACAGATTGGTCTTGTAGTTGCCGTCCGGACCCGCAGGACCCGCGTACCACGCGATGTTGCCGGCTTCCTTGCTCGCTCCCGGCTTGTTCTTCGGGTACGTGGCGCTGTCGGCGTCGAACACCATCATCGCCTTGCCGTCGCCGAGATCGCCGGTGGCATTGGGGTAGTCGTAGGTGGTCCAGGACGTCGGGCCGGCCTCGTGCTGCATCGCGATCCACTTCTTGGTGAAGTCGATGGCCTTGTCGCTGTCCATCTCGGCGATCAGCTCCGAGCCGTTCCACGTGTAGTCGACGGCACCTTCGCGGGTGTACTGCGTCATGAACCCGGGATGGATGGTCGCCCACGACTTGGAGCCGCGGGTGGAGATGCCGTACTGGTTCTGGGATCGATCGGTCAGATCGATGGCCAGCTGGATGAAGTCATCCAGGTTGTCGGGCAGCCGCGTGATGCCCTTCTCGTCGAAGACCCGTTTGTTGTAGGCGACCACGTTGTTCTCGAATCCCCACGGGATCGCCCACTGCCCGCCCGTGCCGAGCGGCTGGCCCAGTTCGAAGTCCCACCGCGTCGAGGTGCGGAGGCCGTCGAAGATGTCCTCGAAGTCGTACTCGGCGTTGGTCGCCGCACTGTTGGCCAGCCACGGGTTGAGGTCCTCGATCCAGCCTGGCGGCCCGTACTGCCAGATGAAGTACGCGCCAAGCATGAACGCGTCGTGCTTGCCTGAGCCGCCGGCCAACTCGGTGTTCAGCTTGGTGAAGTAGTCCGCCTCAGGCACCAGGTCCACATTGACGTTGATGCCCGTCAACTCGGTGAATTCCTTGAGCAGAGGCTGGTAAGAGAGCTGATAGGGGTGCGGGGTCTGCAGGATGTTGATGGTCGAGCCGGCGGCCTTGCGCCAGTCGAAACCGCCGGTCACCGCATCGGCGCCGTTGGGCAGACTCGCCTTGCCGCCGACCCCACACGAACTCAACACCGGCACGCTGGCCGCCGCAGCTCCCGCCACACCGAGCGCCGCGAGCATCTTTCGGCGCGAGAACTGCTGCCCCGGCGGGAAATTCGAAGAAAGACTCATGAATGGTCCTTATCTCAGGCGGGGATCAGGGAGACCTTGACCGATTCCTTGCCGCTGGCGACGAGGTCGAGCCCCTGCTGGAACTCGGTCAACGGAAGCTGGTGAGTGCAGATCCGATCCATGGGCAGCACGCCGGACTCGATCATCTTGATCGCCGCGGGCCAGCAGTACGGGCCCAGATGCGCGCCGAGCACGTCGAGTTCCTTGTCGTCGCTGATGATGCTCCAGTCGACGGTCACATCGCTGCCGAACACGCCGTATTCGACGTAGCGACCGAGTTTGCGTAACAGGTTCAGCCCCTGCGGAACTGCCGATGGATGACCGGTGCCCTCCAGGTACACGTCCGCGCCGTAGCCGTCGGTCAGCTCCTTGACGATCGCCACGGCGTCCTGCTCGGCGATGTTGATCGTGATGTCGGCACCGCAGAGCTCGGCGAGCTCGAGCTTCTCGGGCGCCATGTCGAGCGCGATGACGTGCATCGGATTCTTGGCGCGAGCCCCGGCCACCATACCCAGTCCGATGGGCCCGCAGCCGGCGACCACCACCACGTCTTCGAACAGGATCTGCGCGCGTTCCACCGCATGCAGCGAGCACGACAGCGGTTCGGCGAAGGCGGCGTGGTGCGGCGCAACCTCGGCAGACACCTTGTGCACCAGCGCTTCCGCGGGATACACCATGTAACTGGCCATCGCGCCCGGGGTGCGGCGCTTGAAGCCGTACAGGTCATGCGGCTGACACATATGGTACTGGCCGCGCTTGCAGAACCGGCATTCCCAGCACGGCACGATCTGCTCGGAGACCACCCGGTCACCGACGGCGATACCCCAGCGAGAGGCGGCAGCCTCGTCGAGATCGACGACCCGTCCGACGAATTCGTGCCCCGGAATCACCATGGTCTCCGCCCACGCCGGCCGGTTCTCGTCGCCCCAGAACTTCGCCGCGCCGTGGTAGCACTTCAAGTCGCTGGCGCAGATGCCGACTGCTTCGACCTTCACGAGCGCCTCGCCGGGACCGCGCTGCGGAACCGCCACCTCCTCGAGTCGGTAGTCGTGGGGCCCGTGGCAGACCACAGCCTGCATCTTCTCGGGGATCTGAGCGGACATCCTGGGTTCCTCCCTCTGTGTTCGGAGTCACAGTAGCGAAGGTGGTGCACATCTGTCCAGAACATCTGTTCAGTGAACTTCTTTCCAGAGCAGGCGTTCGGTGTCATACTTCTGCGCATGCCCCGGCCGTCCGTGCCCGCCGCCTCACCGGCGAAATCGGATGGTGGCGCGCCCGATACCGAGAGCAGCCATTTCTCGCCCACCCTGCTCTACACCGCTGCACGGCTCTATTACGAGGACGAGGCCACTCAAGCCGAGATCGCCGAGAAGCTGGGCACCAGTCGTGCAACGGTCAGCAGGCTCCTCGCCGAGGCGAAACGCCAAGGGGTGGTACGCATCGAGGTGGTCGCGCCGGCCGACGTCCGCCCAACCGAACTGGCCGACCGGGTGGCCCGGGCGCTGAATCTGAACACCGTGTACCTGTCGCCACCCCTGCCCGCACCCGGCCCCGGCCGCAGTGTCGTCGACATCATGGGCCGAGTGCTCGCGCCTGCCACCGCGCGGGCGCTCTCCGAAGCGGGGTTGCTGCCAGGGGACGTGCTTCTGGTGTCGTCGGGGCGCACGGTCTACGAACTGGCCCAGCACGAACTGACCTCACTGCCGGGCGTCGTGGTCGCCCCCACCGTGGGCGGCAACGACCAGCCCTACGAGTGGTACCAGACCAACGAGATCACCCGATTGGTCGCCAATCGCGTCGGCGGGCGTGCCAACTACCTGTTCGCGCCCGCCCTCCCGGGTCCGGCCCTCTACGACTCGCTGCTCGAGGATCCGAGCATCCAGCGCGTGCTGCACCAGTGGCCGCATGCCCGGTGCGCGCTGATGGGTGTCGGAGCACCGCCGTTGACCCGTTCGGACATCCCCCAGTTCGTGCCGACCGGCTCGACGTCGTTGCGCGCTGCCGTGGGCGACGTGTGCTCCCGGTTCTACGACCGTAGCGGCGCACCCGTCGACTTCGACGGCGCGGAACGGCTGATCGCACTGGAATTGGAGACACTGCGCCACATCCCCGTCACCATCGCGGTGGCGGTCGGCAAGGACAAGGTGGAATCCATCACCGCCGGCGCCCGCGGCGGCTACTTCAACCGACTCGTCACCGACCCGGGGACTGCGGAGGCCCTACTGGCAGCCACCGATGGCCCTGCCGATGACGCTGTAGCACAGGAGGTTTCGTGACCAGTACCGCCGAGCAGAGATATTCCGGGGTGATGCGGCTGGACGGCAAGCGCGCGCTGATCACCGGCGCCACCAAAGGCATCGGCGCCGACATCGCCCGTGCGTTCGCCGCCGCCGGCGCCCGACTGGTGTTGAGTGGGCGGGACGAGACCGAACTGGCGCAAGCCCGGCGCACCCTGGGCGAGGAATACGGCGCGGAGGTGCGCTCGGCCGTCGTCGACCTCGCCGACCCGCAGGGGCCGACGGCGCTGAGCGCCATGGCATCCGACGCGTTCGGCGGCCTCGACATCCTGGTCAACAACGCGGGGATCTCGCTGCCCGAACGCGTCGTGGACACGACCGCAGAGAACTTCGACGCCACCCTGACCGTGAACCTGCGGGCTCCGGCACTGCTGGCCGCGCAGGTCGGTGCACAGATGGTGAAGCAGGGCACCGGCGGCGCCATCGTCACCGTCGCTTCCGCGGCGGCGCTGGCCCCGCTGCCGGAGCACTATGCCTACTGCGCCTCCAAGGCCGGTCTGGTGATGGCGACCAAAGTCCTGGCCCAGGAACTCGGGCCGCACGGCATCCGTGCGAACTCGGTGTGCCCGACGGTGGTACTGACCGAGATGGGTCAGCGCGTGTGGGGCGAGGAAGCCAAGGCGGCGCCGATGATCGCCCGAATTCCGTTGGGCCGCTTCGCGGTACCGCACGAGGTGTCCGACGCCGTGGTGTGGCTGTGCACGGATGCGGCGAGCATGATCAACGGCGTCGACCTTCCCGTCGACGGCGGCTACACGATGGGCTGAGCCGACTCGGTGCCGGCTCAGTCAGCGGCGGCCAGCCGGTGCACCTGTTCCCGGGTGGCGGGATACAGCTGCGCCCAGGTGGCGAACAGATCCTCGTAGCGCTCCCGGTTGCGCGGGTCGGGCGTGATCTCGCGGTCGATCGTCGCCCAGTCGGTGTCCGCAGGCACAAGTCCCACTCCGATGCCGGCGAGCAGCGCGTCACCGTAGCTCGCGCCGATGGCCTGCTGGGGCACCAGCTGCGAGCGGCCGGTGACGTCGCTGACCGCCTGCGCCCACACCGGGCTCTTCAGGCCGCCACCGACCGCGACGGTGCGGCTCGCCTCATGAGCGTCGTCGAAGCGGTCGAGGATCTGCCGGATGCCGAAGGCGATGCCTTCGTAGGCCGCTCGGAAAAGATGCCCGCGCCCGTGCCGCAGCGTCAGTCCGGCGAGGACACCGCGGGCATTCGGATCGAACACCGGTGTGCGCTCACCCGCGAGGTAGGGCAGCATCAACAGGCCCTCGCTGCCGGCGGACACGGCCAGCGCCTCAGCGGTCAGCTCCTCGAAAGACGGCTTGCCCGTTATCGATTGCAGCCAGTTGATCATCGTGCCCGCCGTCGAGGTGCCGGCCGCGAGCGCCAACGTGCGGGGGTCGACGCCAGCGGTGGTCCACAGGGTGGGGTCGCTGTGGTACTCGTCGATCACCTGAACCAGGAACATCGTCGACCCGTACATCAACATCTGGTCGCCGGGACGGCGCACGCCGACCGAGAAGGCCTCCGAGTACGCATCGACGGTGCCCGCCGCGACGGCGACTCCTGCAGGCAACCCGGTCTCGCGCGCAGCCGCAGCACTCACATGACCGACGACGTCGCTCGGCCACACCAGCGACGGCAGGGGCAGCGGCCCGCAGATGCGCTCGGCCCACTCTCGGTTCCACTCGAAATCCCTGGTGGCATAGAGCGGGTCGCACTGGCTCGCGGTGTGGTGGTCCATCACGTACTCACCGGTGAGCTTCGCCGCGATGTAGGAGTTGGAGCCATACCAGCCGGCCGCGGCGTCGAACACCTGCGGCTCGTGGTTGCGCACCCATTCGATCTTCGGTCCGACCGCTTGACTCGACAGCAGCGTGCCGGCTCGCCGGAGAATGTTCTCCTCACCCAGTTCTGCAGTCAAAGAATCGATTTCGGCGTGAGCGCGAGTGTCGATACCGTACAGGATCGCCGGCCGCAGGGGTCGCAGATCTGCGTCGCAGAGCACAAGGCAGGGGCCGACGCCGCTGACGCACACCCCGGCCAGCGTGGCGTTGGCGGGTTGACGGGCCATCAGCGCCGTGCTGATCGCGCACACCTCGCGCCACCACACAGCCTCGGCGTCGACCTCGGCCCAGCCCGGCCGCGGCAGGTCCATCCCGTGGCTGATGGTCTCCGTGGCGAGCACGGTGCCGGAGCTGTCGACGAGAACGCCTTTGGTGCTCCCGGTTCCCATGTCGATGCCGAGCAGCGTGTCCACGACCCAACCCTACGTGGAGGAGCACAATCACTGGCGTGGACTTCCGCCGACTGCAGCTGCTGCTGGCGCTGTCGCGCCTGGGCTCGATGCGGGCGGTCGCCGACGAACACCACCTCACCACCTCGACGGTGTCTGCGCAGATCGCCGCGCTCACCCGCGAAACCGGGGTGCAGCTGATCGAACCGCACGGCCGACGGGTCCGCCTGACCCCGGCGGGGCGCCGCCTGGCCGACCACGCGGTGACCATCCTGGCGGCGGTCGACCGCGCGCGGCTCGACCTGGACGCCGACGCCGATCCCGCCGGCACCGTCCGCATCGGCGGGTTCGCCACCGGAATCCGAGTGTCGCTGCTGCCGATCGTCGCGGAGTTCCGGACGCGCCTGCCCCAGGTGGACTTCGTCGTCAGCGAGTACGAGCCGGTGGAGGCGTTCCGGCTGCTGACCGCCGACGATCTGGACCTGGCGCTGACCTATGACTACAACCTCGCCCCGGCCTCTCCAGGTCCGCTGCTCGAAACCGTGCCGCTGTGGTCCATCCGCTGGGGCCTCGGGGTGCCGACGGACACCGCCCGTACTCTCACCTCGCTCGGCGACTACGCCGAGCACACGTGGATCGTCAACTCGCGCAACACCGCCGACGAGGACGCGGTCCGCACTCTGGCGTCGCTGTCCGGGTTCACCCCGCGGATCGCCCATCAGATCGACAGCCTCGATCTCGTCGAGGAGCTCATCATCGCGGGCTACGGGGTCGGGCTGCTGCCGATCGAGCGACCGACGGCGGACGGCGTGACGGTACTGCCCCTGACCGATCCCGACGTGCTGCTGACCGCCTACGCCGTCACCAGGATCGGCCGTGCGGACTGGCCGCCGCTGCGGGCCCTACTGGACGCGATGCGACCCGCGCCGGGTACTCCCCTGCCACGGCCCGGATGGCCCCGGCCCGAGGCCGCGCGACCCGTGTGAGCGTCAGCGGAAGGTGAGCTGCTCGGCCGTGCGGTAGCGATCGAGAACCTCAGGCGTGGGCTCCGCCTCGAACACGGTGGTGTCCGCCAGGGACCATTGCGGCGGCTCCTCGCCACCAGCGAGCGCCCACGCCGCCTGCCGGGCGGCGCCGAGTGCGACGTACTCGGCCGGCGCAGGGACGTGGACGGGCGCGCCGAGGACGGCCGGGGCCACCCTCCTGACCGCCTCCGAGCGTGCCCCGCCGCCGATCAAGATGATGCGGTCGACCGCTACGCCGTGTGCGCGGATCTTGTCGATGCAATAGGCCATCGAGGCCAGCAGTCCCTCGACTGAGGCGCGGGCGATGTTGGCGGAGTTCAGGTTTCGCGTGGTGATGCCGTGTAGCGCACCGGCGGCATCGGGCAGGTTGGGTGAGCGCTCTCCGTCGAAATACGGCACCAGCGTGACACCGTCGGCACCGGCCGATGCGCTGAGCGCGAGCAGGTCGAACTCGTCGAACTCGACACCTAGCATGCGCGCGACCGAAGCGAGCACGGGCGCGCCGTTGAGCGTGCAGACCAGGGGCAGTTGCCGTCCCGTCGCATCGGCGAAGCCCGCGACGATGCCCTCGGGGTCACACGGTGCCGTCGCTCCGACCGCGCTGACCACGCCGGACGTGCCCAGAGACACCACACAGTCGCCCGGTCCGGCACCCAGACCCAGCGCCGCCGCCGCGTTGTCGCCCGCCCCGGCGCCCAGCAGCGCCCCGTGCGCGGTGTGCAGGGCCGAGCCGGCGGGATCGACCACTGTCGGAAGGGCCGGCCGTCGGCCTCGTGCCGCCAGCTCCAGCAGGTCGACGTCGTACGAATCCGTGGCGGCGGAGAAGTATCCGGTGCCGCTGGCGTCGCTGCGATCGGTCGTCAGCTCGGTGATGTCGGTCGAGCCGGAGAGCCGCCAGGTCAGCCAGTCGTGCGGCAGGCACACCGCTGCGGTCGCGTCGGCATGCGCCGGTTCGTGGTCGGCCAGCCACCGCAGTTTGGTGGCGGTGATCGCGGCGACGGGCACGACTCCGGTCCGCCGTGCCCATTCATCGGGTCCGCCGAGTTCGTCCACCAGGTCGGCGGCCGCGCCCGCTGATCGGGTGTCGTTCCACAGCAACGCGTCCCGGACGACATTGCCGGCCTCGTCCAGGCACACCATGCCGTGCTGCTGCGCGCCCACCGAGACGGCCGCGACGTCGTCGAGGCCGCCCAGCTCCTCGATCGTCTTCTTCAGGGCTTCCCACCAGTGCGCGGGCGCGACCTCGGTCCCACCCGGATGGGGACTGGCGGCCGACCGCACCGGAGCGCCGGTGTCGGCATCACAGATCAGTACTTTGCACGACTGGGTGGACGAGTCGATTCCTGCGACGAGTGGCACCTTGCGACGCTACCCCGACGCGTCGCCCCGTCGGGTTTGGTCGCCCAACCGCGTGGGAACATAGCCCGCATGTTGATCCGTCGCGTCGCGCGCCCAATGCTGTCCGCCGTGTTCATCTCCCGCGGGGTCGAGGCCCTTCGAAGCCCCAAACCCGCAGCTCAATCCACCCAGAACACTCTGGACGGCCTCAGCAAGTTGCCCGACCCGGTCAGCGCCAACCTTCCGTCGAATGCCGAGACGGTGGCGCGCGTCAACGCCGCCGTCCAGATCGGCGGCGGCCTGCTTCTCGCAACGGGCAAGCTGCCCCGTTTCGCATCGGCGGCGCTGGCCCTGACCGTGGTGCCGGGCTCGCTGGGCGGACACAACTTCTGGAACGAGACCGACCCGCAGCGCAAGGCGGACGAGCGGCGCGCGTTCGTCACCGACATCAGCCTCATCGGCGGTCTGATCATCGCCGCGGTGGACACCGAAGGAAAGCCGTCGCTCGGGTGGCGCGGGCGACGCGCGGCACGCAAAGCCGCCGGGGCCGTGACGGCCGCCCTCCCGGTCGGAGCGGCAGCGGGCGGATCGCTGGCCGACAGCGAGTTCGCCGACAAGCTCGGTCACGGACTTCAGGTGGGTGCCGAGCGCGGCCGCGAACTCGCGCACATCGCGCGGGAGCGCGGCGGGGAGTTGGCCGAGGTGGCTCGCGAACGCGGCGGGGAATTGGCCGAGGTGGCGAGCAAGCGAGGCGGGGAACTGGCCGAGGTGGCACGGGAGCGTGGCGGCGAGTGGGCGGTGCTGGCCCGACAGCGCGGCGAGGAACTGGCCGATGCGGCACGCGATCGTGCGCCAGACCTGGCCGACGCAGCCCGCGAACGCGCGCTGCGCTCTGCCGAAGTGGCCCGGGAACGCGCCGCCGAGCTGGCCGACACCGCGGGTTCGGAAGTGAAGAAGCGCCGCAAGCAGCTGCGCTGATCTTGAACCGCCCCGCAGGGGCAGGTTAGTCGGTACGGTGTTCTCGCAGCCAGCCGCCGCGAGAAGGAGTTCCCGATGACCAGCGACTATCCCCCGCAGTCCGGCCAGTACGGCTACTCGGGTTCGTATCCGCCACCCGGAGGCGGCGGCCAGCCGGGCGGCGTCGGCGTGCGCTTCGCCGCGCGGTTCATCGACGGTCTCATCGTCGGAATCGTCGGTAGCATCATCGTGTTCGCAATCGGTGCGACGTCCAACGTCTGGATCACCGGGCTGTTCACCGGCGTGCTGAGCTTCGCTTACTACGTGGCGTTCGAGGTGACGCAGGGCTGGACGCCGGGCAAGAAGATCCTGGGGCTCAGCGTGCGCGGCCCGGGAGGTGCTCCGAAACCGACTGCCGCACAGTCGGCGATCCGCAACTCCTGGACCCTGCTGCCGATCATTCCCTTCATCGGTGGCTTGCTCGGCGTGGTGGCGATCGTCGTCATCGCGGTGACGATCAACAGCAGCCCCACCAAGCAGGGCAAGCATGACGAGCTCGCCGGGGGCACCCAGGTCCTCAAAGCCTGACGCTGGCCGCTGGACTCAGATGACGAGTCCGAGCAACAGCACCAGGATCAGGCCCGTCACCGACAGCACGGTCTCCATCACCGACCAGCTCTTGATGGTCTGCCCGACGCTCATCCCGAAGAACTCCTTGATGAGCCAGAAACCGGCATCGTTGACGTGGGAGAAGAACAGCGAACCGGAACCGACGGCGAGCACGACCAGCGACACCTCGCCAGTGCTCATGCCCTCGACGAGCCCGAGCATCAGCGACGACGCGGTGATGGTGGCCACCGTGGCCGAACCCGTCGCGAGCCGGATCAGCACGGCGAGCGTCCACGCGAGCAGGATCACCGAGACGTTGGCGCCCTTGGCCCAGTCGGCGAGCAGCGTCCCGATACCGGTGTCGACGAGCAGCTGTTTGAATCCGCCACCCGCGGCGACGATCAGGATGATGCCGGCGACCGGGGGCAGTGACGATTCGACGCATTTCACGATCTGATCGCGGGTCATCGCGGCGCCCCGACCGAGCGTGAAGATCCCGACGATGACGGCGATCAGCAGCGCCATCAGCGGACGGCCCAGGATGTCGAACGTCTGCCGCAGCAGGTTGTTCTCGTCGTCGATGAAGATGTCGACCAGGGCCTTGCCCATCATCAACGCGACGGGCAGCAGGACCGAGAAGATCGTGATGCCGAAGCTCGGGCGGGTGCGTTGCCCGACAGTCTGGGTGCTGACCGATCCGGCGTTGGTGGTGCCGCCGGCACCACCGTTCCCGTCGTCACCGCCGCGAAGGTCGTCGGCGTTGAAGCGGTCCGGGATGTCGATGACGACCCAGCGGCCGGCCAGCTTCCCGAACAACGGGCCCGCGACGATCACGGTGGGAATCGCCACCGCCACGCCCAAGGCGAGCGTGACACCGAGGTCGGCGCCGAGCAGATCGATCGCGGTGAGCGGACCGGGATGCGGTGGCACCAGTCCGTGCATCGCGGAAAGCCCTGCCAGAGCGGGAATTCCGATGGTGATCAGCGACTGGCCCGAGCGCTTGGCGACCAGGTAGATGACGGGCATCAGCAGCACGACCCCGATCTCGAAGAACATCGGCAGGCCGATGATCGACCCGACGACGGCCATCGCCCAGGGAAGTGCGCGCGGCGAGGCACGCCCGACGATGGTGTCGACGATCTCGTCGGCGCCTCCCGAGTCGGCGAGCAGCTTGGCGAACATCGCGCCGAGTGCGATCAGGATGCCGACACCGGCCGCCGTGGTGCCGAATCCGTCGGAGAACGATTCGAGGACGTCGCCGACGTTCATGCCGGCGACGATCCCCACGGCCAGCGCGCCGAAGATCAAGGACAGGAACGGATGCAGCTTCGCCACGGTGATCAGCACGACGATCAGTGCGATCCCGACCAGGGCCGCCAGGACCAGTTGCCATCCCGACGCCACTGGTTCGGGCAGCTCGGTGTCCGCCGCAAGGACGGTCAGCACGGACGAATTCATCACTTCTCCTGTTCGATGGCGGAACCGGTTGCGTCGCAATAAGTGTCGATTATCGCGTCGATGCTCTGATCGACGTCGATGGTGGTGCCGGGCTCATCGGCGTCCAATGGTTCGAGGGTGGCGAACTGCGAGGCCAACAGTGAGGCGGGCATGAAGTGACCGGGTCGGCTGGCCTGCCGCCGCGCGATGACATCCGGTGTGCCACTCAGGTGCAGGAACAGCACACCCGCACAGTGCCGGCGCAATTGCTCCCGATAGCTGCGCTTCAGTGCCGAGCAGCTCATGACGCCACCGGTGTCGCAGCGCTGTGCCAGCCAGTCACCGATCGCCTCCAACCAGGGGTACCGGTCGTTGTCGTCCAAGGGGTGGCCGGCCGTCATCTTCGCGATGTTGGCGGCCGGGTGGAAGTCGTCCGCGTCGGCGAACGGCACCCGGAGCCGCTGCGCCAGGGCTGCCCCGACCGTTGATTTCCCCGAGCCCGATACGCCCATGACCACCACGGGTGACGCCACCACTGCCCTCCTTGACCGCCGCCGACTACCCTGCTGTGCTTGCCGTCACACACGATGCCTCAATAGGCATACGATTGCAAGAGCATGACGGTATTGCATCGGTTTTATTGGTGTCTTCGCCGCGTATGACAGGATGAATGGGTGACCGAGACGCCGTCTGCAGCGCTGCACGGCAGCGTGCTGACCGCACTGGGGACGGCGATCGTGTCCGGCACCCACGTCGCAGGCGACGTGCTGACCCTGGACGGCGTGTGTGCCAGCTACCGGGTGTCGCGCAGCGTCGCCCGGGAAGCCATCCGCGTTCTCGAGTCCATGGGTATGGTCGCCTCCCGGCGCCGCGTCGGCATCACGATCCAGCCGGCGCGCACCTGGAACGTCTTCGACCCCCGGCTTATCCGGTGGCGCCTCGACTCCGACGACCGGGCCCGGCAGCTCGCCTCCCTGTCCGAGCTGCGGCGCGGGTTCGAACCGGCGGCCGCTGCGCTGGCCGCCCACCGAGCCGATCCGCATCAGTGCCGCATCATGGCCGCGGCCGTCTCCGACATGGTGATGCACGGGCGGTCCGGAGACCTCGAGTCATATCTGTTGGCCGACAAGGTTTTTCACCGCACGTTGCTGGAGGCCAGTGGCAACGAGATGTTCCGCGCCCTCTACGATGTCGTCGCCGAAGTCCTCGCGGGGCGCACCCATCACGGCATGATGCCCTCGACCCCCAACCCGGCGGCGATCGCGCTGCACGACGAGGTGGCGCGCGCTGTGCGGCTGGGCGACGCCGAGGCGGCGGAGACGGCGATGCGCGCGATCATCGACGAGGCGGCCTCAGCGGTCGCCACGGAGGACTGAGCTCACCGCCGCGGCGCGTAGGTGTAGTCGATCTTGGTGCCGTCCACCGCGGTCACGGTCAGCGTGAGCTCGGCGCGTTCTGGGCCCGACATCACGGTGCAATTCACGGTGTTGCCCACCCTGCCCTCGAGGTTGCCGTCGCACACCGCGGAGTCCGGACGCTTGTTCACGCGTCCGGCGAGTTCGTCGAGCAGCGATGTCTCCACCTCCGCCTTCGTCAGCAGCGGCAACACATCGAAGGTCATCGTCAGCCCGCGCACCCCGGTCACCACCGCCGTGCGACGCAGCGGGGCCGGGCCCGCGGAGACGTCACACTGCACTTCTGCGCCGGTTCGGCCCGGCAGCCCCGACAGGCATGTCACCGTGTCCGGCGGGCTCGACACCAGCCGTGCCACGGCGCGCTCGAGTTGCGGTTGAGACAGCGCGGGAATCATCTCGTAGACGATGTGGGCGCCGTCGATGTCGGTGACGGTGACGACCGGCTCGAAACTGTTGGTGGAGCTCATCGTCACGTCGCACCGCGCGGACTGCCCGACCTCACCGATCAAGGGGTCCTTGCACACCACCGACTGCGGCGTCTCGCCCGCGGTGGCCAGTCGCGCCGCGATGTCGGCCTGCAGATCCTCCGGCGCCACAGCAGGTATGGCATCAGAACTCACCGGGGAGCTGCACGCCACCAGGACGCCACAGCCGAGCGCCACAACGGCGGACTTCCCGATCAGCTTGGCCATCTGCTTGCCCGTCACCCTCGACTCACGGGGACGTTAGCAGAACCGGCAGCGTCGTCGGACCGGATGCGGTGGTTGACTGCGGGGGTGGACAACCGCTCTCGCCGGCCGATTTCGCTGGCCCGCCGCTTCTTCGACCGTATCGAGCCGGTACACGCCGTCACCTACTTCGCGCCGGAAGCCCGTGCCGCCCTCGACGGGCTCGGTTACCGCGGCTTCTGGATGGGCTACTTCGCCGCCCGATCGGCGCCGCTGGGCATCGTGCCGGCCGACGTGGTCGCCGCGCTGTTCTACAACTTCGCGCCCAGCCGCGTCGCGAAGGCACTTCCCGCGGCGTGGGACGTCGCCCCGCCCGCCGCCGCACTGCGCGCCCGCGAAGAGTCGGCGGTGGCCGCGCTGCGCCGGTGCGGTGTCACCGACACCGATGTGCAGCGCGCGGCCGAGCTCGCCGGCCGGGCGGCAGCCGGTGCCGATGCCGCGGGCCGGGCGCTGTACGCCGCGAACCGATCGCTGACCTGGCCGAGTGAACCGCTGCCACGGCTGTGGCACGCGGCCACGCTGCTGCGCGAGCACCGCGGCGACGGCCATGTCGCCGTGCTCACCGCCGAAGGCCTGTCGGGCCGCGAATGCAATGTGCTGCACGCGGCCGCCGGCCGGGTGCCGGAGGACATGATCAAGGGCAGCCGCGACTACGACGACGCGCAGTGGGCCGAACACAGCGAGGCACTGCACCGACGCGGGCTCCTCGACGCGGACGGCGCCATCACCGACGAGGGGCGCTCGCTCAAGCAGCACATCGAGGACAGGACAGATGCGCTGGCGCTGCCCGCCCTCGACGCTCTCGACGACGGCGAGGTCGAGGCGTTGTTCGGCGCCCTGACCCCGATCACCCGCGCCGTGATCGCCGCCGGTGACGTTCCGGCGGGGACACCGATGGGGCTGAGCCGCGACGACCTCGATGATGCGAGCGCCCATCTCAGGTGAGCGGTCAGCGTGGGCCGTACATGATCAGCGCCACGCCGAGCAGGGCCACCAGCGCGCCTGCCACATCCCATCGATCCGGCCGGAAACCGTCCGCCGCCATGCCCCACAGCAGGGAGCCGGCGATGAACACGCCGCCGTAGGCCGCGAGCACCCTGCCGAAGTGCGCGTCCGGCTGGAACGCGGCGACGAATCCGTAGGCGCCCAGCGCAATCACGCCGGCACCCATCCACAGCCAGCCGCGGTGCTCGCGGACTCCCTGCCACACCAGCCAGGCCCCGCCGATCTCGAGAACCGCTGCGAGCACGAACAATACGGCTGATCTGACGACCATGGGTCTCAGTGGTGCGCGCTGGTGGTCGAGGTGTGACATGCCTGCGGCGGCGTGTCGACGACATCGAGCGCGGGGTTGCGGTCGAAGAACCCGAAGGGTTTGAGCCAGAACGACACGATGTCGGCCGGCATCACCGGCCAGTCCTCCGGCCGGGTGATGTGATGGATGCCGAACACGTACCAGAGCACCACATCGGTGTTCTCGATGGGGCGGTCGGCGGCCGTCCACTGCGTCAGACCGGTGTCGCGGACCGATTGATTGACGAATTCGCCTGCGGGCCACCGCTCGTCGGGACGATTTGGGGTGACCCACAGCGTGTGGGCGATGACCCCGGCGCGCTGCAGCACCGGTGAGGCGGGGTCGAACATCGGCGGGATGGCACCGGTGGGCACCAGCTTGTACGCAGGGTGCGCGCCGATGCCGGTGACCACGTTGGGGTTGACCACTTTCCAGGCGCGTTGGGTACTGAAGTCGACGTCCTGCCGGGCATCGCTCTCGGTGCGCAGCGGGACATTGCGGGTCACCACCGACAGGCCGTAGGGGTTGTCGGGCCCGACAGGTTCGGCTCCGGATTCACTCATCACGACCGTGTTGTCAGTGCCGTCGACGTCCATGTCCAGGCGCGCCACCAGAAAGTGTTGGTGGAAGGGCGCATACGTGCGCTCGTCGACGATCGTGCCGTTGGGGCTGGGGGCACCGGGAGGCAGCGGCGTGGTCACCATGATGCCGGTCGCACGAACCTCGCATTCGATGTTGCCGTCCTGGTAGAGCCGCCAGTAGACGAGGTATTCGTAGTTGGCGACGGTCACGTGGAACGACAGCGTGAGCCGGCGCATGCGGCGCACCTCGGCGCCGATGTCGTGGTCGACGTGCTTCCACAGCACGGCGTTGTCCTCTTCGTGCAGACAGATCGCGTTGGTGATGCGATACGGTTCGCCGGCGCTGTCGTGCAGCACCGCGTCCAGATAGCGGATCTCCCCCAGGCAGTCACAGCCGAGTTCCAACGACGTCGTCATGAACCCCAGGCCCCACTCCCCGATGTCGAACGCGGTGCGCCGGTAGTGATCCGGGGACGAATCGCGGTAGGGCACCACCATTTCCGCGAACGACATCCGGTGCGCGATCGAGCGGTACCGATCCCCGTCCCGGTACCGAACGGTGTGCAGCGTCATGCCTTCGCGATGGTTGAAACCCACCCGCAGCGACCAGTTCTGCCACGTCACCAGGTTGCCGTCGACGTGGAACGACGGTCCATCGGGCTGGGTGATGTGCAGCGGTCTGAGCGGTTCCCTGCTGCTGTTCGCGAGCAGCCGGTCCGGGATGTGACGAGGCACGTACTCCCCCATGACCTCCGGTGGTGTCGCACCGCCCGAGGGTGAGAACGGTCCGACGTCTTCGATGCGCAGCAGTTCCATCGCATTCAGATCGATCACGCAGTGCAGACCACTGAGCAGCCGCGCGTACGGGTTGGCACCGGGGGCACCCTTCACCCAGCTGTCCGACCAGCCGATGCGCCGGTCGCGATACTCCGCCGGGGCCACCGCGGCGCCGTAGGTCCAGGTGTCGAAGAACACGAGGTCGATGTCGGTGACCCCGCGTCCGTGCAGTGCAGCGATGACATCAGGATGAGTGCGGAGAAGCCGGTCGCACTCGGCGAATTCGTCGACGGTGAAGTTGGCCTGGACACCGGGAATGTGCTCGAACGACTCGACGCGGTCGTCACTCAGCGAGACCACACTCTTGTAGGTGGCGTTCGCGGTGCGGTCGAAACACACCACCGATGCGCGTCGCGCGGGTCGGCGCCCGTCTGCGTCGAAGTCGGCGAGCTCGGCCTTCGATGGCTCGATCAGCTCGATCGAGGCGAATCGCCAGCCCCGGTGCTCCCCCGACGGTACCGCCTGCACACCGTGCTCTCGCCGCAACGCCGTGGCGACGGCGCGGAATTCGGCCTCACCAAGCGGATCGAGCGGGTGGTCGACAGAAGTCGGGAGCGCATCGGACACCCGACCACGCAACCACACCGCGCAGCGGTCAGCACGCTATTACGCGAACTCGAACGTCTTCCACACCTCTCGGCGCTCGGCATGCGGATCGTGCTCGACTCGGCGGCGCCTGTCGAGCACCATGACCGCACGCTCGTCGCTGTCGTATCGCGGCCAGTCCCCGCCCGGAACACCGTCTCCGGCGAAGGCCAGCCAACGCTTCTGGATGTCGTCGCTGACCTTCCCCGCGGCGCGCGCGTCGATCCCGGCGGCCAGCAGCTTGCCGTAGCGGGAGCGGTAGACGTTGAAAACGGCCAACAGCTCCATCGCGTGCGTGGCGCCCAGCCCCGACAGGTGCAGGGCCCGCGTCGCGTAGTCGAAGCGGTACACATAGGTCGGCGCGTACCGGCTGTGGGCCTCGGCGATCTGCCACATCGCCGAGGCGAAGATGAAGTCACCGCCGAGCCTCACGCAGGCAGACGGCTTCGGATACCCCGGGTACGCGGCCAGAATGCGTTCGCGGACACCGGGTTCGGCCTGTGAGAACAGGCGCTCGATGGCCGGCTCGGTGGTCGGCAGCAGCTTGAGGAAGCGGGTGAACAACTTGCCTTCGTCGGCGTTGGTCCCCACGATCAGCGGAACCCGGTGCGCGGTGCCGTCGGCCATCGCCTGCGTCGGATTCACCGGCAGATAGTCGGTGTCGTAGGTGGGTCCGATCGCGAAGGCGCCCAGCATCTCACGCTGCCCCTCGACGATCAGCCGCTCCAACGCTCGCACCAGGTCCGCGGGACGGGTTCGCATCAGCACCTCGGCGGCATCGGATTCGCTCGCACCCAGGGAGCGGGCGAACCGCTGGGCGTACTGCTCGGCGATATCGGCACCGCGGGTCATTCCGCTGCTGGGACTCTGCGCGATCGCCCGGGCGAACAGTCCGGCGGCATCGGGGGTGGCCAGCAGCGTCGCCACCGCATGTGCGCCGGCACTCTCACCGAAGATCGTGACGTTATCGGGATCGCCACCGAACGCGGCGGCGTTCTCCCGCACCCAGCGCAACGCCATCACCAGGTCGCGCAGGAACAGGTTGTCGTCGATCGGATGGTCAGGGGTGGACAGCGAGGACAGCTCCAGACACCCCAGCGCGCCGAGCCGGTAGTTCACCGAGACGTACACGCATCCACGCCGCGCCAGCGCGGCACCGTCGTAGATGGGCGTCGCCGAACTCCCCAACAGGTAGCCGCCGCCGTGGATGAACACCATGACGGGCAGTGGCCCGCTGTCAGGCCCGTCGTGGGGCTCGGCGGGAGTCACCACGTTGAGTGTCAGGCAGTCTTCGCTGGTCGGCTGGTACCTACCGGGCCCCAGCAGCGTGTACATGCGCTGCTGCGGTGCGCATGCCCCGAACCCGTGACAGTGCCGCACCCCCGACCAGGGCTGTACCGGGACGGGCGCGCGGAAGCGCAGCGGGCCCACGGGCGCCTTGGCGTACGGGATCGAGCGCCAGCGGTGAACGCCGTCGCGGGTGAACCCCTCGACGACACCGGATGCGGTTCTGACCCGCACGGTGTGCTCGTGCATCTTTCCGACGGTAGCGGCTGGACGCCCGGCCCGCCGGGCCGACCGGGCCGTGTCGGGCGGTTAGCCTGTCGTCATGCGCATGGCCGGCCTGCTCGCGGTGGCGATTCTGGTGGCGGGCTGCGCGCAGTCGACCGGCGGCGAGGCGACGTCGGTGACGTCGGATGCGGCCGGGCCCACCGCCACGACCAGCACCGTTGCCCCACCGACGACCACCCCGGCCGCGGCGGCCCCTGGCGGGAACGCCACGATCGACCAGGTCATCGCGTTCGTCGAGGAGGGCACTCCGGCGGACGCTGCCACTTTTCACGTCGCGTTCCGCGACGGTGTCACCACCCGCCTCGGCGACGACACCGCCTTCACCGCTCCCTCGGGAGCACCATCGGGCAACACGCAGTGCGTCACCACGCCGGACGGGCTGACGTGTCTGCTCGACCTGGCCGCGCCACCGCCCCCGCCACCGGGCGCCGAGGGGACGTGGCAGGCGGGCTGGGTGGAGTTCCCGGGTGCCGAGCTGCGCGTGGGGGCGCTGCGCGGTGATCCGGGGCCGTTCATCGCCGGGTCCGGGGCGGAGCTGCCCACCGGCCAGGCGCTCAGCATCGGCGACACCCGCTGCCGCAGCGACACCACCGGCCTGTACTGCGTGAACTACGCCCATCGCTCGGCCGTGCGGATCAGCGCTGATGGGGTCGCCCCGTTCGGGTGCCTGCAGTCTGTGGCGCCGCCGGAGGGAATCGGGACGGCGTTCCGCTGCTGAGCCTTCAGTGGTTCTGCTGTCGCGCCTTCTCCCGGGCTCTGCCGGGATAGGCCTGAGTCATGCCCACGGCCCCGACGATCACGACCACCGGAATGACCGCCTTGGTCAGGTGCACCGTCGCCGGCGCCGTGGCCGCGAGGTAGCCGAGGACGGCGATCAGGGCGAACACCAGCGCCCACATCAGCGTCAAGACCTGGTTGGTGCGGCGGAAGGCGGCCTGCTCCCACTCCTGCCGCGGTGCCGCCGCCGGCGCGTACTGGGCGGTGAACGGTTCGGAGGCCAACGAACCGAGCGACATCGCGGCCAGGACACCGCTGGACAACGTGGTGGCGTAGGTGTCCATCCAGTCGCGATCCTCGGCGCCGATGATCAGGCCCACCACGGTCACACCGGTGAAGAACACGACGGTGACGATGTCGAGCATGCGCACCCCCGCAAACCCGGCCGACACTCCGAGGATCAGCGTTGCGAGCACCGCGCAGATCGCACCGAAGAGCCACGTGCTCGGGCCGTCGGCCACCACCCAGTAGATGATCCACGGAACGAACCCGACGAACGGGCTGCGCTCGAACAATTCATCCATCCCGCAAGCTGTATCAGATGAGGCCGATCAGGCGACACCTTTGCGCTTCAGGATCGGCAGCACGCCCTCGGCGAACCAGTACGCCTCTTCCAGGTGCGGGTAGCCCGACAGGATGAACTCGTCGAAACCGAGGGAGTGGTACTCGAGAATCAGGTTCGCCACTTCGTCGTGGGATCCGACCAGAGCCGTGCCGGCGCCTCCGCGCACCAGGCCCACCCCCGCCCACAGGTTCGGGTAGATCTCGAGCTGGTCGATGCGCCCGCCGTGCAGCGCAGTCATGCGGCGCTGACCCTCGGATTCGGACTTCGCATGCAGCGCAGTCGCATTGGCGATCTGTTCGGGGCTCAGCTGAGAAAGCAGTTCATCGGCCACCGCCCACGCCGCCTCCGAGGTGTCGCGGCTGATGGTGTGCAGCCGAATACCGAACCGCACCCGGCGGCCGCGCTGTTCGGCCAGCGCCCGCACCTTCGCGATCTTGGCGGCCGCATCCTGCGGCGGCTCGCCCCACGTCAGGTACACGTCGACGTACTGCGCGGCAATGGGCAGCGCAGCCGGCGATGAGCCCCCGAAATAGATCTGCGGCAACGGATCCGGGGGTGCGGACACCCGCGCGTCGGCGACCTTGTAGTGCGAGCCCGTGAAATCGAGGTGCTCCTGCCGCCAGATCGACGTCACGATGTGCAGGAACTCGCCGGTGCGCGCATAGCGCTGATCGTGGTCGAGCCAATCTCCGAAGCGGCGCTGCTCCCGATCGTCTCCGCCACTGACGATGTTGAGCAGTACCCGGCCTTCGGAGTACCGCTGCAGGGTTGCCGTCTGCTGGGCGGCCAGCGTGGGCGGCACCAGCCCGGGACGGAACGCCACGAGGAATTTGAGGCGTTCGGTTTCGGCGAGCAGCGCCGAGGCGGTGAGCCAGGCGTCTTCGCACCAGGTGCCGGTCGGGGTCAGCACGCCTTCGTAGCCGAGTCGGTCGGCTGCCCGTGCGACCTCGGCCAGGTAGCGCCGCGTGGGTGGCCGGTAGCCGGCAGGCACGGTGTGATGCGACGACGCGTGCGATGCGCCGACGATGGAGCGACTGTCCCCGTTGGTGGGCAGGAACCAGAAGAATTTCGCGGAAGGCATGGATTCCTAACTGGTCGCGACGAACAACGGGCGCAGCACATCGTTGTACCGGCGATCCACCCACTTGTCGAACTCCGGTGCCGGAGAGGCGATCTGACCCGATTTGGCGAACAGGTCGGCGATCTTCTGCTCGGAGGCCACCACGTCGTCGTCGAGTTCGGTCGGTAACCGCAGGCTGCGCGACTGCGACACCGTCGCCACCTCCGGGCTCAGCCCGACGGCCTGGGCGTAACTGCCGGCCCACTGCTCGCGATGGTCTCGAGCCCACCGCGCGGCCTTTTCGAACCGCACCAGCAGATCGGCGAGCGCGGTGTTGCGCTTGGGGTCGGCCAGCGCCTGATCCGATGCCACCCCGAACCAGTAGCCGTTGGTGACGTCGCGGGCCTGCCCGATGGAACGCACCGGCAGCTGCGCGGCCGTCTGCGCGGTGTACGGATCCCAGATCGCCCACGCGTCGGCTTGGCGCTGGGAGAACGCGGACAGCGCGTCGGCCGGTTGCAGGAACACCAGCGTGACGTCGTCGGGGGACAGTCCCGCCTTCTCGAGCTGGGCGAGGATGTGCCCATGGGCTGAGCTGCCCTTCCCCACCGCGATCCGCTTGCCGCGCAGATCGGCGATCGATGTGATCGGCGAATCCTGGTGCACGAGAACCTGATCGCCGTTGCCGCCGCCGTCGTACGCAGAGACGACCTTGACCTTCGCTCCCGCTGCCGCACCGAAGATCGGCGGGGTGTTGCCGGTGATCGCGAAGTCGATCTTGCCTGCCGTCGCGGCCTCGATCTGCGGGGGTCCAGAGGTGAACGTGGAGAACGCGATCCGATACGGCAGGCCGTCGAGCGCACCCGCGGCGCGCAGCAGCGACTCGGTGCCGCCCTTCTGATCGCCGACCTGCAACGTCAGCCCGGCCAACTCCGACAGCGGTACCGTCTCCGGAGCCTCCTGGGCACCCGAGACCTCCTGGCGCGACACGCAACCCGCGAGCAGCAGGCTCAACGCCGCGATCACAGCAACAACCCTGGACATGAGGGCCCCCTTTTCGACGATGGTCAGGACTGCACGCCGAGTGTGTCGAGCAGCTCGGCGCGGTAGCGGTCGGTGTGGCCCTCGCCGGGCGCACGCCGCGGGTCGGGGATGTCGAGGGTGTGCACGATCGCGCCGTCCTCCAGCACGAGTACGCGGTCGGCCAGTGCGACCGCCTCGTCGACATCGTGGGTCACCAGCAGCACGCCGAAGTCGTGTCGCCGCCACAGGTCGAGCAGCAGCGCGCGCATCGACAGCCGGGTCAGCGCGTCGAGCGCACCGAACGGCTCGTCGAGGAGCAGCAGTCGAGGTTCAGCGACCAGCGCTCGGGCGAGCGAAACCCGTTGTGCCTGACCGCCGGAAAGCGTCGACGGCCACGCCTCGGCGCGATCAGCCAGACCCACGTCGGCCAGCGCCTGATCGGCGCGGGCGAGCAGCTCGGCCTTCGGCAACCGGGACCGAGTCAACCCGTACGCGACGTTGGTGCGTACATCGCGCCATGGGAACAACCGCGGCTCCTGGAAGGCCACCGCCGGCGCGCCGGCCACGGCGCGGTCGCCGGTGTGGTCGCTCGACAACCCGGCGAGCACCCGCAGCACCGTCGACTTACCCGAGCCGCTGCGGCCGATCAGCGCCACGATTTCACCGTGGCCGATCCGCACCGACAGGTCGGTCAGCACGTGGCGGGCGCCGTACCACTTGTTCACGCTGCGCAACTCGCCGGCGCTCCCTGCGCGTCGACCGGTCGCTGCGCTGTTCGTGTCAGACGTCAACGTCATGCCCGATACCTCGCTGCCCTGTTCTCGAGCACGCGGACCAGCGCGTCGGTACCGATGCCCAGCAGTGCGTAGATGATCAGTCCGAAGATGATGATGTCGATACGCAGGAAGTCCCGCGCGTTCATGATGAGGAAACCGATTCCCTTGTCGGCGTTGATCTGCTCGGCGACGATGAGGGTCAGCCAGGCGATCGCCAGCGACTGCCGCAGACCGACGAGGACCTGGGGTGCCGCGCTCGGGACGATGATCGTGCGCAGCTTCTGCCAGAACGAGAAGCCGAGCACCTGCGCGGTCTCGAGCAACTTCGGGTCGACCTGGCGGATGGCCGAGAAGGTGTTCAGGTACAGCGGAAAGCTGACGCCGAGCGCGACCAGCAGCACCTTGGGTAGCTCACCGATGCCGAACCAGATGATGAACAACGGGATCAAGCCCAGGTGCGGCAACGCGCGAACCATCTGCATCGGCGGATCGAGGGTGACTTCGAACCATTTCGACAGGCCGACGGCGATGCCCAGGGAGATTCCGACCACGCCGCCGAGAAGCAGACCTTCGGCGACCCTAATCCCCGATACGGCCAAGGCGTCTGCCAGCTGACCCGTTCTGACCAGCTCCACCCCCGCCTCGGCGATCAGCGACGGTGCGGGCAGCACGTCCTGGGGAATGAGCCCGATCGCACTACTGATCTGCCACAGCGCCAGGAGCACGAACGGCGACGCGAGGCGGATGAGCATCCACTTGCGCTGACCCCGGGGCCGCGGGGCGGTGGGTGCCGACGGCACAGCCAGATCGGCGGGACTGGTCACGGTCAGGCGACGTTACGGTCGGTCGCCTCGCCGATGAAGCGTTTGATTCCGCGTGAGCGAATCCCGCATGAGAAAGAGTTCGGGGTCAGCGCCAGCCGTCGGCCGCGCGCGCCGCGCGCATCACCGCGTCACACAGCTCACGGAGTTCGCTCGCCTCGGCACCCTCCTCGAGGGCGGTCGCCATGTCCTCGGCCGCGCATCGCACCTGATAGACACGGTCGGACAGCACCGAGGCCTCTTCGGCGCTCAGCACCACCGCGTCCTCGGCCACCGCGGACCCCTTCACCAGGGCGCGCTGCTCATAGGCGCGCTGCCGGCAGGACTGCCGGCAGTACTGCCTGCGTCTGCCCAGCCCGGCGTCGGCGACCTCGCGGCCGCACCAGCGGCACATCTGCGGGCGCGTGCGGGATCTACGAGGGGGAGCCAGCCGGTCTTCAGTGGCGGTCACGGGCCGACTCTAAACCGACGAATACTCAGATCCCGGTATCATCAGGGGCCGAGTCGGGAACTCCGCTGAACAGATCTGCGTTGAATACCCCGGACCAAAAGCGCTGAAGAGGAGTTGACGATGGCTGATCGCGTCTTGAGGGGCAGCCGCCTCGGAGCTGTGAGCTACGAGACGGACCGCAATCACGACTTGGCGCCGCGTCAGGTCGCCCGCTACCGCACCGACAACGGCGAGGAATTCGATGTTCCGTTCGCCGACGACGCCGAGATCCCCGGCACCTGGCTGTGCCGCAACGGCATGGAGGGCACGCTCATCGAAGGTGACGTGCCCGAGCCCAAGAAAGTGAAGCCCCCGCGCACCCACTGGGACATGCTGCTGGAGCGTCGCTCGGTGGAAGAGCTCGAGGAACTGCTCAAGGAGCGCCTCGAGATCATCAAGACCCGCCGTCGCGGCTGATCAGCGGGCGACGCCTCGGGCCCGGTCCAACCGGGCCCGCATGCCCCACTGCGCGATCTTGACGATGGCCTCGCGAATCGTCGAGCCGTCCATCTTCGACACGCCGTGCTCGCGTTCGGTGAACGTGATCGGAACCTCGACGACCGTGAAGCCGGCGTTGATGGTGCGCCACGTCAGATCCACCTGGAACCCGTAGCCCTTGGAGTCGACGGCCGCCAGGTCGATCTTCTCCAGCACTTCACGCCGGTATGCGCGGTACCCCGCGGTGATGTCATGGACGCCGACGCCCAGCAGGATGCGCGAGTACCCGTTGGCGGTCTTGGACAGAACCATCCGGCGCCGCGGCCAGTTCCGCACCTCGCCACCGTCGACATAGCGCGACCCGATCGCCAGATCTGCACCCTGATCGACCGCGTCGAGCAGGCGGAACAGCTGCTCCGGTGCGTGGCTGCCGTCGGCGTCCATCTCGACCAGGACGGTGTACTGCCTGCTCAACCCCCACGCGAAGCCGGCGAGGTAGGCGGCTCCGAGGCCGTCCTTGGAGGTTCGGTGCATGACGTGGATGCGGTCCGGATCGGCCAGCGCGAGCTCATCGGCCAACGCGCCGGTGCCGTCGGGGCTCCCGTCGTCGACGATCAACACGTGCACCTGCGGCGCCGCCTCGGTGACGCGGGCGACGATCTTGAGCAGGTTGTCGCGCTCGTTGTAGGTCGGGATGATCACCAGAGTGCGTGCGCTGGGCTTCGCCACAGCTTCCCGGCCGGCTTCCCGGCCACCAGGGCTACCGGGGACGCTCATGCGGCTCCTTGTTCTCGGACGTCGATCTCCGACGCGTGATTCTCGACCGCACGACGCGGCCCACGAAGAGATCATTGTGCAGCATGGCTCCCAGAAGTCCCGCAATGCCGACTCCCACCAGCACCGCCTCCACATAGGGACCGAACCGGGTGGCGGGGGTCAGCGACGTGCGCAGCCTCACCTGTTGATCCAGGTAGGCCGCTTCGAAGAACTGCGTGCGAGCGAGCTCGCGGCCCGCCGGCGAAATCACCGCGCTGATCCCGGTGGTGCCGGAGACGACGACGAAGCGATCGTGCTCGACCGCCCGCAGCCGGGCGAACGCCAGTTGCTGTTCGCTCATCGCCTCGTCGAACGTCGCATTGTTGGCGGGGACGGCGAGCAGCTGCGCGCCGCTGCGGACCGCCTCGCGGGCGGCCCGGTCGAAGATCACCTCCCAGCAGGTGGTGACGCCGATCGGGACCCCGGCTGCGCGTACCACGCCGTCGCCGTGACCCGGCACGAAATAGCCGGCCCGGTCGGCGTACGGCGAGAGCTTGCTGAAGAAACTGCGCCATGGCAGGTACTCGCCGAACGGCTGGATGATCTGTTTGTCGTGGCGGTCGGCGGGGCCGGTGTCGGGATTCCAGACGATGACCGAGTTCGTCGACACCGGGTTGTCGCGGCTGTAGCCCGGCGCGGCGAGCACGCCGCCCACCAGGATGGGTGCCCGGATCGCGGTGGCGGCCGCGGAGATCTCCTTGGCGGCGTCGGCGTTGGCCAGCGGATCGATGTCCGAGGAGTTCTCCGGCCAGATGACCACCATGGGCTGCGGCGCCCGGCCCGCCCGCACCTCATCGGCGAGCCGCAGTGTCTCGTTGACGTGGTTGTCGAGCACCGCCCGTCGCTGGGCGTTGAACTCCAACCCCAACCGCGGCACGTTGCCCTGCACGACCGCGACGGTTACGGGTGGTTCGTCCCCGACGCCGGCGCCGGATGTCCGCACGTGCGGCCACGCCAGCGCGGCGGTCAGGAGCACGATGGCGACGCAGAGGCCCGGCAGCACCACGGCCGGCGGGGCGGCGGCGCGTGCGGCGCGGTCGCTGCGCCACCACCGGATCACCTCGATCGTCAACGCTGCGAGACCGAAGCCGGCCAGCGCGACGCCGAAGGACACCAGCGGGGCGCCGCCGAGGTAAGCGAGCGGCAGCGCGGGACTCTGCGTCTGCGAATAGCCGACGACACCCCACGGGAACCCGCCGAACGGCACCGTGGACTTCAACCACTCCTGCGCCGACCACAGGCCGGCGAACCAGAGAGGCCAGCCTGGCACCTTACGGACCAGCACCGCGGCAAGGCCGAACAGCGCCGGGAACAGAGCCTCGACCGCGCTCAACGCCAGCCACGGCACCGGTCCCACCAGCCCGCTGATCCAGGGCAGCAGCGGAACGTAGAACGCAAGGCCGAAAAGCAGGCCGTAGCCGAACCCACCCTTCGCGGTGACCGACGGCAGGGTCAGCAGCCAGCCCAGTCCCGCGAAAGCGACGAAGGCCGTCACCCACCAGCCGAACGGCGGGAAGCTCAGGCACAGCAGCACGCCGCCCAGCAGCGCCACGGTCAACTGCGGCAATCGCTCGAGGACAGCGCGACTGAAGCGGTGTGCCCGCGACGGCGCGTCGGCGGTGCTCGGCTCGGATTCGCGTTCGGTGGCCTCAGCCATGCAGGACCGCGCCTCGATGCACCGTCTGCCGGCATCGCGGGGCGGCGCCGTCCAGCCGGGGCAGCAGCGGGACCCGGGACCGGGGGTCGGTGGACCAGCGCTGCACCGCATCGGCTGGGGCACTGACATCGAACTCGTCGGCGTCCCACACGGCGTAGGAGGCGGGCGCCCCCGGCACCAGGGTGCCCGTCATCCCGTCGCGGGCGCCGCCGGCCCGCCAGGCTCCGCGGGTCGCGGCCGAGAACGCGGCGCGGGCCGAGATGGCGCTGCCGGCGCTCTGATGCGTGGTCGCCGCGCGCACCGCCGACCACGGATCCATATCGGTCACCGGGGCGTCGGAGCCGAAAGCAAGGGGCACGCCTTGGGATGCTAACAGCGCGAAATTGTTCATCCCCGACGCACGCGTTCGCCCCACACGCTGGGCATACATGCCACCCGAACCGCCCCACAGCGCGTCGAACGTGGGCTGCATGCTGGCGATCACCCCCCAGCGGCCCAGCATCGCGGCCTGCTCGCCGGTGACCATCTCGAGGTGCTCGAGCCGGTGTCCGCAGCGAGCGACCGCGACGCTGCCGAGCTCGTCGACCACGACGCCGAGGGCCTCGACGACCGCGGTGGCGGCGGCGTCTCCGATGACGTGGAAGCCGGCGGTGATGCCGGCCTCGGTGCACGCCATCAGGTGCGCGGTGATCTCGTCCCTGTTCAGGTAGGTGTTGCCGTGCGGCGTCGCGCAGCCGGTCGGTACGTCGGCGTAGGGCTCGTGGAGCCACGCCGTGCGCGAGCCGAGGGCGCCGTCGACGAACAGGTCGCCGGCCAGTCCCTGTGCCCCTGTCTCGGCGAGCAGCGCGCGGGCGGCATCGGCGGATCCGACGGCCTCACCCCAGTAGCCGACCACGTCGACGCCGTGGTCCAGCGTCCGCAGTTCCTGCCAGTCGTCGAGGCCACCGATCTCGGGTCCGGCGCATTCGTGAACCGCGACGATGCCGCGCGACGCGGCGAGGTCGAGGGCGGCCCGGCGGGCCGTATCGCGCTGCGTGACGCTCAGGTGTTCGCGGGCCACCCGCCGCACTCGGTGGTGATCGTCGGCCGTCAACGGCCCCCGGCCCGACACGCCCGCGGCGAGCTGCAGTCCTGTGGAGGCCACCGCGGAATGCACATCGACCCGCGCCAGATAGGCCATGCGGCCCGGTCCCACCGCGGCGTCGACCTCGTCGACGGACGGCGGGGTCTTCTCGGGCCAGCCCGACTCATCCCATCCGTGCGCCCACAGCACCCCGTCGGGATGCGACCGGGCATAGGCGGCGAGCAGCTCCACACAGTGCCGACGCGACGTCGCCTCGCGGAGGTCCAGGCCGGTCAGGCTGAGGCCGGTGGCGGTGACGTGCACGTGGCTGTCGACGAACGCCGGGGCGATGAACCCGCCCGCGAGGTCGACGACCTCTGCGTCGGGGAACTGCGCACGACCGACGGCATCGCTGCCCAGCCACGCGATCACACCGTCACGGACGGCCATCGCGGTCGCATCGGGCATCGCGGGGCTGTGAATGCGCCCGCCGAGCAGAAGGCGGGTGGTGTTCACTCCGGCAGACGGCGAGGCTCGGGTGACGTGGCCCCCACGTCGGTGACGTCGATGACCTCACCATCGATGTAGTCGCGGTGGGAGGGCCGGTACGCGAACCGCGTCGCTCCGCCGACTCCCCTGCCGGCGCCGACGATGAGCGGGGCGCGGCGGGCCGCCATCGCGGTGACGACGGGACGCGCGAGTGTGCGCGTGGGGGGAAGCAGCAGCAGTGCGCCGACGACGGAACTGGCCAGCCCGGGAATCACGACGAGCACCGTACCGAGCGCCACCAGGGCGCTGTCGGTGACCACCCCGGCGGCGTTGTCAGCGGTGAGCCCGGACTGCAGGCGGCCCAGCTGCCGGCGCAGCTGGGAGCCGGCCAGCAGCAGGCCCAGCAGGAACATCGCCGCGACCGCGAGCATGGTCCAGCCGAAACCGATCGTCGCGGTGAGCGCAACCAGCACGGCCATCTCGACGACCACGTAGAGCGCGAAAAGCCTCATCGCCATGCCCGGTCAACGTCCGGGGCGCGCGTTCGGTTCCTCGCTGTCAGCGGTCACTGGCCGGCGGGCGGCGCGGTGACCTCGATCGCGGCGTGCACCTTGTCGATACCGCCGCGAAGGATCGCCTGGGGGATGAAGTACCAGGCGTGGTTCCAGTAGCGCTTGATGATCATGTCGAACACCCGGCGGGTCTCGGACTTCGGCAGCATCCGGGCGACGCCTTCCACCGGCTCACCCTTGACCTTGCCGAGCACGCCGCACTTCTGGATTGTCACCCGCGGAGTGTTGTTGATGCGTTTGGTCTTCCACGACCCGTCATCGGTGATGATCAGCAGTTTGTCGCCGTCCGGAACGCCCCACACCGGGGTGGGCTTCGGTTTGCCGTCCTTGGTGAACGTCGTCAGCAGCAGATACTTCTCGCGGTAGACGTCGTTGAACGTAGGTGCCATGACTCAGTTCCCCGTCAGTTCGATGGTGACGTTCTTATCCATGCCGCCACGCAGCTTGGAGAAGAAGTTGAACACCTTGCCCAGCAGACCGTAGCGCTTGCCGAGCGCATCGTAGGTCGCGCCGTTGGCCGACTTGTCGAGAATCCGTGCGGTGGCTTCCACCGCCTCACCCGTGGGCTTGCCGCCTCGGTCGCAGGGCGCGATGGTCACCCGGGACGTGTTGCGGATGCGCTTGACCTTCCACGACTTCTCCTGGGTGATGGCGATCAGCTTGTCCCCCGCCGGCGCCGCCCAGATCGCGGTCGGCTTGGGCCGACCGTCCTTGGTGAACGTGGTCAGCAGGATGTACTCGGACTTGGCGACTTCGGCGAACGTCACGGGCATGGCACAAATGTAGCTGCGCGCCGCCGATCAGCCCTCGAGATCCCCTTCGGTCTCCAGCAGCACCTGCCGCAGGCCGTCGAGCGTCGCCTGCTCGGGCGCGGCCCACATGCCACGTCCGGCCGCCTCCAGCAGGCGTTCGGCCATCCCGTGCAACGCCCACGGGTTCGACTCGTTCATGAACTTGCGGTTCTCGTCGTCCAACACGTACCTCGCCGAGAGCTGCTCGTACATCCAGTCGGCCATGACTCCCGCGGTGGCGTCGTAGCCGAACAGGTAGTCGACCGTGGCGGCCATCTCGAACGCACCTTTGTACCCATGCCGTCGCATCGCGGTCATCCAGCGCGGGTTGACGACCCGGGCCCGGAACACTCGGGTGGTCTCCTCCGAGAGGGTGCGGGTGCGCACCGCGTCGGGGCGGGTGTTGTCGCCGATGTAGGCCGCCGGGGCGGTACCGGTCAGCGCGCGCACCGTGGCGACCATGCCGCCGTGATACTGGAAGTAGTCGTCTGAGTCGGCGATGTCGTGCTCGCGGGTGTCGGTGTTCTTGGCGGCCACCGCGATTCGACGGTAGGCGCGGTTCATGTCGTCGGTGGCCGGCGCACCGTCGAGGCCCCGGCCGTATGCGAACCCGCCCCACGCCGTGTAGACCTCGGCGAGGTCGGCGTCGTCGCGCCAGTTGCGGCTGTCGATCAGCTGCAGCAGGCCGGCTCCGTAGGTGCCCGGTTTGGACCCGAAAATCCTTGTCGTGGCACGTCTGTCGTCACCGTGCTCGGTCAGGTCCACCTGTGCGTGTGCGCGCACCAGGTTGTCCTCGGTCGGCTCGTCCAGCGCCGCGACCAACCGCACCGCATCGTCGAGCATCGCGACCACATGCGGGAACGCATCGCGGAAGAACCCCGAGATCCGCACGGTCACGTCGATGCGCGGGCGGCCCAACTCGGCCAGCGGGATGGGTTCCAGATCCACCACCCGGCGCGATGCGTCGTCCCAGATCGGGCGCACCCCGAGCAGCGCGAGCACTTCCGCGATGTCATCGCCGGAGGTGCGCATCGCCGAGGTGCCCCACACCGAGAGCCCGACCGATTCCGGCCAGCGCCCGTGATCGGCCCGGTACCGCTCGAGCAGCGAATCCGCCATCGCCACACCGGTTTCCCACGCCAGCCGGGACGGCACGGCCTTCGGATCGACCGAGTAGAAGTTGCGACCCGTCGGCAGCACGTTGACCAGTCCGCGCAGCGGCGAACCCGACGGTCCGGACGGGATGAAGTGACCGTCGAGGGCCCGCAGCACCTGGTCGATCTCGCCGGCGGTCTGCCGTAGCCGCGGCACCACCTCCGTCGCTGCGAACCGCAGGATCGCGGTGACGTCGTCGTTGTCGGTCAGCGAGTCGACGACGCCGGCGTCCCAGCCGCTGTCCTGCAGCGCGGCAACGAGTTCCCGCGCCTTACCCTCCGCTTCGTCGACGGCCGACCGGTCGTCGTTGCCGTCCTCGGCCAGTCCGAGAGCCTGCCGCAGACCGGGCACCGTCTGCTCACCGCCGAAGAGCTGACGGGCTCGCAGGATCGCGAGCACGAGGTCGAGTTCACTGTCGTCGGTGGGCCGCTGACCGAGAATGTGCAGACCGTCGCGGATCTGGACGTCCTTGATCTCGCACAACCATCCGTCGACGTGCAACAGCATGTCGTCGAAGGAGTCCTCGTCCGGCCGGTCCTCGAGACCGAGGTCGTGGTCCATCTTGGCCGCCCGCATCAGCGTCCAGATCTGTTGACGGATCGCGGGCAGCTTGCCGGGGTCCAGCGCGGAGATGGTGGAGTGCTCGTCGAGAAGCTGCTCGAGACGGGCGATGTCGCCGTATGTCTCGGCCCGCGCCATCGGCGGGATCAGGTGGTCGATCAGCGTGGCGTGGGCGCGCCGTTTGGCCTGAGTGCCCTCCCCCGGGTCGTTGACCAGGAACGGGTAGACCAACGGCAGATCGCCGAGCGCGGCGTCGGTGCCGCACGACGACGACATGCCCAGCGTCTTGCCCGGCAGCCATTCCAGGTTGCCGTGCTTACCCAGGTGCACGACGACGTCCGCCCGAAAACTGTTGCCGAACGCGCCATCCAGCCACCGGTAGGCCGCCAGATAATGGTGGCTGGGGGGTAGATCGGGATCGTGGTAGATCGCCACCGGGTTCTCTCCGAACCCGCGCGGCGGCTGCACCAGGATCACGACGTTGCCGGATTGCATGGCCGCGATGACGATGTCGCCGTCGGGATTGCGACTGCGGTCGACGAACAGCTCTCCCGGCGGCGGACCCCAGTGCTCGACCACCGCGTCGGCGAGCTCAGTGGGCAGCGTGGCGAACCAGGCCCGGTAGTCCTTCGCCGACACCCGGATGGGATTGCCGGCCAACTGCGTCTCGGTGAGCCAATCCGGATCCTGGCCGCCGCGCTCGATGAGCGCATGGATCAGCGCGTCCCCGTCGCCGGCGTCCAGGCCCGGGACCTCGCCGACGTCGTAGCCGGCGTCACGCATGGCGCCCAGCAGCGCGATCGCGCTGGCTGGGGTGTCCAGGCCCACCGCGTTGCCGATCCGGGCGTGCTTGGTCGGATAGGCGGAGAAGACCAGGCCGACCCGCTTGTCGGCGGGAGCGACCGACCGCAGCCGGGCGTGCCGGACGGCCAATCCGGCGACCCGGGCGCAGCGTTCGGGATCGGCGACGTAGGTGATGAGCCCCTCGTCGTCGATCTCTTTGAACGAGAACGGAACCGTGATGATGCGGCCGTCGAACTCGGGGACGGCGACCTGGGTGGCCACGTCGAGCGGCGACATGCCGTCGTCGTTTGCCTCCCACTGGCTGCGCGACGAGGTCAGGCAAAGTCCCTGCAGGATCGGAACATCAAGGGCGGCAAGGTGAGCCACGTTCCAGGTGTCGTCGGCCCCGCCGGCAGACACCGCCGCCGGAGTCGCACCACCGGCCGCGAGCACCGTGGTGATCATGGCGTCGGCGGTGCCGAGCAGTTCGATCAGCGCGGGCTCGGGAGTGCGCAGCGAGGCGCAGAACACCGGAAGTGGCACTCCCCCAGCGGTTTCGATGGCCTCGCACAGAGTCTCGATGTATGCGGTGTTGCCGGCGAGCTGCTGAGCCCGGTAGAACAGCACCGCGACGACGGGACCGTCGGCTCGGCCCGCGGTTCGGTCCAGGACACCCCAGGCCGGTGTGCTCGCCGGCTCGGCGAAGCCGAGACCGGTCATCAGGAGCGTGTCGGACAGGAATGCGTGCAGGTTCGCAAGATTGTCGACGCCACCTTGGGCGAGGTACACGTGCGCCTGCAGCGCGACCCCCGCCGGCGTGGTCGAGCGGTTCATCAGGTCCGCGTCGGGCGCCTGCTCGCCGCTGACCACCACCGCGGGCACCCCGCTGGCGACCACGGCGTCGATGCCGTCCTCCCAGGCGCGGTAGCCGCCGAGGATCCGGACCACCACGACGTCGGCGGCGGCGAGCAGCTCCTGCAGCTCACCGTCGACCAGGCGCGACGGATTGGCCCACCGATACTGCGCTCCGGACGCGCGGGCGGTGATCAGATCGGTGTCCGACGTGGACAGCAGCAGAACGGTCGTCACCCCCCATTCGTACCGGACGAGGGTGCGCGTCGTGTCTCCGGCGTCGCTACCGGCCGCGTCGAACGGTCAGCGATTCCAGCGGCCGTACCAGGTCTGCCGGTAGGGCGTGCCCGCAGCGGCGATGAGCCCGGCCACGACGGTGGCGAATGCGATGAGTGTGAACATCGTTGTTCCTTTCCCGCGACCCCGTGATCACGGGGTTCGCTGAGCGGACGGTACCGCCGGTACCGGGTCCTCGGCGGGAAAGGTGCGGGACGGAACTACCGCCGCGATGTTGTGACAGTCGTCACATCCGGGTTCACTTCGCCGTCACGAAGCCGCGCGACACCATCCAGTCGCGCGCGACCACGCTCGGGTCGCGGCCGTCCACGTCGACCTGCTTGTTCAGCTCCGTGATGACCTCGTTGGTGATCGCGGCCGTGACCGGTGCGGTCACCTCCGCGATCTCGGGATGGGCCTCGAAGAAGCTCCGCTTCATCGTCACCGACGGGTTGTAGTGCGCGAAGAACTGCTTGTCGTCTTCGAGCACCGTGAGGTCGAGCGCGACGATGCGACCGTCGGTGGTGAAGACCTCACCGAAGTCGCACTGCGTGCCGTCGGCCGTGGCCTGATAGATGATCCCGACCTGCAGGATCGGGGTGTTCGCGCGGGCGGGGTCGAACCCGTACGCGGACGCCATCCCGGGGAATCCGTCCTGCCGGGCGCGGAACTCGGTGTCGACGCAGGTGCGGGCTGCGGCCGGGTCGCGCATGACGAGTGCGGCGTAATCGGAGAGCGTTCGCACGCCGGTCCGCTCCACGGTGCGCGTGCTGGCGGCCAGCGCGTAGGTGTCGTCCATCGGGCCGGGTTCCAGCCACACCATGTCGTTGCGGGCGAGGTCCTCGTCGCGCACCGCCTCGTACTGCTTGCGGGTGTCCGGCAGCGGCTTCTCGTGGCCGAGGTAGTTGATCCACGCGTTGCCGGTGAACTCGTAGGCGACGTCGACCTGGCCGGACAGTTGCGCACCCCGGGTACTGCGGCTGCCCACGATGCCGGTCAGATCGCGCACCTCGGCGCCTGCCGCTGCGAGGGTGTACTCCAGGATGTAGCCGAGAATGACCTGCTCGGTGTACTCCTTCGAGCCGACGGTGATCTGCACGCCCTCCAGGCCCGGCGTCGGCTTGATGGATCCCGGCCCGACCTGCAGCGGCACCGCGCTGCCGGAGCCCAGCCCGCACGCGGTGACCGCCACCAGCACGACGGCCAGGAGCGCCGCCAGCCGCCGGCCCCTCACCGCAGGCCCTTGGGACCGACGTAGAACTCGGCGAGTCCGCCGAGCCAGTCGACCAGCAGCGCCAGACACACCGCGAGCACACTGCCCAGGATCAGAGTCACGTTGTCCTGCAGCTTGTATCCCGTGTCGATGAGGATGCCCAGGCCGCCGGCGTTGACGAGTAACGACAGCGTGGCCGTGCCGACCGCCAGGACCAGCGAGGTCCGCAGCCCGGCGAGGATGAAGGGCACGGCCAGTGGCAGCTCCACGCGTGTCAGCAGGGCGGCGCGGGACATGCCCTGTCCGAGGCCGGCGTCGATCAGAGCTCGGTCGACCCGGTCGATCCCCAGGATCGTGCTCGACAGCACCGGCAGCAGGGAGTACAGCGCGATCGGCAGCACACCGATCCAGAAGCCGGTCCGGGCGGTGAACAGGAACAGCAGCACCAGCAGGCCGATCGCGGGAGCCGCCTGCCCCACGTTGGCGATGCCGATCACCACGGGCCGCAGCACTTTCGCCCCCGGTCTTGTGACCAGGACGCCGAGTGGCACACCGACCAGCACGACGATGGCGGTCACGGCCGCGGTGATCAGCAGGTGTTGCCAGATCAGCGTCGCGACGCTGGCGGGATTGATGTTCTCGCGCTGGGTGGCGGTCAGATCGCGATCGAAGGCCCAGAACACCACCGCCGCCGCGACGATCAGCACCAGCACCGGCTGGATGAACAACCGCAGCCTCTCGGCGGCGGTGCGTGCCGGCGCACCGCCTGGAGCACTCCGGGCGGTCGCTGAGTTGGCGGTCTCGGTGGTGGTCACGACGGGCCGTCTTCGGCAGCACTGTCTTCGGCCTCGCGCCGCAGCCGCGTGATGGTCTCGATGAGCGTGTCGAGGGTGACCACGCCCTCGTACCGGCCCCCGGGGCCGGTCACCACGGCCGAGGCGTGCTGCTCGGCGAGGATCGCCTCCAGAGCGTCTTCGAGCGTCGCCTGCGTGCTGACCACGTCGAGGTGCTCGACGGCGTCGGCAAGGGCGCCGGCATGCCGCAACCGGCTGGCGCGCACCCAGCTGACGGGGCGCCCCCGGTCGTCGAGCACGACCGCCCAGTCGCACTCGCTGCCGGCGATGGTGGCGCGCACCTGGTCGACGGTGTCGGTGTGCTGCACCGAGGGACGCGACTCCAGCGCCACGTCCCTGACGCGCAACAACCCGAGCTGACGCAGTGACGCCCCGGAGCCGACGAAGCCGGCCACGGTGTCGTCGGCGGGGTTGGCCAGGATGTTCTGCGGGGTGTCGTACTGCAACACCGCGGACTTCTGACCGAGCACGGCGATGCGGTCGCCCAGCTTCACCGCCTCCCCGAAGTCGTGGGTGACGAAGACGATCGTCTTGTGCAGTTCGTCCTGCAGGCGCAGCAGCTCGTCCTGCAGCGTGCTGCGCGTGATCGGATCCACCGCACCGAACGGCTCGTCCATCAACAGCACCGGCGGATCAGCAGCCAGTGCGCGCGCGACGCCCACGCGCTGTTGCTGCCCACCCGAGAGCTGGCGGGGGTAACGGTCGGCGTACTGGCCGGGCTCCAGACCCACCAGGTCGAGCAGTTCGTCGACCCGGTCGGCGATACGCTGCCGCTCCCACTTGAGCAGCCCCGGCACCAGCGCGACGTTCTGCCGAATCGTCATGTGCGGGAACAGTCCTGCCTGCTGGATCGCGTAACCGATCGAGCGGCGCAACTCGGTCGGCTTGATCGACAGCGCGTCGTCGTCCCCGATCAGGATGCGGCCCGACGTCGGCTCGCTGAGCCGGTTGATCATGCGCATCGTGGTCGTCTTCCCGCAGCCCGACGGGCCGACGAACACCACGATCTCCCCGGCCGGGATGTCGAGGGACACGTCGTCGACCGCGGGCTGTTTCGCGCCCGGATAGACCTTGGAGACGTGGTCGAGTTCGATGCGAACCCCGGTGACATCGGTTGTCATCGAACACCTTTCGATGTGGTCAGCCGCCCGATCAGGACGAGAACGGCGTCGAGGGCGAGGGCGAGGATGACGATCAGCAGCGTCGCGGTCAGCGCCATCGGCAACGCGGTCGGGCTACCGACGCGGGCCAGCCCGGCGAAGATCAGGTTGCCCAGGCCGGGCCCCTTGACGTAGGCGGCGATCGCGAGGACGCCCATCGACATCTGCGTGCTCAACCGCATGGCCGACAGGATCGCCGGCCAGACGAGCCGCAACTCCACGCGCGTCAACGTGCCCAACCGGCTCATCCCGATGCCCCGCGCCGCATCGGTCAGCGCGGGATCGACCGAGTTCAGGCCCACGATCGTGTTGCGGATGATCGGCAGCAGCGAATACAGCACCAGTGCCGCGACGCTGGGGATCACCCCGAGTCCGAACAGCGGGATCAGCAGACCCAGCAGAGCGAACGCCGGAACGGTCAGGATCACGCTCGACGTCGTCGTCGCCAGATTTGCCGCCAGTGTGTTCCGGTAGGTCAGCACCCCGATCACCACGCCGACCACCGTCGCGATCAACACGCTCTGCACCACGGCGCTGACGTGCTGATACGAATCGAACAGCAGCTGTTCGTAGTGTGTGGACACATACCCCCACACCGTCGAATTCGAGGTCACCGCGTCACTCCCACAGCCCCCTCGATTCCGTGCGCCTTTGCTGACGAGCCTCGCACCCGCCCCGCTGCGTTACCCGATCTTCACCCGCGCGAAACGGCACGGGTTCGACTCTCGGTGAACCTAACGCTGGGCGGTCGCCTCGTCATGGAGGACAGTCGCGCGAGAACATCACGAGGAGGCAGGCGATGGTTCGAGTGGTCAAATTGGGCGCCGTGATCGGTGCGCGCATCGAGGGCGTCGATCTGGCGCGCGGCGTCGATGCCGCCACGGCCGCGTTGATCAACGACGCTCTGCTGGAACACAAGGTGATCTTCTTCCGCGACCAGCACGACCTCGACGACGACGGCCAGCTGGCTTTCGCGCGGTCGCTGGGCACCCCGACGATCGCGCACCCGACGGTGACCTCGCGTGGCACGAAGGTGCTGCCGATCGACTCCCGCTACGACAAGGCCAACAGCTGGCACACCGATGTCACGTTCGTCGATCGCATCCCGAAGGCCTCGATCCTGCGCGCCGTCACGCTGCCGCCCTACGGCGGGAGCACCACGTGGGCGTCGACGGAAGCCGCCTACGACCGGCTCCCTGAGCCGCTGCGCGCGCTGGCCGAGAACCTGTGGGCCGTGCACACCAACACCTATGACTACGCCAAAGACATCGACGGCCGGCGAGAAGCATTGGCCGACACCGAACGCCAGTACCGCGAGGAGTTCGTCTCCGACTATTACGAGACCGAACACCCGGTGGTGCGGATCCACCCCGAGACGGGGCGGCGAGTACTGCTGCTGGGTAACTTCGTCAAGGGCTTCGTCGGTCTCGGACGCACCGAGTCGGCGGCCCTGTTCGACCTGTTGCAGACGCGCATCACCAAGCTGGAGCACACGGTGCGATGGAATTGGGAACTCGGCGATCTGGCCGTCTGGGACAACCGTGCCACTCAGCACTACGCGATCGCGGACTACGACGACCAGTTCCGGCGGTTGACCCGGGTCACGCTGGCCGGTGACGTTCCCGTCGACGTCCACGGGCAGCGCAGCCGGGTGATCGCCGGCGACGCATCGACATACTCCGACATCGTCGTGCCGGTGCGGCTGGTCAGCTGATCACGGCCCGCGGCCGCCCGCGTACCGTGGTCTGATGGCCAGAACCCGGGACACCGACGCGTGTCCCGGGGCGCTGCAGACGCATCGGGCCGCCGACGGTGAGCTGGCCCGGGTCAGGCTGCCGGCAGGGATGCTGACAGCCGCGCAGATGGAGGCGATCGCCACCGCGGCACTCGAACTCGCGTCGCCGGCTCTCGAACTCACCTCGCGCGGCAACGTCCAGATCCGCGGCATCCGCGACACCGAGGAACTCGCGCGGCGACTCACCGAGGCCGGCCTGTTGCCCTCACCGGACCGGGAGAAGATCCGCAACATCGTGGCGTCGCCGCTGTCGGGGCGCCAGGGTGGTCTGCTCGACGTCCGCGCGATGGTGCACGCGCTCGATGCAGCACTGCAGCGGGACCCGACTCTGGCTGGACTGCCGGGGCGCTTCCTGTTCGGCTTCGACGACGGCCGCGGCGACATCGCCGGACTGAACGCCGACGCCGCCGTGTGCGCCGTCGACGCGGACACCATGGCTGTAGTGCTCTGCGGTACCGACACCGGGGTGCGGGTGTCCGTCGATGACGCGGTCGACACACTGCTGGCGATCGCCCGCCGGTTCATCGAGGTGCGGGGAAAGGCCTGGCGGATCAAGGAATTGGAGGTACCCGACGTCGTTTTGGGCTCCCTGACCGCGACGGCGCCTGCCGGCCGCACGTGGCCCACGCGCACCCGGCCCCCGGTCGGCTGGCTCACCCAGGACGACGGCCGGATCACACTCGCCGCGGCGGTACCGCTGGGCGTGCTCGACGCCGAGCTGGCCCGCTACCTGGCCGCAGTGCAGGCACCCCTGGTCATCACGCCGTGGCGGTCGGTGCTGATCGCCGACCTCGACGAAGGGGTGGCCGACGCCGCATTGCGGGTGCTGGCACCGCTGGGCTTCGTGTTCGACGAGGCCTCGCCGTGGCTGGCCGTGTCGGCGTGCACGGGCAGGCCGGGCTGCGGCCACGCGCTCGCCGACGTGCGCGCCGATGCCGCCGCCGCTGTGAACGAGGGGGAATCGGCGCGGCACCGGCACTTCGTCGGCTGCGAGCGGGCCTGCGGCAGCCCGGCCGACGCGGACGTGCTGGTCGCGACCGGAGACGGCTACCAACCGCGGCGAGCCCACCCGTAGGGTGATCGAGTGCTCGACTACATCCGCGATGCCGGGGAGATCTACCGGCAGTCGTTCGCGACGATCCGTGCCGAGTCCGACCTGTCCCGGTTCCCCACCGACGTCGCGCGGGTCGTGGTCCGGCTGATCCACACGTGCGGCCAGACCGACGTGCCCGAGCACGTCGCCTACACGCCCGACGTCGTCGTGAAGACCTACGAGGCGCTGGCTGCCGGTGCCCCGATCCTGTGCGACTCGTCGATGGTCGCCGCCGGCATCACCCGCTCGCGGCTGCCCGCAGACAACGAGGTGGTGTCGTTGGTCGCCGACGACCGGGCACCGGCGTTCGCGGCCCAGCACGGCACCACCCGCTCCGCCGCGGCGGTCGACCTGTGGGCCGATCGGCTGCCCGGCGCCGTGATGGCGATCGGGAACGCCCCCACAGCCCTGTTCCGGCTCCTCGAACTCGTCGACGGCGGCGTCGCGCCACCGGCGGCTGTACTCGGCGGTCCGGTGGGCTTCGTCGGGTCCGCGCAGTCGAAGCAGGAGCTCATCGACGACCCGCGCGGCATGTCCTATCTGGTGGTCACCGGCCGGCGAGGCGGCAGCGCGATGGCCGCCGCCGCCGTCAACGCGATTGGGACGGCAACCGAATGAGTGAGCGATGACCGCGCGCGGCACACTGTGGGGCGTCGGCCTGGGCCCGGGCGACCCCGAGCTCGTGACGGTCAAAGCGGCGCGGGTGATCGGCAGCGCCGACGTGGTGGCCTACCACAGCGCGCGGCACGGCCGCAGCATCGCTCGCAGCATCGCCGAGCCTTACCTGCGCGCCGGCCAGATCGAGGAACACCTGGTCTACCCCGTCACGACCGAGACCTCTGAACACCCCGGCGGCTATGCCGGGGCGATGGAGGAGTTCTACCGCGAGGCCGCCGCCCGCATCGCCGCGCATCTCGACGCCGGGCGCGACGTCGCGCTGCTCGCCGAGGGCGACCCGCTGTTCTACAGCTCCTACATGCACATGCACACGCGGCTGACGCAGCGCTTCGACGCCGTGATCGTGCCGGGCGTGACGTCGGTGAGCGCCGCGTCGGCGGCGGTGTCCACGCCGCTGGTCCAGGGCGATCAGGTGCTGACCATCCTTCCGGGCACCATGGCGCCCGCCGAGCTCGAACGCCGCCTCGCCGACACCGACGCGGCCATCATCATGAAGCTAGGCCGCTCGTATCCTGCTGTGCGCCAGGCGCTCTCAGCTGCCGGCCGGCTGCAGGACACCTACTACGTGGAACGGGCCAGCACCGCGCGACAGCGGGTGCTGCCTGCCGCCGACGTCGAGGACGGGTCGGTGCCCTACTTCGCGCTGACCATGCTGCCCGGCCCGATGCAGGCCCCGGATGCGCCCAGCGCGGCCACCGGGTCGGTCGCCGGGTCCGTGACGGTCGTCGGGCTGGGCCCCGGCGGTCCAGCGTGGATGACCCCGCAGAGCCGCCGCGAGCTGGCCTCGGCCACGGACCTGATCGGTTATGGGCCGTACCTGGACCGCGTCGGGGTCCGCGAAGGCCAGCGCCGGCATCCGAGCGACAACACCGACGAACCGGCCCGCGCCCGCCTGGCCTGCTCGCTGGCCGAGCAGGGCCGCGCCGTCGCCGTGGTGTCCTCCGGGGACCCCGGGGTGTTCGCGATGGCGACCGCAGTGCTCGAAGAGGCCAAACAGTGGCCCGGCGTGGACGTGCGGGTGATCCCGGCGATGACGGCCGCGCAGGCGGTGGCCAGCCGGATCGGCGCACCGCTCGGACACGACTACGCCGTGATCTCGCTGTCGGACCGCCTCAAGCCCTGGGACATCATCGCGGCGCGACTCGAGGCGGCCGCACGCGCCGACATGGTGCTGGCGATCTACAACCCGGCGTCGAAGACGCGCACCTGGCAGGTGGGTGCGATGCGCGATCTGCTGCTGGAGCAGCGTGACGCCGGCACCCCGGTGGTGATCGGCCGTGACGTCGCCGGCCCGAACGAATCGGTCCGGGTGGTGCGGCTGGCCGACCTCGACCCAGCCTACGTCGACATGCGGTGCCTGTTGATCGTGGGATCGTCTCAGACGCAATGGTATTCGGCCGAACCGGGCACTGACCGGGTGTTCACCCCGCGGTACTATCCCGCGCAGTGACGGCGGCGGTGGTCACGTCGTGTCCGGCTTCGTCACCGACCACTGCGTGATCGGCATCGCCGGACGCCACCCGGTGAACGAGCCCACCGGCTCCCCGGCATAGTGCTGGTACCTCGAGAGCTTCCCGCCACATCGCGAATACCACTGCGCAAGAACTGCTTCCGACTCGACGGTGACGGCGTTGGCCACCATGCGGCCGCCCGGGCGCAATGCCTGCCAGCACGCCTCCATCAACCCCGGTGCGCTGACGCCGCCCCCGACGAATACGGCATCGGGCGACGGCGTGAACTCGAAGGACTCTGGTGCGTCGAATGCCACCTCGACCGCCACTCCGAACGCTTGCGCGTTGGCCTCGATCCGAGCCCTACGGGTCTGATCTCTCTCGAAAGCAGTTGCGCGACAGCGTGGCCCGCCCAACAGGCACCATTCGATCGCGACACTGCCCGAGCCCGCGCCCACGTCCCAGAGCAGCTCCCCCGGCCGCGGCGCGAGCGCGGCGAGGGTGACGGCGCGCATCGCCTGCTTGGTGAGCTGCCCGTCGTGGGCGAACAGATCGTCGGGCAGCGCACCGCAGCGGCGTTCGTCGGGCAGATAGCGCACCGCCATCACGTTGAGGTCGTCGACGTCGGCCGGCGGTCGCGACGCCCACTCCCGTGCCGTCGACGAACGGCGCAATTCCTTTGGCCCGCCCAGTTGTTCGAGTACGGTCAGCTCGGAATCCCCTCGTCCGACATCGGTGAGCAGACGCGCGAGCTCGGCCGGGGTCGAGCCACTCTGCGACAGGATCACGGCCTGACCGCCGCGGCGCACCGCGGTGTGCACCGGCTGCCACACCAGGCTGATGACCTCGGTGTCCTGCACCGCCCACCCGACACGCGAGCACGCGAGCGTCACCGAGGACACGTGCGGCAGGACCGCGACCCGCTCGGTACCGTACGTCCGGATCAGCGTGCTGCCGATGCCGTGCAGCAGCGGGTCGCCGCTGGCGATCACGTGCACATCGGTGTCCACCCCGTCGAGCAGCGTGCCGATCGCGGGCAGCAGCGGACTCGGCCACGGCCTCCGCACCGCGCGCACACTGTCGTCGAGCAGCGCGAGCTGACGCTGCGAGCCGTAAATGACGGTGGCTCTGGCCAATTCGGCACGAGACGGCGGGGCGAGGCCGGCCATCCCGTCGGCGCCGATCCCGACGACGACGATCACGGGGTCTGCGTTCTTCGCGCGAGCGCTCATCACCGGGGCAACCGTCGCCACACCGGACGCGGGGTGAGCCGGAACGCCGCCGCCAGACCGATCAGGGGGGCCGGCACCCACACCACGCTGCGTCCGCGCCGCAGCGCGGCCACCGTGGCGTCGGCTACTTGCGCGGGTGTGCTGGACAGCGGCGCGGGCGTCATCCCCTCGGTCATCCGGCCGATCACGAAGCCCGGCCGTACCAGCAGCAGCCGCACACCGGTGCCGTGTAGCGCGTCCGTCAGCCCGCTGCAGAACGCGTCGAGCCCGGCCTTGGCCGAGCCGTAGACGTAGTTGGCCCGGCGCGCCCGCACCCCCGCAACCGAGGAGAACGCGACCAGCGTCCCCGTGCCCGCGGCCCGCATCGCCTCGGCGAGCACCGTCAACAGGCTGACCTGGGCGACGTAATCGGTGTGCGCGATCGCCGCGGCGTGCGCGGCATCCCGCTCGGCCCGGGCCTGGTCGCCGAGGATGCCGAACGCGAGCACCGCGGTGCCGATCGCCCCGTGACGCGCCACGATGTCGGCGACGACGCCGGCGTGGGAGCCGAGATCGTCGGCGTCGAAGGCGATCGCGTGCACCGCGCGGGCGCCGGCCTCGTGCAGCGCCGCGGTCTGGGCGTCGAGATCGTCGGGCCGGCGGGCCGCCAGGACGACCGTGGCGCCGCGGGCCAGCCGCCGCGCCACCTCGATGCCGATCTCGCTGCGGCCACCGAACACCACGACCAGTTCGGTGCCGGCCCGCTCCGCCGTGTCTTTCATGGCAGCGATTATGTCCTGCGCTAGCGTGGAGCCCGATGGGCAAGGCAACCACGCGGCTGACCACCGATGCGATCTCGTTTCTGACCGAGCGGCATCTGGCGATGCTCACGACGTTGCGGTCGGACAACTCGCCGCACGTGGTCGCCGTCGGGTTCACGTTCGACCCGGCCACCCACATCGCCCGCGTGATCACCACGGGCGGCTCGCAGAAGGCCGTCAACGCCGACCAGCGCGGCGTCGCCGTGCTCAGCCAGGTCGACGGCGCGCGCTGGCTCTCTCTGGAGGGCACCTCCACCGTCTACACCGAGGAAGACAAGGTCCGCGACGCCGAACGCCGCTACGCGCAGCGCTATCGCACGCCGCGCCCGAACCCCAAGCGGGTCGTCATCGAGGTCCGGGTGGAGCGGGTGCTCGGCTCGTCGGGTCTGCTGGACCGGGGCGAGAGCTAGCCGCGCACCGGCACCACGACCAGGTCGTGGGGCTGGTTGTTCACCGACAATGCGCCGTCGGCGGTGACGATCACGATGTCCTCGATGCGTGCGCCCCACTCTCCGGGGAAGTAGATGCCGGGCTCGACTGAGAAGGCCATGCCTTCCTGCAGCGGCAGGTCGTTGCCGGCGACGATGTAGGGCTCCTCGTGCACCGACAGGCCGATGCCGTGGCCGGTTCGGTGCACGAAGTACTCGGCTAGCCCGTCGGCGGCCAGGACGTCGCGGGCCGCGGCGTCGACCTGTTCGGCGGTGACACCGGGACGCACGGCCGCCACCGCAGCCTGCTGCGCGCGCTGCAGCACCGCGTAGCGGCGGGCCACCTCCGGGTCGGGCTCGCCGATGCTGTAGGTGCGGGTGGAGTCGGAGTTGTAGCCCGGTTCGTAGGGCCCGCCGATGTCGACGACCACGACGTCACCGGCCTGCAGTTCACGGTCCGAGCACTCGTGGTGCGGGTCGGCGCCGTGCGGGCCGGAGCCGACGATGATGAACGCCACCTCTGAATGTCCCTCGGCGACAATGGCTTCGGCGATGTCGGCGGCGACGTCGGCTTCGGTGCGCCCGGGCGCGAGGAATTCGGGCACCCGGGCGTGCACCCGGTCGATCGCGGCGCCTGCTGTGGTGAGCGCGTCGATCTCGGCGGGGTCCTTGAGCATCCGCAGTGTGCGCAACACGTCGGTGGCGAGCACGGGAACCGCGCCGAGGACCCCGGCCAGCGGCAGCAGGTGCAGCGCGGGCATCGCGTCGGTGACGGCGACGTCGACCGGACCACCGCCGAGGGCGTCGGCGACCAGGGCGTAGGGATCGTCGCCGTCGACCCAGTCACGCACCGTCACGTCCAGGTCGGGTACCGCCGACTCCTTCAGCGAGGCCAGCTCCATGCGCGGCACCACGATCGTGGCAGGGCCGTCGGCCGGAAGCACCAGCGCGGTGAGCCGCTCGAAGGTCTGCGCCCGCGAGCCGACGAGGTAGCGCAGGTCGTAGCCGGGCGTGATGACCAGACCGGCCAGGCCGGCGTCGGCGGCGGCGCGGGCCGCGGCCTGCAGGCGGTGGGCGTACACGTCGGTGCCGAATCGGGACTGTGCGCTCATGCCCACCAGGCTAGTGCCCCCGGTTTTTCCCGCGAGCAGACGCGAACTCGAGCGACACGCCGCTCAGACACTCGAGTTCGCGTCTACTCGCCGGAGAAACCGGGCCTGGCAGGATGGCGGGGTGACTGCTCCCCTGGTGCTCCTCGACGGTGCGAGCATGTGGTTCCGCTCGTATTTCGGTGTGCCGTCGTCGATCACCGCACCCGACGGCCGCCCGGTCAACGCGCTACGGGGCTTCCTCGATGCCGTCGCGACCGTGATCACCCGCGAACAGCCCCGCCGCCTGGTGGTGTGCCGCGACGACGACTGGCGCCCGCAATGGCGGGTCGACCTGGTGCCGTCGTACAAGGCGCACCGGGTGGTGCAGGAGAATCCCGGCGACGAGCCCGACGTCGAAGAGGTGCCCGACGAGCTCACCCCGCAGGTCGACATGATCATGGAGATCCTCGACGCGTTCGGCATCGCGACCGCGGGGGCGCCCGAACACGAGGCCGACGACGTGCTGGGCACGCTGGCGAGCCGGGAGACGCGCGATCCGGTCGTCGTCGTGAGCGGCGACCGCGATCTGCTGCAGGTCGTGCGTGACGAGCCCACGCCGGTGCGGGTGCTCTACCTCGGCCGCGGCCTGGCCAAGGCCACGAAGTACGGGCCCGACGAGGTGGCCGAGAACTACGGCGTGCCGATCGACCGTGCCGGGCCGGCCTACGCCGAACTCGCCCTGCTGCGCGGCGACCCGTCAGACGGGCTGCCCGGTGTGGCGGGCATCGGCGAGAAGACCGCATCCGCGCTGCTGACGAAATACGGCTCACTGGAACAGCTGCGCGCCGCGATCGACGATCCGGCGTCGAAACTCCCCAAGGCCCAACGGGCCAAGCTGCGCTCGGCGGCCGACTATCTGGCCGCGGCCGAACCCGTGGTGCGCGTCGCGACCGATGCGCCGGTCACGTTCTCGACGACCGACGACACGTTGCCGCTGGCCGCCGAGCACCCGCACAAAGTCGTGGAACTCGCCGAACGCTACGGCGTGTCGTCCTCGATCGGGCGCCTGCAGAAGGCTCTGGACGGGCTGCCCTAACGGGCCGGCCTACTTGGGCCGACCCACTTCGTAGGTGCCGTTGTCGTCCTGGAAGGTGACCGTCACCTGACGCTTGGTGCCGTCGATGCTGACCTCGCAGTTAAAGGTGTCACCCTTCTTCACCGTGGGGCTGACGCCGTTGTTGCACTTGACGTTGTTGACGTTCTTCGCGCCGTAGCCGTTGGTCTGGTCGGTGAGGATCTGCTGCACACCGGTCTGCGCGGCGTTGACGTCGAGCTTGGTGGTCACGAAGAAGCCCGGCTTCCAGAATCCGAGCACCAGCACGACCGCGACGATGATCGCGGCGAGCACGCCGACGATGGTTCCGATCATGGCCATCGAGCGCTTGGACCCCTCGTCGGCTCCCGGCGCCTGGTAGTTCGGGTACTGCCCGTACTGGCCGGGCTGCCCCGGCTGGCCGTACTGACCCGGCTGGCCGTACTGCCCCGGCTGACCGTAGGCGCCGGGCTGGCCGTACTGCGGCTGCTGACCGTAGGCGCCGGGCTGACCGTACTGCCCCGGGTACCCGGCGGGGTTGGCGCCGTACTGCTCGGTGGACGGGTACTGCTGCGGCGGATACGTGGGCGGGGCAGTGGGCTGCTGGTACTGCGGGTACTGCTGCGGCGTGTAGGCCGGCGGCTGCCAGGACTGCTGGTCCGGCGCCTGCGGCTGCTGCGACCCGGACGGCGGCTGCCAGCCCTGATTGGCGGCGGTCTCGCTGGACGGCTGATGCTCCGCGCCAGACTCAGGCTGATGACCCGGCCACTGCTGGTTCGGATCGGATCCCTGCGGTCCGCTCATTTCTCTCCTCGGTCGTGCGCGGCTGTGGCGATGTAGCTGGCCACACACTACCCGGCATCAACGGCGACGACGCCGCGCCGAACATCGTTGATGGCGCGTTTCGCGGTAGCCCTGAGAGCCTGCGACGGCGCGGCGGTGCGGACCTGATCGGCGAGATCGAGGACCTGGCGGCACCACCGCACGAAATCGCCCGCCGGCATCGTGACCCCGGTGCCGGGATCGCTGGCGGCCAGCGCCGTGGCGAGGTCGCCGGTACTGGCCCACCGGTACATCGCGGCGACGAAACCGTCGTCGGGTTCGCGGCTCGGCGGGAGCCGGTGCCGCTGCTCATCGGACCGCAACTCAGTCCACAGCCGGCGGGTCCGGTTCAGCGCGCGCCGCAGCCGCCCCGTCGGCACATCGGAGCCGTCGGCCGCTCCGTGGCTGTCCCGACGCGATTCGTAGAGCACCGAGGACAGGGCGGCGGCGAGCTCAGCCGGGTCGAGGTCGTCCCACACACCGGTGCGCAGACATTCGGCCACCAGCAGATCGGCCTCGCTGTAGATGCGGGACAGCAGGCGACCGTCCGCGGTGACCGACCGTGTCTCACCGTCTCCCGTGACGTAGCCGCGCTCGGTGAGCAGTACGACGATCCGGTCGAAGGTGTGCGCAAGGGAGTTCGTCGCGGCCGCGATCTTGCGGCGCAGCGCCTCGTTGTCGCGTTCCATCTTCAGGTAGCGCTCGGCCAGGCGCACCTTCTCTTCCCGGTCCGGCAGCTGATGCGCTCGGTGGGCCCGCATCCGGTCGCGCAGCGCGGCCAACTCGGGGTCGACGTCGGGTTCGTCGGACGGACCGCTGCGGCGCCGGCGCGCCGACGGGACGTCGAGGCCCGCCGCGGCCGACGTCAGTGCTGACGCCAGGTCCCGGCGCGCGCGGGGGTTGCGGTGCTCGACGCGTTTGGGCAGCGTCATGCGGCCCATCGGCCCGATCGCGCCCGAATAGTCAGCCGAGGAGATCCGACCCGCCCAGCGGGTCTCCGTCAGGACAAGCGGTCGCGGGTCGTCGTCGTCACGCGCAGGCTCGAGCACGACGGCCAGCCCGCCGCGCCGGCCGTGGGTGATCGTGATGATGTCGCCGCGGCGCAGTGCGGTCAGCGCGTCGTTGGCGGCTTGCCGGCGCTGCAGCCGGGAGGACCGTGACTGGGCGCGTTCCCGCTCGCCGATCTGCGCCCGCAGCCGGGCGTAGTCCAGGATCGGCGCCTGCCGGCCGCCGAACTCGGCGGCCAGCTGGTCGAGCAGCTTCTCGGCCCGCTCGACGCCGCGCACCAATCCGACCACCGACCGGTCCGCCTGGTACTGCGCGAACGATCGCTCGAGCAGCTGATGCGCCTGTTCGGGGCCCATCTGGTGCACCAGGTTGATCGTCATGTTGTAGGTCGGGGCGAAGGAGCTGCGCAGCGGGAACGTCCGCGTCGACGCCAATCCGGCCACCTCTGCCGGGTCGACGTCGGGGTTCCACAGCACCACCGCGTGACCTTCGACGTCGATGCCGCGCCGGCCGGCGCGGCCCGTCAACTGGGTGTACTCCCCCGGCGTGAGCGGCATGTGCTGCTCACCGTTGAATTTCACCAACCGCTCCAGGACCACCGTGCGGGCCGGCATGTTGATGCCCAGCGCCAAGGTCTCCGTCGCGAACACTGCCTTGACCAGTCCCGCAGTGAACAACTCCTCGACGGTGTGCCGGAACACCGGCAGCATGCCGGCGTGATGGGCAGCCAGGCCGCGCAGCAGTCCTTCGCGCCACTCGTGGAAGTCGAGCACGATCAGGTCCGAGTCGTTGAGATCGGCGGTGCGACGGTCGACGATCTCGGCGATGCGCGCCCGTTCCGAGTCGGTGGTCAACCGCAGCGACGAGCGAAGGCACTGTTTGACCGCGGCGTCGCAGCCCGCCCGGGAGAAGATGAACGTGATCGCGGGCAGCAGGTCGCGCTGCTCGAGCACGGTGATCACGTCGGCGCGGCCCGGTGTGCGGTAGATCGAGGGGCGACCGCCCTGCCCTCCCCGGCCGCCGCGACCCCGAGGCTGCCAGTCGGCGAGCCGATCCGCTTCGCGGCGATGGGCGATGTGGCGCAACAACTCCGGGTCGACCAGCACATCGCGATCGCGGCGCGGTGGACCCGAGGCGCGGTAGTCGAACAGATCCATCAAGCGTTTGCCGACCAAGACGTGTTGCCACAGCGGCACCGGTCGGTGCTCGTCGACGACCACGGTGGTGTCGCCGCGCACGGTCTGGATCCAGCCGCCGAACTCCTCGGCGTTGCTCACCGTCGCCGACAGGCTGACCAGCCGCACGTCGTCGGGCAGGTGCAGGATCACCTCCTCCCACACCGCGCCGCGCATCCGGTCGGCCAGGAAGTGCACCTCATCCATGACGACGTACGAAAGTCCGTGCAGGGCAGGAGAATCCGCGTACAGCATGTTGCGCAGCACTTCGGTGGTCATCACCACCACGTCGGCGTCGCCGTTGATGTTCTGATCGCCGGTGAGCAGGCCGATGCGCTCGGGCCCGTAGCGGCTCACCAGATCATGGTGCTTCTGGTTGCTCAGGGCTTTGATCGGCGTGGTGTAGAAGCACTTGCGTCCCGCCGCGAGCGCCAGGTGCACGGCGAACTCGCCGACCACCGTCTTGCCGGCACCGGTGGGGGCGCACACCAGCACGCCGTGGCCCTGCGCGAGCGCATCGCAGGCGCGGCGCTGAAAACCGTCCAGCGCGAACGGAAGCAGTTCGGTGAACGCCGCGACGGAACCTGACGGCGCGTCAGGTCGCATCGTCGTCGATCGACAGCCGCGACGGCGCTGGCACCGGGGACGGCGCGTCGACCGGTTCGGCCGCGCCGATCGGGGCGGCCTCGTCGTCAGCGATGGTGTCGAGGGCACGCCGCGCCTTGCGCCGATCGTTGAGCCGGGCGACCTGGATCGCCACCTCCAACAGCACGGTCAGCGCCAGCGCCAGCGCCAGCATCGAGAACGGGTCCGAGCCGGGCGTGGCGAACGCCGCGAACACGAACAGACCCATGATCAGCCCGCGGCGCCACGCCCGTAGCCGCTCGTAGGTGAGCACACCGACCAGGTTCAGCATGACGATCAGCAGCGGGAACTCGAAGCTGATCCCGAACACCAGCAGCAGATTGATCAGGAAGCCGAAGTACTGGTCACCGGACAGCGCGGTCACCTGGACATCGCTGCCGACCGTGAGGAGGAATCCCAGCGCCTTGGACAGCACCACGTAGGCCAGCACGGCGCCGGTGATGAACAGGGCCGCGCCCATCGTGACGAAGGCGACCGCGAACCGGCGTTCCCGGCTGTAGAGACCGGGCGTGATGAACGCCCACAGCTGATAGAGCCAGACCGGGCAGGCCATCACCAGACCCGCCGTCAGGCCAACCTTGAGCCGCAGCATGAACTGGTCGAACGGCGCGGTGGCCAGCAGCCGGCATTCGCCGTCTGGCGCGATGGTGGCGCGCGCCGAGGCAGGCAGCGAGCAGTAGGGCCCGCGCAACCAGTCACCGAGGCTGGGCAGGCCGAACGCACCGTGGCTGTACCAGATGAAGCCGAGAATGGTGGTCAGCAGGACCGCCAGCACCGAGATCAGCAGGCGGGTGCGCAGCTCGGTGAGGTGATCGACCAACGACATCGTGCCGTCGGGGTTGACCCGCGACCGGCGCTGCCGAGGGTCGAGTTTCTTGAAGAGACCAGGGATCTGCACGTTCGAAGTGGCCTACCTGTCCACAGGCACTACGACGCGGCCCGGGCACGGGCGCGGGGCGGG
>JAEXZY010000054.1 GCA_023404955.1 Actinomycetes bacterium
GGCCGGGGGGGCGGGCGGGACGGGGGGCGCCGGGGCGGCCGGTGGCGCCGGCCCCCCGGGCGGTAATGGAGGTGCCGGTGGACTCGGCGGCGAGGGGGCGTATGGCGCCGACACCGGCGGTCGTGGCGGGCGCGGCGGTGACGGTGGCACCGGCGGGACCGGCGGCCCCGGAACGGCGACGCTCGAGCCGGGAGATGGTGGTACAGGTGGCGAGGCAGGCGACGGCGGAGCCGGCGGAACCGGGGCCCTCACCCCCGGTGACGGCGGTGACGGTGGCGACGGCGGAACCGGTGGTACGGGAGGAACGCCGGGCGGTGCGGGCGGTGCGGGCGGTCAGCTCGGCTCCGGGGGCGTCGGTGGGACCAAGCGCGACGACCCGACTGTTCAGGGTGACAGCGGCGCGGACGGCAGCGCAGGCGCCCAGGGTGCCACAGGTGCCAGTTCCGTTGCGGCGCAAATGGTTGCGCCGTCGGCCCAGTCGTCCTTCGCCGACTTCGCCCGTCGGTGGGCGTACGTGTACTTCAACCGGGCACCCTCGGCGTCGCCGGAGACGGGACCGCAGACGGGCGACAACAAGCAGATCGTCATCGACATGAACGGGCAGAGCAACAACGGGTACGACGTCACCTACACCGTGACGAGCGGGCCGCGTTATGGCACGCTCGTCGCCGGAGACGAACCCGGGACGTACACCTACATCGTCGATCCGGCGTTGGTCCGGCCGGGAATGCAGGACAGTTTCGTCATCACGCTCGACAACGGCGCGCAGGCCGTTCGGCCCGGGTTGGCCGGCGTGCTGCAGAAGCAGCGCCACGAACGGGCCATCGAAAAGGGGTTCGCGCAGGCGGACACGGTCGAACAACTGGTCACGGTGAGGGTCGTCGGTGACGGTGTCTACGGCGACGTCGACGAGGGCAGCAAGTACTGGGTCAGCCAGAGCTTCTCGAACTGCGCCCTCCAGGCCAGCGCATCCGCGATCGGCATTGCGACCAGGACGACCCCGCCGACCGAGGCCGAGATGGTGTACCTGGCCAAAACCACCGGCAGTGTGGTCAGGCCGGGAAGCATGATCTTCCTCGACGAGAACATCGACGAGGGAGCCGCTACCCGGGATCTGCCCACCCTGATGGAGCAATACTTCGCCGTCACGGCGACCTACTCCACGGGCGCGACGGTAGACGAGAACGGCGACACCGTGCTGCCGACGACACTCGATGCCCAGCGGCAGCTCCGGGACCTCGAAGCCGCTCTCGCACAGGGTAAGTCGGCTGTCGTTGTCTATTCGACGAACATCGTCTGGACGGCCGTCGCCGGCAGCGCGCCGGAGGGCCAGGACGGTTACTTCACCCTCGATCACGCGGCGGTGGTCACCGAGGTCGATCTCGCCAACGGCGTCGTCTACGTCAACGACAGCTCGATGACCGACGACGACGGACAGCTCATCGGCCGAGGCAAGAAGCTGCCCATCGGTGTGTTCCTCTCCGGCTGGCAGGCGAGCAACTACGACATGGTCATCGTCGAAGCACGCACGCCCGCGGTCGACGCCTGAGGTGTCGCCAACCGCCGGGCCCGCACGGGTCCGGCGGTTGTGGCGCCGGTAGACGCGCAGGCGTCAGATCAGCATGGTCATGGGATTTTGGATCCGCCGCACGAATGCCGCTATCCACCGCGCGGCGACGGCGCCGTCGACTACTCGATGGTCGGCCGAAAGCGTCACCGTCATGACAGTTCCGACGGCCAACTCGTCGTCGATCACGACCGGCTTCTGCGCAGCGGCTCCGACAGCCAGTATCCCGGAGTGCGGCGGGTTGAGGATCGCCGAGAACTCGGTCACGCCGTACATGCCGAGGTTGGACACCGAGAAGCTGCCGCCCTCGAGCTCGTGCTGCTTGATCTTGCCGGCACGCGCTCGTGCGGCCAGGTCCGCGACGGCCGCGGCGACGACCGATATCGGCATCTGATCGACACCGCGCACGACCGGCGTGAGCAAGCCTCCATCGATTGCAACCGCGACCGCGATGTCGACTGTCTCGAACTGGCGCAACGAATCACCGTTCCACACCGCGTTCGCTTCGGGCACCTCCCTCAGTGCCCCGGCGACGGCCTTGATGACGAAGTCGTTCACCGACACCTTGGTGCTGCCCGCCTCGTTCACACTGCGCCTCAAGGCAAGCAGCGCGTCGACGCGGCAATCCGCGGTGATGTAGAAATGCGGTACCGACGATTTGCTCTCGGTGAGTCGTCGTGCGATCGCCTTTCTCATGCCGGTGAGCGGGACATCCACGAACCCACCGGCCTGCGGTGCGCCGTCGCCTGTTTCCGAAGCCGGCGGGGCCGGCGCCTCCCGTTCGACGTCCGGCAGACGGTCCAGGTCGCGCCGGACGATTCGGCCGCCTGGCCCGGTGCCGGTGACCGTCGCGAGATCGATACCTCTCTCGGAGGCGATCTTCCGCACGAGCGGGGTCGCGAAGAGCCGGTGACCGTTGGCGGCGACAGGTGCTGCAGCCGCGTCCCCGCTGATCCTCTCGATCACCGGAGCGCCCGGTTCCGGTTCCCGGGTTTCGGGGTCTAGGTCATCGAGGTTCTCGCCCGGGGCGGCCACCACTGCGATGGGTGCGCCGACTGCGATCGTGGTTCCTTCGTCGGCGATTACCCTTGCCAGAATGCCCTCGACTTCGGCGGCGTACTCGACAACCGCCTTGTCCGTCTCGATTTCGGCGATTGGATCACCGACAGCGATCTCTTGCCCGACCGACACCAGCCATGTCTGAATGACCGCCTCGGTCGCGTTGGCCAGTACTTCCGGCATGCGCATCACGGTGGCCATCAGGCCACCGTGCCCATGCCGAAGCGAATCTTCTCGAGGCCTGCGACGATATCCTCGGTGCCTGCGATGGCGGCGCGCTCGAGTACCCGCGAGATGCTGGGCGAGGCCTCCTCCCCCGACACTCGCTCGATTGGCTGGTCCAGCCAGTCGAACAGCCTGCGTTGGATCTCGTCAGCCAGCCACCCGCCGTAGGAGGTGCCCCGGGCGCCCTGTTCGACGATGAGCACGGCGTTGGTCTTGCGCACGCTCGCCTCGATGGTGTCCCAGTCGAGGGAAGCGCGGTCCAGCCAGCGCAGATCGATCAGCTCGGCATCGAGACCGGTCTGCTCGATGGCGTCCGTGCAGCGGGCCACCATGGACAGATAGCTGATCACCGTGACGTCGTTGCCAGGCCGGCGGATCGCGGCCTTACCGGGCGGAATGATGTAGTCGAGGTCCCCGTCGGGAACCTGGTCGGGGAGCCCGTACAGATCGACGTGCTCGATTACCAGGACCGGATCCTGCAATGCGAGAGCTGCATTCATCAGACCGACGTAGTCCGCGGCGGTGGACGGGGCCACGATCCGCCAACCGGGGCTCGTCGCGAAGATGCCGGCCGGGTCCATCAGGTGTTGCGAGCCGTAGCCCGACCCCATTGCCACCTTCGTACGTAGAACCAAGGGCACCGCGTTGTCGCCGCCGAACATGTGCCGGGCCTTGCCGATCTGGTTGAACACCTGGTCGGCCGCCACCCACATGAAGTCCGGGTACATGAACTCGACCACAGGCCGAAACCGGCCATCGAGGGCCAGTCCGCCGCCGAGACCGGTGAATGCGTTTTCACTGATCGGCGTACCGACCAGTCTGGTGTCGCCGTACTTGGCCAGATTCTTGGTGGCGCCGTTGGTGCCGCCGCCGAGACGGTGGACATCCTCGCCGAAGATCACGATGCGGTCGTCGGTCGCCATACGCCGGTCCATCACCCCCGAGACCGCCTCGATGAATTTCACTGTCCGCCAAGGCCCCGGATAAGACGTCGGTTCCAGCGCGTTCCAGGACGTGAGCTCGCTACCGTCGCCCCGCACACCGACGTTGACGAAGCCGGGATCGGGCCACAGCTGCGGCCGGATGCGGCGCTTGCCCGCAGACGCGGGATCGGGTTCGAGGAGCTCGGTCACCACCGCCGACATCGTCTCTTGCGCTTGCCGTCTCAGATCGGCGACTCTGTCCGCCCCGATCAGATCGCGTCTGATCATCTCGGCGGCGGTTTTGTCGAGCGGGTCGCGGGCACGCCACTGCGCTTCTTCGTCCTTATCGCGGTAGCCGAAGGCGCTGCCCGGGTAAGGGCCGTTCTGGTGGAAGAACCGGTAGGCCGTGGCTTCGATGATCGACGGCCCGTCGCCGCCGCGCATTCTCGCCGCGGCCTGTTCGGTGGCCAGGTACACCGCAAGGGGATCCATTCCGTCGACCCGCCACCCAGGAATGCCGAAGCCCTGGCCGCGCACTGACAGCCGCGGGTCGGCAGTGACCTCTTCCACACGGGTCGACACAGCGTACAGGTTGTTTTCGATGAAGAAGCAGAGTGGCAGTTTCCAGGCGGCCGCCAGGTTCATCGTCTCGAGGACGGAGCCGATCTGGCTAGCTCCGTCGCCGAAGTAACTGATCGTCAGGTCGGTTGTGCCACTGTGCTTTTGCGCCCAGGCGTTACCGGCGCCCATCGGAACGCCACCGCCGACGATCGCGTTGGTGCCCAACGCCCCCGCTTCGAACCACTGCAGATGCATGGATCCTCCCCTGCCGCGGCAGAAGCCCTGAGCCAGACCGAGTATCTCGGCGAGCGTGCGCTGAAGGACCCGTCTGATCTTCGGGGTGATCGGAGCCGCCGGATCGACGACACCGCCCGACACATGGGTGAGCGCCTTGGCGAGGAACTGATGATGGCCACGATGCGACCCGTTGACGGCATCCGAGGGGCGAAGGCCGACAATCGAACCCACCGCGCCACCTTCCTGACCGATGCTGGAATGCGCGGGACCGTGCACCAATCCTTCGGCGGCGAGTTCCAGCACCGTCTCCTCGAACGCCCGGATCAGATGCAATTCGGCGAGGATCGTGCCCAACAGCTGCGGATCGGCGGCATCCCAGTCGGCGGCCGTGGTCGACAACTCGATCCACGGTGAGCCTGTCTCCAGGCGGGTTTCGATCGGCATGGCCCTCATCTCCATCGACTGCGGTGTGTGACGCGCGCCCACCGTAGGCCCGATCGGGCACACCTTTGCCCGAAAACCCTCTGTTGTCACCCTTCTGGGGGATGTTGTGTCCGTATCGGAACCACTGTCGAAAGGTGCGAAATGCCCCTACCCGGACTGGTCGGCACCGACCACATCGGCTTCACCGTTCCCGATCTGGAACAAGCACACGACTTCTTCGTTCGAGTGCTCGGGTGCGCACACGTCTACACGCTGGGCCCCTTCGCCCATGCCGACGACTGGATGAGGGAGCACCTGAACGTCCACCCCCGCACCGTGATGCGCGAGCTGCGCTTCTACCGCTGCGGCACCGGGACCAATTTCGAGGTCTTTTCCTACGAATCCGCCGACGGTCAGGCCGGGCAACCGCGCAACAGCGACATCGGTGGACATCACCTCGGGTTCTACGTCCATGACATCGACGAGGCCGTCGAATACCTGCGCACGGAGGGGATCGAGGTGCTGGGCGAGCCGACTGCGAGCCGAGACGCCAGCGAGGGTCAGCGCTGGGTGTACTTCTTGAGCCCGTGGGGCATGCAGTTCGAACTGGTCAGCTTCCCTGACGGCAAGGCATACGAGGCCGACGCCGAGGTGCTGCTGTGGAACCCGAACTATCCGGCGAAATGATCGCGATCAGGTCGCCGGCACGACGGTGCGATCGGCGGGGCGGCCGTCAAGCGACACGAGAATGGTCTTCAACGCCGCAGGGATCGCGTGGGGAACGCCGGCAGCATCGACGGCAACCAGGACGACCGACCCACGACAGAACACTTCACCGTCGCGGTCGAGCACGCGGAACTCCAGTACGTAGGACGTTCGCCCGATCCTGGCGCACCAGTGTTCGACCACGACCGCATCGTGGCCGGCGTGGATCGGTGCCAGGTACTCGATGGACTGCTGCCTGATCACCTGTCCGGGGCTGTCCGGCAGACCGGCCAATCTCCACAGCGTCACGCGCGCCGATTCCACGATCTGCAACACCGACGAGTTGTTGACGTGGCCTTGACGATCGACGTCTCCGTAGCGCAGCGGCACGGTACCGCGCAGGAACGTGGTCGGCTCAGATGTCACCGACGACCCCGAAACCATCTGCGGTCCAACCACCGTCGCTCACCACGACCTGTCCGGTGATGTTCCGCGAGACGTCCGATGCCAGGAACAGCGCCAGGTTCGCGACGTCCTCGGCGGTGCCCAGACGCCCGATCGGGGTGCGGCGCCGCACAGCGTCGATGTCCAGGCGCGCCTGAGCGACCAGGGCCGCCACCAATTCCGTACCGATGTATCCGGGGCCGATCGCGTTGACCCTGACGCCGCGGTCGGCCCACTCGACGGCAAGCACTTTCGTCAGCGCGACCACGCCGGCTTTGGTGGCGCAGTAGGCGGCCCGATCGGCGGCGGCCGTTACGCCGAACATGGACGCAATGTTGACGATCGCGCCGCGCCGCTGCCGCGTCATCACCCGACCCGCAGCCTGGGCGCAGACAAACGTTCCAGTCAGATTGACGTCCACGGCGCGCTGCCACTGCTCGACGCTCAGCTCGAGGCTGGGTGCATTGGCGGCGATCCCCGCGTTGTTGACGAGCACGTCGAGCGACCCCGTGGCCGAGACGAAGCGGCCGAAGGCGTCCCCGACGCCGTCGATGTCGCTGACGGACACGCGCGCCACGTCGACGACGACGTCCGGGCAGCGATCCGCGATCAGCTGCTTGGCTTCGAGCAACGCCGCATCGTCTACGTCCACCAGCTGCACGTGCATCCCAGATCGCGCCATCGCCAACGCGATCGCCAAACCGATTCCGCGCCCGGCGCCGGTGATGACGCCGCCGCGCCCCCGAAGATCCGGATAGGCCGGCCGCACCACGCCCTGCGTCTCGCGCACCGTCGAGGTCATCGTGCGGTCAACCCACCGTCGACGACCAGAACGTGCCCCGTCACGTAGTCCGACGCTCGCGACGCGAGGAACACCGCCGCGCCCGCGAACTCTTCCGGTTGGGCCCAGCGACCCATCGGCACCTGCTTGCGAATGTAGTTCGCCGCGTGGTCATCCGTCGTCAGATCCGGCAGCATCGCGGTCTGGGCGAACCCGGGGGCGATCGCGTTGACCTGCACACCGGAGCGCGCCCACTCCAGCGCGACCGCGCGTGTCACGCCGATCAACCCGTGCTTGGCCGCCACGTAGGCACTGTCGTTGCGGATGCCGACCAGCCCGAGGATCGACGCGATGTTGATGACCTTCCCGCCGCCGTCTCTGAGATATGGCGACGCGGCGCGAGTCATCAACCAGCAGGAGCGCAAGTTCAGATCGAGCACGCGGTCCCACACCGCCGGGTCGGTGTCCTCGATCGTCGACTCGTGATCGTCGGCGGCGTTATTCACCAAAATGTCCAGGCCGCCCAGCGATTCCGCGGCCTGCGCCACGCAGGAGTCGATGCCCTCGGCGGAGCGCAAATCTTTCGACACGAAGTCGAAGGACCCCGATGCTGCGGTCGCCAGCTCGGCTGTCTCTGCGAGTCCTTGCTCGGAGCGCGCGGCACCGAAGACGTAGGCGCCGTTCTGTGCCAGGGCCAGTGCGATCGCACGGCCGATTCCGCGGCTCGCCCCGGTGACCAGGGCCCGCCGACCGGTGAGGTCGAACAGTGAGGAAGCCGGCGCGATGAGTTCTTGAGTCGTCATGGGCATCAGCGTCATCGGTGAGCGCCGCGCCACCTCTACGCGGACCGCGAAAACTACCCGAATGGGTGGGGCCGCGGGTGATCGCGCCGACGAGTCCCCCCAATCGGGCGGAGTTTCGACCGTGCATGTGAGCTCCGTCGCAGTCCCTTCGCATCCTGATGCCCCCAGATGATTCGTTTACGAGCAATGAAAGTCAGGACTGATGAGCGAAGTGACCATGAACCGAGATGTGGACCGCGATGTGAGTGACAGCCTCGCCGACCGGGCGATCGAGGCAGCCGACCCCAACATCTTGCGTCTGGCCCTGCTGCATGCGACCGGTGACCAGTCGCTGGCCGGTATGCGCACCGAGATGGTGGAGAGCGGCTTGTTCCCGGCACGCACCCTCGCCCCCGAGCATCACAACGAGGTCAGGGCCAAGGCGCGCGCCTACCTGCAATCCGGTGCGCCGGCCGCGACACCGGCCGAGGACCACATCCGCGAGCTGATGAGCGTGGCCAAGGGCGCCGACCTGACCGACGAAGAATTCCGGTTCGGCTACGAGGAATTGGCCTTGGAGGACTTCCCCCGCGAGATCGAGTGGACCTCGAAACCGGACGCCTCGGTGCTGGAAACCCTCCATGTCACCGTAATCGGCGCAGGGTTCTCCGGCATCGCCATGGCGGTGCAGCTGGGTCGTCTCGGTATCCCGTACACGTTGGTGGAGCGTCAAACGGGCGTCGGCGGGGTGTGGTTGACCAACTCCTACCCGGGTGCCCGCGTCGACGTGCCGAGCTTCAACTATCAGTACAAGTTCGAGAAGGGCTACCCATGGAAGTCGCTGTTCCCCCAGCGGCAGGAGACACTCGATTACCTCACCCATGTGGCGACGAAGTACGACGTGCTGTCCCACTGCCAGTTCGAGACGCAGGTCGAGCGCGCCGAATGGCACGAAGAGGACGCCGCCTGGGACGTGACGGTGACCGATCGGTCCGGCCTGCAGCGGAGCTGGCGCACCAACTTCATCGTCTGTGCCGCAGGGCTTTTCTCCACCCCACTGGAAGCCGACTTCGAGGGCAAAGAACATTTCTCGGGGCGGATCGTGCACACCACGAACTGGGATCACAGCTTTGACTGCACCGGCAAGAAGGTCGCGATCATCGGTAACGGATCGTCAGGTGCCCAACTCGCGCCCAGCATCGTCGGCGACGTCGAATCGTTGACGCTGTTCCAGCGGACTCCGCACTGGGTAATGCCGATGCCGGGTTACCTCGACCAGTGGTCGGAGGAAGTCCAGTGGTTGTTCGAAAACTTCCCGTACTACTGGAACTGGTTCAGCTACACGTCCTTCCTGGCGATCCTCAACCTGGAGGAACTGCAGGACTACGACCCCGAGTGGCAGGCCCGCGGCGGCAAGATCAACGAGCTCAACGACAACCTGAAGCTGAAGCTGCTTGACTACATCGACGAACAGGTCGGCGATCGACCCGATCTCAAGTCCAAGGTGATCCCCAAGGTCGCCCCGCTCGGCCGTCGGTTCGTCATCGACATGGGGTGGTACGACACCCTCAAGCGTGACAACGTCGAACTCGTCACCGATCGCATCGAGCGATTCGACGAGAACGGCATCGTCACCGTCGACGGCACCTCGCGAAAGTTCGACCTGGTGGTTCTGGCCACCGGATTCCAGGTTTCGAAGTACTTCTTCCCGATCACGTTCGTGGGCCGCGACTCGACGACGCTCGACGAGCTGTGGGAAAAGGACGGTGCCCGCGCGTTTCTCAGTATGACGTTCCCGGGGATGCCCAACATGTTTGCGATGTACGGGCCGTCCGGCCAGGCCCGCACCGGCGGATTCCCCATGTGGACCGAGATCTGGACGCGCTACATCCTCGAAGGGATCGTCGGTCTGGTCGAGGGCGGGAACTCGTCGGTGGAGGTGCGCCAGGAGGCTTTCGACGCCTACAACGAGTCGGTCGACGAAGCCGACGCGAAGGTGCTCTGGCAGCAGGAGGGCAAGGGCAGCTACTACCTCAATGAGTACGGCCGCAATGAACTGAACTGCCCCTTCCACGTCCAGGACGCGTTCCTGGCGATGGAGCGGTTCGACTTCGACGACTACCACGTGAAGTGACGACGAGGCCGGGCGCCGCGGAAC
>JAEXZY010000113.1 GCA_023404955.1 Actinomycetes bacterium
AACCTGGACAGATAGAGGCTCAAGGTCGGCTGGGAGATATAGAGCGATTTGGCCGCTTTAGAGATATTGCGTTCTCTGGCAATGGTGGTTATGTACGTGAGATATTTAAGGTCCATGAATTCTCCTCTTTACAGTGAAATAGGGGTATCAAAATTCGATTGCATCTGAATCCAAGTATACTAAATTTGACATCGATATGCAAGCGGACGGGCGAGGAGAAATCATACGGAAAACCGGAAAGAGAGGCGTGGAAATAAAAAAATGAAAGAGAGATAATTATAGCTGTAGACTATACAGTGTATTTAAGATATGTATTTGATATCAACGGTAAGTTTTGCTATATTTGGCTTATGAGAAAATATAAAATTTAATGAAAGGAAAACAGGAAAAAACATCAAAAAAAGACTATAAAACTATTTGTAAAAACTATGAATATTTTGACGCCCGGACGCTTTGAAAGAGATTAGGCGACGGGCTGAGGAAAGAGAGGATACAGGTATGAGCCGGACAGGAGATAAAGTGAAGAGACCAGAGGATTTGAGGAGCCAGCGCTGGTTTAATAAACATGATTTCAGGAGTTTTAACCACCGTTCCAGGATGCTTCAACTGGGGTGGGCGAGCGAGGAATTTGTGGGGAGGCCCATCATCGGAATCCTGAATACGTGGTCGGGAATGAATGCCTGTCACATGCATTTTAAGGAGAGGGTAGAGGACGTGAAGAGGGGAATTCTTATGGCGGGCGGAATGCCGGTGGAACTGCCGTGCATGGCCTTATATGAGACGATTGTCAAACCGTCTGCGCTGCTGTACCGGAATTTGCTGGCAATGGAGGTGGAGGAAACCATTAAAATGCATCCGTTAGACGGCGTGGTGCTGATGGGCGGCTGTGACAAGACGACTCCGGGGCTGCTGCTGGGGGCGGTCAGCGCCAATGTGCCGGCCATCTTCATACCTGCCGGCCCCATGCTCAGAGGAAACTACAGAAACCAGACTCTGGGCTCCGGCTCGGATGCTTTTAAATACTGGGATGATTACCGGGCTGGAGTCTGCGACGAGGAAACCTTAGAGGGCGTGTGCGGAGGGATCGCCAGGAGCACCGGAACCTGTATGGTAATGGGAACCGCCAGCACGGTGACCTGTATCGTGGATGCCATGGGGCTCTCCATGCCTGGCGCGGCCGCGATTCCGGCAGTGGATAAAAACCATAACCGCATGTGTTCGGCTTCGGGGCGGAGAATTGTGGACATGGTTTGGGAGGATTTAAAACCGGCCGACTTAATCACCAAGGATTCCTGTGAAAATGGAATCGCGGTGGCCATGGCGGAAGGATGTTCCACCAATGCCGTCATCCATGTGATCGCCATGGCGAAACGCGCCGGTGTTCCGATCACAATCGACGATTTTGACCGCATCAGCCAGTATGTTCCGGTCATCGCCAATATCCGGCCGTCTGGGGATAAATACCTGATGGAGGACTTCTATTATGCCGGCGGCCTTCTCGGAATGATGAACCGGATGAAGGAATACCTCCATCTGGACTGCATTGCCTGCAACGGTAAAACAGTGGGGGAGAATATTCGTGGAGCGGAGGTATTTGATGACGATGTGATCCGGCCGCTGGATGATCCGGTTTACCCGAAAGGGGCTTTGGCGGTGCTGCGCGGCAATCTGTGCCCTAACGGAGCGGTGATCAAAGCCAGTGCCTGCAGCCCCAAATTTTTCAAACATACAGGCCCGGCTCTTGTCTTTGACGATTATGCGTCGTACAAGGCAGTCGCGGGGAGTGATGGCCTGGAAGTGACGGAGAATACCGTCATGATTCTCAGAAACTGCGGCCCTCAGGGCGGTCCTGGAATGCCGGAATGGGGCATGCTCCCGATTCCGGATAAACTTGTAAAACAGGGTATCCGCGATATGGTGAGAATCTCAGATGCCAGAATGAGCGGGACCAGCTATGGGGCCTGTGTATTGCATGTCTCGCCGGAGGCGTTTATAGGAGGCCCGCTGGCGCTTGTGAAAAACGGTGATATGATAACTTTGGACATTGAAAACAGGCTTCTGAATCTCGAAATCAGTGAAGAGGAGATGGAGAAGAGAAGGGCAGAGTGGAAAGCGCCGAAACCGAAATATGGGCGCGGATATGTGTGGATGTATCAGCAGCATGTGACGCAGGCGGAAGAGGGATGCGATTTTGACTTCCTGGAAACAGAGTTCGGAAACAATATAGATGAGCCTGAGATTTATTAATGAGTGAAGAGGTGGAATGGGAATAGCAAAGCGCAGGAGAAGGCTGCGCAGGAGCGCAATCTTCCCCTGGCTTTGGTAGGGGGGGTAGGAGTAAAGAGTTTTCGGTAGTCTTCAAACACTTGCCTTAAGCCCGTATTCCCGATATAGAGCATATCGGAATTCCCTGTCATTTGCTGCCTTTAGCAAATCATCCGTACGGGAATCCTTTAAGAGCCTTTCTGTCAATGCGGCAAAGAGTTCTTCTCCCTCACCGATGCCTTCTTCCCGGCCTTCCATTCGTTCCAGCGCCTTTTCTTCCCATAACTGCATATATCTCACCTCACTTGATTCACTGTTCTTCACCGCTGTTACCCTCTGGTGAAGGCATTTTAACCGCGGACTCCGGGATTCGGATATGATC